>CAYUMU010000110.1:0-18798 GCA_964445985.1 uncultured Pirellulales bacterium | reverse complement strand
TCAGTCGCGCGCCGCGGCGGCCACCATGGTGATGGATGAGCCGCGCATTTCGGCGAAGCCAAGGTGCTGTCGATTGAGCCCTGCCCCCGGTGCCGCCCGGCCAAGGCGACTCAAGCCGGCCCCGGTCGGCCGACGAGAAATCTAAGGAAAATCGCGCGACTCAAAATGGAACCTCAAACGGAACGCTTAGCGGGGACCAAGCTGCCGCGTCCGCGCGAGACCTGGGAGGGGTCTCGCGGGCCGCCCGCCCCTGCCATCTTAAACAACCCCCTTGGCTGTCCAACTCTTGGGGGTCCATTAGAATCGGAGCGTCATGCATGTTGCAATGTAGTTTGTGTGGTCGCTGTCCACGAGAAGAATGGCTTTGTCATAACAAAACTTGCCGCTGCTACGATATGTTGCTTTGCCACCGCTGTGTACGGCTGGGCAGGGTTCCCCTGCTCACTCTGAATGCACGCAGTGTGCTTGCGTAGCGCCCGCTGCTTTCCAGGCGAAAGGGGCGCACCTAGAATCTGTTAGGGAGAGAAAGTTTTTCACTTGCCTGCTATCGTGAGCCACAATTCAAATCCGAGGAACTGCACGGAGAATGTCCCGTTTTCGCTCGCTGCGGCCATTTCAGTCATGGGAAAGGGCGTGGTTTGAATTGCGCCGCCGGCTGGAAGCCTTTGCTGTAGAATACCAGGACGCCTCCAATCCATTTTGCGCAGGAATGTTCCATGAGCACCCGCTTTACGATCTTGAGTGCCGACCAGGCGATCGAGCTGGATCGGCTTTGCGATCGGTTTGAAGACGATTGGCGAGAGGGCCGCGCGGCCGAGGTGGAAAGCTACCTGCCCAACTTGGAAGGTCCAGCCTACCGCTCGGCCCTGGCCATGATGTTAGAGTTGGAGATCGATCTCCGCCGCGAACGGGGTGAAACCGTGGATCGCGGCCATCTGTTCCGCCGCTTCCCGGAGTATCAAGACACGGTGCTCGAAGTCTTGGAAGCCGAGCGGGAAACCCAAACCGACGTCGAACGCGGCACGCTCGATCTGTCGTCCACGCGGTTGGGCCGCTATCAGTTCGCCGCCGGCAAGCCCTTGGGCGAAGGCACCTTCGGCAAGGTGTATCAGGCGTGGGATGCCCGGCTGCAGCGCTCCGTGGCCATCAAAGTTCCCCGGCCCGACAAGCTGGACAAAGACGTCTTCTTGCGCGAAGCTCGGGCGGTTTCGCAGCTCAAGCACCGCAATATTTGCACGGTGTTTGACGTCGACGAGGACGAAGGCCGGCCTTACATGGTGATGGAACTGATCGAAGGCCCCAAGCTTTCGGAGCGCTTGGGCCGCGGCCGGCTCGATCCGGCCGAAGCCGTGCGGATTGTGTACGAGGTGGCGCTGGCCCTGGAAGAAGCCCATCGGCAGGGCGTGGTGCATCGCGATCTCAAGCCCACCAATATCATGCTCCGCAACGGCCGCGAGCCGGTGGTGCTCGATTTTGGTTTGGCCAAGGTGGCCGCTGCCAGCGAAACTCTCATGACCGCCAACACGGCCCTCGGCACCGCGCTCTACATGCCGCCCGAGCAGGCTACCGGCGATCACTTGAACGTGGGGCCGCCGTCGGATGTTTACAGCCTGGGCATGGTGCTCTACGAGGCGCTAACGGGGGAGTTGCCCTTCTCCGGCACGGCCCGCTCGGTGATCGAGCAGGTCAAGACTCGGGAGATCCCCACGGCCAACAGCCGCCAACAAAGTATCCCCCAGGGTTTGGCCGCGGCCTGTGCCAAGGCGTCTTCCAAACGCGTGCAAGACCGCTACGCCAGCATGGGCCTGTTCGCCGCGGCGTTGGCGCCGTACCTGCCCGAGGATCACCCCGGCCGGCGATTCGTGGCTGCCCCGCTGGCGCGCCGTCGCCGGTTGTTTTCGCCGCTGGGCGTCACCGCCGCGGCCTTGGTTGTGGCGGTAGCCATCGGCGCCGGCGGTTGGGCCAGCGGATGGTTCGCTTCGCCCGCGGTCGCCCCCACGCTCACGGCCCAACAAACCGCTGACAACGATCAAGCCGCCAGCGACAATTCCCCCAGCCAGTTAACCGGGGGACCTTCGCTCAGTAGCCCGGGCCAAAACATCGACCCGCCTTCGCCGAAGCCGTCAGAACTCACGCCGAGGGAGGTGATCACACCCGAACCAACAGCCCCCGAGCCCACAACGCCGGCAATTTCCCCTCCCCCGCAGGGCAGTGAAAATCCCATGGCGCCCAGCTTGGGTCCGGCACTCCCCCCGGCCAACAACCAACCTGGTGATTCTCCGCCGGCTGATTCGCAGCTGGTGGTCAGCCAGCCAGCAGGCCCGACCGCGATTCCGGCGGTAGTGGAAACGCCACCGGCGAGCAATGCCGAGGAGACGGCCGCTCGCGGCCCGACCAGCAACGCCGCCCCCGGCCCATCCGTGGCTGCGCAAGCCGATACCCCGGCAAGTGGCGGCGAGCCTGCGCCTACCGCGGGTCCACCGCCTGCCGTGGGGTTCGATCTTTCGCAAATCAACGCCTTGGTGGAACGGTTCACCACGCCTCCGGCCGATCCGAATCAGCCGGCGCCTTTGCCGGCTGACGCCGTTCGCGAGAGCTTGGATTTAGGTCTGGATTTATGGCGCGGAACGGAAAACGACCGTCGGGAGTTTTGGGACCATTGGCGCGAACGGCTGCAAAAACCAGCGAGCCGGCCGCGAGATGAACCAGCGGCGACCGAAGGCTCGGGATCGGCTACTGGCCCTGCCGCCGACATGCCTGCCACCAGCCCCGCGCCGGCCCGGATTGGTCCGCTCCGGCAGTTGTTCCGGCCGCGCGAGCGCTAAGAGTCGCGTGAGCGCCGTACGCTTCCTGCATTGCTGGCGGTTGTCAGAAACCCTTTGATGTGTCACGCCGACCCACCCGATCAAACGCCGCCCCCGGCCAAGGAGTACGCAATCCTTCCCGCGGTGGAGACTCCGCCCCCCTCGCCCTTGCTGGTTCCGCCGCCGCATGAAGACCCTCGCCGGCAGCAAGTCGGCCAGGAACCGGGCGCTGAGGCAACGTGGCGGGAGTCGCGTCAGTTCTCGCTCAAGCAGTTGGCCCTGGTGACGGCGCTGCTGAGCCTGATGTTGGCGCCCACGCAATGGCTGGGGCTGGCCGCTTGGGCCGGCGTGATGGGTCTGGCTTCGCTCGCCTTCTTGATTCTGGTCAGCCTGGTAAGCATACGTAGAGATGTGGTTCTTCTGCTGGCGTCGCTGCTGCTAACGGTTTATGTTGCGGCGGCGGTCATCGCTGTTTGCCTAAGCTGAAATTCGCACAGGCGCAAACCCCCCAGGTGGGGCACGATAGCTGGCCCAAGACCCACGCCTCGCCAGAAACCTGGGAGTGGCTGTTCGCGCAGCGGCGGCAGCCCAAGTAAAGCAGCAAGACTGTCCCGCGCGGATCCCCTCGAATCCGCAGGCAGTTTGCTGGCAAAGTCCGCACAACTAGCAGATAATGCCGGGAGGCGTGGCCGTACGACTGGCAAGCACTTCTTACGCGTCGGCCTCGCCCAATCCACGGGGCGTATTGTTCCCTACTGCGAGAACATGCCATGCGGTGCGCACGAATGGTTGCCGTGATTTGGCTGGTCGGCTTCGGGCCTGGGTCGCTGTTTGCCGACGAACCCCAACTTCCTCTAGGGCAAGCTTCCCTCAAGCATGCGGTGGAACAAAGCCTGCCCTATTTAGAGCGAGCCGGCGTTGGTTGGATGGATGAGCGAAAGTGCATTTCGTGCCATCGCGTGGCGTTTCTCAGTTGGACATTTAACGAAGCCCGCCGCAAAGGCATCCCCGTCGACAACTCCAAGCTGCAATCCTGGCTGGAGCGATCGGTCGAAAGCTCGTTGAAAAGCCCCGCCGAGGGCAAGCCCCTCGACGCTGCCACCAATCTGGATGGCGTGGCGCAAATGGTGCTGGGGCATCCCGCCAGCGCCCCCGCGGCGCTCTCGGCCGAAACCAGAGCGACATTCGTCAAATTGATCCTCGCGGGACAGCAGCCCGATGGCTCGTGGAAACCGGCCGGGCAACTTCCCAGGCAAAAGCGGCCGGCGGAAGAAACAACGCAGGTTTCCACCATGTGGCTTTCGCTGGCCCTGGGCGCGGTGGACGATCTTCCCGAGGTCACCGCCGCCCGACAGCGAGCCGCGCAGCGTTTGGAAACCGCCATCGAGCCCAAGAGCACGGAGTGGTATGTCGCTCGGCTCCTCTTGAGCGTGCGCGATCGGTCGGCAACCGAAGTGGAAGAGCGGACTGCCAGCCTCAAAGCCCAGCAAAATGCCGACGGCGGTTGGGGTTGGCTCGTGGGCGACACCAGCGACGCCCTCGGCACGGGCATGGCCCTCTACGCGCTCGCGCTGGCGGGCACACCGGCCGATGACGCCGCGGTTCGCCGAGCCCAACAGTTCCTGGTCAGCACCCAGCAACCCGATGGCTCCTGGGCCGTGCGAGGCACCAAGGCCGCCAAGAAAGACCGCATCGAAGAAACGGCTACCTACTGGGGAACGGCCTGGGCAGCCCTGGGGCTGCTGCAAACGCTGCCATAAAAGCGCGTTCCTACCGCACTCCCGTGCGGGGTTCGCGTGGCCATCGGCCGCCAGGTTGCCTACCTTCCTTGGGCGGCCCGCCTTAGGCCGCTTTGGAGAGTGCCTGCGCTTCGGGCTTGCGGGCCACCACCAAATGCCACGAGGCGGGAATCGGCAGCACGCGATCACAGATTTTCGCGAGCGGTAAACAGCGATCGCTCCAGCGCATCCAACGGCCGCTGGGAGCAGTTCGCCGCAGCAGGCGCCCTCGAATTGCGGAACCCAAGCTGCCGGCTTTCGCAAAGCCCTGTTCGTGTACGATCTCGAACCCGGCCGCGGCCAGCTTTTGCCGGAGGTCTTGCGGCTGATAGCGCCGGACGCGTTGCCAGGCATCGTCGATGGGCGAGTGCAACCACCGCTGGGCCGGCACGATCAAAACGCAGTGTCCGCCGGGGGCCAAAATTTGTTGAAAGCCGGCCAGCAGGGCCTCATCGTGCTGCTCCCGTTCCAGCAAGCCCGTGGAAAAGACCGTATCGAACTTTTCCTGTTTCAACGCGTCGGTCCAATTTCGGCGCGCGCAATCCAGCGGCAAGATCTCAACCTGAGATCGCTCGCCAAACCGCTGCTTTAGCAGTTGCCGCGGCAGGGCTTGATCTTCGCAGAGCACCAGGCGTTCTCGGTTGAGTAGCCCCAAGCTATAGGTTCCCAGGCCGGCGCCCACTTCGGCCACGCGCGCCCCGACGAACGGCTGGATTTGTTGCAAGATCCACTTTCGCCGGGCCGGCGCTTGCTCTTGGGCCTTGAGCGCTTGCAAGCGGGTATCGGCGGTAAAGCGGTTATTGAAGTAGCGATAGTTGATCATTGCCCACAGGGCTTTGACGCCGTCGATGGGGCGAATTTTCTTGCCTTCCAAAAAGCTGCGGCCCGTGTAGCCGACGGGCACTTCGTAGATCCTTGCTCCCCATTGGCTGAGGCGGCAAGTGATTTCCGGCTCGAGCGTAAAGCTGTGGCTGCTCAGGCAGAGATGCTTGAGCACGTCGGCCCGAATCATTTTGTAGCAGGTTTCCATGTCGGTGAGATTCAGATCGTTGACCATGTTCGAGAACAGCGTCAACAGGCGATTGACCATGGTATGCCAGTAAGATTGCACCTTGCGGGTGCTGCCGGCATAGCGCGAACCAAACACCGCGTCGGCCTGGCCGGAAAGCAGCGGTTCCAACAGCTTGGGATAATCGGTGGGGCTGTATTCCAGGTCGGCGTCTTGAAACACGGCCACGTCGCCGGTCATGTGCGCGATCGCCGTGCGGATGGCGGCCCCCTTGCCTTGGTTCTTTTCGTGCCGAACAGGTTTAATCCGCGAGTCGGCCTGGGCGAGCGACAGCAGCAAATCCCACGAGCCATCGCGAGAGCGGTCGTCGACCGCCACCAATTCAACCTCCACCGGCAACCGCACCGACAGCACCTGCCCCACGATCTGTTCGAGCGTCCAGCGTTCGTTGTAGATGGGCATGAGGACCGAGAGCTTGCGCAAGCCGGCCGGATTTGGCGCAGCACTCTCCGTGCGCCATGCAGAAGGCGGTAAGCCGGTCAACGGGGAAAGGTCACTCATGTCTGGGAAACTCTCGATTCGGAAACCGTCTGGATGGCGAAAGCTGTGTGCCGGCCAAACCCCTGGGGAGGGGCCGCGGGATTGCACTCGAAATGCAAGAAAACGTCAAGACTTAATGCGGCCGCGGCGGGCAAGTGCTGCCATTGCTGTCACCACCCGCCCGGCTCCGTGCCCTGGCAGGCAGTTGCCAGCAGCCGGCGCCCATTGCGGATCGCGTGGTCGTCTTGGCGTGATCGCCCTGCGCTGAGTGCAGACTCATCCTAAATCGTCTGCCCAGAATCGGCAACTTGGGTCCGAATGGATCCTTTGGAGCGATTGTTGCGAAAATTCCGCCGCTGGCGCAGTCAAGCTGCTGCCAGCGATGCTGCCGTGAAAGGAGCGCGCCAGGGCAGCGGGGGGCTGGAACGTCCAGATATCCCCCGGTCTGCCAGGCCATGGATCGCCAGGCAACTATTCCAAGCTGGCCGGTTCGCCGCCGGCGCGCGTGGAGAGTGCCCGATATACGTCGATATCGATGCTGTTGTTGAACAGGTGCACCGAGTCGTCGCCCATCAAGAAATTGGCGCCGGCCGCGTGGTTGCTGCTGAAGTCGTCGAAGTGCGCGTGGTCGTCGTTGGGCGGATGGTCGGTAATGCCCACCACGCGGACCATCGCCTCTTCGCCCCCGGAGACCGACCCCACCCAGGTGGAAAAGCCCAACTTGCTGCTCCGCTCGCCAATCAAAATGGTGTTGCTCAGGCCGTCGGTCACGGCGCCAAAGGTGAGCTGGCTGTTGTGAAAGAACACGCCGTCGCCGGTGCATTGATGCCCTGGCCCCAGCCCTTCACAGTCTTCCACCTCTTCGGTGCCAAACATGCCTACATAGTTGCTCTTGGAAAGTTGCACGAGCGCGCCGCCGGTTTCTTTATCCAGCATGAACGTGCGCTCGGCGCTGACATCGGAAGGGCAGTAGAAGATTTCCAGATTGGCCGTGCGAACCGTGGCGTGTTGAGCGTGCGTGATGGCCAGGTTGAAGTTGATGCCGTCGGCCAGCGGTTGTTGATCCATGAGCGGGAGCAACTGCGAAGCCCAACCCCAGCCGGGCGCTCCTTCCGGGTCGGGCTGACCACTCGAACTGCGGCCCAACCAGCCCGACGGCAGGCGATTCTCACGATCGTTATACATATGCACCGCCAGCCCCAGCTGCCGCAAATTGCTTTGGCAACTGGTGCGGCGGGCAGACTCCCGAGCCGCTTGAATGGCAGGCAGCAGCAGCGCGATCAAAATGCCAATGATCGCAATGACCACCAGTAATTCTACCAACGTAAAAGCAAAGCGAAGGGGCCGGAACGTTGGGCGCAACCGGCGGAAAGGAATGGATTTCATAGCGTTTATTTCCCTGGATTCCCCGCGCTGCATGTTGCCCATGCCGGCGCAAAGTTTCCGATCTAGGCGGTTTGAATGTGGGGGAGACAGGTCTTGTCGCGAGGGCCGACAATGATCGGCGCTACGACACGACCCACGAGCTTTGTTCAACAGGCGGCAAGATAAGCCTCGCCCCCAATAGCCAGGGGGAGGAAAGCCCGCGTTCTTTCGCAGCCGTTTATTCCAACCGCTGGGAACCGCTCAGCCTGTTGACCCCCAGGGGCAGGGCAGGCAGAAGTGGCCCAGAAATCGATTCGAACGAACGCCGCGAAAAGCAGGCAACCGACTACAGAAGCTCGCCCTGGGGCGGCGCGCGGGAAGAAAACGCGCCGTGTTGCGCGAGCAATACCACCTCAAACTCCGCAATCGCGAAGTCTAAATTGAGGGGTTGCTCAAGAGTGAGCTGGCACGCGGGAAGCGTGATGCTCGATAGCGAAAGGAATTGGCAAGCCAGGCAGCCCTCGGTGCCGCAGCCCTGCGCGCTAGGACGTTGAAAGCCGTCAGCCCGCGAGTGCTTTGCCAGCGGAGAACCGGCTTCGGCAGCCTCGACCGCGTGGTTGCAACCCGCGTGGGCGTGCAACGCCTGACAGGAAGACGCGTCGGCCGTGGCAGCATCGTGGCAGCAATCGCCCGCTCCGTGATCGTGCAACCCACCGGCGATAAAGACCGCCGAAAGTTGCAAGCACAGCGCGAACCAGACAATGCGACGACGCCCAAGCACGGCTTCAGATCCTCCTGCGAACTTCACGCTACATGCAACTCAGTTGCGAATGCCTACGAGTGTAGATACTTTGCGATGGCGTTGCAAGTCGCAATGTTGGAGAAGATTGCCCAAAGAGTTGGTTAAGGCTCGGCCGCCGCGCCCGGGCCGCCGCCATGCGGTCCAGGGCCAGGCCATCACGTTACCCATGGTTCTCCCAACGATATGGGTTCCACAGGAACATGTAGTAGTAAAGCATCGCCAGCCAGACAAAAGCGGTGAACAGCACCACGCACCAAAAGCCCCAGCTTACCCTCGCCTTGAGGCGTGAATATTGCGTCACCATTCCAACACTCGTACTCGGGACACCGAAGATACACCAGAGCGCGTTGATCTGGAGAATTGCCTGGGGGATTGGCCTGAGATTCAGCGGCATAAAGTGATTTAGGATGGTGAGGATGCCCAGCACCAGGATCGCGACCAGATTAATAACCGCGATGCACCACGCCACATGGCCAGCCGTTAGCCGCCAGGCTATTGGCTGGGCGCGCAACTCCGAATCGGTTTGAGGCGAGCCATACGGATTGTCCGGCAAGTCAGTCGGCATCGTTGCTCCGTTGGAACGGGGGTTCTCGTGCGCCGGCGCCGCCTGCCGCAGGCCGTGCCATCAATCGCGATACCGCCGCGTCATGTCTCCGTAAGCATCAATCCGCCGATCGCGCAAAAACGGCCAGTGCGTGCGGGCCGTATCGATCAGGCTCAGGTCGCACTCGGCCATGAGGATTTCTTCCCGATCGTGCGACGCCTTGGCGAGCAAATTGCCGTAGGGGTCGGCAATGAACGATCCTCCCCAGAATTCGATCTCGCCTTCCTTCCCAATCCGGTTAGCCGCCGCCACAAACACGCCGTTGGCGATGGCGTGGCTTCGCATCATGGTTTCCCAAGCGTTGTGCTGGCTCGGGCCGTAGGTGGCCTTTTCGTCGGGCAGCCAGCCAATGGCCGTGGGATAGAACAGAATTTGTGCCCCGGCCAGCGCCGTTAGCCGGGCTGCCTCGGGATACCATTGATCCCAGCACACGCAGGCGCCCAAATCGCCCTGGCTGGTGGGGATGCTCTTGAAGCCCAAGTCGCCCGGCGTGAAGTAGAACTTTTCGTAGAACAAGGGGTCGTCCGGAATGTGCATCTTGCGATACAAGCCGGCCAGGGCCCCGTTGGCTTCGTAAATGGCCGCCGTGTTATGGTACAGCCCGGCCGTGCGGCGTTCGAAATGCGAAGCCACCACCACCACCCCATGCTCGCCGGCGGCGGCTGCAATCCGATCGCTGCTGGGGCCGGGAATCGGCTCGGCCCAGGCAAACCGCGCGTGGTCTTCGGTTTGGCAGGGGTAGGGGGTTGCGAAAAGTTCTTGCAAGCAAATGACTTGCGCGCCTTGGCCGGCCGCCGCGCCAATCCGCTCCACGGCTTTGGCCACGTTGGCCTCTTTATCTTCGCTGCAACTCATTTGCACCACGGCAAGTTTCAAACGGTGAGAACCTGAACGTGGATGCGAACCCGAGGTGAGAGAGGGCGTGGAAGGTTTCGGATCTGCCAACGCAAATGCTCCGGAAAAGTGGGCAGCGGATAGGCGCCCCACCAGGGGCAACCGGGCCATGCTGCCATTGAACGCCGCCGCCCAAAACTTGTCCAGGGAGCGTTCCAACAAGAAGCCCGCCCCGGGCCAAGGCCACGGAACGACAACCACCCCATGCTTTAACATTCACCTTCCACCCACAACCCCAGGGGTCCCCAGCGAATTCTCAACCCCAATGGAATCGGCCCCGTTTGTGTGATAAACTTTCCCCAGCCAGGCCGAGCGATTCCGGCAATTCTTCGAACTTTTCGCCCAGGTGAACGGTCTAGAGGAATAGCCTGCGCACTCGGCTTCGAGGAGGGTAAGCGAATGGCTAGCGGCCACACTGGAAATGTGGTGCCGGGAAACCGGTTGTGGGTTCGAGTCCCATGCCCTCCGCTTCAGTTTTAGGCCCTGTTTCAGGGCCTTTCTTCTTTGGTGGTAACGACTTACGGCTATCGTCACTTAGTGTGGCTGGCGGGGCTTGGTCAGTGATTGAGTCGCCAATCGTAGCCACGGAAGTGCACGTCGAGCCGCCTGGGTACTGCCCAATATGCTGACCAAATGGGGCTGGGGGGCTATGCCCTTGGCATATCCTGCAAACGCGCAAAGCAATCGCACGAGAAGCCGTCCCGTGTGACCCGCCCCCTGAGCCTAAGCGCAGGGCGTGGTCGGAGCGCATGAACCGTCGGCTAGTATCCATTGTGCGAATGCCTGGCGCGCGCCACTTCCACAATGCGAGTGTTGGCGGCTGGCGTTTCCGCTGAATGGGGGGAATCAAGTTCATGCGAATAGAATATGGGCCTCACCATTCCTTCACATCGAATCCGTAGTCTCTCCCTCATCGCAACGGTACTTGTCTGTATCGCTGCCTATCACCCCTTGGAGGACATTCGATGTCAATGATTTGGAGAGGCTCTCGGGCCCGCCGCAGTGGCTTCACCCTGATCGAACTGTTGATTGTGATTGCCATTATCGGCGTTCTAGTCGCCCTGCTATTCCCCGCCATTCAAGCCGCCCGCGAAGCGGCCGCCCTCACGCAATGCAAAAACAACATGCGTCAGCAGGGCATCGCCATTAACAACTACGCCAGCCCTCGCAATCGCTTGCCAGGCAGCGGTGAAGGCGTGGACGCCGCCGGAACGGGCACCGCGTTTGACAAGCAATCGGTCTTTATGCTGCTGTTGCCCTACATGGAAGGTGGCGACATCTACGACCAGTACAGTCTGACCACCGTTTACAATGGCTCGCCGGAAAACATCGCCGTGGCCAAGAACGCGATCCCGGCCTACCTTTGCCCCCGCAATCCGGCGCGTCCGGAGAATGGCAAGGATAGCTTGGGGTACGGTTACTGCGATTACATGCCGATTGCCTACACCGACATCAACCTCAGCACTGGCGCGACGGATCCGGTGAAGGGCCCCACGGGCACCATTCGGTCGCCGGGCGGTTTGCAGTTGGGCGGCTGCGAGGTGGGCGCCGTGACTGACGGCTTGTCGAAGACGATTGCCATTATGGAAGACGTTGGTCGCAGCGAGACGTTCCACACGCAGAAATACACCGATCCAGGCGGTGTGGACTTGTTGCCCGCCGCTTCGACCTACCGCAATGCCTGGCGTTGGGCTGAACCGGACACGGCCAACGGCGTGTCGGGCGCTCCCGGCGCGCTGTACGGCGATCCCGGCCTGAAGGTCATCAACCAGAACGCCTATCCCTACGGCGGCCCTGGCGGCAACTGGACCACCAACAACTTCGGTCCCAACGATGAGCCCTTCAGCTTCCACCGCGGTGGCGCCAACGCGGTGTACCTCGATGGCCACGTAACCTTCATGAACGACGAGATTCACCCCTTGGCCCTGCGTTACCTGCTGACGCCCAAGGAAGGCATCCCCCCGGTTGATCCCAACTATTAATCAGCCTGCAAAGCTGGTGATTTCCTGAAAGTTTTGCCCGGGGGCAGGAGCAAATCCTGCCTTCCGGGTTTTGCGTTGGCGTGGGGGGATCGGCAGATTGAGCAGGTGTGTGTGGGGCTTTGGCAGGGCAGTGCGGGGATGGGACGATTTAGCGCGGATGGTGTTGGGCGATGGCCACAGACGTGAAACAACGAGGCGCGGTTCATCCAGTGCCTTGCCTGAATTCTGAAGTTCGCGCTGCCGGTCGGGCGGAGGCATCGATCTTGTTGCTGTTTGCCGCGACGGGGTTCACGGCGGCGGCGCTCTTGTTTGTGGTTCAACCGATGATCGCCCGCATGCTGCTGCCAAGGTTTGGAGGCAGCCCCGCGGTGTGGACCACGTGCATGCTGTTTTTTCAGACGGCCCTGTTGGGCGGGTACTTGTATGCCCACCTCGGCACGCAATTAAAAACGCGTTGGCAAGTCGCGCTGCATGCCAGCCTGCTGCTGGCGGCAGCCGCATTGCCAATTTCTTTTGGGCAAACATGGGCGACCCCTGGTGGCGTTCAGGTTGTGCCGCGTTTGTTGTGGAGCCTGACGGCGACGGTGGGACTGCCGTTCTTCGTTGTCTCGGCTTCGGCTCCACTGGTGCAGCGCTGGTATGCCGGGGTGGCTGGGCCGCGAGGGCGCGACCCTTACTGGCTCTACGCGGCCAGCAACGCGGGCAGTTTGCTGGGGCTGTTGGCCTATCCCATCTTGATTGAACCGTGGCTGGATCTTCGACAACAGGCCGCGATGTGGACGGCCATGTTTGGCGTGCTGCTGGCCTTGTTTGCCGTTTGCGGCTGGCTGGTTTGTCGCCAGGGTGGCGCGTTGGCGACGGCCGACGGCGAAGCGTTGCCATCGAAAAGGACGGCGAAAGAAAACCGGCCCACGGTGACTTGGCCGCTACGCTTGGCGTGGGTCGCTTTGGCGGCCGTGCCTTCCAGTCTGATGCTGGGCGTAACCACCGCGCTTTCGACCGACGTGCCGCCCGTGCCCATGCTGTGGGTGGCTCCGCTGGGGCTCTACCTACTCACATTCATCTTGGCCTTCAGCCGCGCCGCGGGCCAATTGCGATGGTCGGTTTGGGCTTTGCCCGCGGCGGTGATCGCCGAGGCGGTGGCCATGAACGCCCTGGTGGGAACTTCGCCATCGCTGTTGGGTTTGATCGTGCTGCATTTGAGCGTGTTCGCCGCCGTGGCTTTGGGGTGCCACGTGGAATTGGCGGCCCTGCGGCCTGCCGTCAGTCGCATGACGGAGTTTTACCTTTGTTTATCGCTGGGCGGCGGGCTCGGCGGGCTCGCGAATGCCGTGCTGGCCCCGCTCATCTTCCAATCCACGGCCGAGTTTCCGCTGGGGCTGGCGGCGGCGGCCATCGTCATTCCAGCGGCCCGCTTACTATCCAATCGCAGCCACGGCAAGCCACTGATGTATGCCGGAATCGCGGCGGCCGCGGCCGTGCTATTCATTGCGTTCACCATCGAACACAGTTCCAAGGCGCTCTATCAAGAGCGCAGCTTCTTTGGCGTTTCGCGAGTGATTCAGGGCGTGAACGAGAACACGCATCAGTTGCTGCACGGCAGCGTGGAGCACGGGGCGCAAGTTCTCACGGCACACCCCGCGCCGCAAATGGCGCCCCTCCTGTATTACCACCCCGCTGGACCAATAGGGCAGGTGTTCCAGGCCAGGATGAAGGCCGGAGAGGCGTCCGCGGTGGGCGTCGTCGGCCTCGGCTGCGGCTCGCTGGCGTATTACTGGGTGAAAGACCAGCCCCTGGTATTTTTCGAGATTGACCCGGTGGTGATTCGCATTGCCCAAGACCCCAGCCTGTTTACGTTCTTGCGCGACAGCCAGGCGCGCTGCGAAGTGGTCGAGGGCGACGCGCGAATTTCGCTGGCGGATCAACCGGATGGCCGGTTTGGGCTGCTGGTCATCGATGCCTTCAGCGGCGACTCCATTCCCGTGCATTTGCTCACCATCGAAGCGCTGGAGTTGTACCGGCAAAAGTTGGCGCCGGGCGGAGCGATTGCCTTTCACGTTTCGAACAATTACTTCGAGTTTGAACCGGTGCTGGCGGCCAACGCCGCCAGGTTGGGCATGGTGGGGCGAGCGTGGCGCGACCGCGGCGCCGACCTGACCGAGCGCGACCGGCGGCGGGGACGTTTGCCGAGCCACTGGTTGCTGTTGAGTTCCACCAGCGAAGGACTGAAATGGATCGCTGGCGATCCTCGCTGGAAACCGCTGGCGACCTCGCCCCAACAGACGATCTGGACCGACGACTACGCCAATGTGCTCGGCGCGCTCCGCATGTTCCACCCTTCCAAATAGCAGAAAAAACAGTTGGAAATACCACGCGCTTGCGCGACGCGGCAAGCGCTGCTTTAAGTGTTCATGGCGGAGTAAAGCCCGTCGCTCGTCAAGCGAGATGGAACGGAATGGATCTTGAGGTCGCACCCTGGTGATGTGGGGTTGGGCTGGGGATCTTCCCAACCTCGCATCCATTTCCTCCATGAGTTGAAAGGGCCCCCTGCATGTCCACGGCGGATAAACGTCGGCTGAGTTTGGATCAAGCCGCGGAAATCATCTTTCACACCTCCGAGCCCACGCCCAAACAAGTGGCCAAAGTCCGCTTGCTCATCGAACGCGGCATTTTGGCAGGCAATCTCGAAGGCCGCGGATCGACCAGCGCCGAATCGGTGGCCAACTACCTGGCCAAGGCCTCGCTCTACAAAGGCATCGCAGCCACGCCCTCGGAGAAACGCCAGGACCGCACGCGGCAGCAGCGCGAAGCCGACGCCGATATGCGCCCCATCTACAGCGACCTGATGAAAGACTACTTTCTCACGGTGCTTCGCCGCCGCGACGCCAAACGCAAGTCCAAGGCGTTCCGCACGGCGGTGCTGCTGGGCCAACTCACCGCGCTGGCGATCATTCTGATGTTTTGCGTAATGCTGGCCACCAGCGGGATCGGCGCGCCGGGCGAATTGGCCGTGGTCGAAGAGTACCTGAAGAACAAGAGCAACACGGTGGAAATCGATGAGTGGTTTCCTCCCACCATCGCGGACGGAGGGGGGAATATGATTCGCGTGAAGTATCGCATTCGCGGGGCAGACGGACAGTTGAAGCCCCACGATTCGGTGTTTACCGTCAAGGGGGACGAGGTGCTAGGCCTGGCCCCCACGCCTCCGGAACGGCCCGCAAAAGCAGCAAAAAAATGAGACTGTCGCGCACGCTTTCCACGGGCCGCGCGTGCCGAAGCCGATCGTGGCAGGGGGCGTCCTCGCCCAAGAATCCGCGTGGCAGCATCGTTCCCGCCGCGCGTTCCGCTTCCACGCCCGTTGACGATTGATGCGCGGGTTTGCCGCGGGGCACCGCTCATCAGGCCGCTTTCGGCGAAAGCCGGCCTACGCAGGGCGTCTTAGCTCTTAGCGCTGTTGCGGTCGCCTGCGGCCGGCCGCTTCGCCTGGTAGGGGCGGCAGGGGCCGGGTCGATTCTTGCAACTGCTTCAGGGCTTTGCCCACGCCGGGGAAGGGGGCGTTGCGGAACTCGGGCTTGTCCAGCGTGCCATCCACGTGAATTTCCACAATCTGCTGCGCGGCCCCTTTGATCATTTCGCGGAGCACCGGCAGCCAACGGTCGCCTTGCGCCACGGTTGCCCGAAAGGCCAGGCGGATTTCGCGATTGAAGCCCACCTCGCCTTGCCCCTCCACGCTCACGGCGTCGCCATTGAATAGAATCTCGTCCAGATACACGTGGTCGCCTTCCAGGTGGAATTTGACATCGCTCTGGGTAAAGGCCGTGTTGCTGGGCCGCTTGAGCCGCAGCATTTTCAGCAATGACACCATCTGCGGCAGTTCGTAAATGTCGGCGTCGCGCAAATGCACTTCGCCGTCGCCGCGCAGGCTGCGCACGCCTTCAGACGTTCCGGCCAGCGTGCACTCGGCATCGACCTTGCCAGAGAAGCCGGCCGAACCACTCACGGCTTCTTGACTGAATTGAGCCAGGTCGGCGTTGCGGAGCGACGTCCGCAAGGAATATTGCATTTGCTCGTTCTTGGGAGCTACCCAGCCGTCGGCGAGCAACAGGCCGTCGTAAATCCTGGCCGTCACGTGCTTGAACTCGGCCGGATCGATCCGGGGCGCGTTGGGAGAGCCCAGCCATAGACCCGCTTCATGCAGCCACAGCGGCCCGCGAACTTCGGTAAATTGCAAGCCGTGATAGTCCACGCTATCGAGCTCCAGGTTCCCCTGGCAGCGCAGGCTTTCGCCGTGGTATCCGCCCGTCACGCGCACCGCGCCAAACAGGTTTTCGAGGCGAATGCCCGGCGTCACGCTGTTGCCGTGAAAGAACAGGTTGAGGTCCCAGTCGGCTTCCAGCGGGTCGGTGGGGAGCGCGCCGCGCGTGAAGGCCAGCATGCCTTCCACGTTGATCGTGCCGGTGGGGTTCACTTCGACCAGGGCCTTGCGCAGTTCGTCGGGCAGGGCCTTGAGCACATCGCGACTGAAGCGCAGCCGGTCGGCGTGGAAGTCGCGCAGGATCAGCTGCCCGCCTCCCTGCTTGGTCGCTTGCCACTGGCCGCGGGTCGAGAAGATGGTGCTGCCATGTTCGGCGCGGATCGACTCGATAATCAGTTCGCCGCGGTCGAACACAATGGCCCCCGCCAGCTTCTCCAATTTGAGCGGAAAGCACGGGGGCTCGACCGAGACCGTTTCGCCGGCCGGTTCCATCCGCACCCAGCATTCTGGTTCGTTTTGGCCGGGGGGAATATGCAGCACGGCCCGGGCGTGAATCGCGCCCACCGGTTTCAATTCACGCCATACCCGCTGGGCGCCGTGCGGCAGCGCGTCGCGCAGTTCCTCATCGAGCGGCACCTGATCGGCTTGAAAGTGGAGGGTTAGCTCGCGGCCCTCGGGCGTGGGTTGCAGCGTCCCCTGCCCAGAGATAGATCCGGTATCGTTCGAGCCCAGCAAATCGCGGAAGTCCCAGCGGTCGTCGATCATTTCGATCACGCCCTGCACGTTTTCAATGCGATAAGGGAACTTCGCATGCGAGATCGCCACCCGCTGCAAGCCCATGCGAATGTGCTGGTGCATTTCCTCGCCGGCCGTGTCTCGCCAAAAACGTCCAAACACGCTGACCTGACCGGTGGGATGAAAGGCCGCGACGGTTTCGCGGGCTTCGGGGGGCAGAGCGTCGATCATGCCCGGCTCGATCCGCACCTGCTGCCCCGTGCCTTCCACCCAGCCCACGGCCGCTTTGCCAAAGTCGTGCAGGCTGCCGCGGAGCGAAACGAGATCGGCGTTGCTATAGGCGGTGAGGTTGAGCGTCCAATCGAGGCCGTTCACCTCGATCACGCCGTTGGCCCGCTCAAAGCGATAGGGGAAATCGTCGTAAGCGAACGAACAATCGATGGCCGTGCATTTGATCCGCGGCTGCCAGGCGGCGCCATCGAACGACACCTGCGCGTCGATATCGACCTCGCCCGTCGGCAACAGCATGTTCCATACGCTAGCCAGTTCTGGAAAGGTTTGGGCCAGCTTGGGGTCGAGCAGCACATGACGACCCTCTACCTCTAGTTCGCAGGGCGAGTTGGGCTGCCAGCCGGTGCGACTGCCGCGGCCGCGGAGCGTGGTTTGGCGGTAGCGGGCCGAAAGCTGATTCACGACCAGGCCCGCATCGCTGAGCTGCAAATCGGCCTTCAGGTCGGCCAGCGGATAGGGCAACCGGCGATCGTCGATCCGGCCCTCGGTAATGGTAATGTTGGAAACGAACTTCCAGGGATTCTCCCGGCGGGAATTGTAGGCCAACGTCAGGCTCACGTTGGATCGGGCCCGCAAGGTGAGTTCGCCGACCTGTTGACAAATGGCCGCGGGGAGCGAGGCATGCAGTTCCGGCGAAATATCGAGATCGTCCACCTGAACCCTGGCCGTCCAAGTGTGGTGGCAGAGATCGACCGCCGCTTGCACATTGGCGCGGCGAAAGTGGTCGCCCAGCCCATGGCCATACACGTCGAGAATGGTGGACCGCGGCTGCCCGGCGACCGCTGGCTGGCTGCCACGCTGGGGCAAATCCTGGTTGGCCACGTTGGCCGACTGGCTGGTTTCTGGGCTGGCAGACGACGGGGGACGGCGGCGAACCGTCAGGTTGAGGTCGCGGAGCGTATACACCGAGGGGGGCGTTTTGAGCATGTCCACCACCTGCACCGTGGCGTTCTCGATGTGGCCGTCGATCACGTCGTCGGAGGAACACTGCTCCGAAGATTGGAACAGGTGGTCGAAATTCCAGCTGCCGTCGCGGAGCCGCACCATGCGGATGCGCGGCCGCTGCAGCACGAAGCCTTCGAGACAAGGCGTCCCCTGCATGAGCTTGGGCCACGAGACATCGCAGGCCACGTTCATGTTGTCGATATAGACGATTTCGCCATGTGGGCCGGAAACGTCTTTCAGCCGCAGCGCCACGCCGGCCACATGAATTCCACGCCCTTCCAGCCGTGCCGCATCCACCGAAACATCGAGCTGCGGAAACTTCTCGGCCAGATGCTTTTCCACGGCGCCGCGAACTTCTTCGTTGATTCGGCCCGATACGTAGATGTAGCCAGCCATCGCCAGCAGCGATGAGGCAACCAGGGTGCGAACCGTCCAGCGGCGAATGATGGTGAGCTTGGCGGCGATAGAAACGCCTCCTCGAGGCGCATCGTTATTGGGTGCGCGGCCGCAATGCCTGCCGGCAGCGCGCGATCTCCCCCCCGTCCTGGCGCAAATTGGCGGGGCATCGTAGGAATGCAGGGCCAAGGCGTCAAGACAGCTGGCGGGATTGGGGGGGAAGAGGCTGGTCGCTAGTTGCAAGTTGCTTGGTTGCTTGGTTGCTAGTTGCTGGTTGCTTGGTTGCTGGTTGCTAGGTTGCTGGTTGCTAGGTTGCTGGTTGCTAGGTTGCTAGTTGCTTGGTTGCTAGCTAGTGCGCGTCCGGAAACGCGTTCGGCTCGTAAAAAATCGGCGGTTTT
>CAYUMU010000109.1:0-18836 GCA_964445985.1 uncultured Pirellulales bacterium | reverse complement strand
CAAGCTCACTTTTTCCAGTCCCCACCGTGCTAGCACTTGCATAATGTTGTAACGCAGCGGGTTGGGAAAGATTTGGGCGCCGTAGTGTGGATGCGGTGCGGCCCTGCGATTTTTCGGTCTTCGCTGTTTGGCGGTTCGTCGTTAGAGTACGCCCCCGACGTGGTTTTGCTGGCGGCGAGGCCGATGTTGACTCTCGCAGTTCTTTTCCAGTTGACAGGGGTGGCGCTGCTATCTCCCTGGATGCGCTGGAACTTAGGAAATGCCTGGCCAGCGTTTTGCGCGGCTCGCCGTATCTTCAGGGTTGCTTACGCAGATAGGAGTGGAGCATGTTTGTTGCCGCATCCACTGGATGTTTTCCGTCTTTGCCGTTGGATGCCGCCATCGATCGCCTGAACAGCTTGGAGTTCAGCCGGGTGGAGATCACCCTGTGGGAACATGGCTGTCAGATGAAGCCGTCGGAAGTTCTGGCGGATATTGATCGGGCCGTTTATCTGTGCCGCGACACCCACCGGCTGACTCCGGTGGCATACAACCTGGCCATCGCCGAAGGCCCAAGTTATTTCGACCATTTCTACGCCTGCTGCCGGTTGGCGAAAGCCACCAAGGTGGTCGCTTTGGTGGTGCGCAGCAGCGAAATTGGCACGCCGTTCAATGAAGAAGTGGAACGGCTCAGCGAGATGGTCCGCCTGGCCTCGCAAGAAGGCGTGCGGGTTTGCGTGAAGACCGAGTCGGGCCGGATGACGCAAGACCCCGATACGGCCCTGGTGCTGTGCAAGCACATCAAAGGCCTGGCCGTTTCGCTTGATCCCAGCCACTTTATTTGTGGGCCTTTCAACAGCGGCAACTATGTGCAATTGATGCCGTATGTGGGCCACGTGCAACTGCGCGACACCAGCAAGGAAAAACTGCAGGTTCGCATCGGGCAGGGCGAAGTGGAATACGGCCGGCTGGTTTCCCAACTGGAACATGCGCGCTACCAACGTGCCCTGTGCGTGGACATTGTGGAAGAGCCCGATTCGGATATCGACCACCTGGCCGAGCTGCGAAAAATGCGGCTGTTGCTGGAGAGTATGCTTTGAGGAGGGGCTAGTGGCTGGGGGTTGGTAGCTGGTTGCTAGTGGCTGGCAGTCTTCCAATACTCCATTTGCAATCCAAACCGGCCCAGCCCCGCCAAAAAACAACCGGTCTGAGTCTTCAACTCCGAATTCCGAATTTCTTTCTTGGTGGCTGGTGGTTAATTGAGTCAAATAAAGACGGCGTTGGCGCGGGTGCGCCAACGCCGTCTTTATTGTTTACGGTTGCCGCGGGCAGCCTATTGAAGCACTTCTTGCGGTCGGGGGCCGCGGCGCGAGTGGTCGCGATCGGCGGGCATGGGGTTGCGATCACGATCGGCAGACGCCCGGCCGCGGTCGCGCTCCAGCAGCCATTCCAAGTCGCACAGATCGGCGACGGATGGCACCACCATGTCGGGCCGGTAGGCGTAGCGCGAAAGGTCTTCGCGACGGGTTCCGCCCGACAGCACCAGGATGGTGCGATAGCCCATCTGCGCGCCGCCGAGAATATCGGTTTCCATGGTATCGCCGATGATGGACGTTTCGGCGGTGGTCAGGCCCAGCTCTTTGCGAGCGGCGCGCATCATGATCGGGCTGGGCTTGCCCACGCTGAATGCCTGCACGCCCGTGGCCGATTCGATCATCGAAACAATGGCTCCGCAGCCTGGCCGGATGCCGTTGGCGGTGGGGCAATTGGGGTCCATGTTGGTGGCTATCAGCTTGGCCCCGGCAAAGACCATTTTCACCGCGGTTTCCACCTGTTCCATGGTGACGGTGCGGCCTTCGCCCACCACCACGTAATCGGGGTCGGTATCCACGATCGAAAAGCCGTTGCGGTGCAGGGCGTGCAGCAAGCCGCCTTCGCCAATCACATAGGCCGTGCCGTCGGGCTTTTGCGAAGCCAGAAAGCGGGCCGTGGCCATGGCGCAGGTGAAAATATTCTGCTCCTCGGCGTCGATGCCCAAGCGGCAAAGCTTGGTGGCCACGTCGCGACGAGTGCGTTGACTATTGTTGGTCAAAAACAAGAAGGGAATGTCGAGTTCCCGCAGTCGGTGAATGAACCGGTCGGCCTGGGGAATCAGTTGCGATCCCCGGTACATCACGCCATCCATGTCGATTAAGAATCCGTGCCGCATGGCAACCACTTTCTGTCGCGAGACATTGTCTGAGGTAGGAGAAATCACAAGCAGTTTCAACTCACGAGCAAAAGGCGTGTCGCGGGGAGAGCGGGCGGGCATCGCACAGCGGACCATCGGTCGCGGGGCCGGTTCGGCGCCACCCCCGAAAGAACCACGTTTGCCGGCGGAAGCAAATGGCGCGCCGAGCGAGGAAATCGATTCCACTGCAACCTCCATCGTCTTACTACGTAATGAGTTGCGTTCTGAAAATTCGTTCGGGGGGCGGGTTCTTGGCGCCCGGCACGGCACGCTAGCACCCCACGGCAACTGCTTCACTGTCAGGCAGCCCTCTCCCGTTTCCTGCGCAGAAAACGTCTGTGCGCGGGCTCGGCGTGAATTAGGATTGAGCGAACCCGTTACCCTTTCCGCGCCGGCTCTTCACCGGTGCTTCTTGAGAATGTCACATCCCTCGAAAGGCGCGATTTACCATGCACGCTCGTAATCCGCGATTTGCCGCGAGTTGGCAGGCCACCGTCATGGTGCCTGGCCTGGTTGTGTTCTGTCTGGCGTTGGCTGCCCAGGCTGCCGATCCGCTCCCTTCTTGGAACGATGGCCCCAACAAAACGGCCATCCTGCAATTTGTGAAGCAGGTCACCACCGAGGGGAGCCCCGACTTTGTAGCCCAGCCCGAGCGGATTGCCACCTTCGACAACGACGGCACGCTGTGGGTGGAGCAACCGCTCTACACCCAGGTGGTGTTTGCCCTGGATCGCGTGAAGCAGCTCGCGCCCCAGCACCCCCAGTGGAAGACCACCGAGCCCTTCCGATCGCTGCTCGAAAAGGGGACGGCGGCCCTGGCGAATTTCAGCATCCAAGACTTCGAGCAGGTGATTGCCCAATCGCACGCTGGCATGACGATCGAAGCTTTCCACGCCACCGTGCGCGATTGGCTGGCCACGGCTCGCCATCCGCGCTTCCAACGGCCTTATACGCAGTTGGTGTATCAGCCCATGCTCGAGGTGCTGGACCTGTTGCGGGCACACGGCTTCAAAACTTATATGGTCACGGGCGGAGGGCAGGAGTTTGTGCGGGTGTTTTCCGAAAAAATTTACGGAATTCCGCCCGAAAATACCGTCGGCTCAGCCGCGGCCACCCAGTACAAGCTCAACGCCCAGGGCCAGCCCGAGCTGATCAAACTGCCCAAGACGCTGCTGATTGACGACGGCCCCGGCAAGCCCGAGGGCATTAACCTCATGATCGGCCGCCGCCCCATCGCCGCGTTTGGCAATTCAACAGGCGATGCCGAGATGCTGGCTTACACGGCGGCCGGCCCGGGCGCTCGGCTGATGATGCTGGTGCACCACGACGACGGCCAGCGGGAGTACGACTATGGACCCGACTCCAAGATTGGCCATTTCCCCAATTCGCTGCTGCAAAAAGCCGAGCGCAGCCACTGGCACGTGATCAGCATGAAAAACGATTGGAAGCGGATCTTTCCGTTCGAAGAACCGGCCAGCGAGGAGAAATAGCCAGGGCGGGTTCGGCGCCGTTGGGAACGACGCCGCCCGGCAATCGGGGCGCTGCCTGGTAGATGGTAGCGCCCCCCTCTCAATGACAAAGCCGCGCAAGTTGCGCGGCTACCAGCCCATTACCATGTTCGACTCGATCACTTTGCGGGCTCGATCGAGGTCGACTCCCGTTTCGTGCATGTACAGGCGGATGGCGTTGACTTTGTCGCCAGCGGCTTTGGCCAGGCAGTCGCGCGCGGTGTGGCAGGGGTCGACTTTGTCGGAAAGCCCCAGGGCCGTTTTCGAAATGACCCAACTATTGCGAGGCCGTTTGGTCAATCGCAGGACGTTGTCGTTGGGGTAGGCATCGCCCACCACCAGGGTCGCCTGCTGTTCGTCATCGGCCCAAGTGATGAGGATGTGCGCGTCAGTTTCAATCTCAAACAACGGCATGGCCAAGTCTCCCAATTACAGGATCCCGAAAAGGGTGAAGTCCGGCAAAATCGCGCCGCCCAGGCAATCATTCTGACGCCACAACCGCCGCCTCCCCCCAATGTCTTTACGAGCATCGTCCGGCAGTGGTTGGGTGATTTTGCCGCGGCTTCATGCCAAAGGAATATGCCACGGGCATTCGCGATGCTATGACGTCAAATCGACCGCGTCAACGGCGCAGTCCCCCAGTGCGATCTAAATTCCGGCTTCGCTCCCGGTTACGACAGCCCCGCGGTTTTTACCGAAGATGGGGGGGCTCTCGGTATTTCTGCCATATTTTGCCCCGCTGGCGAAACCCGACCCCGCGCGGTAAAAACAACTTTGATATCTTCCCTCGGCATTGGTAGGCGCGATTTTCCCTGGGTGTCATTCGCCCGGCGACGTGGTTTTGCTCGCCGGCATTGGGTTCCCCCCCGACTCTCCTGCCTGTTGTCCGTTCGCCGCCTCCGCCCGACACCCTTTTTCCGAGCCGTTGCATCAACCCCCCTGCCATGCGGATTGTTCTTTGCTACCCGGTCGAGCCGCGACACATTGCGGCCATTCAAGCGGCCGCTCCTGATGCCGAGATCGTGGATGCCGGCCAGGAACGCGTCGCCGTGGAACTGCCTCGGGCCGACATCTTTTGTGGGCATCCCAAGGTGCCGGTTCCCTGGCAGCAAGTGGTCAATGGCGGCCGGCTGCGGTGGATTCAATCGTCGGCCGCGGGGCTCGATCATTGCCTGGTGCCCGAGGTCGTGGCCTCCGACATCATTGTGACCAGCGCCTCGGGCGTACTGGCCGATCAGGTCGCCGAGCACGCAATTGCCCTGGTGACCGGGCTGACCCGCGGTCTTCCGACCTTCTTTCGCGCCCAGCAGCAGAAAGAATTCATCCGCCAGCCCACCCGCGACCTCACGCGGGCCACCGTGGGGATTGTGGGCCTGGGTGGGGTGGGACGAAGGTTGGCCGAGGTGCTCTCGGTGTTTCAAACGACCATTCTAGCCACCGACCATTTTCCCATCGACAAGCCGGCATGCGTGCATGAACTGCTGCCAGCCGACCAGCTCGACGCCATGTTGCCCCGGCTCGATATCCTGTTTCTCACCGCGCCGCTCACGCCGACCACGCGGGGCATGATCGATGCCCGCCGGCTCAGCCTGTTGCCGCGGGGGGCCATGGTGGTGAATATTGCCCGAGGGCCGCTCTTGGTGGAACGCGATCTGGCGGCCGCCCTCGACTCCGGCCACATTGCCGCGGCGGCCCTGGACGTGACCGAGAAAGAACCGCTGCCGGTGGAAAGCAGCCTGTGGGAGCGGCCCAACGTGATCATCACCCCGCACGTGGGAGGGCAAAGTGCCCGCCGCATTGACGATATGACCGAGTTCTTTTGCGACAACCTGGCCCGATATTTCGAAGGCCGGCCGCTGAGGAACCTGGTGGACAAAAACCTGGGCTTCCCGATCCGCACTCCGGCCGGCGCGAGGGCGATGCCGTAGGCGGCTGCCTCAGCAGCGGGGAACGCATTTTCGCTGGCGGCGAGCTCGGTTTTCGGCAGCGCCTTGGAGAAACCCAAGTATGGCAACACGGACCCGATACGTGCTTCCCTGGCTGGCCCTGCTGCTGGGGTGCGGACCCGCTGGCGACTCTCCGGGCAGCCCGGCCAGCAATCAACACGGCGCTACCACGCCGGTTAGCGCCGATGGATCGCCGGCTGCGGCCGAGAAAGCAACCGCCGCGACCGCGCCTTGGCCCCAGTGGCGCGGCCCCGATGCCAACGGCATTTCGCCCGAGAAAGCCTGGCGAACCAACTGGCGGCAGCAGCCTCCCCAGGAACTGTGGCGGAAACAGCTCGGCGTAGGCTATAGCGCGTTCTCCGTTGCCGGCGGCCGTGCCTACAGCCTGGGCTACGCCGACGGGCAAGAAACCATTTGGTGCCTCGATGCCGCCACCGGCCAAAAGGTCTGGTCGCACTCCTACCCCGGCGACCTGAACGACAATTTGCACACCGGAGGGCCAGCGGCTTCGCCCACCGTGCAGGGCGACCGCGTTTACACGCTCGGCAAGTCGGGCCAACTGTTCTGCCTGAACAGCGCCTCGGGCAAAGTCATCTGGCAACAAGACCTGCCCCAACTGCTCGACGTGCCGGTTCCGGAGTGGGGTTTCTCCTGCTCTCCGCTGCTGGTCGATGGCAAGTTGTTCATCGATGCCGGCCGCACCGTTGCCCTCGCTGCAGATTCCGGCAAGCTGCTCTGGCAAACCGAACCCTTCCGAGCCGGCTACGGCACGCCGGCCGCTTTCACGCTGGCTGGCGAAGCATTGCTGGCCGTGCTGAACAACGACGCCCTGCTGATTCTCCGCCAGAGCAATGGCCAAACCGTGGCCCGGCGAAGTTGGACGACCGACTTTTCCACCACCTCCACCACGCCCATCGTGGTGGGCAACCGCATCTTCATTTCCACCGGCTACAACAACGGCTGCGCCCTGTTCGAATTGGCCGACGGCGAACTGAAAACGCTCTATCGCAATCGCGTGATGAGCAACCACATGAATAACTGTGTGCTGTGGGAAGGGCACCTCTACGGTTTCGACGGCAATTCGCACAACGCCCGCACCGTGCGGCTGGTATGCATGGATTGGGAAACCGGCAAAGAGAAATGGGCCGAACGCGGCCTCGGCTGCGGCTCGCTGATTTTGGCCGACGGCAAACTGATCGCCCTTTCCGACGATGGCCGGCTGGTGATCATTCCGGCCAGGCCCCAGGGTTATGAAGTGATTGCCGAACACCAGGTGCTGGAAGAAACCTGTTGGACACCGCCGGTGCTGGCCGCGGGGCGCATCTATTGCCGCAACGATGCCGGCAGCGCGGCGTGCGTGGATGTGAGCGGGGAGTAGCTGGTAGCTAGTTGCTGGGGGCTGGTTGTTGGTAGGTGGTGGTTTGGTGGGCGGGCAAAAGTTGGAAGGGGTCGTTGGTCCCTTGCCCCCCATTTGCTTGACTTTCGCCCTTCGGCAAACGAAAGTGACCCCAACTTGCAGTACTGACTGAAGTATTTTTGCGGGAGTTGAACGATGCGCGTTTGTCGATTTGAGCACCAGGGCAAGCCCCAGATTGGTTTCTATCACGAAGAGGGCATCGTTCCTCTCAGTGCAGCCGTGGCGGCTTTCGGTCAAGGCAGCCCACCAAGCCAACTGCCGGTGAGCCTTGCGGGCGATAGCGTGCTGTCGCTCCTCCCCGGCGGTGCCGGCTTTGGCCCCGCCCAAAAGTTGGCCGCCTGGGTCGACGAACATCGGGCCAAGTTGCCCGCCGGCTCGGTATTGGCTCTCAAAGATGTGAAGCTGCTCGTGCCGCTGGCTGCTCCTCCCAAAATCTTGCTGTTGGCCGGCAACTACGCCGATCACATTCGCGAAGGCGGCGGCGCCGCGGCCGAGCGTCAGGAAACCTTTCCCTACGTGTTCATCAAGCCGATCACCACGCTCTGCAACCCGGGCGACCCGATCAAAATCCCCGAGGTTTCGCCCGACCATATCGACTGGGAACTCGAGTTGGGCGTGGTGATTGGCAAACAGGCCAAGAACGTGACCGAGGCCACGGCCCTGGACTACGTCGCGGGCTACACCGTGGTGAACGACGTTTCCGATCGCCGCTACCGCCCCAACCCCGACCGCAAAGAACGCAAGAACGACGCCTTCTTTGACTGGCTGCACGGCAAGTGGCACGACACCTTCTGCCCTGTGGGACCGTGCATCACCTCGGCCGATTCGATCTCCGATCCGCAAAAGCTGCCGATGAAGCTCACCGTGAATGGCGACGTGAAACAAAACGCCACCACGGGTCAGCAGATCTTCCCCGTGGCCGCCGTGATTGAGTTTATTTCCAAATCGCTCACGCTGGAGCCCGGCGACATTATCGCCACCGGTACTCCGGCTGGCGTGGGCAACACCACGGGCACCTACCTGAAGGCGGGCGATACCGTCGATGCCACGATCGGCTCGATCGGCACGCTCACCAACCCGGTGAAAAAAGGCTGGTAAAGCCGGCCCCCGATTGCGGGCGCATCCGGTTCGGGTTCGCCCGCATCGCTACCTTCAAAAAATGCAACATTCTTCAACCCCCGGGTGGCGCCCGTACGGAAACGCACCGGGGGTTTGGTTCGCGCTACCGCGCACCCGCAAGGTTCGCAGGCCGAGGTTGCAGGCGAAGCCGATTGTGAGTAGAGATTCCGCTCGCCTTCTCCACGTTCAACCTGGTCGATTTCGTCGCCACAAAGGCTAGCAGTGCACGCATTGCCAGTTGCTGGCCCCGCGTCGAGAGCGAACAGGAGAGGCCGGCTCTTCACTTCGCAGGCGGAAGGGAATCGCTTCACCTATGATTCAATTCAAAACTCCGCGAGCCGCCTGGCTGGGGTTCGCCGCGCTGCAAATGGCAGCCTGCCTGGGCTGTCGCCAGTGGGAACTACCCACCCTGGGAGAACAGCCGGGCCATCTGCCCGCCAACTCGGCGTGGCAAAAGAAACCGGCCCCGGAGCCGCCGCCGGTCGCTGCCTTCGCTTCGCCCGATGTGTCGGAGAGGCGGGAGGCTTTGGCCTGGTGGAACAGGTTCGGCGAGGAAGTCAAACTTCCCGAACTGCCGGCCGAAGCCAAAGCCCTGGCGCGTGACGCTGATCCCCGCGTGCGGGCCGAACTGGCAACGGCGATTTCCCACAGCGACGATCCCGAAGCAGCCGCGTTGGTGCTCTCGATCCTGCACGACCAGGACCTGGCCGTGCGGCTGGCGGCGATTGCAGCGCTGGCACGCATTCCAGCCGAGCCCGAACAAGAGGCGCAAATCCGTGAAAAACTCGCCACGCTGCTCAAAGAAGACCTAGGGCATGGCGAAAAGGTCCGCTCGGCGGCGGCGGCCACGCTGGTCCGGCGACGTTGCTGGCCTGAGGTGGCGACGGCGGCCGAAGACCGTTCGTTCCGCGTGCGCGCGGCCGTGGCTCAACAGTTGGGCGGTGGCGATTCCGCGATCGCCCGCTCCGCAAGTTCGTCTGCCGCCAGCGCAGCGCTACCCAACTTCGATGACGCGGACCATCTGGAGCGCAAGCAGCTGGCCGACATGTTGATTGCCGACCCGCATCCGGCGGTGCAGCAGGCAACCATTGCGGCCGTGGCCACCTGGCCGCTTTCCGAAGCGGGCGCCTTGTGGATGACGGCGCTCGAGAGCGAGGTGTTTCAAACCAGGGCCGCGGCCTACAAGCAGCTTTCGGCTCGCTGGCCCGCGGCCCGAGGTTTTCCGTTCGATGCCCGACTGGCCGTCGAAAGGTCGATCAAGCTGAAGGCGCTGCACACCCAGTGGGATCTGGCGGCAGTTCAATTGGCCGAGGTCGAAGCTCGGGTCGCCGGCAAGATTAACGCCGTGACCGATGCCCTGGCCAATGCAAAGGAAAGCACCGTTCGCACGGTTTCGCATGTAACCACGGCTCGCAGGGCCGCTCAGCCCGCGGCTGTCGCCGGGTTACGGATCTTGCTGCGCGCCATGCAGCAGCCAGGGGCCGACGCGCGTCAACAGCGGGAATGGAAATTGCAGCTGGCAAATCTCGGCCCCGACTTGTTGCCGGCTTTGGAGCAACTGTACGAGGAAGATCAGGCGGTGATCGGCGAATTTGTGTTCCGCGAAATTCTGCCGGAGCACGGCCCCGTTTATAAGGCGCTGGGCGAGCTGGCCCGGGGCTCAAATATCGAGCGCCGCCGGGCGGCCCACGCGCTGGAAACGCTAAGCAGCGCCCAGCCGCTTTCGGCACTCGCGTTAAGTCGCATGGCCACGTTGGCCGAGGCCGAGCAAGACGGGCTGGTGTGGCAATCGCTGTTGGCCGTGGCGGCGGCAGCGCAAAGTGCGCCCGGGGGAGCAGGGCTCCCCCCCACCGAGTCGGCCAGCCGCCTGCCCGATCGCTTCTGGCAGTTGGCGTTGGAGCAAGACCAGGCCGAGGTTCGTCGCCGGGCGTGCGAGCAAGTAGGGCAAATGAAGCGTGTGCAACTGGCGGCCGCCTTGGCGCCGCTGGTCAACGATCCCGACAACAGCGTGGCCCGCGCGGCCGCCAAAGCGTTTGGCAACTTGGGTCCGCTGCCCGATACCGAGCCGCTGGAGCAACTGCTGGCCGCCAAGGATCACGCGATCCGGGTGGAGGCGGCCACCAGCTTGTGCAAAGCCGGATCGCATGCGGGAGCGGCGGCCATTTCGCGACTGTCGTACGACGCCGACCCGGCCATTCGCCAGCAGGTGGCCGAATCGATCGGCAGCCTGGGCGATCGCCAGTTTCTCTCCATCCTGATCCGCTTTCTCGACGACGCTCGCAGCGTGCAAAGGGC
Source organism: uncultured Pirellulales bacterium (assembly GCA_964445985.1). Taxonomy (GTDB): domain Bacteria; phylum Planctomycetota; class Planctomycetia; order Pirellulales; family S012-138; genus CAYUMU01. The sequence goes on along the minus strand of CAYUMU010000109.1, from coordinate 8,342 downwards.
CGCGCTGATTGCCTTGCCCAAGGTGGTGGGCACGGACGAAACTCTTGCGGCGTCCGGCGATTCCGGCACGCCTCCCACCACCACCCAGCAAATCGCCGCCTGGAAAGCCTGGCACGAAGAACAAAGCCGCACGCGGTTGCGGATTGTTGAGCGGGCGGGGGCTGGTAGCTAGGGGCTGGTTGCTGGCGGGGCGCGGTGGGGCTTGAAGAAGCTGGGCGATTCTCTTCTCTCCTGTGTCTGGCTCGGCGTGGTTGGTTTGACGTTCGACCACTGCCGCAAGTCCTTGAAGCAACTTCTCTTCGGCGGTTCAAACTGCCTGGAGCGGTGGTGATTTGTCGCCACTGGCGTATAATCACGCGCAGACACGGTGCCCACGTCAGTCAAGGGAGGCGACCATGCGAATGCGAACGGCTTTAACTCCCGCCGGTCTGCTGGCGGCAGTCGCCTTGGGCGCGCCGGTTCTCTCCACCGTTCGCGCTCAGCCGGCAAAGGATCTCACGCCGGTTGAAGCTCGCGCCATCGCGAAGGAAGCGTACATCTACGGCTTCCCGCTCGTGGACAGCTACCGCATCCAGTACTCCTATTTCGTGGACCGCGATGGCCCCGAATACAAGGTTCCCTGGAACCAGATCTACAACAACGCCCGCGTCTACACGCCCGAAGACAAGGCGATCCAGACGCCCAACTCCGACACGCCCTACTCCTACATCGGCGCGGACCTGCGGGCCGAACCCCTGGTGATCAGCGTGCCGGCGGTCGAGAAGGACCGCTACTACTCGCTGCAATTCATCGACATGTACACGTTCAACTTCGCCTACGTCGGCAGCCGCGCAGCCGCGCCACGGGCAAGAATTCGCTATTGGGCCGTACCCCGTACGTCGATACGATTGCCATGGGGGTTGGAACGAACGGCGACACGGAGGTCTCCGCGATGCACCGAGGTATGATGGCGCTGACAGTGGTGGCGGTGCTATGGCACACCATCGCGGGTTGCTGCTCGCATCATGCCCATGCCCATGCCGCGCGCTCGTGCGAGCAAGCCGAGCACAGCCACCATTGCTGTTGTGGGCATGTTAGCGGAGACCAGGCCGAGTCGCCCCAGCAGGCGCGCGACCATGCTGCCGCAATCGTCGCCTCAGAGCGTCCGCGGTCTGGCGAGACTCCCGCCCCGGCTCATTGCCAAGGTGGCGCGTGTGTATTTGCCGCCACGCTCCATACTTCCCTCGGCCTGGCTCAAGGCGGAAATCTGGAAACGCCGCTGGCCGCGGCCGATTGCTCGGGCGAAGCCGGGTTATTGCCTGGGCAATTCCGGGCGTATGCCGACAGGGTTCAGCCACGCACTGACGCGGGACCGCGGCGACACTTGGCGCTAGGCGTGCTGCTCATTTGAGCCATGCCTGGCAGCTCTTCTCACCTGCCCCCCGCGTGCCGCTGGTTGGGGAAGCCCAGGATGAACGCCAGGCGAGCGCATGCTGTCTCAGGCAAACTTGAGTCGAGCCTGGGTTTTCTGGCCGGAAAAACTGCCCGACGGCAACGCTAGCGTCTTACCTATTCCGCATTTTGCGTGTAGGCCATAGGCTCTTCGCCGCCGGCAGACGATGTTTTTCCAGGAGAGATGCGCGCCGAATCATCGTCACAGAACCGATAAGCCTGCTGTTTGGAGTCGGCGGGTTGAGTCACTTTCTGCTGGAAGGAACCAACATGAGAACCCACATACTCACCGGTCTGTTAACTGTTTTCGCCATGTTGAGCGGAGTCGTGATTAGCCCTGCCCAAGGGCAAACCCGCGTCACGGCCACGCAAGCGATTGCCACGGCCGCGCAGCAACAAAAATATGCTTTCGTGTTGTTCTGGCGACAGGAGGACGCGGCCACCGACGCCATGGCGGCTTCGCTGCGAACCGAGCTTGCCAGGCATACCGATCGGGCAACCACGGCCGCGGTGCTGGTGGATGACCCCAACGAGCGGGAGCTGGTCAAACGGTTTGCCCTGGACCGCGCCCCGATGCCCATGATTCTGGCCGTGGCCCCCAATGGCGCGGTGACGGGCGCCTTCCAGGCTCCGCTGGCGGCCAGCCATGTGGAACAAGCGCTCGTTACGCCCGCGATGGCCAACTGCATGAAGGCCATGCAAGACGGCAAGATTGTGGTGCTGTTGGTGCATCCCCAAGCCAGTGCCGCCGTGCCGGCCGGGCCAAACGCTTTCCTCAGCGATAGCCACTTCGGCGCCCGTTCGGTGCTGGTGCATTTGAATTCGAGCGATCCCGCCGAAGGCCGGTTCCTGCAGCAGATGAAGATCACTTCGCAAGAAGCCGCTGGCTGCGTGGCCATGATGGCGCCCCCGGCCGTGTTCGTGGGCAAGTTCCCTTGGAATGTGTCAGGGCAAGCCATGGCCACCAAATTGCACGCCGCCGGAAAGTGCTGCGATGACGAGAACTGCAAGCACAATCAATTGAACGGAAAATAACTGTCATGAGCATGAAACATATGATTTGGCGGGAGCTGCGCGAGCGGCCGGTCGCCATGCTGGCCAGCCTGGCCGCGATTCTGTTGGCCGTGTTGGCGTTCGTCTCGATTCGCAGCGTGGGCGTTTCGAGCGAAGCGGCCGTGGCCTACGAGCTGGAGTCGTTGGGCGCCAACGTGTTGATGTTGCCCAAGGAAGTTTCGCTGCAAAACTACTACGCGGCCGACCTGCACGCGCGGACCATGCCAGAAGAACACGCCACGCGGTTGGTGTTGGCCAACCTGGAAGGGGTGGAGCATGTATCGCCGCGGCTGTGCGTGCCGGCGGAGTTGGGCACGGCCGCCGTCACGCTGACCGGCATTTTGCCCCAAGCCGAGTTTCAGGCCAAAGCGGCCTGGGGCGGCATGCAAATGTTCTCCAATACCCACGAGGGCTGCAAGCGGGCGCACATTGCCGCGCCGCTGGAGGGCGCCGAGTCGCTGTCGCAAATTCGCGTGATTCAAAGCCTGAAGGAAGACGAGGTCTTCCTGGGCGCCGAGGCCGCGGTGCATGGGCTGGCAGGGCCGGGCGATGCCGTGCAATTGCTCGGCAAAACCTTCAAGGTGGTGGGCGTGCTGCCGGCCAAGGGGACCGTTGACGATGGGCGCGTGTTTGCCCACCTGCATACGGTGCAAGATCTGGCCGGCAAAGGCCCCGTGGTCAACGCCATCGAGATCATGGGCTGTTGCGAAGACGTGGCCGGGAGCCTGGTGGCGCGGCTTCAGGATATGTTTCCTGACACAAAAATTGTCACGATCTCCCAGGTGGTGCAAACCCAGGTTTCTATCAATCGCACACTCAGCCGGGTATCGATTCTGATCTTTGTGGTGCTGATTGCGATCGGCGGCGCCAGCATGGCCACGGCCATGTATGCCAATGTTTCGGAACGGCGGCGCGAAGTCGGCACCCTGATGGCCATGGGCGCCACGCCGGGCTTTGTGGTGCGGCTGTTTCTCTGGAAGGCCGCCACGCTGGGAATTGTGGGGGGCCTGGTGGGCAGCGCGGCGGGCACGCTGGTGGCCGTGTGGCTCGGTCCCGAGCTGCTGGGCATCGCGGTATCGCCGCTTCCCATGCTGGCCCTGCTGGCCGTGTTGATTGCCACCGCGGTGAGCCTGTTGGCGAGCGCGCTACCTGCCTTGCGGGCGGCCAACCTCGATCCCTGTCTTTGCTTTCGAGAGAACTAACCGATGTTTCAGGTGAAAGAAGTTCAAAAGCGCTACCACTGCCGGGGCCAGGAAATCGCGGCCTTGGACAATGTGAATTTTTCCATTGAGACGGGCGAGTACGTGGCCCTGGTGGGCTCCAGCGGCAGCGGCAAAACCACGCTGCTTTCGATCCTGGGGGCCATGCTTGCCCCAACATCGGGCGAGGTGCTCGTGGAAGGGAAGCCGCTGTATCAGTCGTCGGTCGCCGAGAGGGCGCGCCTCCGCCGCGCGCGGTTCGGCTTTGTGTTTCAGACGTTCAATCTGATTCCCTATCTCTCGGCGCTGGAGAATGTGCAGGCCCCCATGATGTTGGCGGGCCTGCCGGCCGCGGCCCAGCGCGCCAAGGCCGCGGATTTGCTTGGCCGGTTTGGGTTGGAAGACCGCCTGCAACATCGGCCGGCGGAACTGAGCGTGGGCCAGCAACAGCGCGTGGCGCTGGCACGCACCTTGGCCAACGACCCGAGCGTGATTCTGGCCGACGAGCCCACGGGCAATCTCGATCCGCAAACGCGCGATGGCGTGCTGGCGGCTCTCGATGCGTTTCATGCCGAAGGCCGGACGATCGTGGTGGTCACCCACGACCCGGCCGTGGCCAGCCGCGCGCAGCGGAGCCTGGAAATGGCCGCGGGTAAATTGGTCGCGCCAACCAAGCAGGCCTATCGCGCTTCGGCATAAAGATGCTTCGCGCGTCATTCCCGCGCATGCGGGAATCCAGAAAGCGGCGGATACCACGCTACCATTAAACGGGGCTTGGACACATTCTTCTGAACCAGAAAGTTGAGGCTTGTCGCCTTCGTAGCGGATGCGATTCGTTGCTCGCGGCAACACTCAGTCGCCCGGCGCAAGCACCAGCTTTCCCGGAAGCTCTCCGGCTTCTTGGAGTTGGTGCGCCCGCGCGGACTGGCTGAGAGGCAGCACTTGTTCGATGGCCGCCGTGAGCGTGCCAGCGGCCAGCCAACGGTTGATGCGCTCGGCGTGCCGGGCGTAATCGGCCGTGGTGCTGCCGGTGATGGTGAAGCCGTGCAGCGTGGCGTTGCGCGTATAGAACGCGCCGAGCGGCAGGTCGCAATGCCGGTCCAGGCCGGCCATCACCACCATGCGTCCCCGCGGCGCGAGCACCGCCAGGGCTTGCGATATTTCGAAGTTGCGCGTGGCGTCCCAATAGATATTCAAGCCGTCCGGGGCAAATGCCTGCAGTTTTTGAACGATGTTGTCGGTGCGATAGTTGATCACCTGGTCGGCTCCTGCTTCAACGCAGCGCGCCGCTTTCTCGGCGCTGCCGGCCGTCACGGCCACCCGCGCGCCGGCCGACTTGGCGATTTGCAACACGGCCATGCCTACGCTGCCTGAGCCGCCGTTGATGAATAGGGTTTCTCCCGGCTGTAGGCCCGCCCGATCGAATAGTCCCAGCGAAGCCGTGAGAGCCGAGTGTAGCACGGCCACGGCTTGGAGGGGATCGGCCTGCTCCGGCAGGTGATAGAGTCGATTATGCGGAACCGCAAGCCGCTCGGCGAAGCTGCCTTGCAGGCCATCGACGCCCAGGCAGTTGGACCACACGGCCTCGCCTGCGGTGAAGTTCGTGACACCGCTGCCCACGGCTTCCACCACGCCCACCATGTCGCGGCCAATGATGAATGGGCGTGGCAGATTCAGGGCATAGGCCCCGCTACGGATGTAGGTGTCGATATGGTTCACCGCCACGGCGATGGTGCGCACTAGGACACTACCGGCGCTGAGAGCCGGCTCCGGCAGCTCACCATAAATGATGGAAGACGCCGGGCCGGGGGCGTGGATGTAGGCGGCTTTCATCGATGCCTTCAGTCGAATGAGGCGATTTCGTCGACAGCGAGCACCCGTTGAAGTTGTTGCTCAGTATCGATAAATCGCACGGTCAGTCCTGAGGCATTGGAGTCTAGGCTGATTGGAATGCCTTCGAAGGTCTGTCCAGCAGTTGACTTGACTGTTGACGGCTCGATCGGACCCGTTCGATTCATTCGCGCCAATACTCGGCGAATTACCTCGTCGGGTGAGAGCAGTTGATCAGCTCGCCCCGGCGTGGGAATCGAGTAGATATACGCTTCATCGACTGACAATGGCCCTAGTTGAGGCCCCTGAAAGCGTGTGGGGAGCCGGCCAGCGAAGCGATTTTGCAGCGAGAGCACCCCTTGGGTGATGGGATCATTCGCGCCAATGATTTTTATATCGAACGGCAAGATCGAAGAGGCGTGTAGAGACGGCAGAATTCCGTAGATCGTGCGATAGGCCGCTGCTTGTCCTTGGTCGTCTACCAATCGCGATGCGATATATAGATGCCAGGTTTCATCGGGTGCGGAAGTCTTCGCCCAGAACGCTGCCACGACATTGATTCCGTCTTGGCACAGCCGTTCGACTAGGGCCTCGCCGCTGCGAATTTGGTCTTCTACCAATAGTTCTGTATCCACAGGAAAACTCCATCGGGGTTATTCGTTACCGCCTCCAACAGAGTCGTTGCTTGCGCTTGGGTCTTCTGTTCATAACGCGCAATTTCCGACCAATCTTGCACCACCCCCCAAAAGCCGGCAAATGTTGGCGACGATTGTAGATGGGCGTATAGAGCTGTTTCGAGATCCGCTAATCGAACCAGCGCCAGCAAGTCATGGGTCCAACACTTCTCGCTAAACTTCTTGTCCTTGAACAAGACCCCTGTTTGGTCAACGTGGGCCAGCACGCACGACTTTAGGCTGCACTCCACGGCATACCCGGCAAGATAGTAAGCAGCCGACCACCTTTGCGATTGCAAAAGGATCGTGGCATCGTCAATCCGGTCGTTAGCGAGTTGCTTCAGCTCCGTTCGATTCACCGCCCCGACCCCGCTAGTCACAACTGAGACTCTCGTGCCCCACCACTCACGATCGCAACGATTGGCACTTCTGCCTACGCCGCGGCCCCGCCTTTTCGCATGCAGCAGTTCTTGTATTTTTTGCCGCTATTGCAAGGGCAGGGGTCGTTGCGGCCGACCTTTTCGTCGCGGTTGCGGATCGGCTCCATTTTCACGTCGCCGGCGCCGCTGCTGTCGATGGCCTGCTGCTTCCTCTGGTCCAGATCAGAAACCGGGGGCGCCGAGTCGTGGCGGGTTTCGGTTTGCACCCAGGTGCTGCTCACAAAGTTTTCGTCGAGCTGCTCCATGCGGAAGATCAAATCGGTGACGCGTTCGCCGATCGACTTCCACATGTCTTCGAAGGTGCGCATGCCGACGCGTTTGTATTCCACCTTGGGATCGACCTGGGCGTAGCCCACCAGGCCCACGCTGGAGCGCAAATGGTCCATGGCCAGCAGGTGGTCTTTCCAGGCCTCGTCGAGAATTTGCAGCAACAGTTGGCGTTCGAGCCGGCGGATTTCGGGGCGGTAGAAGTGATCGACGGCGCCGGCCACGCGGTCTTCGAGTTCTTCGCGCTCGAGCCGGGCCAACTCATCGGTGGAAATTTCGCATTTCACCGAATCTTTGAGCCAGGCGCTGAGCGACACCAGGGCGCCGTTGCCGCCCGTGGCTTGCTGGGCGGTAACGCGGGCGCCCGCCGCGCCTTCGAACAGTTGCTCCACCTTGGCGGTTGCCGCTTCGGCCATGGCCGCGGCTTGGGCCTGGCTGCGACGGCTCGATTCGATCAGCACTTCGAGCACTTCGTCGCGCTCTTTGTTCTTGACCGTTTCGGCGTCGATGGTGGCATCGAACCGCTCGGCGGCCCAGGCCACGAGCGCGTCGCGATCGTAGCGGCGGCCGCCATTGCCGTCGGGCCGCGAGAAGTGGTACAGGCCGGCCATCACCGGGTATTCGGCTTCGCGCTGGGTGTACATGACCCGGGCCTTCTGCCGCACGAGCCGCTTGACGGCCTCGGCGTCGAGCTCGCGGATTTCGGCCACGGCCAGTTCGATGCCAAACTTGAATTTGACCCAGTCGCAGGCGCTCTTCAGCCCATACTCGGGTTCCAAGAAGGGGGCGCCCTCGCTCAGATCGATCTTTTGCACGGCCTGATGGGCGGACGAGATCAGGTGTTCGGCCAGTTCCTCGCGGCCAATCTTCTTGAGATCGCGATCGCGAAGGTTCATTTGCCACCGCAGATTGCAGGTGCGGGCCAGCGCGTCCCAATTCCATTCCACCTCTTCGGCGTCGGAGGGCAGGTTTTCTTCGATGACATCGTGAATGAAGGCCTCGGCGGCGCGCTCGGCGTCGTCCTTGGCGTACGACTCGGCTTCGCCAAAGGGCAAGTCGCGGAAGTCGTGCGGGTTCAGTTCCGCCCCCAGTCGCGGACCGGTCCAGGCGCAGAAGGTCGCCGGGCCATAATCGCGATCGAGGAATTGCGAAATGTAGCCTTCGATTTGCTTGTCGATCATGTCGACAATGATTCGTTTGCCGCTGGCGCCTTGCAGAATGCGCTGGCGGAAGCCGTAAACCCGCTTTCGCTGCTCGTCCATCACCTCGTCGTACTCGAGCAGGTTTTTGCGGCGTTCGAAGTGGGTTTCTTCCACCTTCTTTTGGGCGCCTTCGATCCGGCGGCTGACCATCTTGCTTTCGATGGCTTCGTCTTCTTTCATGCCCATGCGGGTGAGGAAGCTGCGTACCCATTCGCCGGCGAAGATCCGCATCAGGTCGTCTTCGAG
>CAYUMU010000108.1:0-19423 GCA_964445985.1 uncultured Pirellulales bacterium | reverse complement strand
TCTCGCTGCGCCATGTCGGGGGGGGCTTCTCATGGATGTGCCTGCTTGGGGGGGGGCCGCCTCGTTCAATCCACAACGACGTCTTCCAGCCGCGAAACGCCCACCACGTCGTCCAGCCGCACCATCGCCTGGCGGCGATTGGAACGAATCCCATGCATCCGGCTATCGACCACGTACTTCTCGCGGGTCGTCGCCGTGTCGCGCAGGTCGTGAACGTCCACGTCTTCCAGCACCAAACAGTTCCCACGGCGTTCGACGAGCAACCCCAAAAATACATAAGGACTGCACATATCGAGCACCACGGCATGGCCCAGGTAGTCGTTCCAGGGGTCGACGTCTGGGTCCGACATTCAAGTACCCCCCCGTAAGACGAAAACCCCGTTCCACACGCGATTTACGGCGACAAAACGCGCTGAAACCGCAACGGCCGCCGGATTACCTGCCAGCATACTCTGGAGGCAGTGCGGTCGCAACAAGTTGGCGGGACTAGGGGATAGGGATTGGAGACTGGCAGGGGAGAATTGCAATCCTGCATTTCACCAGCTACTAGCCCCTAGCCACCAGCTACCAGCCCCTCCACTTCACCTCTCATCCGTCAGCGGCTCCGCCTGGGGCGCCACTTTCCAAAACGCGTTGGCCAGCGCAATCAGGGTAGGCACGTCCATCGCCTCGGCTCGCGCGTTGGGGCCGTGGCCCAGGCTTACCAGCACCTCGTCCACCGTTTCCTTGGGCAACTCGCGCTTGAAAGCGCTGCACACCACGCTCCGCAAGAACTTGCGACGGTGCAAGAACACCGCCCTCATCATGCGGTGAAAGAACCCCCGGTCGAGCATCCGGGCTCGCAGCCCCAAATCGAGCACGATCTTGATGATGGCGCTATTCACGTTGGGACGCGGCCAGAACACCTGGGGCGGCAACTCGCGAACCAGTTCCACCTGGGCCTGGCTTTGCACCCACACGCTCAGGGCGCTGTAATCCTTGGTCGAGGGGGCCGCCATGATCCGGTCGGCCAGCTCCTTTTGAATGGTGACCACCATCGAATGCGGCGTGATCTCGTCGGTCACCAGCAAATTCGAGATAATCGGCGTGGCCACGTTGTAAGGCAAATTGGCCGCCAACTTGATCCGCCGGCCGGGCGCCGCCGCTTGCTTCTCTTTGAGTAATTGCAGCACCTCTGGCTGGAACGTGCTCTTGTTCCTCAGCACATCGGTGCGAAGCATCGTCAGGTTGGGAGGATCCGCAAGTTCTTCCTTGGCTAGCTGATGCAGTTGTTCGTCGATCTCCACCGTGACCACTTCGGCCGCGGTTTGCACCAGCAACCCGGTCAGCGAACCGGTGCCCGTGCCGATTTCCAGCACCACGTCGTCGGGGCCAACTTCGGCCGCGTCGTACAGCACCCGCAGCAGGTTGAGGTCGATCAGGAAGTTCTGCCCATGCTTCGTCCGAGGGCGAATGCCCGCCTCTTCGAACCGCTTGAGCAAGAATGAACGTGTTTGATGGGTCGTGGTCAACGGCGGAACAACCAGGCAGTTAAGAGCCTATCCAATGACTCCCTCGCCCCTCGCGGGAGAGGGTTGGGGTGAGGGGGAAACAGGGTTCTCGGATCGGCTCGAAGAGACATTGGGAAACAGCCCGCGCAATGAGCAACACCGCGCGCGGCGGAACTTATTGTGGCGGCTTATTCTAGCACGAACTTCCGTCGCGGCGTTCGCAAAGCAGTTGCCGTTCGACGTATTTTGCCAGCAGGTCGGTTTCCAGGTTCACCCCCTGGCCCACCTGCAACTCCCCGAGCGTCGTCACCGCCAGCGTGTGCGGAATCAGCTGCACGCTGAACCGCTCGTCTTCCACCTCCACCAAGGTGAGGCTCACGCCGTCGATGGCGATGCTCCCCTTGCCGGCCATTTGCCGCGTGAGCTTGCGGGGAGCCGCGAACCAGCAGGTCGACCACCCCCCCTCGTCGTGCCGGGCCGCCAGCGAACCAAGCCCATCAATATGGCCGGTCACCAGGTGCCCTCCAATCGCGTCGCCCAACCGCAGCGACCGCTCCAAATTCACGCGACTGCCCGGTTGGAGTTGCCCCAGGTTCGTCCGGGCCAGCGTTTCCGGCCCCGCCTGAAATGCCAACCGCTGCTCGTCAAACGCCACCAGCGTGAGGCAGCAGCCGTTCACGGCAATGCTCTCCCCAATTTCACCATCGGCGGCAAATTCTGGGGCGGCAATCACCAGCAACTTGCCGGGCGGCTCATCCCGCAACTCAACCACCTCGGCCAATAACTGAACTAAGCCAGAAAACATGAATGAAGAAGTAGGGAGTTCGGATCGGAAAATACTCGTCATTCCCGCGCAGGCGGGAATCCAGGGCACAACGGAAAAACGACGCCACCACTTGGAATTTACTGGGGATGTTGTGTTGTGTTCAACCCTTCGGGAGTACAGAGATGGGATAAGCGAACGACGTACAGGCGACACTGACCGAGCTCAGGCGACACTGACCGAGTTCAGGCGACACTGACCAGGCTGGGGCCTAGAACAGCGACTCTTCTTGCGGTTCGCGGCGCCAGGCCCGTTTCCACAAGTACGTGACTGGCCCGGAAAGTGCGAAAACCGCGCACACCAGCCAGATGGCATAGCCCCGCGCCAACGCCAAAAAGGCCAACGCGAACATCAGGCCCACCACGTGGCCCAAGGTTTTTTCGCCGCGAAACAGCGTATTCGCCACGTGCGGATAGGGAATTCGCGACACCATGAGCACCGCGATCACCAAGGCATACCAGGGAAGCAGCCATTGCAGCCAGCCGTCGATTTCGGCCGCATAAGCCAGCGAATTCTCTTCACGCCGCAGGGCATAAAACAAGAATGCAAAGCTGGCGATCGCCGCCCCGCCTGCCGGCGAAGGCAGCCCATTGAAGGCCGTGTGGTCATCCTCCTCGTCGGTCTCGACGTTGTACCGCGCCAGGCGCAGTGCCACGCAAGCCGCAAACGAAGCCGCGATAATCCACACCGGCTCGTTATGAACCGCCGTGAACTGGGGACACATTTTCACTAACAAAAACGCGGGCGCCACCCCGAACGACACCAAATCGCACAGGCTGTCGAGCTGCGCCCCAAACTCGCTGCTACTCTTCGACAATCGGGCCGCCGCCCCATCCAAGGCATCGAACACCATCGCCAAAAAAATCAACGCCGCACTATACATGCAGTGCGTGGGATCGGCGCCTTCGTAATACACAATCGCCGTTTCGCCCTCGGGAATGACCTCGGGCTGAACCGGCTTGGCCACGCGCGCCGCGATCACAATCGCAAAGAAACCGCATACCAGATTGCCCAACGTAAACATCGTGGGCAGGCCATTCACCACGCGGATTCGCTTCTTCGGTTTCATGGCCGTGGGTCGTCCTTCGCGGAAAGTTGCCCGAACTGGGCCAAAACGCTGCTGCCCGCCTTCACCGATTGACCAAGCTGGGTGCAAATGCTCAACCGACTATCGTCGGGCAGAATCAGCTCGGTTCGCGATCCCAACTTAATCATCCCAAACTTCTCACCCCGTGCAAGCGACTCCCCCAAACGAACCTGGCAAACAATCCGCCGGGCAATCGCTCCCGCAATCTGCCGCACCACAATCCGCCGGTGCGGAGCCGCTTCCTCCTCCAGGTAGAGGGTCAAGGCCTCATTCTCAATCGCGCTGCGAGGGCTGAGGGCATTGAGATACTTGCCCGGCGAATATTCCAAGCGAATACAACGCGCCGCCAGCGGAAACCGATTGATATGCACATTAAAAATCGACAAAAACAGCCCAATCCGCACCGCCGGGCCATTAATATAGGGGTGGTGCTCCAAACGGGTGATATCCACAACCTTGCCGTCGGCGGGCGAAACCACCAGCCCAGCCTCCTGGGGAACCACCCGCCGCGGATCGCGGAAAAAATACACGATTTCGGCCAATAGCAGGCCAGGGATCGCCGCCAAGTACCAAAAGCCGGGCAGCAACCACACCACGGCCGCCCCCATGGCAATCAGAAATCCCGACATCAAAAACAACTCGCACAACCCCCACCGCGCAAAAGGAATCTTCTCCCGCCAGCGAAAAGGATCGTCCGCCAGATTCCAGTCGGCCGTGCATTGGTTGCGGCAGTATTTCAGATCGCGCGGATCAAGCACCTCATGGGGCGCTCCTTCATCGCTGCCACTCCGCAGGGAAGCCATCTTCGCCACATAACCCCGGCGAAACCGCTTCAGATACCAGCGCCGCCACTTCCCCCAGGCCAACTCCACGCGATACAGGTAACCGCCACCCGGCTGCACGCCGCGAATATTCTCGGGCAGGGGATCAGGCGTAAGTCGAACCGGGGGGGCAACGTCAGACATCGGAAAGCCAAGCAGCCTAAACGACAGGAAAGGGGGGGCGAGCCACAAGAAGTCACCGGCGGGAAGATACAAAGCATGGTAACGGCCCGCCGGCCCCTTGAGTAGGGCGCGTCTACCCGAGACCGCCCTCGAACCGGAAGAAGAACCACCCCACCAGCCATATTAGCGAACAGGCAGCGCGGCGGAGACTTCGTGGTTGGGGGGGCGTCCTCGCCCAAGAATCCGCGTGGCAAAATCGTTTCCCGCCGAGCGTCTCGCCGCCTTTATTTGACGGTTGCGCCGCCAATGACCGGAAGGCGACCACCGAAGCCTGGATTCGTGGGCTAATAGCTCGCGGCGCAGGACGCTGGGAACGCAGCGCTCAATAAATATGACTGGAAAAAACAATTGGCACCAACCCATCGGAGCGGTATCATCCGGCAGATTGATTGCCATTGCCTGATGCCGGTCGAGTTTGGCTGGGGTAGCAATTCTGGGGTAGTTGTCTTGCGAATCGGTTCCGATTCTACCCAGGGCAACACTGGAACCGCACCCATGGACCTGTCCGCTTGCGCTCGGTTAGCGCTGAGGGTGGACAACCAGCAGCAGCGTGCACTGTCGCGATCCCCTGTCTGTCATGTCAGATTCCAGTACTTCTCACGAAAGCGAACCGTCCATGAGTGACAAGAAAATCCTGCCGGCATTCCTGCTATGCTTCTTCCTGGGCGGGTTGGGAATTCACCGTTTTTATGTGGGCAAAGTCGGCACCGGAATCTTGCAAATTCTCACGCTCGGCGGCTTGGGACTGTGGGTGCTGATCGATCTGATCATGATCCTGACCGGTTCGTTCACCGATAAGGCCGGCAACAAAATCACCCAGTGGACTTAAATAGCGGTCCACACGAACCTCATCCAGCCAACAAGCGCCCGCCGGCTTTTACGGCCGGGGCGCATTTAGCTTGGGTTGCGGCGTGCGCGCGCTGGGGTGGCAGTAGCAACTCGCCACGGGAACCACGTCGGCATTGGCCCAAGCGGCCTTGACCGCCGGCTCCATCGCGGCCGCCTGCTCCTGCTTCCCTTGTTGCTCCAAAGCCTGCTTAAGCCCCAGCAGCGACCAGGCGTTGTTCGGGTGCCGGAGCAGATCGGCCCGATACACGGCTTCCGCCTCTTCGCCTTGAAAATCGGCCAGCAGCAACGCCCCCAGCGCGTGCCGAACCGGTTGCATCCAGCCGGGCGGCTCGTCGTAACTCAGCCCTTCCTCCATCGTCACCGCCTTGCGAAGCAGGGCGAATGCCTCCGCGGTTTGGCCCTGGCGAAACGCCAACTCCCCCGCGGCCATGTCGCGGGCAATCGCGATCACATCCGCCGCCGAATTGTTGCCCATCTTCCAGTCTTCGGTGAAGCCTTTCGCGACCTCGTCCAGTAGCTCGATCTCACGCTGGGCGGCCGCCGTGTCTCCCAGCGCCGAGTAGGCCACGCTGCGGGCAAAGTGCCGCTCGGCTCGGCTGAACAACTGCCAATCTTCGGGAGCCGGCTCGGCCAGGACCTCGTTCCACCGGCCAAAGCGAATCATCACATGCAAGGCGGTCGGCATGAATCCATCGGCCACCGCCACATAGTTCTTCAGAAACTCGCGCGGAATGGTTTTCTCAATCTTACGCGCCGCCGCCAGCGCCGTTTCATACCGGCCTTCCATCATGGCCGCATAGGCCAGAAAATGAGCGTTGTGCAAAAAATAAATGTTATAGAATTCGGGCGCCGGCGCTTTTTTGAAGTAAGCCTCGTCGGCGGCAATCGCTTTCTCATTGGCGGCCGCGGCGTCGGCGTAACGGCCCGTGCGGATGAAAATATGCGACGGCATGTGAACCAGATGCCCCGAGCCCGGCACCAGGTTCTGCAACCGCTCGGCGGCGGCCGTGCCCCGCTCGGGCCAGGGCGAAGCTTCAATCGCATGAATATAAAAATGGTTCGCGCCCGGATGCCGCGGATGCCGCGCGAGCGTGCGTTCCAGCACGGCCACGATCTCCAAGGTGCGGCCCTTGGGCGCGCCCGCGGCCGTCCATAAATCCCACGGCTGCAAGTTCATCAGCGACTCGGCAAACAAGGCGCCCGCGTCGGCGTCGTGCGGGAATTGGTGCCAAACCTCTTCCATGGCGTCGGCATAAGCCCGATCGAGCGGATCGCGGTCCCGCGGGGCAGGCCAGGCGTAGCGCTTGTTCACGGCCGCCACCAAGGCCCGCTCCACGGGCGTTTCATGATCAACAGCCTGCCGCGCTTTTTGCGCCGCTTCATGCGCCAGGCGGCTTTGCTCTTCGCCCATCAAAGGGTTGTTGATGTGCAGCCCTCGCGCATAGGCCGAACCCCACCAGGCCATCGCGCAAGCAGGATCCAGTTCCGCGGCTTTTTCAAAAGATCGAATGGCTTCGTCGTGATTGAACCCATACAGCAATTGAATGCCCTGGTTAAACCACCGCTGAGCCTCGGGTGAGTCCGTGGTCACCTTCCGCGCGTAGCCCTCGAAACCGCTGTATAGGCCGGCCGAGCTCGTAGGCGCAAGAGAATCCGGCTCGGCCGACCAAGAAATGTTGGCCGCCGCGGCCAACCAGCCAACCGTGTACAAGAGGGTTCTCAAGTTCAACATGAAATGACTCCTTGCAAGTTCGGGTGAAACCAGCAAAGCGAAATTGGGCGGCCCTTGTTACCAAGAAAAACCGACGCCCGGAAGCCTTCGTCCCAGCGATTGGAGTCGCGTTGTCACCCCCTGGACAATTCATACAAGCTACAGAACCAATCCACAAAGGGGCGTGCCAGTGGTGAAGTTGGCTCGACGGTGCCCTTCAGCACGGCATGGTGCAATTGTTGACCGGGAGGATCACACCAGGCCAGCCAATTCAATGACCCCCGGCTTGAGTATTTCGGCATCGCTCCCCACGGCGTCAATATAAACGGCGGCCGAAGAATAACTTCCCAATTTCCCCGATAGACTTGGGGGGCAAGTGCTATCTCATCTGTATATAATCATCTCTTATAAGTAGCGCCGATCTGAGTGAGAGCAGACGCGCCTCATACGGATTGAACCCCGCAGGGGTTTGCAGCCCGTAGCCGGCGGCCCGAGCGCAAGCGACACCGCCGGAAAACCAACGAAAAATTCCTATCGACCCCGCCCAGGGGTCGCGGCCGCGCCGGCGGCTGGTTCCGACCGGCTATCATCCTTCCAGGATGAATGCAGAGATTATGGCCCGCGAACCAGGGTTGTCGCTGCGCTCAAACCCTGGCTATAAGCTACGATCCCTGCCGGGATGAATACCTTGAGACCCACAACTTGCCCGCTAATCCTAGCTTTGCCAGGGATGACGCGGCGGTATGGATTTCGCGATTTCAAGCAGTCTCGAACGTGATTCATGACTCGGGAAGTTATTTTTCGTGCGATACATTACCGTAGTAGTTTATGCCGAATATTGGATTAAACCAAGCGCGGGTGTGGAGAGGCGCCCCGTTGCAACGGTGTCTTCGACGTATCACCGGGAATCTCGCACCATCGTGCAATGTCCGAAGTCCCCGCCGCGGCTACTCCCGCACATCAAACACAAACCGCAGGCAAGTCACGTGCGTGGCCTGGTTCCAGGTGGGTTCGCCCTCGGGCGTGAGCAGCAAATCGGCGCCCGGCCGCTCCACAAACCCCAGCAGCAGGCCGCGGTCCAGGCTCAATTGCCGGCTGAGGTCGGTGAATGGCTGGTAGCGGTGATAGAGCCCCGTGTACGACAGGCCGCCGGCCGCTTCATAGAACATCATCTGTTGCAAAATCGTCGGCACATCGACCGATTCGTCATCGTAAGGGCGGCGGTAATCGCGCACCTTGTTGGAATTCTCATCGCGCTCGGTGCGGCGCCCGGTCAGCTCGTCGCGCAGTTCGCGATGAATCGTGCGGCTATCAACCTGAATGCTCTCGCCCGGCGCCAAATCGGGTATGGCATACGCCCAGCGGCCATAGGCCAGCAGGCAGTTCTTCAGGGGAATATCCAGTTGATTGGTAATCGTGCCTTCTGGCTCGCCGCCCACGGTGGCCCTCAAATTCACGCGAAGCGGAGCCTGCTCCTGCCCATGCCAGCGAGCGGTGAAACTCTTGCTGGCCCAAATGGGTATCGGCACCCCTTCCATGGCATTCAGCTCGGGCGCAAAGCGATAGCTGCCAAACGAGGCCGTGGGGCTGCTCGTGCGGTCCATCCCCCCCAGCACCCGCCCGGGGCCGCCCATCCAGGCCACCAGCGTTCTGGTCGACTCGCCGGCCACCTCGCCATTCGCCTGCCGAGGTTGCACGGTCACGTCGTAACGAGTCATCGCCGGGCTGAACGCATCCACCCAAGCCGAACCGCGCACCCGGCCGCTGTCGACATCATAATCCACCAGACTCACCAGGTTGGCCCGAATCGCGTCGCCTTTGCTCGCTTGCGCGTACGCATACGCCGCCACGCTCGCCGCCACCACCAGCAGCGGAAACGTGACCCAGGTGCTCGGCATCCGCTTGAATACCCGCCGCACCAGCAAGTAATCGCCAGGGCCAATCAGCAGAATATAGACCAGCACCGCCAGGGCCACGGCCACAAAGGGCACGTAGTTCACGCCCTCGTATTGATCGAGCGCCGCCCGCAACTGGCCGCTCAGATCGGTCACGCCGCTGTGCGATAAACGAGAAGAACCTTCGCGGCCCGACTCGCGGGTACTTCGGGCCGATCGTCCGACCAACTTGCTCACAAAGCGATCGCGGGTAGGCCAGTCCGCCAGCGGCGGTTGATCCAGATCGAGCGCCACCAGCGCCACTTCGCCAAAGCCCGCCGCCGTGCGCAGCACCAACGGCGCGTTCGCCTGCTGAACTTCAATGCGCCCCCGCCGCAACGAAAGCAGCGGCGCGGAAATCCCGGAACCGGTCAGCAAGATCGGCTGAACCGTGTCGCCCAGGTAGCTCTCCAACTCGCTGGTGCGACGAACCACGGTGGACTGGCCGTTCCACGCGGCCGGCAATAGCTCCGCCAACACAGAATCAGCGGCAAAAACCTGCTCGGCCCGCGCCCCGGTCGAAATCAGCAACTGCCCTCCCAGATTCACCCATTGGGCCAGCGCGTCGAGCTGCGCGGGCCGAAAACCCTCCAGCACCGCCGCGTCGCTCGTCGCCAGCACCAGCCAGTCCACGCCCTCATACCCGTACCACGCTTCGGGAAGCTGCTCCCCCCCGGCCAACTTGGCAACCGCCAACTGCGAGGTTCCGTCTGGCATGCGGTGCAGCGCGGCCACGGCGTCGAGCCCCACGTCGGGACCAACGCCAAGCACCAACTGACGGTGGCTGGCCACGGCCTCCGGAAGCTTCTGACTGCCCACGCCGTCGTGGCTCCAGATGCGGGTCGTCGGCGTGCCGCCAGCACGGGGAACGAACGTTGCTCGGAGCTGGGTTCGCACGGCCCCAAACCGAACGAACATGCGAACGGTCGTCGAGCCGTCCCCCTCGAGAATGATTTCTTCCGAGACCACTTCGGTCATCACGTCGTCAATGTCGGGCGTGGCCAACACCAACCGGCCCGATTGCGACTCCGAACCGCCGCGCAGCTCCACCTCCACCGGCGTCCACACGCCTACCTTGTAAACGCCATTAAACCCCACCGTCAGCCCGGCAATGCTCAGGTAAACATCGGCGGGGCCAGCCGTCGGGGCAGAAGAGCCCTGGGCCTGCACCCCCACCGGCGCGAGAGCCAGCGCGGCTACCATCGCCGTCAGCGCGGCTACCATCGCCGCAAGCGCCAGCCAGAATTGTTTGCGAATGGTCAGCATTCCTATTCTCATTCCCAGCGGTGGAGATCTTGGCTCATTGAGGAAGCAAAGGACGATCCAGGCCCCGACTGCGCCGCGCCTGCGGCGCTAAGGCTTCTCCGCGTCGTCGCAGGTGCAAACCAACCGCCCACAGCCAGGACAGCCCGACCCGTACTTCCGCCGCACGGCTTCGGTCAAATCGACTCCCGCCACGTTGGCAATCGTGGCCAGCCAGGCCAGCACGTCGGCAAATTCGCCCAGCCGTTCTTCGTGCGAACCGTTCCGCAGCGCCGAGGCCAACTCCCCCACCTCTTCCATCAGCCACATGAACGTGCCGTCGATCCCCCGCGCTATGTCCTTGGAGTAGTACATATCGCGAATCAACTGCTGAAATTCACCCAATTCGAGCGGAGCGGAAGACATGGCCGGAGGTTGCAACACGCGGAAAGAAACGGTTAAAAACGAACACTGCTCCACGGCTTGAAGAAGTGTCAGCACGACAAAACGCATGGGGGCATCATGGGCTGGCAGACCAGGATTGCAAGAGGTTCACGGCCTTTTCATGCCGCGGATCAAGCTTGAGCACCGCCTGCAATTCCGCCACCGCCTGCTCGGCGCGACCGGCGCGGCGCAGCGCTTCGGCCCATTCTACCCGCCAAAGCAGCTCCGTGGGCTTGAGTTCCACCGCCGCCGCGTAAGCTTCCGTCGCCGCCGCGTGGCGACCAAGCAACGTGAGCGCCACCGCCAAAAATCGCTGCATCTCGGCGTCGGCCACGTCGATATGCAGCACCTGCTCGGCCCATTGGGCTGCCTGCTGAAAATCACGCCGCTTCAGGGCCAACTGCGCCAGCTTCTTTCGCGCCGCGGCATCGTCCACATCCAAACCGGCCAAATGTTCCAGCGGCTCAACCAACTTCACTTCATCGCGCGCCGCTAGGTAAGTTTCGGCCAGCAGCTTCGACCAGCGAGCTTCCTGCGGCCAGGTCCGCTGGCCCAGCACGTAGCACTCCTCGGCAAAAGCCGCATCGCCCTGCTTGCCCTTCAGCTGAGCCAACAACAACAGCGTTTCGGCGTGCGGCGAACGCTTGTCGTGCGCTTGCTCCAAGATCTTCAATGCCGCGTCCTCCTCGCCCACCAGCAACTTCAGCCGGGCCAGCACGTAACGCGCCAGCGCGCCCTCTTCCGCGGCGCGACCATCCGCGGGAGGAACGGCCGCCGCCAACGCCGCTTCGGCCGCCTGGCGGGCCGCGGCGTACTGCTTCCGCGTCAGCTCGGCAAAAGCCAACTCGCCCAGCAATTCAACATTCGCCGGCTCACTCGCCGCGGCCTTGACCAACTCGGCATAGCTCAGCTTGCCAGAAGTGGAGGGCGCCACCTTAATCTGGCCCACCAGCCGCTTGAGATACGCCTCGTACCCTTGCTGAAAATCGGCGGCGCCAATATTGAACGCCCGGCGAATCGCCGTGGGCGTGTCGGGCTGATCCGAAAAACCTTCCAGCAGCCGGGCAATCGCGTCCTCCCCAAACCGCTCCAGCATGTACTCCGCGTAAATCTCAGCCTGACAGTAGGCCAGCGTCCAATCGTCGGAAGACTGCGGGCGAATGAAGCCCAGGTTGATGTCGTCCAGATCGAACAGCGTGCCCGCCCGATGCCGCTCGAGGAGCAGCCGGTTCCACGCTTCCGGACGCGGGTCGCCTTCGTTCATTACCGCCAAAGCTTCGGTGAACCAGTGCGGCACGTTGAACGCCGTTTGCTGCAGATTGAGAATATGCACGAACTCATGCTTCAGCACGCGAGCCCAATTGAACTTCTGCGGCATCGCCGCGGGAGAAACCATCGCCACCATCCGCCCGGCACAAGCCCCCACCGTGCCCAGATAAGGCAGCCCCAGCATCCGGGCACTAAACCAGCCATGCCCCGGCGTGTTCTTGGCCTGGTTGAAAAACTCGATCAGCGTCTTGCCGGTCGGTTCAAACCCAAACTGCCGGCAAAGCTGCGGGTAAACCTCGTCTTCCATATACCGAGCCGCCGAGCGAGCCAGCAGCGCGTCGCGCGGGTCGTGCCGAAAAATAAAGTGCTCGGTCTCCAGCGTGGTGTAGGTTTCCAACACGTCGAGCACTTGCAGCATGTTGGCTACCCGCACATGAAACGGGTCGGCCGCGAACGCCGCCTCCAGCGCCTTGCGCGCCTCCGCCTCGCGACCAAGCCGCATCAACATCAGTCCCATGGCCGCCTGAGGGCCGGGCAGTTGCGGCATCCGCTCGGCAGCCAGCGCATAGTAACGCTCGGCCAGGTCAAACCGCCGCGCCTCGTCCAGCCGCTGCGCCAGCGTGAAATAAAACTCGCCGGCGGCCGGGTTCTGGCCCGCCACCCAGGCCAACAATTGCTCGGCCGTGGCCGCTTGAATCGCCTCGGGCGTACTGAGGGGAACTCCCTTCGGCCGGATGTCGCCTGGCTTGCCGGGCTGTTGATCACCGCCGGCCGCCATCAGCTTGAGCGCGGCTAACCGGCCCAACACTTGCTCGCTGGCCGGGTTGCATTCCACCGCGATATTCAAGCTCGCCAAGGCTGCCGCGTGATCGAAGTTTGCCAGGCGCCAATCGGCTTGCAAGGCATGCGCGAGCGCGTGACGAGGTTGGATTTCGATCGCCCTGTCGAGCGAACGCTTGGCCACGTCCAGGTCGTAGTTTTGCAGGGCCTCTTCGGCCAGCGCCGCATGAACATCCGCGGCCTGGGCGTTGATTTGCAACGCGGCCGCCAGCGAACGGCTCGCCTGGGCCGGGTTGTACTTCTCAATAAACAACCGGCCAACTTCATAGTGCGCCGGCCAATAGTCCGGTTCCAGCTCCAGCGCCTTCGGCAACAACCGATTCACGACAAACCGAAAATCGCCCGATCGCCGCTGCCACCGCGCCGCTTGAGTCGCGGCCAGGGCGATGTACCGCAAATCGTCGGCCCGCTGGATCCGCAACTGCTCGCGATTGTAAAACGTCACAAACCATTCGCAGGCTGCCTCGGCCTCTTTCAATTGCCCTCGCACGCGGAACCGCTCCGCCTGCACCCAGCGAGCCAGCACATGGTCAGGCTCGCGCGCCAACGCCGCCGCCACCGCCCGATCCGCCAGGTCGTACGCGCCACGCTGAAACTGAAGCAGCGCCACCTCCGCCTGCAAATCGGCCAGCAAATCCACCGGCAGCGGCCCCTGAGTCTTAGCCACGTTAGCCCCGCCAGCTTCCTCCGGCGGCTCGGCCTCCACGGGAAACGCTTCGCTAGCCGCGGCGAGCGTCTCCAGGGCCGCGTCAATTTTCCCCTGGCTGGCCAAGGCGCGGGCCAGCCCCAGCGCTGCTTCGGCCGGATGCTCGCTGGCCAGTTGCCGATAAGCATCGGCCGCTTCGGCATATCGCCCCCGCAGCAGGTGCTGGCGCGCCTCCGGCAGCCCGGCCGCGTCAACATGGGAACCGGCAACCGCCAACAGCCCCGCCAGGAGCAGAACAAAACCGCGGAAATGCAATGGATATGTGTGCATAGTACCCGGCATTCTAATCCGCCGGATACCCGTAGGTCGAGCCTCGCCGAGGCCGACCTGAACCGGAAGCCGCGGCGCGTCGCCAGACATTTGGCGCAAAGACGCCGCAGCGAAGCCCTCAATCGACGGCGCGGGTTCGCCGCTGCCCGCTGTTGAGACCGCTCTCACCAAGAGCCGGCCTACGCCTTTTTCTCGATCTTCCCCCAGGAGTCTTTCAACGACACCGTGCGATTGAAAACCAAGGCCCCCGGCTTGCTATCCAGGTCCACATTGAAGTAACCCTGCCGTTCAAACTGAAAGAACTCGCCCGCCGCCGCCGTCGCCAGGCTCGGCTCCACGTAGCACGGCGAAACCACTTCCAGCGAGCCCGGGTTCAGATTCGTTTTATAGTCCACGCCCTCGGGCACATCGTCCGGATCCGGCGTGGCGAACAGGTGGTCGTACATCCGCACTTCCACCGGCTCGGCATGTTCGGCCGAAACCCAGTGGATGGTCGCCTTGACCTTGCGGCCATCGGGGGCGTTGCCTCCCTTGGTGGCCGGATCGTACGTGCAACGCAACTCCACCACTTCGCCCGCCGCGTTCTTCACCACGTCGGTGCACTTGATGAAGTACGCGTACCGCAACCGCACTTCCACCCCGGGCGCCAGGCGAAAGAACTTCTTGGGCGGGTCTTCGCGGAAATCTTCCTGCTCGATATACAGCGTGCCCGAAAACGGCACCTGCCGCGTGCCGGCCGTGGGGTCTTCGGGATTGTTCACGGCTTCTAGCTGTTCGCTCTGGCCGGTAGGGTAATTGGTAATGACCACCTTGAGCGGCTGCAGCACGCCCATCACCCGCGGCGCGCGGCGATTGAGGTCTTCCCGCAAGCACTGCTCCAGCACCGCGATATCGGTCATGCTGTTGTACTTGGTCACGCCAATCCGCGCGCAAAAGGCCCGCAGGGCCTCCGGGGTGTAACCACGCCGCCGCAACCCGCTGATGGTGGGCATCCGCGGATCGTCCCAGCCCGAAACATACTTTTCCTTGACCAGTTCCAACAGCTTGCGCTTGCTCATCACCATGTGGGTGATATTCAGCCGCGCGAACTCGATCTGCCGCGGATGGTGCCGCACACCTTTAGGGCTGCCGCCGGCCGCTTCAATCGCCTGAATGAACCACTCATACAGCGGCCGGTGATTCTCGAACTCCAGCGTGCAGATCGAGTGCGTGATGCCTTCAATCCAATCGCTCTGCCCATGGGCCCAGTCGTACATGGTATAGATGCACCACTTGTCGCCCGTGCGATGATGGTGCGCGTGCAAAATGCGGTACATCACCGGATCGCGCAGATTGAGATTCGGCGAAGCCATGTCGATCTTGGCCCGCAAGGTGCGCGCGCCGTCGGGGAACTCACCCTTGCGCATCCGCTCAAACAGGTCGAGGTTTTCTTGGACGGGCCGGTCGCGGAAGGGACTGTTCTTGCCCGGCTCTTTGAGCGTGCCGCGATGCTGACGGATTTCATCCCCTGTCAGATCGCACACATAGGCTTTGCCGGCCTTGATCAGCAGCACGGCCCAATCATAAATCTGTTCAAAATAGTCGGACGCATAAAACTCACGATCGCCCCAGCTAAAACCCAGCCAGCTCACATCGCGCTTGATGCTATCAATATATTCCTGGTCCTCGCGGGCTGGGTTGGTGTCGTCGAATCGCAAATTGCACAGCCCACCCTCATTCTCCTGGGCAATGCCAAAGTTCAAGCAAATGCTCTTGGCGTGCCCAATATGCAAATAGCCGTTCGGCTCGGGCGGAAACCGCGTGTTCACCCGCCCGCCAAACTTGCCGGTCTTATTGTCTTCGGCAACAATCGCCCGCACAAAATCCGCGGAGCGTTCCATTTTTTCATCAGCCATAATTTCCCTTCATTCACAACCCGACGCGTTAGCGAGGGACGTCCCCGAAGCATCCCTCGCTAACGCGTCGGGTTACAAGATCGCCCGTCGGACGAACGAAATTTCTCCCCTCGTCAAATCATCCCCAAAGCCCGCTCAATCCGCTTCAAGCACCGCTCACGCCCCAAAATCGCCAGCCCATCAAACATCCCCAGCCCCACGCTCTTGCCGGTAGTCGCCACCCGCAGGGCGTGAATGATCTGGCCAATCTTGGCGCCACGCGCGGCCAGGTACTCTTTCAGGTTGGCTTCGAGCGCGGCGGTCTCGAACGGCTCCACTTGGGCCAACGGCTCTCGGTAGCCCCGCAGTAATTCTACCGCCGCGGCGTCGCCGCGGAGCCGTTTCTCGAAGTCTTTTTCGTCGTACTTCAGTTGATCGTCAGGCGTAAAGAACTCGTCGTAATCGAGAATATCGCCCGCCACTTTGATCCGGTCGCCGGCGGCTTCCAAAATGCGCGTCAGGTACGGCGCCGTATCGCACGGCGGCGGCGCGCTCACCAGCCCGGCCTGCTGCAAGAACGGCAACACCTTGGCCACCTTTTGCTTGCTCGGCAGCTCGCGGAAGTAATGGTCTTGGAACGAACGCAGTTTGGCCGGGTCGAAGCTGGCGCTGCTCTTGTTCACCCGCTCCAGCGAGAACGCCTCGATCATGGCTTCGGGAGTAAAAAACTCCGTCTTGTCGTCCAGCGACCAGCCCAGCAGCAGCAGGTAGTTCACAATCGCTTGCGGCAAGTAGCCCACCTGCTCGTAAAAATCCACGATCACCGGATTGAAGGTGTCGTCGCTGATCGCCAGGCCCAGGCGGTTGGCAATGGCCTGGCCGTGCTCGTAAATCTGCTTGAACTCCACATTCTTCAGGTACTTGGCGATCTTGCGTTTGCTGAGCTTGCTCTTGCTGCCCGGCTCGGCGACGACAGGCAAGTGCGCGTACTTCGGAATCGGGTAGCCCAAAGCCTGGCCAATCAGCACCTGCCGCGGCGTATTGCTGAAATGCTCCCCGGCCCGAATGACGTGCGTGATCTTAAAATCGTAGTCATCGACCACGCTCGCCAAGTGGTACAAACAGGTGCCATCGGCCCGTTGCAGCACGTGGTCCTGCTCTTCAGCCAAATTGAAATCGACCGAGCCCAGAACCAGGTCATCGACGGTAATTTTGCCTTCTTGCGGCGTCTTCAGTCGCACCACCGATTGCCGGCCTTCGGCCTCGAACGCGGCAATCTTCTCCGGCGTGTCGCCCATCCAGCGGCGGCTATACACAAACGTCCGTTTGGCCTTCTCGGCCTCCTCCCGCTCGGCGGCCAGTTCTGCGGTGGTGGCGAAATCGCGGTAGGCGTGGCCGGCCTCGAGCAGTTGCTTCACCGCCTCCTGGTAACGCGGCAATCGCTGACTCTGGAAATACGGCTCGTACGGCCCGCCCACCTCCGGCCCCTCGTCCCAGGTAATCCCCAGCCACTGGAAGCCATGCAGAATCGGCGCCAGGGCCGCTTCGATATTCCGCTGCTGATCGGTATCGTCAATCCGCAGCACGAACTGCCCCCCGTGTTTGCGGGCAAACAGCCAGCAAAACAGCGCCGTGCGAACCCCGCCAATATGGAGATAGCCCGTGGGGCTGGGAGCAAACCGAGTGCGTACGGTCATCAGAAATCAGCCATGCGTAAACGAACGATCAAAAACCGGCCGCATCCCACAACAGCGCGCGGTCGTTGCCTGCAACCAAACGACAGGGTCGCTTCGATGCAGGTTCAACTTAGGAATGGGGGGCAGAATCGTCAATGCAAGCCGATCAATGCGAGCCAGTCCGGGCAGCCCCCCCGAGCCAGAGACAACTTGGCGAGCGCAGCGAGCCTACATTCCCTCCCCCTTAATGGGGGAGGACTAGGGTGGGGGTGGCGCAGCGGTTGAGAGCCCGCACTCGCAATCGGCCCAAACCAAAGTGAATACAAAGTGGCGGGAGAAGGGAGAAAGAAAGGTCGTGAGAAACTTTTTATCAGGCCCGCCTGGCAACCCGCTTCCCCACGGACGGTTGCTCCCCCGCTCTGGTTCGCAGGGCTACTGGGTGGTTAAACTTATGGAAACCGGAGCTGGTATCCCCTCCCCCTTAACGCGGGTAAACCGCAATCGACCGCAGAGACATTAAAGTTCTCCGCGCCTTGCGGAGATGTTAACGAGCAAGAAACTAACCGAGAAATCATGAGCGAGTTCGTCACGGTTGCCAAAGTTGGATCCATACCCGAAGGCAAAGGGGAAGCCTTCCCCATCCACAATCGCACGGTCGCCGTCTTCAATGTGAACGGTGAATACTTTGCCATCGACGACTTCTGCCCACACATGGGCGCGTCGCTGGCCGCCGGCGAAGTCCACGACGGCGCCGTGAGCTGCCCTTGGCACGCCTGGCGGTTCAGCGTCCGCGACGGCGCCTGGTGCGACAATCCCCGCCTCAAGGTCGATGCATTCGAAGTCCGGGTCGTCAACGACGAAATTCAAGTTCGCGTGCCCGATCCGGCAGAAAAACCGGCCACTTGAACCATGCCCATCGACTGGCCACAACTCGAACAACTCATGTGGCGCGACCCCGCGGCCCGAGGAGTCTCAGGCTACCGCTTCCGCGACCGCCCCCTCGCCGCCGGCCAGCTCCAAGCCGCCGCCACCAGCCTCGCCCAAAGCGCCGGAACCATCGCCATCGCCACCGGCTTCTGGATCCCCCCAGCCCCAGGAAACCCAGCCCCAGGAAACCCAGCCGCCGGCGCCCCAGGCCCAGGCGCCGCCGAAACCGATGGCCCCCCCGGCGCCCTCTACCTGGCCCGCGCCTTCCTGGCCCTGGGCCGCGAGGTCCTCCTCATCACCGATTCCGTCGGCATGCCCCTCTTGGAAGCCGGCTGCGATGCCCTCGATCTGCCCCGCGGCTGCCTCCGCGAATTCCCCTTCGAAGACCCCGACCCCGCCCACCCGGCCCGCGCCTCCAACGCTGCCGAATTCAACGCCCAATCCGACCAGTTTGTCAGCGAACTGCTGGCCTCAGCGCCCGGCCAACGGTTGAGTCATCTCATCGCCATCGAAAGGGCCGGCCCCAGCCACACCGCCGAATCGGCCCTCCAGTGCCCGTCGCTCTACGTCAGCGAAGACCTCCCCGGCGTCTGCTTCGAAACCGACGTCCCCGAACTCGACCGCAACCTGTGCCACAACATGCGGGGAGAATCCATCAACCCCTTCACGGCCAAAGTCCATCGGCTGTTCGAAGAAGTCTCCGCCCACCGCCCCGACATCACCACCATGGGCATCGCCGACGGCGGCAACGAAATCGGCATGGGCTGCTACCCTTGGCGCGTCCTCCGCTCGGCCATCGCCTTCGGCCCCAGCGGACGCGTGGCCTGCCGCATCGCCACCCACCACACCCTCTTGGCCGGCGTCAGCAACTGGGGCGGCTACGCCCTGGCCCTGGCCGTCTGCGAAACCCTCGGTCGGGGTAAGTTAGCCCAGCGCTGGGACCTCGACGACCAACGCGCCCTGGTCCAAACCCTGGTCGCCCAAGCCGGCGCCGTCGATGGCGTCACCCGCACCCAACAAGCCACCGTCGATGGCCTGCCGCTCGAAACCTACCTCCAACCCCTCCACGGCTTCCGCCAAACCCTCGGCCTGAACCCATAGACCGAGCGGCAAGAGCGTCCCACCCCTGAAAGCCGCGTCACGTGCCCGGCGTGCCATGCTTACGCCCGTGGCATAAGCATGCCTGCAACACCCAAGCACGATTCACACAACCCCAGCGCCAGCGACAAACTCCCCCAAACATCGCCCGCAAAAAAAATAGCCAACCCAGAAAAAAT
>CAYUMU010000107.1:0-19612 GCA_964445985.1 uncultured Pirellulales bacterium | reverse complement strand
ATCAAGTTGGATAAGGGACTTGCACCCTCAGGGTGGCAGACATGCCTGGCAAACAAAGCACAACGCCTGGGGGGTATTTGGCCCCCAGGCGTTGGCGTTCTTCAAGTTGCTGGGCCAGTTTCTGGATGCGATGCCAGGCTCGGGCCGATTCGGCGGACCCTGTCATCCAGGGCTGGCGCCGCTACCGCTCCGAGGCCGGAATGTGAATCACCGAGAGTCCGCAGCAATCCCAGGCGCGGGTGCCACGGCTCACGTTCCAGGTGACATACACCTTATCGCCCTCGGGCGAGATGTCGGTGCTGTACGTGCCCTTGGGGATGAAGCCGTACTTGGCTTCGTAGTAGGGGTGCAAGAAGGCGATGACCTTCTTCTTGCCCGAGGCAATGTCGAACTGCACCAGCGGCGAGCCGTCGCCGGGTCCGCTGCCGTGGGCGCCAGGCACGTAGTACAGGAACCGCCCGGTGGGATCGACATCGAGCGAGGCCACGTAGGCGGTGTTGCCCACGGCCAGGGCGCCGATCTTTTCGGCCTGTTCGGTCTTGGTGTTGAAGGCCCACACGTCGGCGTCTTTGGCGCCTTGGCCGATGGAAACCGTGTAGATCATGCCGTCGGCCGTTTCATTGGTGGCGGCGCGGATGCCCATCTCCACGCCCTTCACCGGGGTGGGCGCGCCGCCTTCGGTCGGGTCGTAGCGCATGAGCTGGCCATCGGTATTGCCAGGCACAAAGTACAGCCGGCCGGTGGAGCGGGCCAGCATCATGTAGCGGGCGGGGCCATTGGGGCCCGAGTAGAGCAGTTTCTTGCCTTTGAGGTCGTAGGCCAGGAACTGAATCTCTTTTTGTTCGGCGTCGGGGCCGGCCGCGGTGCCGCCGTAGTAGATCAGGCGATCGGGGTCGAGCATGCCGTTGGGGATGCTGTGCTTGGGCACGGGGGCGTGCACCACCACTTCGGACTTGCCGGTTTTGGGGTTGGTGCGGAAGATCCAATCGCCCAGGTAATGGTTGGCGTCGGAAGCAGCCGCGGGCGAGCCGCGGTGCGTGGCGTAATACAACCAGCCATCGCTCCCCTGATCCACGCGGGTGTGAACCTTGCCCGGCGTGTAATGGCCTTCCGGCATGTTCAGCAACTTGGTGATATCCACCAGGCTGCGAAGCTTTTTGGTGGCCGGGTCGTACTCATAGATATGCGCGGTGCCCGTGCTATGGGGACTGGCGCCGCGACCCAGGGCGTAGTGGTCGCCCACGGCCGAGTAAAACTTGCCATCGGCCACGCTGCCATCGCCCCAGTTCGACCACGGCTTGCCGGGGTAGTTCTGCTCGGGGTAGTACATGAACTCAATGGTCGGCGCCGTCTTGGCAACGGCCACGTCTGCCTTCAAAGTGGCCGGCGGTTTGAGGAAGTCGGGCGAGGAGTCGGTGAGCATGCTCTTGCCGCCGGGCAACGCGGGGGGCCAGGGCAGGTCTTCATCGCGAATGACCTTGGGCCTTTCAGCTCTTTTGGTTTCAGCCTGCCTGGCGGCCGGCTGTTTTTCGGGCGGGGCAGCCAGGGCGGGACCTTGCAGCGAGGCCGCGGCCAGCGAAGCCAACACAGCCAGGCCAAAGCCCTGCCGGAACATGGTGCGGTGCATGTCGGGAACTCTCAAGGGGGTGGGGCACTCAGTGCAACTCTGCGGGCAAAATTACGACGCGGGAACCCCACACAGCGAGGCGCGTGGGGGTTCAGTGGGGCGAAGGGAGGAAAGCTGCATCGTAACTGCCGCCAAGAACTCCCGCCAGTTTTTTTGCCAGGGCAAAAGACAGGAGGGGAGTGGGGAGTTTGGAGTGGGGAGTTTGGGTGGGCCGGAACCGCTGCGGCACGGAAGGTTGGTAGCGGACGTTTGGCCGCTTCTTGCGCCGACGGGGAGATTGCAAAGTATCCCGTGCAAATTGTATAGGAGGTCACAACCGGTGCTGCCCACCCTATGCAGTTCTCAATTTGCTATCCAATCCGCGAAGCGACTGCATCCCATCCCGCCATGGCCGCAAACGTCCAAAAGGCCGCGCGCCCTCGGCCGTCAATCCAGGGTCACCGCTTCGCTTTTCGCCGCCGATCGATAGACCGCCATCAGCACTTGCTGCACGGCCGCCGCCGCGGTGACTGGCACGTCCGGCGAACGGCCTTGTTCCAGGCAGTCCACAAACGCCACGATATCGTTCGCCCCCCTGGCCGGCGGCGTGTACCAGTTCTGTTTGGCGCGCCCACCCATTTCCGCAATCGTGCTGCTCCAGCAGCCCATCGGGTCTTCGGGGTGGCGCCGCGGCGGAGCCCAGGCTTCTTCGTCCGCATAGATTTCAGCCCTGGGTCGGAAGGCATCCACCACCACCGCGCCGTGGCTTCCTTCCAAATACGTGCGGTTGATGCCGTGCGAAGGATGCGACCGCCAGCCGCAGCGGCCGGCCAGGATGCTCGCGGTACGGCCGTCTTCGTATTCCACCAGCGCCAGGCCGACGTCTTCCATCTGGTTGGCCTGATGCTCGGCAAAGAAGTAATTGCCCGTCACGGCCCACACGCGCTTCGGCCGGGCCGTCCACAAACATTGCGCCAGCGATAGCGGATACACGCCCACGTTGCTGAATTCGCGTTTCGACTCCACCCATTCAAAGTTGTGGGGCTGCTCTTGTTCCTGTCTCGGCGCCGCCAGATTGGCCGTGCCGGGGTCGCCCTTGGCAAACAGCAGATCGGCGTGCATGGCCTGCAGTTCTCCGAGCTGCTCGCTCTTGGCCCAAGCCCGCACCCGCAGCGCCGCTGGCGTGCCCACCTGGCTGAACATCTGGCTCGCCACGCCGGCCTGCCGCACGGCTTCCACAATCGCGGCGGCCGCTTCGTTGGAACCGGCCAGCGGCTTGTCGAGATACAAGTGCTTGCCTGCCGCGGCGGCGGCCACGGCCAAAGGGCCGCGCCGCTCCGGCTCGGCGCACAGGCTCACAATCTGCACGTCGTCTCGCCGCAGCGCTTCATGCAAATCATGGAGATAGGGAATGCCCAACTGCCGAGCCAGCCGCTCGTTGAGCGCCCGCCGCCGCGACGACACGCCCGCATCGTCGGTCACGGCCACCAACCGGCACCGCGGATCGGCGGCAAACGAGAGCGCGTAGTTTTCCTGGTGCGTATGGCTGCCGGCAATCAACAGCACCCCATAGGGCGGACGCAGCTGCACGCCAGAAGCAGACGCGCCGCCTGAGCCGGTTTTGTCTGGTTGACCCACCGGCAGCGGTTGCCACTGGGCCAGCGCCTGTTCCACCGCGCGCAGCGAATCGGCCGACGCAGGGCAATTCCCCGCCTTGTCCTCCCCGCAGGGCATCTCGATCATCGCCGCGTCGGGCTCCCACGACAGCACGCCTCGATTGCCGAGCACCAGCATTTCCAGAGGTCGCAGGCCGGTCGCCGCCCCCGCCGTCAACACCGCCGCCTGGCCGCCGGCGAATCGCGCGCCCAGCGTGGCATGGCCGGCTTCGCCATTTCCCAAGGCATGCCAAGCGACCGGCGGAGCAGCAAACCACCGGCCCGCCAACTCCAGCATGGCAGCCAGCCGTGCCGACAATTCTTCGCCTGGCGGCAGGCTGCGATCGAAGATTCGCAAAGCGACCGGCGTGCCAATCCGGCCTGAGCCGATGGCGCTCTCGGCCGTCCGTTGGGCTAACGTCAAAAGGTTCATCCGCGTGCGCTCTCCCCAACCCCGGTTCAACAGCAGTTCACCAACCGCGTGTGATTTCGGCAACGATTTCTGGCCGATCGTACCCCAGCCGTGGCCGCCAAACCAGCAAGTCCTCGTCCCAGGCGAAACGACAATTTTGAAACCTACCACTCTCGACCGCGGTACATAGCTCTTGTTGCCCGACCGCCTGCCCCGTTCACTCCCCCCGCGGCAACACTTTTGGCGGCTAACCGCGCCGCGGCGAAACGTCTTTTCCATTGGTAGAGAAAGGGAATCGAAATGGCCACGCTTGGTATGCTTTGGCGCCGCTGCTTTACTTTGCAAATTCTAGCCGCCGCTGGCCTGTTCACGCTGCTCACAAGCTGCGCCAAAGCCGACGACAAAGCCCCCTCGATGGCCGCCTTGGCCCCGCCTTCCACCGTGGTTTACGCGGAGTTGGCACAGCCCGAGGCGTGGCTCGACCTGGCCTTCGACGCGCGCTGGCCCCGGCTGCTGGAGCAAACCCCGCCAGGCCGCCAGGCCCTGGCCTCGCCCGAACTACTCAAGCTCAAAGCCGGGCTGAGCCTGCTCGAACAGCGGCTGCAAACCACCTGGCAACAAGGGCTCCGCGACCTCATCTCCGGCGGCGTGGCCATCGCCGCCGATCCGGTCGAGAAGTCGGCGCTCCTCGTCATCAAAGCCCAAACGCCGCAGGTGCTGCCCCGGCTGCATCAAGCGGTGCTCGATCTGGCCAACCTGGCCACGCTCGGATCGGGCAAGCCGGCCCCGCTCACCAAGAGCGAGTATCGCGGCGCCACGCTCGTGGCGGCCGGCCCCACCGCGGCGTATGCCATTCTGGAAAACGAACAACTGCTCATCCTCGGCAATCCGCGAGCTCAGGTCGAAGCAGCCATCGACCGCCTCCGCGACGGCGGCGCCTCGCTGGCCGACGACGCCGAATTTCAACAAGCCCAACAGCTCAACGCCAATCCGCGGGCCGCTTGGGCCGTGGTTCGCTGGGAACGCTTCCGCGACTTGCCGCAGTCGGCCGCGGCCCTCGACGCCGGCCGCAAAAACCCCGGCGTGGAAAGCCTGTTGGGCGGCGTGCTCGAAGCGGCTCGCCAGGCCCCCTTCTTCACGCTGCAAGCCTCCATCGCCGATAACCGCCTGCAACTTCGCGCCCAAGCTCCGTTTGACCCGGCCCAACTGCCCGAAGAACGCGAGTGGTTCTTTGCCCCGGCCAAGGAAGCCTCGGCCAGTCCTGCCTTGCAGCCCCCAGGCGTGATCTTCAGCGCCACCAGCTACCGCGATTTCTCCGGCATGTGGCTCCGCCGCGATGACCTGTTCGACGAAGGCGTCCTGGCCAAGCTGACCCAGGCCGATTCGCAACTGGCACTGTTCTTTTCAGGCCGCGACTTCGGCAGCCAGGTGCTCGGCGAATTGCAGCCGCAAACTCGGCTGGTCGTTGCCCGGCAAACCTTCGCCGCCGACGCGCCCATTCCCGCCATCAAACTGCCGGCGTTTGCCCTGGTGCTCGAGCTGAAAAACCCAGACCAGTTTTCCCCCGTGCTGCTGGCCGCGTACCAAACCATCATCGGCATCACCAATGTGGATGGCGTGCAGAAAGGTCGGCCGCAACTGCTGCAGCAGGTGGAACAGCACGAGGGAACCACGCTCTACCACGCCCGCTACCTGGCGCCTCCCGGCGGTAGTGAAGAAACGGGCGAAACGGGCGGCGACATGCTCTACAATTTCCGCCCCGCCTGCGCCACCGTGGGCAAGCACTTCATCGTGGCTTCGACCGGCGAACTGGCCAAGGCCTTGCTGCAAGAATTGAAACAACCGGCCGCTTCGCGGCTCACCGCCGACAACACCCACGGCCTGCTCAGCCTGGAGCAACTGGCCGCCGTGCTGACCGATAATCAGCAAGCCCTGATCACGCAGAACATGCTCGAGAAAGGCAATACCCGCGCCGCAGCCGACGCCGAGGTAGGCTTGCTGCTCAGCCTGCTCAAGCAACTCGGCCAGGCCGAACTACGGCTGACGCCCCATGCCAAGTCGCTGGAACTCTCCGCCAGCATCGGCCTCCCCCAGTAGACAAAATGATTGGGCCAGCCGGTCGCCGACCACTGGCCTCCTCGCCGAGCAGTGGAAGCGAAACGCGCGGCGGAAAGAACTGCTTGGCGTCTTGAAAGACTTCGCCACGCCGTCTGCTTGCGAAAGTGGCTGGCGATGTGGTTCGTCTTCCGGTTCAAGGGCAGCCTCGACGAGGCTTGCCCTACGGGGCTCGGCTCGGCGCGCGAACTGGCTGTTTAATCCCTTCGCAGCCGGTGCGTGTGCTATATTACGGCTGGAAGTCGCCGCCGCGCAACTCGGGCGGCGGCGGTCGTCCGCATATCTTCGCGCGCCGGCCCCCAATAAAGGCCCGGTCGCGGCGAATAGCTAGCACAACACATCAACAGCGATCCAAACAAGCGGGGGAAACGGCCGCGTTTCCCCCAGGCAACATCTCGGAATGGGGAGAAGACCATGGAACACCTGTTTCTGACATGCGCCGTGGTGGGCGGAACGGTTTTCTTCATTCAATTTGTCATGGCCCTCGTCGGCTTTGGTTCCGACGATTTCGATATGACGGACGACCTGCCAGACGATCTGCCCGACCACATGGGCGACTCCTCGCATCATCACAGCTCCACCTGGCTGTTCGGCGTAATCTCGTTCCGCACCGTGGTGGCCGCCGTGACGTTCTTCGGCCTGATTGGTTATGCGGCCGCCCAGGCAGGCCGCGGCCCCGGCGTTTCGCTTACCGTGGGCCTGATCGCCGGCATCGTGGCCATGTACGGCATCCACTATCTCATGCTGCAACTGCATCGCCTGGGGCAAGATAAAACCGTTCGCACCGACCACTCCATCGGTCACCAGGGCACGGTCTATTTGCCTGTGCCGGCGGCCGGGGCAGGCTTGGGCAAAGTCACGCTCACGGTCCAAGACCAACTGCTCGAATACGCGGCCATGACCAACGAACCCGAAGCACTGCCACGTGGCGCGAAAGTAGTGGTTACCCGAGTTATAGGACCTTCCACCGTGGAGGTTGCCCTGGTTCGCGAAGCCGTATCCACGGCCGAAGTCTAACCGGGGGAAAGGCAACCCATACCCGAGGAAGCCGCCGCCTCGCGTTCCGAACAGGCGGCTTCCCCATCTCGCCACCTGCACTGGGGGAACTACGTGCTAGGTTTGGGGGGGAGCGTGGAAAGCGCCCTCCCTCCCAGCCTCCGGCGAGCGAATCTCCGCAAACATCCGCTGCTGGCGAGCGCGGGCTTCACCGCCCGCGCTCCGGCCGATCATCACATTGGAACTCCAGGGTTTCTCCTTAGTCTGAAACCACATACGAAAGGGCGACCATGAACTCGCTGCTCCTTTGGGCTCAAATCGATCAATATTGGATCACGCTCGGCATCGCCACGCTGTTCGTGGTGTTTGCCCTGATGAGCTTTCTCATGCTGCTGGCGCGGCAATATAAACGCTGCCCTAGCAACCGCGTGCTGGTGATTTACGGCCGCACCGGCAAAGGCGGGGCGGCCCGCACCATTCACGGCGGCGCGGCCTTCGTGGTGCCGCTCATTCAAGATTACGACTACCTCAGTCTCGAACCCATTCAAATTGAGATCCCGCTCCGCGGCGCCCTCTCCAGCGAAAATATTCGCGTCAACGTGCCCAGCGTGTTCACCGTGGCCGTGGGCACCGAGCCCTCGGTCATGCAGCAGGCATCCATTCGCCTGCTGGGCCTGCAAACGCAAAACATTCGCAAACAGGCCGAAGAAATCATCTTTGGTATCTTGCGGCAAGTCATCGCCGGCATGGGCATCGAAGAAATCAACCGCGACCGCGATAAGTTCCTCGAACAAATCCAAACGCACCTCGAGCCCGAGCTCAACAAGATCGGCCTCCAGCTCATCAACGTGAACATTACCGACATCACCGATGAGTCAGGCTATATCGACGCCATCGGCCAAAAGGCCGCCTCCGAAGCCATTCAAAAAGCCCGCGGCGACGTGGCCGACAACGAAAAGATGGGCGAAGTGCGGGTGGCTACGGCCGAACGCGACAAGTCCATCCAGGTGACCAACGCCCGCCGCGACCAGGTGATTGGCACCCGCGAGGCCGAACGCGACCGCGCCGTGCGCGTGGCCGAACTCGAAAAAGAACAGACGGTGAAAGAACGTCAGGCCACCTACGAGCAAGAGGCCCAGGTGAAAGACGCCGAACGGCAAAAACGTATCGCCGTGGCCGAAGCCGACGCCACCGCCATCGAGGGCGAAAACACTTCGCAAGCCAAAGTGGCCGCCTCGCAGGCCGGCCTGGCCGTCAAACGGGCCGAAGCCTACGAGATTGGCGAAAGCCGCAAACGCCAAGCCGAGGCCGCGGTGCTCGAAGTGCAAAACCTGGCCCTGGCCAAGGCCGCCCTGGCCGAAGCCCAGCGGGTGGAAGCCGAACAGCGGGCCAAGCTCGAAGCCCCCGCCAAGGCCGATAAGGCCCGCATCGTGGTGGAAGCCGAGGCCGAGGCCGAGCGCGTGAAAATCAACGCCCGCGCCGAGGCCGACGCCAACTACGCCCGGCTGGAAGCCGAAGCCCGCGGCCAATACGAAATTTTGGCCAAGAAGGGCGACGGCCTCCGGCAGATTATTGATGCCTGCGGCGGCGCCAAACAGGCCTTCCAAATGCTCATGCTCGAACACCTGGACAACCTGGCCGAGGCCTCGTCCAAGGCCATCTCGAACATCAAGTTCGATAAGATCGTGGTCTGGGAAAACGGCGGCAACGGCCATGGCAACGGAAATGGAAATGCCAACGGCCGTTCCAACACGGCCGACTTCCTCAGCGGCATGGCCCGCACGCTGCCCCCCATGATGCAGGTCATGAAAGACATTGGCGGGGTGGAGCTGCCCGAAGCCCTGATCCGCTTTACGGGCGACGAAGAAGGGGAACAAGACGCGCCGACGCTAGCCAAGACCGATGAGACGAACGGCAAGAACAGCTAGGGGCCGTCGATCATTTACTTGCCGGATTGCCTCTGACTGTTTCGTATACGCCCAAAAACCGTCATTCTCGCGAAGAGCCTGCCCTCGTGAAGACGGGGGCGGGAATCCAGGCGCGGCGGATACGATTTTGCAATCCACATCGACGTGGCTGCGAACTGCATATCGGGAAGTAGCCGTAGTGAGATTGTTCATCAACCACCACCAAGGTTGAACGCCAAAACTGGCAGGTCGTCACCAAAGGGGAAGGAAGGCCAACCACAAGCGTTGATCTGTTACTAGGGCGGAAGGGCGTTGCCAGGCCGTAATCGGATCCAAGCAATTTCCCCAACCGCAGCGCCGGCCAAGTTGGCGCACCTGCGATTGTGATCGACAAGTAGCTTATGTTCGGCCCCAAGTTCTGCGCGAGTTTGGTGGGTGCAACGCACACCACGCTACAAAATGCACCCAGGCTTCGCTCGCTACGCGTCAATTGCCAGACAGTCGTTTATGCCGTTCTTCGCTACGTTTCAATTCTGCTTCTTCATCAAAATGGGCATTTCCGTTTTCATCACAGTTATCGTAGTCCCACTTCATATTGAATTTGCCGTTTGCATCCAATTCAAAACAAGCCCTTCCCCATAACGGTGCGCCTGCCTCCCTAAATCGCTTCCTAAGTTCTCGAAACGCACGCTCGCCACCGATCAGAGTCGCAAAGCCCCTCGCTACACCGTCCGCCTTTCTTGTATATTCACCGCGGTAATCGCTGGCGCCAGGAAAGAAGACTGCTTCCATCTTCGCCGTCGTCCATGCTTCTGGAATTGCCCCTTGAATGGATTCAGCAATATGCTGGTACAGTGGTTCGATTCCCTCGACCATCACGATTGTCCCATCATCCGTTAGAAAAGATGCCGGGTGGTTGTTCATCAACCACCACCAAGGTTGAACGCCAAAACTGGTAGGTCGTCACCAATAGCGCCGACCTGAATGAGAGCAGACGCGCCTCATACGTATTGGAACCCCGCAGGGGTTTCCAGCCAGTAGCCGGCGGCCCGAGCGTAGCGACACCGCCGAAAGACCACCCCTCACCCCAACACGATCATTGCGGCAGCGACCACCAGCCAGCACGACGAGATTAGACAGTAAGTAACAAACTCCCAATTGTGCAACAGAGGTCGGTAACCAACTGCCAGAGATAGTAAGCCAGCCGCCGGCAGTAGCATGGCAGAACAGATCATGGGCAATCCCATCAGTACCATATTCGCCCCTGGAGTTGGCGAACGTGACTCCCAAATCATCCAACCTACGGCGGCAAGTCCTAACGCGAGTATCGCAACACAAAGCGCGGCCAAAATACGCAACATCACCAGTTTAGTCACAAGGACACCTCGACGGCTGTCGCTACGAACCTTTTTCAAGGGGTCACCCACCGGTACGGGACGGACGAAGACGTAAAGGTTGCTTTACTTCACCGCGATCCAAGACCAGGGCGCCCAGCCCTTGTCGCCATCGGCATCGTGAATGTAATACAACCCCCGATCGAAAATCCGAGCAAAGCCTGGAACGGATCGAATTGAATTGAATTGAAAACCCATCCTACCATAACCCAACCGGGGCATGGATCACTTCCCCCTTGACCGCCTCGCGGATCGGTTCTATATTAAACCAAATGGTTAATTAACCAAATGGTTATTCAATGCCCGATACCCTCAGCCAGGTCTTTGCCGCGCTCGCCGATCCCACCCGCAGGGCCATGCTCGCTCGTTTGGCCGAGGGCCAGGCGAACGTGTCGGAATTGGCGGCGCCGTTCCTCAAGAAGATGAGTCTGCCGGCGGTGACCAAGCACCTCAAGGTGCTCGAAAAAGCCGGCCTGGTGGCCAAAGGCCGCGATGCCCAGCGGCGGCCCTGCGAGTTGAAGCCGGCCGCTCTCAAAGACGCCGCCGAGTGGATGGAGCAGTATCGGGAATTTTGGGAAGAGAGCCTCGATCGTTTGGGTGAATACCTCAAAAAAGTGACCGCCGAGAACAAGAAAACCAAGGGAAAGTGAGATGGCTGCCAGCGAACCCGCCAACGAAATCCACCTGACGCGCGTGTACGACGCCCCCGTTGAAATGGTTTGGGACGCCTGGACCGACCCTGCCCAGGTGGCGCAGTGGTGGGGTCCGCGGGGATTCACGCTCACCACCCATGCCAAAGACTTGCGGCCCGGCGGCATTTGGCACTACACCATGCACGGGCCCGACGGCGTCGATTACCCCAACAAAACGGTTTATCACGAAGTGGAAGAGTGTCAGAAACTGGTCTACGACCACGGCGGCTATGATGATCGCCCTCCGCTGTTTCGCGTCTCGGTGCGATTCTCCGTCTCCGGCAATCAGACCACCATGCACTTCGTCATGGCCCTGCCCACGGCCGAACAGGCCGAAGCCACGCGGCGTTTCATCCGACAGGCAGGCGGAAACGCCACCTGGGATCGCCTGGCCGAATACCTCGATCGCCAGACCACTGGCAAAGAACACTTCGTGATCAACCGCACCTTCGAGGCCCCGCTCGAACTCATGTTCGATATGTGGACCAACCCCGCTCATGTTGCCCGCTGGCTCCCTCCCGCCGGCTTTGAAATGAGATTCTTGCGAGCTGACATTCGGCCAGGCGGCAGCGCCTTCTTTGTGATGACCAACCGCGCCGGCATCACTCTGCATGGGCGGTTCGAATATCAGCAAATTCAACGGCCCAACCTCGTGGTCTATACGCAGCAGTTCTGCGACGAACAGGAAAACATCAGCCGGCACCCCCTGGCCCCCGTCTGGCCAGCCACCATGCTCTCCACCGTACTGCTCACGGCCGAAACCTCCGAACGCACCCGCGTCACCCTCACCTCCGAATGCACCGGCCAGTTCACGGCGGAAGAGCTGCAAGCCTTCATCGCCGAACGCCCCGGCATGACCCAAGGCTGGACGGGGTCGTTCGACAAACTGGAAGAACTGCTGGCCGATTGAAGGGCATTGGCAAATGACAACTCGATTCCTTCAGAAAACGCTCATCCCCGCAAGAACCCCGCCCTCTTAGAATGGCGGCGGGCATCCGAGCAGAAGTAAGTTCGACCCGGCGCGTGGAAACCACACAACCGTACGGTTTTCGCCAATGCCGTGACAATCAATCCTCGAATTTCCAGTGCGCGATGAGGCCATTGCATGGCGGCATCTTGATGCCTTTTTTTAGCAAATGTAGGGCAGGCAGAATGCCTACCCTACATTGACTACATTGACTCCCGCCAATCCTTGCTCGATCGCCGCCAGCACGCCTGCGGCCGATTCGATCCCCACGGAAAGCCGAATGGTGCCGCCGGTGATCCCGAGCGCCGCGCGGTCGGCCTCGCTTAGCCGTCGATGGCTGGTCGTGGCCGGGTGGCTGAGCGTGGTACACAGATCGCCCAGCGAAGGGCAAAACGGAATATGCTGGGCCGCGCGAATGAACGCGTCGGCCGCCGCGCGACCACCGGCCAGCGTAAACGTGACCATCGATCCAAAGCAGTCGCCAAACATC
The DNA here is from genome assembly GCA_964445985.1 of uncultured Pirellulales bacterium. Classification (GTDB taxonomy): domain Bacteria; phylum Planctomycetota; class Planctomycetia; order Pirellulales; family S012-138; genus CAYUMU01. Next base: position 7,378 of record CAYUMU010000107.1, on the reverse strand, counting down.
TGCCGGGCCAAGCCGTAATCGGCGTGGCCTGGTAAGCCGGGGTAATGCACGGCTTCGACCAGGCCCTGTTGCCTTGGGGCATTCGACAAGAACTCGGCGGCCCGCTTGGCATTGGCGGCGCCGCGCTCGGCGCGCAGCGCCAAGGTGCCGAGTCCTCGCAAAGCCAGCCAGCAATCGAACGGCGGGGCCGAAAAACCCCAGGCAGAAACCACGCCGGGCACGCGGTCCCAGAGCGGGCGACTGCCACACAGGGCTCCCAGCAGCACGTCGCTATGCCCATTCATTTGCTTGGTGAGGCTTTCCAGCACCAGGTCGGCCCCATGCTCCAAAGGGCGAAACATGGCAGGGCTGGCAAAGCTGTTATCGACCAGCAGCAGCGCTCCCCGGGCGTGCGCCATTTCGGCCAGGGCTGGCACGTCGCTCACGCGCAGGGTGGGATTGGAGAGCGTTTCCACCACGACCAATCGCGTGCGGCTTTGAAAGGCCGCGGCCGTTGCCGCCAGGTTATTGGTATCGACCACCGTGCTGGCAATACCCAACCGCGCGGTCTCGTTGACCAGCAGGTTCAGGCTTTGTCCATAGAGCCGGTTGCTCACCACCACATGGTCGCCCTGCCGCGCAAAGGCCAACAGCGCGGTTGACAGCGCGGCCATGCCTGAGCTGCAAATGATGCAGGTTTGCTCCCCCTGCAGATGGGCTCCGTGCAAGTCGGCGCAGCGCTCGGCCAGTTGATCGCCGTTGGGGTGGCCCTCGCGGCTGTAGATGTAGCCTGGCAATTCCTTCGCCATCAGGGCTTCGGCTTGCTGGGTATCTTCACACCGATACACGGCCGCGGGATAGATGGCCGGCGCGAGCGGCGCCGTGGGCTGAGGCGGCAGAAAATGGGGTCGCACGCAACGATCGTCAAAGGCGTCCATAAGCAATCGGGGAGCCGCAAAATAGGTAGTTGGCGGGCAGAGAAACGAGCGCGGCGAAGGTGGTGCGTTGCCGTATGCCCGCGGAAGCAGGGCGCCACCCTCGGCCGCGTTACTTGGCTGGCTGCTTCTTGATCTGCCGCATCAAGAACGTCATGGCTCGACAGTAGTCGCGCACCGACGAAGTATAGTCGTGATTGTCGCGGGCCGCCGCCGCACTTCGTTCGAGACCGTCCAGCCGGTTCCAATCGACCACGCGATCTTGCTCAATGGCCGCCGAGCGCAACTGCTCATGAATTTGAGCGATCGCCTTGACCGTGGCTTCCTGGGGCGCGGCATCGTAGCGGCAGTACGGGCCGCTGCCTCGCTGACCGCCAGCATGACGCGACGCGCTATCGCGCGGACGCGACAGCAAATACACCAGCAGCGTAACCAGCAGGCCCACCCCGCCGGCAATCGCCCCCCACAATGGCCGCACAATCGCGGTGCCAATCGCGGCCAGCACGGTCCCGGCCAACGTGGCCCACACGGCCGCATGCACTTTGGCATCCGACGAACCGGCCACGTGATTGAACAGGTCGTGCTCGTCGGCATGCAGGCGCGTCAGCGCTTCCACGATAATCACCGTAATGTTGTCCGGCCCACCCCGAAGATTGGCCAAATGCACCAGGGCTTCCACCGCCTCTTTCGGCGGCAACGCGTATAGCACGGCGCCCATCTCTTCATCGCTCAGTTGACCGCACAACCCGTCGCTGCACAGCAGAAACCGATCCCCCTGCTCCACCGCAAAGGGGCCTTCCAGATCGACCTCCACCGCGGGGTTGGGCCCCAGCGAGCGGGTAATGATATTTCGCGGAATGACCCCCTCGCCCACCGGCAGCGGCTTCTTGCCCCCCTGCGTAAGCTCCCACACATAGCTGTGATCGGCCGTGAGCTGCTCGAAGGCCGTGCCATGCAAGCGGTAGATCCGGCTATCGCCCACGTGGGCCACCATGGCGCCGGCGGGGGTAATCAACAGGCAACTGCTGGTGGTGCCCATCCCCTGAAAATCGGGGTTGGCGCGGCCGCGGTTGTTGATCACATGATTGGCTTCTTCGACCGCGGCCCGCATGGCTTCGGCCGTCGGTTTGTCGCGCTGTTTTTGAAACGAGAGGGGAATGGTGTCCACGGCCAACTTGCTGGCCAGTTCGCCGGCCGCGTGCCCGCCCATGCCGTCGGCCACCACAAACAGGTGCCCGCGCAGCCGCCATTGCTCTTCGCTCGCAGCCAGGACCGAAACCATGGAATCCTGGTTGTTGCTACGGCGGAAGCCCACATCGCTGAGCGCGGCGTGCTCGACGCAGTTTCTGGATTGGGACGCCCCCGTTTCGGCCATATGCATTAACACATCAATTCAACGGCAACGGACAAAAAACAACAAAGAAACAGGGCGCGCGGCCATTTTCCCACCCAGGGATTTCCCGGCTCATCAACCAACCGCCCCGGCCAACGGGAGCTTGCGGCAGGCGAGGCGCAACGGGAATGAGACTGCTGGCCCAACTCAAAGGCACCGCCCAATAACGGTTCCGCGCTCCCTTGAACACGGCAATTCGCAACCGGACTTCAACTCAACCAACTTTCCAGCGGCATGCAGAGCCGTCGGCACGAAAGAAGCTCACGGCGACGGCTGCTCGGCCTGACCTATCTTGATAGGTGTGAATTCTAATCGGCTGGAGTACGCCTGGATAGCATTTTACCGCCAGGAGACCGGCAATCGCAGCGAACCCGCGCCGTCTTCGCGCCAATCCCACTGGCGAAGCGCTCCATCTTCCGGTTCGAGGGCGGTCCTCGGCGAGGGCGCGTTCTACTATCGCTTGACTCTCCGAGCCTCTGCGTCACAAAATCAAATACCCAGCTACTAACCACCAGCCACCAGCCACCCCCCCTGCCATGCCGCTTTACGAATACACCTGCAACCAGTGTTCCCAGCAGATTGAACTGTTGGTGCGATCGAGTGAAACGCCGGAATGCCCTCACTGCCAAAGTCAAAAGCTCACGCGGCTGTTAAGCGTGCCGGCAGGGCATGTGGCTGGGGGCGGTCTGAACGTGTACGATACCCCGCGGCCCATGCCCTGTGGCATGGGCGGTTGCGGGCTGCCGGAGTGTCGCAGGTAAGCGAAGCCCGGGCTAAACGCTTCGCGGCGTTTACTTGGCGGCATTCATTTCTTGCAGGCGTTTCTGCATTTCAGCCCGATTGAAATTGGCGGGCGGATCGTAATCCTGGTTGGCTTCCAGTTCTTCCAGGCTGGGGGTGGCGGATGGCACGCCGCCTTCGGGAACTTTTGCGCCGGCCACCCAGACCACCGCGTTGAGGACGAGGGCGCGGAAGTCGTCGTGGGCCCAATTCCAGTGGTCGTGGCCACCGGTGAAGCCGAAGCCGCGTCCGCCATCGGGCCGCTCGACCGCCCAGGCCACGGTTTCCGACATGCCTTGCCGACGGGCGACGTCGGGGTTGCCGCCCCGTTCGCTGCGGGCGTCTTTGCGGGTGCTATCGGGAGGCGTGCCGGCCAGGATGGCGGTCACCCCTTCTTCTTGCTCGCGAAACCGCAGGTGGTAATACCATTCGTCGCGAATTTCGAAAGGCTGCACGCCTTGGGTAATGGGGTGGTCCTTGGCGAGGACGGTCTTGTTGAGCGTCCAGTGCGGATTCACCGACCAGAAGACTTCGAAGTAGCCGCCGAGCCATTCCAAGAAATAATGCCCCGGCTTGCCGGCCGGCACTTCCACGGCGTAATGCAAGCAGGCCAGGCCCACGCCGCGCTTCATCAGCTTGTCGAATTCTTCCAGCCGATTGTTGATGGGGTGACCGCCGCCGCCATTCATATACAGCACCACCGCGTTGGCGTTATCGAAGGCAGTGGGATCTTGCGGCCAGCCGTTATGGTAAACGGTGGTGAGCACGCCCGGCACGTTGGCGTCGAGCCGCTTCTTGAGCAGGATGCAGCCGGCGTTGAACTCGTGACCGCCGTAGCCGTGGCTCTTGGTTCCGGCCACCATCACAATTTTTTTCTTGTCGGCCAGCGGCAGGCGCCGGAGTTCAATATCCTTGAACTGGACCTTCATCGGCGGCCCCGCGTGGAGTTGCAGCGCCAGGATGCCGGTTCGTCGGGCTTCCTCACGTTCATCGATCACCTCGGCGACGATGCGGCCATTGAGCTTTTGCACCAGGTGATTTCCCTGGGCGATGATTTCGTACTCATTCCATTCTTGCGGGTTGAGGCCTTCCAAGAACTGGGTGACGTCTTCGTTGAGGGGCGAAGCGGCGCTGACGCCCTTTTCCAGCTTGGCGCTGGTGCCGCGTTTGGCGAGCACGCCGCCGAACTTCTCACCGTAGCAGGTGCCGAGCCAGCTGCCGGCGTCGTCGATATCGGCCTGATAACCGGCCACGACATGGTTGCCGAGGTGTTGACTGCGGACCTGGATGCCGGAGTTGCCCCCTTCGATGCGGAAGCGGGCCTTGAGGGCGAAATCGTCGAGGTCGCCGCCTTGCCAAATGAGGAAGGTATTGCCCTGGGTGGGCATTTCGGCGGTGGTTTGGCCGGTGATGGCGCCATCTTCCACCCGCCAAAAGCCTGCTTTGCCGGACCAGCCGGTGAGGTCTTTGCCATTGAAGATGGACTTGAAGCCGGCGCCTTCGTCCTCGGCCATCGCGGGCGAAGCCCACGGCAAGGAAAGCAACGCCGCTCCCAGCAGGGTCAATCCGCACCAGAATAGCACGGCAGAGCAAGAACGATTGCAGCGCAACAATCCAAACGAACGACGCATATTGTAGTTTCCTTGGGAACGCATGGTGGTGGCGGCAGCCAGCGGTTCGGCTACCCCGCCAGCCTACTGGCAAGGTCCAAGGTAACAAGGGGCGAGGACCAAGTACAACTTCTGGCGGCGGGCCATTTTGAAAGCTGTCTATTTTTTTCTCCAGAAATCGCCAGTATGCTGTGGCAGCCGCCCATGCATGCCGACGAATCCTTCCCCACCCAAATACCGCGTGAGACACAAGGAACTGTAATGTCCGAGCGGGCACCCGACCCCAACCTGCGCGTGGCCCGGCGTGAAGCCGTGGTGGTGGCTGTGATATGGATTGCCGCCATGGGTTACACGCTGCTGTACTGCTACTTCAACGGCTACAACCGGCCGCCCAGCCAGGTGAAGTTCATCTTGGGCATACCCGATTGGGTGGTGTACGGCGTGCTGGCCCCGTGGCTGGTTTGCTGGGCGTTGTCGCTCTGGTTCACCTACGCATTCATGGAAGACGTGCCGCTGGGCGAAGACGACGGCAGCACCGGCATGTTTGAAGACGACGAGGAGGACTGGCTCCATGCCTGATGCAACTCCTTCCGTCGGCTGGGGAACGATCATCGCCCTGCTGATGGTGATCGTGGCTTCGGTCTGGCTGGGCACGATGGCCCAACGCGCGGTCAAACAAAGCTCGTTCATGAAGAGCTACTTCCTGGGCAACCGCGCGCTCGGTTCCTGGGCCCTGGCACTCACCGCCACCGTGCAAAGCGGCGGCACGTTCATGGGCTTTCCTTCCCTCGTTTATAGTTACGGCTGGGTGGTCGCCCTGTGGATTGCCGGCTACATGGTGGTTCCGCTCACCGGCTTTGGTTTCGTGGGCCGGCGCTTCGCGCAGCTCTCGCGCCGCACGGGAGCCATCACCGTGCCCGACCTGCTGCGCGAGCGGTTCGGCAGCCCCGCGGTAGGCTTAACCGCCTCGCTATTGATCATATTTTTCATGACCTTCATGATGGTGGCCCAATTCAAGGCCGGGGCGCTGATCATGAAGATGTCGTGGCCCGGTTCCGGCGCGATGGCGCTGAGTGAAGACGCCGCCGTGGCCGCCGATCAACAGACTTACTACTGGATCGGCCTGGCGATCTTCGCGCTGACCGTGGTGGGCTACACCCTGATCGGCGGCTTTCTGGCGGCCGTGTGGACCGACCTGTTTCAAAGCGTGTTGATGTTCATCGGCATCATGCTGCTGTTGCCGCTCGCCTGGGCGGCCACCGGCGGACTCTCGGGCACCACCGAGCAACTGAGCACCAAAGTCATGCGGAGGAACGCCGAACCCGACGTTATCCAGCGCGAAGGCCCTCGCCGCGCGAGCATCGAAACGCGGTTGAAACAGCTTTATGCCCAGCTAAGAACCCACGCCGACCAGCACGATGGTCGCTTGCCGGCGGAACCTCCCTTCGAGACCGTGCCGCGCGTGGCTCCAGCCGCCGACGTCGCGGCCCATTCCGCCCACCAGATCGACGCCGAGCACGAAGACCGCCTGACTTATCTGGGCGATGGTCGCACCCTGCCCAGCGAGGGCGATGCCGGCCAGCCGTTCCCGCTGGCCTTCACGCCGGCGGACGAAAACAACTGGCGCAGCATGCTATTTTCGGACGGCAGCGTGGAGTCGGGCCTGCTCAGTGAACCGGGCGCCCTGGTCACGGCGCCGGGCGCCTTCAACTTCTCGCCGCTCGGCGTGGCGGCCTCGTTTTACTTTCTGTGGGTGTTTTCGGGAGTGGGTTCGCCGGCCGGGGCCGTGCGCGTGATGGCGTGCAAAGATTCCGCCACCATACGGCGGTCCATCTTTCTGCTCTCGACCTACAACATGTTCATCTACATCCCGCTGATCATGATCTGCATAATGGGCCACTCGCTGCTGCCCAACCTGGGGAGCGCCCATTCCGACGAAGTGATCCCTCGCATGGCCGTGGCTTCGACCCAGTTCCCCGGCGGTTCGTTCGTGACCGGCTTGATCTTGGCGGCTCCCTTTGGCGCCGTGATGGCCACCGTGAGCACCTACCTGGTGGTGATTGCCTCGGGCCTGGTGCGCGACGTTTACCAGCGCTTCATTCGCCCCGACGCCTCGCCGCGCCAACTCAAGCGCGTTTCGTATGCCGTGATGATCGTGATCGGCGCCATCGGCGTGGCCACCAACATTTATCCCGTGGACTACCTGCAAGCCCTGGTGGTCTTCAGCGGCACATGCGGCGCGACCGCGTTCGCCATGCCCTATTTCTTGAGCGCCTACTGGCGCCGCACAACCTCCGCCGGCGTGATGAGCAGCATGCTGGTCGGCGCCCTCACCGCCCTGAGCCTCTACGCCGTGGGTTGGGTGCAGGGCGTGTTCAATCCCTGGCAACCGCTGGGCATCGATCCCGTGGTGTGGGGGCTGGGCTTCTCGCTGGCGGCCGGAGTGATGGTAAGCCTGATGACCGAGCCGCCCGAAGCCGAGCGAATTTCGCTACTGTTCGATGCCGCCGAACCCATGGAGACCTCGCCCTAAGGCTGGCCTGATAAAAAACGGTTGCTGGCGTGCTCGGGTTTTGTTGCGCGGCTGGCCCCCCCGGTGTTGTGAATGCCTGATTCTTTGCAAGCTCGACGCGTTACAACATTATGCAAGTGCTAGCTCCGGATGTTTAAGCATATATCGG
>CAYUMU010000106.1:0-19807 GCA_964445985.1 uncultured Pirellulales bacterium | reverse complement strand
TCTACCTGAAGAGGACTCGCACCTCTCTGGCCAAACACACGCACAGGCGTACTAGGGCAGACAGTCTGCCTGCCCTACATTTACCGGCGCCGTCATTTCGTTTTCAGGTCGAAGTCAATCGTGCTGCCGCCGGGCGAAACGACTTCCCTCAGTTCGGTTTGTTCGTTGTATCGCGACGGCAGCTTGATTTTACTGTCGCCTTCCATCGAAATCCGCACTTTGTGAGGGCCAGGTTCGGCGCCATCGCGATCCCGGTCAAACCGCAATTTGTATCGCCCCGATTCATCGGTTGTTCCGTAAGACGGCGAACCTTTTTTCTCTGGGCTGAACTCCAACGAGGCGTTGGGCAATGGCTTGCCGTCCAGCAGCACGGTTCCTTGCACTTCCGTCAAAGTAGGGCCGCTTTCACCGCAGCCTGTTATCAGGGACAGCATCGCGCCCAACAGCAAAGCGTTTGATCGCATGTATTGTTTCACGTCAAAATTCTCCGACAGTTTGCCCGTCATTGCGCCTGCCCAGGCGCTGATAGGTTCCCATGTTTTTCAGGTTTTGATTGCCAACGGCCGCATTGACATTGGTGTTGTCGAAATGAATATCGTTCTTGATGAAGTCCACGTGACCGTCGGCGAACACGAATTGCGTTCCCTTGGGATGATTGCTACTAAAGCCGCGATTGCCCTCGGGCTTGGGTGCATTGGGCTTGACATTCACAATGCCCAGCGTTTGGCGAAGTCCCCACTCGCCGGTGCCGTTGTAGTTGCGGACGCCGACCCAAATGCCGGCGAGGTTTTCCCAGCAGCGCTCCCCCACGAGAAAGGTATTGCTGGTTCCATCCTTGATGTCGGCTAATTTGGTCTTGCTGCCTACCCAGAATGTTCCCCAAGGGTCGGCGCGTTCCGTGATCCATTCGCCCAGGTCTGGATCCCAGTCTCCGTTGGCCCAGCGAGTTCCCTGCACGGCAATGTAGTTGGAGGTTGCCACCGGCGTGGTTCCGTAGGCGGCGTTCGTAAAGGCGCGTTCGTCGTTCAAATCGGGAGAGTCGTCGCTAAGGCACCGATAGACCGCCAGCTTGGTCTGGGGCAAGGTCCGAAACTCCGCATAATCAATCATCAGATCGTGAAGTTCCTGAGTCTCAACCAGCATGGTGTCATAAAGCTGCTCTTGCTCGATATAGGGGAGAATGTAGCTGCCCCAGCCCCAAGCCGCGCGCCCGGCGGCATGATCCCTGCCCGCCGATGGTTTAGCGCCCGTGGGGAGGCGTCCCAGGGTGTCTTCGTGCAGCAACAAAGCCGCGCCAATCTGCTTCAGGTTGCTGGCGCAGGCGGCGCGGCGACCTGCTTCGCGGGCAGCCTGAATGGCAGGCAATAGCAAGGCGATCAAAATGCCAATGATGGCAATGACAACCAGTAGCTCAACAAGCGTAAAACCGCGGCGCCCGACAGAACGCGAATGGTCATGTACGTGATATTTCATGGCAATGCGTGGGGAGTAGAATGAGGGGAGGAGAGTGCAATTCCGTGAGCTGGTTCATGAAATAGTGGCCTCGTTTCCCGAGGCAGGTTCAATAGTCCCCCACGGTTTGACCATCATTTCGACGTCCCAGCCGTTGGTACAGGCCCATGCTCCTTTGCGTGCCGTCGGTTTTGTCGGCATTGGTGGTGTCAAAGTCGATATCGTTCTTGATGAACGACACGTGGCCGTCCGCGAACACGAACTGGGCGCCTTTGGGGTGGTTGCTGCTGAAACCCTCTCGGCCCGCGTTGGCGGGAGCGTTGACCTTTACCGTCACCACCCCCAGGGTCATCTGTAAACCCTGGTTTCCGCTGCCGTTCTTGTTGTGAACGCCAAGAAACACGCCAGCCCGATCCAGGCCGTTTCGTTCACCCACGATAAACGTATTGCTTGTTCCGTCGCGAAAGTCCGCATAGCGAAGCTTGCTGCCGGGCCAGAATGTTCCTAGCGGATCGTTGGCTTTGTTATTGTTCCATTGGGTGGCAGTGGTCCAGCGCACGCCCGTCACGCCAATGTAGTTGGAGGTTCCGGCCTCCAGCGCGCCATAGCTAGTAAAGGCCCGGTCGCCGTTGCGCTCCGGCGCATCATCACTGGGGCAGCGAAAGGCGGGCAAAACCGCTTCGGCGATGGGCCGCAACGCCGTGTCGTCCAAGAAGGTCGTCAGCGAGATCGAATCGACTTGAAGGTCGCGGTGCAACGCCTCCTGATCCATGAAGGGAAGCAAATAGACGCTCCAACCGTAAGCGGCCGTGCCCGCCGCCTGAGCGCCCTCCGTTCCGGGGGGCAAATACTCCAGCGCGTCATGATGAAGCTGAATCGCAAGTCCCAATTGCTTGAGGTTGTTCGAGCAACTCGAGCGCCGCCCCGCTTCGCGAGCCGCTTGAATCGCTGGCAATAGCAACGCTATCAAAATGCCAATGATCGCGATCACTACCAAAAGCTCGACCAATGTAAAAGCCCTGCGAGGCGGGCGGCCGTCCCAGCGTGTTTGCCGTAAGCTCATGTTCAATTCTCCAAGCGCGAATGAGGGAAATATGGATTGCGATTCAAGGCGGCGCGGATCGCGAGACAGGCGTGACCCTTCCAGGCGAAGGCGTCAAACCACCCGCGAAGCGGGCAAAACTATGGGGGGGGGCGTGCGTCGAGCGGGCCGCGATACTCAGCCAATCATCCGTGTACAGCTTGCGGCTTGATAAGAGTGGTTCATTTGACAACCTAAGTAACTGATGAAAAACAACTTCGGCGTTTCAGCCGTGCTCGCATGGCCCTGCCAGTGAAGGAATTGTAGAAAACCGGAAGTTATTTTTCGTGCGTTCCTAAAGAGAGATCAATGCCCGGGTTGCCAACGCAAGAGATGTGCCATGTTGGAATGTTTTTTCGAGAAGTGTGCCCAAGTGGCCATGATTCCGCCATTTACGGACATGGGATTGCTTCTTTCATGTGTTGCGGCCAGCAAAATCGAAGCAAACGGCCCACGTAATATCATGGCTGGCTGGCAAATATCGTAGGCCAGTCAGGAAATAATCCGCTCACGGAGTCAGCGAGCGTGGGATCGGATGGCACGCCCTGTGAGAGTACGAAGGGCGTGGTCGGAGCCGCATGCCGGGGAGTTTTGCTATGTGCAGCGAGGTTGAAGCGCAAGGCAACGGTTGGATTGGCGGGGGAATGAACGGCGCCTGGCCAGGCGTTTTCTGGCGAGTTTTGGCCAAACTCCGCTGCCGCCACACCCTTCGCTGGGGCTCAGGTGCCACCCGCGCCGAGTTGTTGGGTGGGCTGCCGTTGGGGGACTCTTGGCCGAGACGCCCAAGCCACTTGGGGCACACTGGCGGGGTTCTGGCAGAAGGCACCTACTCACGGGCCGCGAAAGCGTACATAATCCTAGCCAGCCACCGCGCGACGCCCCGCCCGCCTTAAAGCTCGTTGGTCCCATTTAATTCCGTCGCAGCGAAAGCCTTTCAACGATGACGATCCGGATTGCGCTCAACCATCTCACGGTTTACGAGTACGTTCATCCTGTAGCCTTGGCCCCGCAAGTGATTCGTCTGCGTCCGGCCCCGCATTGCCGCACGCCGATTCTCAGCTATTCGCTCAAGGTGGCTCCCGAGGGGCATTTTGAGAACTGGCAGCAGGATCCGCAGGGCAACTTTCTCGCCCGCTGCGTGTTTCCCGAAAAGGCGTCCACCTTTCGGGTGCAGGTCGATTTACTGGCGGAAATGTCGGTCATCAACCCGTTCGACTTCTTTGTGGAGTCGTACGCGGAAGAGTTTCCGTTTGAGTATGAGGAAGCGCAAGCCCGCGATCTTTATCCTTACTTGGTGAAGGACGAGGCTGGCTCCAAGAGCCTATCCGAGAACCCTGTTTCCCCCTCACCCCAACCCTCTCCCGCAAAGGGGCGAGGGAGTCATTGGATAGGCCCTAAGTTCGCGGAGTTTCTGGCGAGCATCGATCGCACGCCGCGGCGGATTGTTGATTTTTTGGTGCATGTGAACAGCAAGCTCCAGCAGCAGATCAAGTATTTGATTCGGATGGAGCCGGGGGTGCAAACGCCCGAGGAAACGCTGGAACGGGGATGCGGCTCGTGCCGCGATTCGGCCTGGTTGCAAGTGCAATTGCTGCGGCACGTGGGGCTGGCGGCCCGCTTTGTGTCGGGCTACCTGGTGCAGTTGGTGCCGGATGTGAAGCCGCTGGACGGGCCGGCGGGGGCCGCGGAGGACTTCACCGATTTGCACGCCTGGACCGAGGTGTTTGTGCCGGGGGCGGGCTGGATTGGGCTCGACCCGACGTCGGGGCTGTTTGCGGGCGAGGGGCATATTCCGCTGGCTTGCACGCCGGAGCCTTCGAGCGCGGCGCCAATCAGCGGGGCCGTGGAAGCATGCGAAAGCAAGTTCCATTTTGAAATGCACGTAACGCGGGTGCATGAAGACCCGCGGGTGACCAAGCCCTTTACCGACGAGCAATGGGAGCAGGTGCTGGCCGCCGGGCGGATGGTGGACAAGCACTTGGAGGCCGGCGACGTGCGGCTGACGATGGGGGGCGAGCCGACGTTTGTTTCCATCGACGACATGGAGAGCGCCGAGTGGAATACGGCCGCCGTGGGGCCTACCAAGCGGCAGCGGGCCTTCGAGCTGATGCAGCGCTTGCGAGAGCGTTTCGCTCCCCGCGGCATGCTCCATTTTGGCCAAGGCAAGTGGTATCCCGGCGAGTCGCTCCCCCGCTGGGCCTTTAGTTGTTTCTGGCGGAACGATGAAGAACCGCTGTGGTTGGAAGACGAATGGGTGGCCCAAGAAGGCGACGACCTGGGGCATGGACCTACCGACGCGGCCAAGTTCACCAAAACCTTGGCCACGAACCTCGGCGTGGAAGACCGCTGGGCCAACCCGGCGTATGAAGACGTGTGGCACTTTGTGTCGAAAGAACGCAAATTGCCCGAGAACGTGACGGTGGCCGATTCCAAGCTGAAGGACCCGGAAGAGCGGGCTCGACTGGCAAGGATCACGGAGCGGGGCGTGGATACGCCGGTGGGTTTTGTGTTGCCGCTGCGTCGTCAGTGGTGGCAGGCCCAGCCGCGTTGGATCAGCGGGCCGTGGCCGCTGCGATCGGAGAAACTGTTTTTGCTGCCGGGCGATTCGCCGATTGGGCTGCGGCTGCCGTTGGAATCGTTGCCGTGGTTGCCGCCATCGCACCGTTCGCAGTTCAACGAGCTCGATCCGTTCTTGGAGCGCGAGCCGTTGCCGACGCATCCGGGCCGGCAGCCGCAGCCTGAGCACACCATGAGCGAGGGGCCCAGCGAAGGCAATGGACTGTCGTTGGAACAGCAGACCGTCAATCCCCAAGAAACGCCCCTTGAGCCGGGCGACGTGGTTCGCACGGCGCTGTGCGTGGAAGCTCGCGGCGGGCGGTTGCACGTGTTCATGCCGCCGGTGGAGCGGCTGGAGGATTATCTCGACCTGGTGCATACGATTGAGGGGACGGCCGAGCAGCTCAATTTGCCGGTGGTGCTGGAAGGTTACCTGCCTCCGCACGATCAGCGGTTGAGCCACATCAAGGTGACACCCGACCCGGGTGTGATCGAGGTGAATGTGCAGCCAGCCCGAAATTGGGAAGAGCTGGTGGCCATCACCACGGGCGTTTATGAGGACGCGCGGCTGTCGCGGCTGGGGACGGAGAAGTTTGATTTGGATGGTCGCCACACCGGCACGGGGGGCGGCAATCACGTGGTGCTGGGCGGGGCCACGCCGGCGGACAGTCCCTTCTTGCGGCGGCCCGACTTGTTGAAAAGCCTGCTGGGTTTTTGGAACAACCATCCGTCGCTTTCCTACCTGTTTTCGGGCACGTTTATCGGGCCGACGAGCCAGGCGCCGCGGGTCGATGAAGGTCGCCGCGACGCGCTCTATGAGTTGGAGATTGCGTTTCAGCAGGTGCCTGACCCTGATAGCGGCGTGTATTGTCCTCCGTGGCTGGTGGATCGCATCTTTCGCAATTTGCTGGTCGATCTCACGGGGAACACGCATCGGGCTGAATTCTGCATTGATAAACTGTTTTCGCCCGACTCGGCTTCGGGGCGGCTGGGGCTGGTGGAGTTTCGCGCGTTTGAGATGCCGCCCCATGCGCGGATGAGTTTGGCGCAGCAACTGTTGTTGCGGACGCTGGTGGCCCGATTTTGGGAGCGGCCGTACAAGGCGGCGCTGATTCACTGGGGAACGGCGCTGCACGACCGGTACTTGCTGCCGCACTTTGTGTGGACGGATTTTGACGAGGTGATCCAGGGGTGCCGCAAGGCGGGTTTCCCGTTGGAGACCGCCTGGTTCGCGCCGCATTTTGAGTTCCGGTTCCCGGTGATTGGCGCCTTCACGCGGCAGAACATGGCGGTGGAATTGCGGCAAGCGATCGAGCCGTGGTATGTGCTCGGCGAAGAGCCGGCGGGCGGGGCGACGACCCGGTTTGTGGATTCGAGCGTGGAGCGGTTGCAGGTGAAGGTGACCAACCTGGCCGACGAGCGCTATGCCTTGGCTTGCAATGGCCGGCGGGCGCCGCTGCAACCGACCGGGGTGGCGGGCGAGTATGTGGCGGCGGTGCGATATCGGGCCTGGCAGCCGCCGAGTTGCCTGCACCCCACGATTGCGGTGCATACGCCGCTGGTGTTCGACCTGGTGGATACCCATCAGGGCTTGAGCATTGGGGGTTGCACGTACCACGTGTCGCACCCGGGCGGGCTTAGCTACAGCACGTTTCCGGTGAATGCCTACGAGGCCGAAAGCCGGCGGGGATCGCGATTCTTCGCCAATGGCCATACCGGGGGAGGAGTCACGCTGCCGCCGGAAGAACGCAATCGGCTGTTCCCGCTAACCCTAGACTTGCGAAGAGGGTCGGACGGCACGGATCGTGCGTGATTTGCCGAACTTGCGGTGGGGGCGGAAGGAGATTTTGTCGATTCGCTCGATGGCGGACGGCGGGGCGGCAAGATTTTGGAGGCCACCAGCCTAGAATGAATGAGAGGCCGTTGATTGGGGTGGCGGAAAAAGGGTATGACGCAGCCATGGGCGGCGAAGAGTAACTTCCCGGCTACCAATTTGTGTCCAACCCGATGTCAACGCAGCGTCGCATCCGCCGCATCTGGATTCCCGCCCCCGTCTTCACGAGGGCAGGCTCTTCGCGGGAATGACGGTGCCTAAGGGGGCGACGCTGCGTAACTGCCCGATTCATCAATCACGGTCCCGGCGGATTGAGTATGGTGGAAGCTTTACCGCCGCATCACCCCCACCCCGCTCTCCCCCTTTTTTGCGGGAGAGGGAGCAGTAGGATCTCCAACCCCCGATTGTTGCGATGAATGCCTTGGCGGAGCAGGCCCTGTTTGCCGCATACTCGCTCGACGAGAAGCTGTACGACGAGATGTTCGTCGCCGGGGGAAAGCTGCGCGCGCACTGGGAAACGTATGCGCGGCTGATGGGCCAGATTGGCAACAACGAGTTGGGCCGCCGCTGGGACCAGTTGGAGCGACTCGTCCGCGAAAACGGCATTCTTTACAACGCCTACGGCGATCCGGAAGATGTTGCCCGGCCGTGGGACTTGGACGCCTTGGCCTTGCTGATTTCGCAAGACGAATGGCGGAAGCTGTCTCAGGCCTTGGTGCAGCGAGCCCGACTGCTGAACCTGGTGCTGGCCGATTTGTATGGTCCGCAAACCTTGATTACCGACGGCACGTTGCCGGCCAGGCTGGTGTTTTCGCACCCGGGTTTTACCCGGCCGTTTCATGGGCAGCGGCTGCCGCACGATCGGTTTTTGCATATGTACGCGGCCGACCTGGCGCGGTCGCCGGACGGGCGGTGGTGGGTGGCGGGCGATCGGAGCGATTCGCCGCTGGGCATTGGCTACGCTTTGGAGAACCGGATTGTGGCCTCGCGGCTGCTGCCGGGCATCATTCGCGATTGCCATATTGAACGGCTGGCGCCGTTCTTTATGGCGCTGCGCGAAATGTTGCAGCGGTTGGCGCCCGAGCATCGTGAGAACCCGCGGATTGTGTTGCTCAGCCAAGGACCGGGCGGCCCTAATTATTTTGAAGACGCTTACCTGGCTCGCTACTTGGGCTACACGCTGGTGGAAGCGGGCGACCTGGCGATTCGCGACAACCGGGTTTACTTGAAAACCCTGGGGGGGCTGCTGCAGGTCGATGTGATCTTCCGGCGGCAGAGCGATCAACTGTGCGATCCGCTGGAGCTGCGAGGGAAAGCCTCGTTGGGCATTCCGGGTTTGATGCAAGCGGCCCGCCTGGGGAACGTGGCGATTGCCAACGCGCTGGGGAGTTCGCTGGTGGAATCGCCGGCGTTGATGCCATTTTTGCCGCGGCTTGCGCAGCGTTTGCTTAACGAAGATTTGTTGATGCCTTCGGTGGCCACGTGGTGGTGTGGCGACGAGCGATCGCGGCAGCACGTGCTCAAGAATTTGGATACGTTGTCGGTGCGGCCCGCTTATCGGTTGGGGCGGCGCGAGCCGGTGGGCATGGAAGATATTGCCCGGCAGACGCCGGCCCAATGGGCGGCGGCGATTGCGGCCCGACCCGAGATGTATGTGGCCCAGGAGCAAATTGAGCGATCGACCATGCCGGTGTGGCGGCGCACGGGTCCGCTTGCGCGGTGTCGCGTGGCGCTGCGCAGCTTTGTGGTGGCGACGGGCGACGCTTACACGGTTTTGCCGGGCGGGCTGGTGCGGATTTCGTCGGACATGCACCGCCTGGACCTGTCGATTTTGGCGGGCGAGGGGAGCAAAGACGCCTGGGTGGTTTCGGAAGCGCCGGTGCAAAAGGTGTCGTTGCTGCGACCGGCCGGGCAGGCGATCGAGCTTCGCCGCAGCGGCGCGGAGCTTCCGAGCCGCGTGGCCGACAACTTGTTTTGGTTGGGCCGGCAAACCGAACGGGCCGCGGCGGCCGCGCGGCTGCTGCGTCCCACGTTGTTGCGGCTAACCAGCGAAGCCGGCGGGGCCACGTTGCCTGAGCTCACGGCACTGCTGCGGTGTTTGGCGGCCCAAGGCCAAATTGAGCCGGGCTTTGTGGTGGAAGGCATCCGCGAACAGTTGCCCACCATTGAAAAGGCCCTGCCGCAGGCGGTGCTCGACAACACACAGAGCGGCAGCCTGGCGACGACGCTGGAGGCCGTGTACCACTATGCCAGCCTGGTGCGCGACCGCACCAGTTTGGATAGCTGGCGCATTGTGTACGGCATTGAACAGCAGCGGGCCGCGCTGGTGGCCCGGCGGCCGGTGGAATTGAACGACGTGCTGGAGTTCAGCAACCGCTTGATTCGCGAGTTGGCGGCTTTCGATGGTTTGGTGGGCGAGAGCATGACGCGGACTCAAGCCTGGCGGTTTTTGGACCTGGGGCGGCGGCTGGAACGGGCGCTACAGATCATCACGCTGGTGCAGAATGCCCTGTTCCATGGCCCCGCGGAGCCGGCGGTGCTGGAAGCCGTGCTCGAAGTGGCCGACAGCATCATGACCTACCGCTCGCGGTATCTCACCACCATGCAGCTGGCCCCGGTGCTCGATCTGTTGCTTACCGATGAAACCAATCCCCGCTCGCTGGCGTTTCAACTGCGAGCCCTGGTGGACCACGTGGAGCAACTTCCCCGCGATGGCGGCCAGCCGCTGCGCAGCCCCGAGCAGCGGGCGGCCATGGCGGCCTTGAACAGCATTCACATGATCGACGTGGAAGCGCTCGAAGAGAAGCCGGGCGGGCATCATCCAACCCGCATCGATCGCTTGCTGAGCCGGCTGGCCGATCAATTGCCGCGGCTTTCAGAAACGATCAGCAACCGCTACTTGATTCATGCCAGCGTGCCCCGCCTGCTGGCCGACGTGCGGGCCGGCAAGTCCATGGGGAACCCCTGGCAATGAAATACAAGATCACCCACAAGACCACCTACGAATATATGGAGACGGTGCCGGTTTGTCATAACCAGGTGCATCTCACGCCCCGCAATGCTCCCTGGCAGGACTGCACGTATCACCGGGTGAACGTCAAGCCGGCGCCGGCGGGGCTGTCGCGGCAGACCGATTACTTTGGCAACGCGATCACGTTTTTTTCGATTGTGCAAGGGCATCGCCGGTTGAGCGTGACGGCGATCAGCAAGGTTTCGATCGCGCCGCGGCCGGAGCGAAATCTGGCGGCTTCGCTGCCTTGGGAACAAGTGCGCGAAGCGTTGCAAAACGATCACTCGCACAAGGGGCTCGAGGCTTACCAGTTTTGTTTTGAAAGCCCTTTGATTCCCAGCCTGCGAGAGTTGGGCGAGTACGCCGCGCCGAGCTTTCCCGCGGGCCGGCCGATTGGCGAGGCTTTGGTGGACCTCACCGGCCGCATTCACCGCGACTTTGTATACGACCCCAAAGCCACCACGGTGAGCACGCCGACCGCCGAGGTGTTTGGCAAGCGGCGGGGCGTGTGCCAAGACCTGGCTCACGTGCAGATTGGCTGCCTGAGGGCCTTGGGGCTGGCAGCCCGATATGTGAGCGGCTACCTGCGGACGGCGCCGCCGCCCGGCAAGCCGCGGCTGGTGGGGGCCGATGCCTCGCACGCCTGGCTGTCGCTATACGCCGGGGCCGCCGAGGGCTGGATCGACGCCGACCCCACCAACAACGTCCTCCCCGCCACGGATCATATCACGGTGGCCTGGGGCCGCGACTACGCCGACGTGGCCCCGATCCGCGGCATGTTCATCGGCGGCGGGCAGCATACGCTGAGTGTTTCGGTGGACGTGATGCCGATAGAAGAAAACGGCACGAATGGCGACGAGGCTTAAGTGCAGCCAAGTAGGATATGCAGCCCTCTGCATACCGTTCGCGCCGCTGATCGTTGGACGTTGCCGCTTTGTCGGCCAGAGTCGCGCGCAGCCGCGCAGGTGTGGCGATCCTCCACCCAAAAGGTACGCACGGGGTGCGTACCCTTACCGCTTACCGACTCTGATGGCGGGGGCAATCAGCCGCAAACTGCCGTTTTCTGCTGGCAGCGGCCGTGGTAAACTGGGCGAACCGAATCCCAACAAGGAGGTTGTGATGGACCCGAACCCAACTTTTCGGATTCAGACAGATGCAGCTAAAGCTTTAGCCGAATGGAAGGCATTCTTTGCCGAGCAAGTTGCCCAGCGGGCAAGGGAATTAGCCAAAGACAGCAGCTCGCCGGGACTCATTACCGTTGCCCACTACCGTCAGGCGGCGCAGTCTGCCGTGCAGACGCTAGCAACTTTACTTGAGGACACAGATTCAAGAGATGTCCACCAAGAAGCAGCTTGAACCTAAGCCTGGAGAGCTTTCGCAAGCGGTCGATGATTGGTTTCGTCAGTTCCTGAAAGTCTTGGAATTCACGATCATCGACGCTGGGCAGGACTTGGCAGCGGATGCAAACCCCGCGGATTACGCCCTGGCTGCCTTGCATGCGGTTAAAGTTACGCTGCTTGATTCTGGCCTTGATGATGACACGATTATGGGCCTATTTGGACGGGTCGCGCTTGAACGTCCGAAATCTCCGGAAAAGCTGCTCTGGAGCGTCGCGTTGAACAGGCGGCGTTTTGAACTCATCGACAAGGACATTCAGGGCGCACTCGATATCGCCGAGCAGTTGGAACTGGCGGGGCTGACGCAACTGATGCGCGAACACATCGATTCCGAGAATAATATCCCGCTGGAAGGAGCTAGGAAGCTGTACCAACAACTTTCTGGCTTTGATCGGGAATCGACGGAACCGGACAAGTGATCTTTGAATATCCAGAATCGCGGTTAGAAAGAGTTCACGGGCCGGCGGGCTACGCCACCTATAAGTCCTATCGTCCCTGGTTGCGTGATGAGTGTACGTTCCGCTGCACCTATTGTTTGAAGCGTGAGAATTGGGGGCAGGTAACCGGTGAATTTGAATTGGACCATTTCCAACCGCAGTCCCTGTCTCCCCAACTGCGTCTCGACTATTTCAACCTCGTCTATGCCTGCCGGCGCTGTAACGAAGTGAAACTTGGACAACCCGTCGACAATCCATTGACACTGTTATCGGCGGAATGGGTACTCGTGGGGCCGGACGGCATTCTGACCAGCAATTTGCCCGAGGTGAAACGACTCATCCAACAACTCGACCTGAATTCGCCCAGGCTGAAGAAATGGCGCGTCATGTGGATGCGCATCGTCGAACTTGCAATGAAACGAGATCCTGAATTGCACTCGCAACTTATGGGATTTCCCGATGACTTGCCAAACCTCGCTAGTCTGCGACCCCCGCAAAACTCGCGGCCTGATGGCGTGGAAAACAGTTGGTTTGCCAAACGGCAGCGAGGCGAACTTGCTGATACCTATTGAACGCTTAACTACCCCCCACTACATACCTGATCTCGTTGGCGTGTCGCTTCAGATGGTTCCGTGATGGGTGGTTGTTTGGCGACGGTCGGCCCTCCCGCCGCTTACCTGATCTTGTTTGCCTACCGCTTTGCATGCTTACGCCACGGGCGTAAGCATGGCACTCGGGCGCCGGCGATCGTTGGACGTTGCCCCTCTGTCGGCCAGAGTCGCGCGCAGCCGCGGGGGCGTGGCGATCGCCCACCCGGAAGGTACGCATGGGGTGCGTACCGCTTCGAATTCCGCACTTCTTCACTTGCCTCGGCTGGGGCGGGCGCCGCGTTCGTTGTAGGAGCGGAATTCTTCGCGGTATTCGCTCGGCGGTTTGGTGATGGTGGATGAGCGGAGGTCGCGGAGGTCGTCGTTGTGTTTGCCGGCGCTCAAGGGGCGGAGGCCCAGGTTGCGGAGGCGGTTGCGGGCGACTTCGCCCGCGTCGCCTGCCTGACGCGATTGATCCAGGTTCTGCTCCATGCGATTGAGGAAGTCGCGAGCTTCGTCCTGGTTCATGCGAATCTTGTTGAGCAGTTCGGGATCGGGCGTTTCCTTGTTGAGCTCGTCGCGGAGGTGCTTGAGGGCCAGGTCGGTGGCCTGGTTGGCGTATTCGAGATTGGGGTCTTCGCCGCGGAAGTCGGGGCTGGCTTTTGGCGACGGTGGGGCTGAGCTGTCGCGGCCGCCGGCGCCTTGGCCGGCCGAGTCGGGGGCGCCGCTGTTGTTCTGGCCGGGCTGGCCGCCGCCGGAGCGGTCGGGCTGGGCTTGTTCGCCGCCGGGGGGCGACTGGTTTCGCTCGTCGGTGCTGCCGCGCGACATGGGGTCGCCCTGCGGCTGGGGTTGGTTTTGGCCGCCGGGCGGTTTGCCTTTGCCCTGTCCCGTGGCCGAGCCGCCTTCGCGGGATTGCGAGCCTTCGCCGGTTTTTTCGCCGGCCGCGCCGGTTTTGCCGTCGGCCTCGGTCTTGTTGCCGGCTTCGGAGCTGTCTTCGCCCTTGCCTGAGCCGGGGGCTTGGGAGGCGCCTTCGTCGGCGGCCGTGTTTTGGCCGGCGCCGCCGGTGCCTTGCTGGTTGGAGCTTTGGCCGCCGCCTTCCTTGCCGCCGCCGGAACGATCGCCGTCGCTTTCGCCTTGCGAGTCGGATTCTTTCTCGCTGTTGCTGGGCGATTGGGCCGCGTTGGGTTCTTTGGGCGACTCGGTTTCACCCGGCGAAGCTCCCTTGCCGTCTTTGGCTTGAGCCTTTTCTTGAGCCATGGGGCTGCCCTGGGTGGACTCGTTGGACGAGCCTGCTCCGCCGGCGCCTTTCTCGCGGGAATCGTCGCCCCCTTGGTGCTCGGGCTTTTCTTCGCCCTGCGAAGGCTCGTTCATATTCTTTTCGGAGTTGGGTTTGGTTTGGCCGCCTTGGCCTTCGGCCGATTGGCTGGGCTTGGGAGCGCCGTCGGGGGTGTTCTTGCTCTCTTGGCCTTGTGCGCCGGGGGGCTTTTCGCCCTGGCCGGGCTGGGCATTCTCAGGCTTTTCCTGGCCGGAGGGCGATTGGTTGCCCGTTTTGGGGTTGGGCTGCTGTTGTTGGTTGCCACTTTTTTGGTTGGCGTCGCCCTGTTGGGTGGCGCCGCTACGGGGGTCGGTTGGTTTTTCGCCGGCGCCCGGTTGCTGACCGGCCGGTGGTTGCTGGCCGGCGGGGTTGGAGTTGTTCTGGCCCTGTCCGGAGTTGTTTTGCGACGGCTGGTTGCCGTTCTGGGGCGAGGGCTGGTTATTGCCGCCGGAGTTGTTTTGCTGGCTGGGGTTCTGTTGGCCGGAGGGGGACTGCTGGTCGCCCTGTCCGCCGGAGTTTTGCTGCTGTTGCTGATTGCCGTTCTGGTTGCCGGCCCCGCCTGGCTGGTTTTGGTCCATGGGCGAGTGGGACTGGTTTTGCTGTTGTTCTTGCTGCTGCTGTTGGTCGTTCTTCCCTTGTTCCTTTTCTTTTTGTTGTTGGTCTTTGAGCAACTGTTCGATCACTTTGCCGGGGTCTTGCTGGGGATCGAAGTCTTCTTTGGGCTGGGAGCCTTGTTGTTGGCCGGTTTGGGGCTGGTTGCCTGGCTGTTGGTTGCCCTCTTGACCCTGCTTGGGGGCTTGGCCTGGCATAGGGTCTTGGCCCTGTTCGCCGGGCATGGGCTGAGTGCCTTGCTCACCTTGCATTGGGTTCTCACCCTGCATGGGGTTCTGGCCAGGCATGGGCTTTTCGCTCTGCATGGGCTGTTTGCCCTGTTCGCCTTCGGCGCCCGGTTGTTGGTCTTGGGGCTCGCCTTGTTGGCCTTGCTCGGGTTGGCCTTTTTCTGGCTTGCCCTGCTCGGGTTTTCCCTTCTCTGGCTGACCCTGGTCTGGTTTTTCCTGGTTGCCGTCTTGCGGTTTTTGCTGTTGCGGATCGTTGTTTGGCCGTTTTTGGTCGGGCTTGGGCTGGTTGGGGTCTTGCGGTTGGTTTTTGGGGTCCGTGGGCGGTTGCCGAGGATCGCCTTCCGACGGCGCCACGATTTTGATGCGCAGGTTCTCGCTGTTGGCGTGGTTGGGCTCGGGCTGTTTATTGTCGAAGGCAATGCCGCGAACGAGCACGGTTTCGCCTGCCTGGAGTTGATGCTCGCTGGGCACGAACGTGTATTGAGCCGTGAGCTCGCCGGGGTGCAGTTTTTCGAGCAGGGTTTGGTTGACGATCAACCGTCCGCTGGCCGATTCGCGTTCGGCCACCAGGGTGACGCGGGTCAGGGCGAAGTCGGGGTCTTCTGCTCGCAGGTGGATTGGCAAGCTGCCGTTGAGGGGGACTTCGACCACGGGCTGTTTGGGATCGACGATGGCCAGTTGCGGCGGGTCGTCGGCGATGGTGCTGATTTTGTAGCGAATGGGGCGCGGGTTTTCGTGTTGCTCGGTGTTCACGAAGCGAATCTGGTAGCTGTCGTGCTCGCCGCGGCGGCCTTCGCCGGGCCGGGTGCTCATGCGGAGCACAAAGCTGACGCTGGCGGCGCGGCCTTCGTGCTTCATCCGCAGATCGTTGCGGCCGTCGCAGTTGAGGTCGAGCCAGGCTTCGTGGATGTCTTGATTGGCTTCGGCTTGCAGCGTGACCACGGCCCCTTCCAGGGCTTGGATGTCGCCGCCCGAGGATGGCGGCCGGTCGCGGCCCGTGTATTCCGGGTATTTGTAGAGCACCTGTTTGACCGAGATGGCGGGTGGCGTTTGCACCACGATTTGATAGGTGGGGCTTTGGGCATCGCCGGCGCGGACGAAGTATTCGACCGATTCTTGCAGGCCGGTCACGCCGCCGGGGAGATCGGCTTCGAACTGGCCGGGCGATTTTTGCGCCATGGCAATGCGGCGGTTATCGATGCGGCGTTGCTCGTCGAGCGAGGAGTAGAACAATTCCACCGGATGGTCGCCCCGGTTTTGGACGACAGCCTGAACGGTGACCTGGTGGTCGCGAAAGATGGTGGTGCTGCCGGGGGTAACGCGGGTGATTTGCACGCGGGTGGGAGCGGCCACGGACGACCAGGGGGAGAAGACCCGACGGAAAGTTTGCAGGGGGTCTTTGGGCGAAATGAACCCGTAGAGCGCGGCCACGACCATCACGCCCAGGAGCACGTAGCCCAGGCGAATGAGGCGGGAGCGATCGACGTGAACTTCGGTATCGACGTAGGAGAGCCGGGTGGCCGCTTGGGCTTCCATGGCCTCGATCACGGCGACCGGAGCGGCCCCGCCTGCCGAGCGGAGCATCAGCAGATTGACGAGTGAATTTTTGAGCGACGGCAGGTTTTGCTCGATGGCCAGGGCCGCATACACGGCATTCACGCGGCGGAGGAACAGCGGCACGATCGAGCGGACAATGTAGTAGCCGGCTCCGGCGAGCAGTCCCAGCAAGCAGAGCCAGCGCGCGAAGGTATTGAGCGGGGCGATCCAGTGATCGACCACGACCATGGTGAGCAGGGAGGCGAGCACGCCGACGAACAGAATCAGCAGGTGGCAGAAAATTTCTACCCACTTTACCTGCGAGCGGGTCCGGCCCAACTGCGTTTCGATATAGCTGCCATACGAAACGGTTTGCTGGCGCTTGGCAGAGGCCAGAGGGGTTTCGTTGGTGTGGGGAGCCGGAGCGGTCGCCATGGGTGTCGCCCTCCTGAGGGTGGCGTCTTTATTTTTGCCAGCTTTGGCAGCCGGTAACTTTGCGAAATGATGTTGGCCAGCCTGGGTGGAGTGGTGGCAGCAAATTGCGGCGCAGCCACGCGCATATTCCCACCACCTACCGTGGATGACCCTTTAAGTATAGACGCTCGAAGGGCGGATTCGATCCATGGTGAAGGGTGAAAAATTTGTGGGGGGAGTGGTTGGGTCGCAAGTTATTGATGCAGAATAACTTGTATCGATCGCTGCGAATGCCGTTTCTTGGTCCGAATGGTTTCGGCAGTGAGGAATTGCTGCGTCGGCGGTGCCTGTTCCACTTTCGAGAGACGGGCAGTTAGTCGGGTTGTTGGCAAAGCCTGAGGAGGGAGCGCACGGCGCCGGACGCGTCAGCTCGAATCGTTTCATCCTGCGCGTTGCCCAGAAATTCGGCCGCGCGCATCGTGCCGACGGAATCGAGTTCCGAGAAATCCCGTGCCAAGATTTCGAGGGCCTGGGTGGCGAACGAGTTTTCCAAGAGGGGTTGGAGGCGTTGGAAAAGATCGGTGACGGCGTTTCCGTAGTTCTGCAGGATATACACGAGATCGTAGGCATCTTTGTTCTTGCCGCGGCTTCGAAAGGCAAGGGCTTTGAGAACGATGAAAGGCCTGCTTCGCAAACCCACATGGGGCGGGTGGCCAGCTCGTTGTGGAGCGTGTGGCCCGCCAGAGTGACTTGTCGTTTGTCGGCAAAGGCCAGTTCCAATCCGGGGGTGATGATGGCGGCGAACCCCGATTCCAAATTGCGGAGCCTGCCGCCTTTGTCGCCTGCTTGCGTGGGCGGAATCAGAAAATCGACGTTTACGGTCTGGTCATTGGCTGTGATGCGCCAGCGTTGACTGGTAGGTTTGCGGATGAAGTAGGAGTTGCCTTGCGATCCGGGAACTTTTGGGGGCGAAGATATTGGGGGGGGCGACCCCGATCGCGGTATTGGTTGGGGCGCCCTTCGATCCAAACTCGGAGCCCTGGCGCGACAATCTTGGCGTTGCCGCAGAGGTCAAGCCATGACGTCTTGGACTTGTCGCAAAGCTGTTGGCCCACGGGGCCCATGAAGGGGACGATCACGAGCGGGTCGCCTTCCGTGGCCCGAGACTTTGCCAAGTGCTGGAGGTGATCGATTGCAGAGGCGACCGCGGCAGTGGATGCCGTGCCCTGATATTTCGCGGTGAAGCGCCGGCTGCCTATCGAGATGGCATAGTCGTAACGCTGATCCGTAAGGCCGATGTGATCGACCTGGACTTCGGTTGGCGAACTGCCGAGTAAATCGGCCAGCAGTTCGCCGATTCTTGAGGCCGCTTGTTTTTCGTTGGGAGGCTTCATTCCTCACCAAAATACCACCCCTGACCGAATTGTCAAAACTAGCATTTTCGTAAGGCAGGTGGTGAAAGACAGCTTGATCGTTACGCAAGTCATTTCATTGTATATCTTTACAGATTTACGCCCAGGCTCATTCGCATGGCTGCTTGGCCCCTGAAAAATGAGCGAGGGTTTGCGGAGACTACCGGAAGGCGAGACGGCAGGGACCAATCGGCGTTATTTGCGGCTATCGCTTCGACGCCTTCGGCACTTTCGGCGGCTCGGGGGGCAATCTGCCTTTGACGGCTGGGGCGGCGGTTGCTAAAAGACCACCCCCACGGTTTTCCGGCTTGCGGAGGGCCGTTCCAAATCTGCCGTCGATAAAGGGTTGTCGCGTTATGTTCCGACGACACCGTCAGGTGATGCTGCTGGCGTTTTTGACCAGCGATTTAATCACGGCCACGCTCGCCTGGTTCGGCGCCTATTTTCTGCGATTTGCATTCTTGCCGGCGCCCGAAGGCGTTCCCCACCTGAGCACGGTGGCGTTTGGCCTGCCTTGGGTGCTGGCCTTGGCCTTGCTGGCTTATAAATTGTGCGGCCTGTACGACGTTCATCGGCTGCGGCGGTTTGTGCCGGAACTGGGGGCCGTGTTCGTCGCCAGCGGGCTGCTGTTCTTGCTCACGATCGCCGTCACCTTCTATCGACGCGATTTGTACGAGTCTCGCCTGGCGTTGGGCATGTTTTTGCTGCTGGCCGGGCTGTTTCTCGTCAGTTCGCGGCGGTTGCTGTGGCGGGCGTTGCAATACTACCGCAGCCGTTATCCGGGGCGGCATCGAGCCATTATTGTGGGTTCGGGCCGCACGGGTCGGAACGTGGCCGCCACCATTCGCGCCAATCGTTGGACAGGGCTGGAAGTGGTGGGCTATGTCGATCGGCCGGCCAAGGTGGACCGCGACCGGATGCCGCTCTTGGGCGATGTGGACGAGCTCAAGGAACTGGTTGCCAAGCATGGCGTGGATCACGTATTCGTGGCGCTGCCGGCCAAGCGGTACGAAGAGCTTCCCAAGATTCAAGCCACGTTGAGCCATGTACTGGTGGACGTGCAGTTTGTGCCGGATTTGCCCAACCTGGCTGGCATGCGCGTGCGCACGCTGGAAGTGGACGGGCTGACGTTCCTTAGCTTGCGGGAAAACCCTCACGTGGGCTGGCATCGCGTGGCCAAGCGGTCGATGGACGTGGTGCTGGGCGCCGTGGCCTTGGTGCTGCTCGCCCCGGTGATGCTGCTCACGGCCTGTTTGATCAAAGCCACCAGCCGAGGACCGGTGTTTTATCGGCAGCCGCGGCAAGGCGTGGAAGGCAAGCCGTTCAATATTCTCAAGTTTCGCACCATGCGGATGGATGCCGAGAGCCAAACGGGGCCGGTTTGGGCCAAGCGGGGCGATCGCCGCGTGACGCCGATTGGCACCTTCCTCCGCCGCTCGGGCATCGACGAACTGCCGCAACTGTTCAACGTGCTGGCGGGCGACATGAGCCTGGTCGGCCCTCGGCCGGAGCGGGGGGTGTTCGTGGAACAGTTCCGCCATCAGATTCCCCATTACACGCAGCGTCACCAGGTGAAGGCCGGCATTACTGGCTGGGCCCAAGTGAATGGCTGGCGGGGCAACACCTCGCTCCGCCGCCGCGTGGAGTGCGACCTGTACTATATTTGCAACTGGTCGCTGTGGCTCGATGTGCAGATTTTGATCATGACGCTGTTTCGCGGCGTTTGGCACCGGAACGCGTGTTGAGCGGTAGGGCGAGTTCGGAGTGCGGAATTCGGAGTTGAGGAGGGCGGATCGGGTCGTTGTTTGGTGGGCTGGGGCGGATTGGATTGCAAATTGAAAATTGCAAATTGAGGCATGGGCGCACAAAAAGACCCAGGGGATGAACCCCTCTTTATCCCCCACATCTCCGTTGTACCTTTTGGAACGCTTGAAAGG
>CAYUMU010000105.1:0-21173 GCA_964445985.1 uncultured Pirellulales bacterium | reverse complement strand
GTCCTTCGTGATCCGGAAGGCCCATTCGGCCTCGGTCAGTTGGATGTATCGTTTCCACAGCGTGCCGGCATCCACGTCCGTCAGGTTGCTGCGCAGCAGGTAGCAGCCCGCCGAGTGCGTGAACCAATCGCTCCAATCATCGTGACGCTGCCACTGGATTTGCAGGCAGGCTTTGCCGGCCGGTTGCGGCAGCGGTTCGATCGTGACTTCATACTCCCCCTTAGCTTGTGTGGGACCAAAAGATCCAGCCAATGACAAACACGTTCGCGGCCAGAACAACCAGATCGGTGACTCGTACCTTGCGCATCTGACTTCTCCTTCGCAAAACTCCCAGGCGGCAGGTCAGGAGGATCTCAACGATCAACCGGCCAGACGCCCCAGGCAAGCTTGTGTGCGGAATAGCAACCAGCGTGCCGAGAACCTTGCTGCTTCTCGATGTGACGGTGACAAACTTCTGAGAATACAGAACTTGCAGATGGCAACTGGGCCGGAAGCAGAATAGCCGCCGGTGCGATAAGCGCCATCAGAAGGGTTACGATGGGAACTCTATCTGACGGCGCGATTGCGGGACGACCAATTTCTAAGAAACGCTCAAGTTTTCCCGGCCCGCAACCGCTCTCCGAAGGGCAAGCTCCCTGCAATTGCTCCAATCGAAGCAATCCGAACACTCCCCGGTTCGGCACAATCGCTGCCACCTGCGCGATCGCAATTTCCGCCAACCGCTCAATAGGCCTTCCAAAAGTTGGGCAGAAAGAGCACCAGGATCGGAAAGATCTCCAGCCGCCCCAGCATCATGAGCAGCGTGAATAGCAGTTTGCTGGGTTGTGAGAAATGCGCATAGTTTTCGGTGGCGCCGATGGTTCCCAGGCCAGGGCCCACATTATTGAGCGTGGCCGCCACGGCCGAGGCGCTATCGATCAGTTTGTTATCGAGCCGGCTGCTTTCGCGGCCGGTTTCCCAAGTGGCGTCGGGCTCCATGCTGATCAGCGTCACCCAACTAAATATAAAAATCGTCAGGATCAAGCAGAAGTAGACCAGAATGTTTTTCCGCAGGTCGCGATCCTCCAGCGGCTGCCCTCCCAGTCGCAGCGGCCGTACCACGCTGGGGCGGTAGGCTTGCTCGGTTTCCAAATGCAGAATCTTGATGAACAGCACGTGCCGGATGACTTTGAGGCCGCCGCCGGTGCTGCCGGCACAGCCGCCCACGAACATCAGCAGGAACATCAGCCCTCGACTGAACTGGCTCCACCTGTTGAAGTCGTGCGTGCCGTAGCCGGTGGTGGTCACGATGGACACAATTTGGAAGCAACTGTAGCGGAAGGCGGTGGCCGCCTGCTGAGCCCAGGAGGCCGGGTTTTCGGTTTCGGGCGCGAGCGGAGTGCCCGACGCCACTTCGGCCGCCGAGGCGGGGGCAAAGTCTTTCTCGACCATGCCCACGATCATGATGAGCACGGTGGCAATGGCGATCAAACCCACATAGGCGCGCCACTCGGTGTCTTGTAGTAGTTTGGTGTAATTGCCAACCAGCACAAAGTAGAGCAAGGTGAAGTTGGTGCCTCCGATCAGCATGAACACCAGCACCAGCATTTCGATCCACACCCCGTGATATTGCTCCGGGTGCAGCGCGAAGTATCCCAGGCTGGTGTTGTAAGTGCTGAACCCGCCCGTGGCCAAGGTGCCAAAGGCGTGGCAGGTGGCCTCGAACAGCGACATGCCGCAGATCATCAGCAGCACCGTCAAGAGGGCATTCAGCCCCACGTAAATGCCGACGAACCACCAGGCCGTGTGTTGCATGCGGGCCTGCGAGCCCTCTTTGGTGGGGCCTGGCATTTCAGCCCGCATGAGCACCTTGCCGGCGGAGCCCTGCCCCAGCAGGGCCACAAACAACACAATGATGCCGAGCCCTCCCAGGAAGTGGCTGCTCGAACGCCAGAACAAAATGCAGCGAGGCACCAGCCGCGGGTCTTCCAAGTCTTTGAGAACCGTGGCCCCCGTGGTGCTAAAGCCCGACTGCGATTCGAACATCCAATCGCTAAAATTCATCAGCACGGGCTGCCCATCTTGATCGTTGCCGCGAGCGGTTCCACTCAGCGCATAAGGCAGAGCGCCCAGCACCGTGGCCAGCACCCAACTCAGCCCCACCACGGCCATGGATTCGCGGCGAAACATCTGCGCGTTTTCGCTGCCGCGTCCCAGGTAGCGCAAGGCCCCGGCACAGGCCAGCGAGGCGCCGATCGAAAGCAGCAGGCCGTTAAAGCCCGCCGACTCGAACTCCGGCGTGGCGCTCAAGGCGGGCAACGCCCAGGGGAGGCTGAACGCCATCGCCATGGCGATCAGCAACGAGACCGTGCTCAAATAGCGTGCGACCAGGCGAAAATCCATGCGCGATCGGAGCTACGGGTGAGAGGATGAAATTTGATCCGGGTGGATCGGCGGATACCACGTTAGCATATCTTGGCCAAACCCGCGGGCCAGGGACGAAAATCTGACGGTGAAAATCTGACGAACAGACGGAGCCAGCTCAAGCCCACGATCGTCAAAGCTTCCTCGCGCGATCCTTAGTGGCTGACGTCGGCAAACGCTTGCTGCAAGGCGGCCAGGCCGGCTTTGCCATGCTGGCCGTCCACCACCACGTTCACGCGCACCTCGCTGGTGTTGATCATCTCCAAATTGATGCCGGCGTGGGCCAGGGCGTGAAACATGCGAATCGCCACGCTGGTGTGGCTCCGCATGCCCACCCCCGACACCGAAAGCTTGGCCACCTCGGGAGCACTGGTTACCGGGCCCGCGCCCATGGCTTCGCACACTTCGCGGGCGATCTTCAGGCTGCGTTCGAGGTCGTTGCGCGGAGTGGTAAAGCTCAAGTCGGCGCGGCGGTCTCGCCCTTGGCTTTGCACGATCATATCCACAAACACGCCGGAGGCCGCGATGGTTTCGAACACCTTGGCCGAAACGCCGGGGCGGTCGGCCAGGTTGGCGATGGTCACCCGGCCTTGCGTGTCGTCGAGCGAAATATCATCGATCGTCAGGTCTTCCATCCCTTGCAGCCGAGTCACCATTTGCTCAATGGAAATCTCCTTCCGCGACCCTTGCAGCGCGGCCACCAGATCGACGTCGCTGGCCGTGGCGGCCTCGGCGTTGGCCGGGGCCGCCTTCAATTTGGGCGGCAAGTGCAGCTCAAACGCCTGATGCACCGCTCGCAACGCGGCCAGCGATTGCTCGCGCGACACCAGGGCCGAAATTTTGATCTCGCTGGTCGAGATCATTTGGATATTGATATTGGCGTTGGCCAACGCCTCGAACATGGTTTGCGCGACGCCCGTTTGATACGCCATGCCGAGCCCCACCACCGAGATCTTGGCCACCTCGTCGTCGTGGCTGTAACCTTCGGCGCCCAGTTCTTCGCACGCCTCGGCGACCGCCTCCAGCGTGGCCCGCATGTCGTCTTTAGGGACGGTAAAGCTGATATCGGCCTTGCCGTGCGTTCCCACGTTCTGCACGATCATGTCAACCGTGACTGCCCGCTGGGCAATTCGCGAGAAAATGGCCAGGCTGGCCCCCGGCGTATCGGGCACGCCCTCCACGCTCACGCGGACTTCGTTCTTGACCAGCGCGGCGCCGCTCACGGCCCGGTCGGCCGATTCTGGCGTGGCCACGATCATGGTGCCCGGCACGTCGGCAAAGCTGCTCCGCACATGCACCGGCACCTGAAACTTTTTGGCGAATTCGATCGACCGGCTGTGCATCACGCCAGCCCCCAGGCTCGCCAGCTCTAGCATTTCGTCGTAGCTCACCTGCTTCATCTTGCGAGCTTCGGGCAGAGCCCTGGGGTCGGTGGTATAGACGCCATCCACATCGGTGTAGATTTCGCACTGATCGGCCCTGAGCACGGCCGCCAGCGAAACGGCCGAGGTATCGCTCCCCCCGCGCCCCAGCGTGGTGATGTTGGAGTTCTCGTCGGTGCCTTGGAAACCCGCGGCGATGACGATCATGCCATCGTCGAGCGCCTTGCGCAGCCGCTCGGTGTTGATCGATTGAATGCGGGCCTTGGTAAAGGTGTTGTCGGTCTTGATGCCGATCTGGGCCCCGGTCAGGCTGATGGCGCGGTAGCCCAGCGCGTCGATGGCCATGGCCATCAGGGCGATGCTGACCTGCTCGCCGGTGGAGAGCAGCATGTCCATTTCGCGGGCTGGCGGCCGTTCATTCACCTCGCGGGCAAGCTCGATCAATCGATCGGTGTTCTTGCCCATGGCGCTGACCACGACCACCACCTGGTGGCCTTGCTGGTGAGCGCGGATGGCCTTGCGGGCCGCGGCCAGAATTTTTTCGCTATCGGCAACGCTGGTGCCGCCAAACTTTTGAACGATGAGTGACATAAACGCTAATGCGGGTTGGACCAAGCTACGGTGGGTGGGCGATGCGGCCCGCGGTCGGCAGGAGCCGGGCGGATCATCGGGGGACGACTATCCTTGGGGCCTGACGTCGCGGCAGCAAATAATTCAGCGATCCTACTACGCCGGCCGGAACACGATCAACCGGCAAAAACTTCGCGATTTGTAGGATTTGACCCGCCCGCACCGATCGGCCACAAGGCATGCGTGGCGGGGGAAGTGGCTTGGCCGCGGTCAAGAAGACAACGCTCCGCGGCTTGCAAAGGTGCGGCAGCTGGTTGAAAATACTCGGAACACACCCAAGTCGCCGCATCCTTTTCCACGACATTCCCCCCGGGCCGGGCAGGCACCCCATGACTATTCGCTTTACCTGTCCAAGTTGCCAGAAAAAGTACGCCCTGCAGGACCACTTGGGAGGAAGCGTGGTGGAGTGCGGTTGTGGGCAGCGGCTGCAACTTCCCAAGCCCAAGCCAGCGGCCAGTCCCGCGCCGGCCACTTCGGCGGCCGTGGCCAAAGCTGGCCGCGATGACGATGACGAGATTGCCCTCAACCTTTCGGCCGCCAATCTGGTGGGCGCGCCGGCGGCGCCGCTCCAGCCGATGCTGGTGCCCGAGCCAGCGGCCGACCACATTCCTCTGGCGCCGCTGCCTGCCAGGCCCAGTTCTCCGGCCCCCTATGGCGATCCACTCCCCAATGAGCCTGGGTTCCAATCCGCCGGCGTCACGCGGAAGTCGGGGCTGTCGTCGAGCGCCATCGTTGGCATTGTGGCGGTTGGCGCCGTGGTGATCGTTGGCGGGGCACTGCTGCTGTTTGGTGGGGGCGGTGGAGATGCCGCGGATGGCACGCCGAGCCCCACCAATAACACCGACCTCGGCGACGAGGGAGACAATGGCGATGGCACGCTCCCGAACGATTCCGTCGCCTCGAATGAAGCGTTCTCCCCGCTGGGGCCAACCGAAGAGATCGGGCCATTTTCGTTTCAAGTGCCCGAGAATCTCCCCCTTGTTTCGGAGGAAGAGGACCGGCGCCAAACCATCACCCGAATTTGGAGTGATCGCCCTCGCGGGCAGGTCCCCAATCAATTCATGACGGCCGTGGTTTTTAAGGAACCGCCGAGGCCCTCAAAGTTGGATATGGTGGACGCGCTGGTGAACACGACTTCGCTAGGCGCGAAGATGTCCAACGTAACCATGCTCCAAGCCACCAATTTTCAAAACGCGGATCTCCTGATTACGCGCCGGTATTTCCAAGCCACGAAGGATTCCACGAATTTTCAGGGCGTGGCATTCCTCACGAAGGCCGATGATCGGATATTGGCCGTATTGTTTTTTGCGACCTCGGACCACCTTGCGAATCGGCCCCGAGCACTGGAGTTGTTGGGCAAAACGATCCGCCGCCTTAACCCCGAGGGCGAAAGCCCTCAGGTCGTGCAATCGCTGCCCGCGGGCGCCTTGCCCCCGCTGAGCGGAAGGACGGCCGAGCCTTCGGAATATGTGGACCCGCGCTACGCGGCCCTGTTGCTAACGGAGCAGGACTTGGATCGCTTTGCGATTCGCATTCCGCTGGGTATGCAGCCCAGCGATGTGCGGCTACCGCTGGGGCAAACCTGGAGCTGGCAAGCTGCCGGACCTTCGGGTCCGTGCTATTTTGTGGTGAATGTGAGCGACATGGGCCAGAGGGTTTCGGCCCGCGACGACTTGACCACCGCCTTGCTGCAACGCGAGTTCGGCCCGGGCAGCGTGCGGCTCTCGCAAACCTATTCCAACATTGCCCAGCAGCATGGGGTGGCCTTCAACCGAGCCATCTTCACCGTGACCAGCGATGGTCAGGCCAAATCGGGAGCGTTCTTCTATTACTCGGGCGTGCATCAGGGCAAGCGTCTGATCATGGCAGGACTCGCTCCGGGCGTGCCGGCCAGCAACCCGTTTTATCTACTGCTGGAAACGGCCGCGCGAACCGCCCATCCGCTGCCCTAGTGACATGCGCACGGCGTACAGGGGCCCGTTTGGTTTTGACAATCGCGGGCGGCATCACATATAAATATCCCTGGATGCTTTTCCCTCGATCGGGTGACATCCTCGCGCCGACGAAAGGCGCGACCCCAAGGATTGGCCCCGCCCCCACGACCGCGGTCCCGCCCCGCTGCAGGAGATGCCCATGCCCTCCGATTTGAGCCTGGCTCGCTGCCATCGTCGCCACCTGCTTCAAACCACGGGGCTGGCCGTCGGCGGCATGGCACTGGCCAATGTATTGCGCATGCGGGCCGCGACCGCCAACGAGGCGGGGCAGTCGAACAACACGGCGGTCATCTTTTTGACTCTTGGCGGGGGACCGTCGCAGTTTGAAACCTTCGACCCCAAGCCCGACGCGCCGGCGGAATATCGCGGGGAGCTGGCCAGTATCCAAACCCAAGTGCCGGGGGTGAGGTTTTGCGAATTGCTGCCCAAGCTGGCCAGCAGAATGGATCGGTTGGCGATCGTCCGTTCGGTACATCACGAGCAGGCCAGCCACATTGCCGAACACATTGTGGAAACCGGCTACGATCTCCGCGGTTCGGCCAATGCCTTGAAGGGGGAGATGCCGAGCGTGGGAGCGGTGGTTTCCCGCGTTCGTGGCGCGGGCGCCTCGGGGATTCCCGCTTATGTATCGCTCCCCCGCCATCATGCCTACTCGGGCGCTCATTGGCTCGGGGCACAGCATCATTTCTTTGCGGTGAACGATGACCCCAACCTGCCGGAGTTCCGCGTCAGCAATCTCACTCTGTCAGAAAAGCTCACGACCGAGCGGTTGAACCACCGTCGCGCGCTGCGGATGAAGCTCGACCGCGTCGACCAGCTCAACGACCTGGCGGGCGAGGCCAAGGCGCTCGATGCGTTTTCGCG
Organism: uncultured Pirellulales bacterium; assembly: GCA_964445985.1. Lineage (GTDB taxonomy): Bacteria > Planctomycetota > Planctomycetia > Pirellulales > S012-138 > CAYUMU01. The sequence continues at coordinate 13,900 of CAYUMU010000105.1, read as the reverse complement.
CCAGGCTTTCGATCTGGTCACTGGCGAGCGAGCCCAGCAAGCTTTTAACATCGGGCAAGAAGATGACCAAACACGCGACCGTTATGGCCGCACGCTCGTCGGGCAGCGGCTGCTGTTGGCGCGGCGATTGGTCGAGGCCGAAGTGCCCTACGTGGTGGTGCGAATGGGCGATTGGGACGACCACGAAAAACTGACCGAAAAAATCAGCAAGCGAGCCCCGCGGTTGGATGCCGGCTTGAGCGCCCTGATCGACGACCTTCATCAGCGCGGAATGCAACGCGACGTGCTGGTGGTGGCGATGGGCGAATTCGGCCGCACGCCGCGCGTGAACGGCATGGGCGGACGCGACCACTATCCTGCCGTGAACAGCGTGCTGTTCTCGGGCGGACGCTACCAGATGGGCCAGGTGATTGGCGCCACCGATCGGCACGCGGCCAAGGTGGTGCAAGCGCCGTATCGGCCGCAAAGCGTGCTAACCATGGTCTACAAGCACCTGGGCATCGACCCGGCGATCACCTTCAATGATTACTCGGGCCGGCCGCGCTACGTGCTGGAGGAACGGGAACCGATTCGCGAGTTGATCTAGCCCGGATGGCTGTTCGCCAGCTCGGCTTCTTGCCGCGCGGCGTGGAATTGTGGCTATTTTTCATCGGCCACCAGCCGCGCCATCGCCACTCCCAGCCGCGGCAGGGCTTGCGGCGCGGCGCGAAAGATGGGGGCATAGGCTTGAATGGTGGCCTCGGCCTTGGCGCGGTATCCTGGTTTGGAAAGGGCCTCGGCCAACATGAGCAAATTTTCGGCGGCCACCGAGTTACCCCCTGGCGTGGCGCCATCCACGGGACCGCGGCTGCGCACAATGAGGGTTTCGTGATCGGCCGAGGTGTAGAAAAAGCCGCCGGACTTATCGTCCCAGAAGAGCTCGGTTTGCCGGGCGGTGAGGTCTTCGGCCGCTGCCAACCAGCGGCCTTCGCCCGTCGCTTTATAAAGCGCCAGCAGGCCGGAGACCACGTCGGCATAGTCGTCCAGGTAGGCATTGAGCTTGGCCTCGCCGGCGGTGTGGGCGCGAAGCAGCCGGCCATCCTCCGTGCGCATTTCTTTGAGCACGAACTCGGCCGCCTTGGCGGCGGCGGCCAGGTAGGCCTTGTTCTGCAGAATCCGGCCGGCATCGGCATAACCGCGGATCATCATGCCGTTCCATGAAGCCAGGATTTTGGTGTCGAGCAGGGGGCGGGTTCGCGTGCCGCGAAGCTCCAGAAGCTTTGCCCTCACCGGCGCGGTGCGGCTTTCCAGTTCTTCAAGCGAAATGCCTGCCTGACGGGCAACTTCCGCGGCCGGCATCACTTCTTCCAGCACATAGGAATGCTCAAAGTTGGGGTCGCGCTTCAGACCGTACCGCTGCGAAAAGAGATCGTAGCCGGGCAGCTTGGTTACCGGCGTTAGTTCATCCTTTCGCCACACGTAGAACCGGCCTTCCTCGGCCTCGGTTTCGGCATCGAGGGCCGAATAGAACCCGCCTTGGGGATCGGTCAATTCTTTCGCTACAAAGGCCAGCAATTCTTCCACCACCTGGCGATAGGTGGGATTGCCCGTCAGGGCAAAGGCCTCGGCGTACACGCTGGCCAGTTGGGCGTTGTCGTACAGCATTTTTTCAAAATGCGGAACCCGCCAGTAGCGATCGGTGCTGTAACGATGGAAGCCGCCGCCGAGTTGGTCGCGAATGCCGCCGGCCGCCATGCGGTCAAGCGTGGTCAGCAGCATTTTACGGGCCGCTTTGGCGGCGTCGGTTGCCGGGGCCTTCGCTTCGGTCGGACGGCTTTGTTCCAGTAAAAACAACAGGTTCGATGGCTCGGGGAACTTGGCGACTTGCGGGTTGCTGGGGTTGTAATTGAAGCCGCCGAACTCCGGGTCGAAATCGTCGGCAATCGCCTGTTGCAGTTCGCTCAGCCGTTCGCGATTCACTTCCATGGGCAGCGGAGCCGCCCGACTGCGGAGTTGCTCGCGGACCACGCCGGTGAGTTGTTCGGCGGCCGTTTCCACCCGGTCGGGGCCGTTCTTCCACACGGCTTGAATTCGCCCGATGACGTCGAGAAACCCGTCCATCCGCGGTTGCGGCAGTTGGGTGGCGCCGCCGAGCAGTTGGAGCGTATCGAGCAGTTGGTTCTTGGAACGGGGCGGGAAATAGGTGCCGCCGCCAATCGGCCGGGCGTCGGGCGTGAGAAACATGGAAAGCGGCCAACCGCCGCCATCGCGGGCGCCCAGCAACTGGTAATACATTTGCAGCGACGTCATGTAGATTTCGTCGATATCGGGCCGTTCCTCGCGATCCACCTTGATGCACACAAAATGCTCATTGAGGTAGTCCGCGATTTCCTCGTCCATGAACGACTCGCGTTCCATCACGTGGCACCAATAGCAACTGGAATAGCCGATCGAAAGGAAGATCAGCTTCTTTTCACGGCGGGCCTTTTCCAGAGCCTCCGGGCTCCAGGGATACCAGTGCACGGGATTGTGGGCGTGCAGCAGCAAGTAGGGGCTGGTTTCCTTGGCCAACCGATTGGCCGGATGCTTGTGGGCTTGAGCGGCCTGCCCTTGCGCGGCGGGCTCTGCCGCCGGGGCGCGGGAAGTGGCCAACGGCAACGAACCCCAGCAGAAAGCCAAGGCCAGCATGGCCGCGAGAATCCGTCGCGGCATGGGCAGGGCGGTCAGCATAGCGGGAGGCTCCCCTTCGTCGGTGTGGAAGGGGGGCAAGCCTGGATGCCTTTCCCCCCCTCGCCTGGTGTTGAGTTGCCAGTTTACCCGATCCGGCGGTGGGAATGGGAACGAACCGCACTTTGGGCTGCACGCAAGACGGACACCCCGCTGTTGTTGCGCGGCATCTTCGCCGGGGGGCGGGCAGGGGGCTACTTGAAGCCCTTGAGGAACTGGTTCAAGGTATCGTCGGCGGGCGCTTCTTCTTCAGCATCTTCCTCGGCGACCACTTCTTCTTCGCTGGCGGGCTCTGCCAAGGGATCGGCTTCGGCAACGGGTTCTTCTTCGGCCGCTTCGGAATCTAGCTCCGCAAGGCTTTCCTCGATGTTGTCCTCGACTTTGTCTTCGGCCTCGGCAAACCGCGGGGCGGAGAATCCTTCGGAGGGCTCCTCGGCGGCGACTTCCTCTTCGGCATCGTCAGCCGCAGGCTCGTCGGTGGCAAACATGTCATCGAACATCGAGTCGTCGAGCTCAGCGCTGGCCGGTTCGACCTCCTCATCTTCCCAAGCATCGGCTTCCCCAGCCTCCGCTGCGAACGATTCTTCTTCAAAAGACGCGAACATGGCCGGCTCTTCGTCGGCTGGAACTTCGTCGTTCGCTTCTGGCGACTCGGGCAGCCCTATCGTTACTTCGAGATCGTCGTCGGCCGGCTCGTGCGAACTGCTGGAAACGGTGGCTTCGCCATCATCGAGCGGAATCGGCGGCAGATTGGGTGCGGGCGGTCGAACCTCTGGCTTGCGCTCCGTGGGCATGGAACCATTGGCGGAGGGTTGGGCTTTTTTCTTGCCGATACCGAGGAACCAGAACAGGCCCCGTTTTTCTTTGGCGGCCTTAGCTGCCTTGCCAGGCTTGGCACTTTTGCCAGTGGGTGCTCGACCGTTGGGAGGACTCGCCGCGGCTCCCGTCGCGAAATCGGGGAAAGCCGGCGGGGTTGAGGTCGGGGGAGTTTCTTCGGCCAAGCCGTAGGCGGAATCGTCTTCCACCGCTTCGCCGACAGGCTGGTCGTCTTCAGCCCAGGCGTCTGCGGAAACCGTCTCTTCCGCGGGATCTGGTTGCTCTTCCAGCGCGAAGGATTCATCGCCCTGGGCGACCTCGCTGGCCGCTTCTTCGTCGGTCGCCCAATCCATGTTTGGCAGATCGTCTTGTTGTTCTTCTTCGCTGGCACGCACCTCGGGCAAATCGTCTTCAGCAACGGCTCCTTCAGCAACGGCTCCTTCAGCAACGGCTCCTTCAGCAACGGCGACGTCTTCCTCGTCGTCGCTCAACGACGCCTCATCGGCACCCGCAACGGGTTCGTCCAGGAAATCAAACAGCGGAGCATCTTCTTCGACACCCTGATCGGGGGCATCGGCGGCAGGCTCGCCTTGCCCAGCCAGCGTTTCCTGGCCAGATGGCATTTCAGCGGCCTCGGCCGGTTCCTCAACTGGTTCCTCAACCTCGGGTGCGGCAGGAGCAAGCTCGGCCGCCGCTTCTTCAACCTCGGGCATACGAGCCGCGGCAGCTTTCGCCTCGCGAACCTCGCGTAGCGAACGGGCCTTGAGCGGGCGGGCCTTGAGCGGCATGCCCTTCTTAACGGCCGGCTGTTTCTCGGGCGATTCAAGCTGGGAAGCGGCCGGGGGCTCAGGATCCGCGACAGGCTCCGTTGAGGAAGACGCGGACTCAAACGACGCGACCGCCATCGGCAGGGGAGACGGGTCGGAATCTGCCGCAGCGTCGGGCGCGGCGGGCGTGTCGTCGGTGGCTGGCGCTTCATTCAAGAACGCGAAGCTGGGAAGGCCGGAGGTCGCCACCCCAGACGCCTCGGTTTCCCGGGGCAGCTCCGCTTCCACGGCCGGCTCCGAAGCTGCCGGCAGGTCGTCGCTGGCCACCAGGTTATCGTCGGCAGCCGGTTCGGCGACGATCGGTTCGGCGGCATCGTCGGTGCTGATGTCGAACGTCACATCGTCTTGCAGCACCGTCGGCTCGGACTCCGCCTCGGCGGTCGGAAGTTCGTCGGCAACTGGGGGCTGCGCGGCCGGGGGCAACGCGGGCGGCAATTCGCTCGCCACGTCTTCCAGGGGAGACTCTTCGACAGCGTCTGGCTGGCTCACCGCCGCGGCAGGCTCATCCTTTTCTTCTGGGCCGGCTGGCTCAGGCAGTTCGGCCGCCAACCAATCTTCGAGCGCCTCGTCCGCCAGGGGCGAATCGACAGCGTCCAAGGGCTCCTCCGCCAAGGGCTCCGCAATGGGGGGGTCCGCAAGGGGGGGGTCCGCAGCGAGAATATCGTCGGAAGCGGGTTCTTCCGCAATCGGCTCTTCGGTGAAGAGGAGTTCTTCCGGGGCGACCTGTTCGGCCAAAGGTTCTTCGGCCAAGGCTTCGTCAGCCAAAGGTTCGTCAGCCAGGCTTTCTTCGGCAATGTCTGCTTCGGCAAAATCTTCGTCATCCGCGGCCTCTGCCGCCAGCGGCTCTTCCTCAATTGCCGGGTCGTTCTCGCTGAAACCAACCGCTTCGTCTTCTTCGAGAATCTCGTCTTCCAACTCGGCCGGCGCGAGCCCAGCGGGCAAGGCGTCTTCCGCAGCCACATCGTCAGCGGCGACCTTTTCGGCCGCGGAATCCTCGGCGGCCGGTTCGTCGTTCAAGAACGAGAAATCCATGCCGCCGGGCGAGGGCTGCGATCGCGCCACCGATGGTTTGGCCACAGGGGGTTCCGGCAACCAAGGCAACTCGGGAGACTCGTCCTCGGCCGCCACTTCCTCCTCGATCGAATCCTCTTCGGCCAGCTCTTCAGCGTCGGCTTCTTCCTCGGCAACCGACGCCTCGGCGACGACTTCTTCTTCAAATGGTTCTTCTTCAGCGGCCACTTCCTCTTCGGCGTCGAAATCGTCGGCCAGGCCAACGGGCTCAGGCAACTCGTCCTCGCTCAGTTCGGCACTCGCCGATTCTTCGGCGACGAACTCTTCTTCGGCAGGCTCGGGGAACTCCCGTTCTTCTTCGTCGTCCGTGGCGAACGCAGCCTCTTCAGCAACAGGCGATTCTTCTTCATCCTGCTCGTACTGAGCGTCTTCGTCCCACTCGGCAGCTTCTTCGGCCACTTCCTCTTCGGCAGCGGGCAACTCATCGATGGCGAACGCCGCTTCCTCGACAGACATTTCTTCGGAATCGGCCGAGTCTTGGTCCACTTCGAAGTCGGCATCGGGCTCTTCAGCCGGGCTCGGTTCCGAGTCTTCCGCGTCGCCTGCCAAAAAATCGAAGCTGGGCATCCCGGGCAGACCCGGCCGGGTGTCGGTCTTGGGCGGGCTTTTCGCCGGGGGAGCGGCCTTTTCTTTGGCTTTTTCGGCCTTGGCCTTCTCTGGCTTGGATTTGGAGGGCGGGGCGACCGTATCCAGCTCAAACTCGTCATCCGCCGAACCAGCATCGGGATTCAAGAATGCGGCCAGATCGTCATCGGCGACTTCCGAGGTTTCGGCTTCGGGCGCCTCGTAGTCCAAAAGAAAGGTGAGGGGGCCAACGCTCAATCGCTCGCCCGGCTTGACCACTGCCTCGGTAACGCGATCGCCGTCAACGAACGTGCCGTTGAGCGAGCCCATGTCGCGCACCATCACGTATCCATTGTGCTCCACCAGCTCGCAATGCTGGCGGCTCACCTTGGCGTGGCCGATCGTTAGTTTTGCCTGGCGGCTGCGTCCAATATCTGCGGGAAGCTTGAGCTTGACCTCGCGGCGATTGGATTTGCCGTCGACGACGATCAGTTTCACCTCCATGGCGGCCCTCGGAAGTTCTGGGCGGCTGCCCTGATGTGCCACTCCCTCGGCCCCAAAAAATGCGCAACCTTCCGTAGCCGCATACTCTTGCGCGATTGACAATCTTCGATATTACTGCCCAGGGTGGCGGGCCGCAACTCTCGATCCGCGCAGTATTCCACGGATCAACACCAGATGATCGCGTATGAACTACGGCGGATTGGGGGGGGTATTTGCTGGCCGCCGCTGTTGGCAGTAGACGTAATTGGAACGTCTTACGGCAATAGCGGCGAAGGAATCGATCGACAAGCCGGGAGCGAAAATGTTGATTGGCAGCGTTTACCCTGGTTAGACTGCAAACCAAACCACGTAGTATTTCCCCCCGCAGGAGATTTTCGCATGCCTTGCCCTCGGTTTCCAGTCCGTGCTTCTCAAATTCTTGGCCTGGGGAGCGTGATTTGGTTCGCGGCCGTCTGGCTGGCAACGGCCTCCGCCCAGGTGCCGGCGGCCAATCAAGACGAGGCAAAGGTTCCCAAATATGAACTGCCCGACCCGCTGATCTCTGCCGACGGCGCCCCGGTAAAGTCTGCCAACGAATGGACTTCGCGGCGGCGGCCCGAACTGCTGCGGCTCTTTGAAACCCACGTTTATGGGCGGGTGCCCCAGGCGAAATCCAACGTGGAATTCCGTCTGGCAGAACATTCGGAGCAGGCGCTGGGCGGCAAAGCCATCCGAAAACAGGTGACCGTGCTGTTTGGTGGCGGCGAAGACGGCCCGCGGATGAGCCTGCTGCTGTACTTGCCGGCCAAGGCCACGAAGCCTTCGCCCGTTTTTCTAGGGCTCAACTTTGCCGGCAACCATGCCGTGAATGCCGACCCGGCGATCTTGATTCCGCAAGGTTGGATGCGGCCAGGTCCTGGCATCGTGAACAATCGGGCCAGCGAAGCCGGCCGCGGTTTGAGCGCGGATCGCTGGCCCATCGAAATGATGCTCGATCGCGGCTTCGGCGTGGCCACGGCGTACTGCGGCGACATCGATCCCGATTATCACGACGGCTTTGCCAACGGCGTGCATCCGCTGTTTTATAAGCAAGGTCAGACGACGCCGGCCGACGATGAGTGGGGAACGATCGCCGCTTGGGCCTGGGGATTGAGCCGGGCCATGGACTATTTGGAGACCGACCCCGCCGTGGACGCCAAGCATGTGGCGGTGCTGGGGCATTCCCGGTTGGGCAAGACTTCGCTGTGGGCGGGCGCCCAGGACCAGCGGTTTGCGCTGGTGATTTCCAACAACTCAGGCTGCGGGGGAGCGGCGCTCAGTCGCAGGGCTTTTGGCGAGACGGTAGCCCGAATCAATACGTCGTTCCCGCATTGGTTCAACGCCAACTTCAAGCAGTACAACAACGCCGAGGATAAATTGCCGGTCGATCAGCACATGCTGGTGGCGCTGATCGCGCCGCGGCCGGTGTTTGTCGCCAGTGCGGAAGACGACCTTTGGGCAGACCCTCGGGGCGAATTCCTCAGTTGCGTGGGAGCTTCGCCGGTTTACAAGCTCCTCGGCGCCGACGGCTTTGCCGCCAGCGAGCCGCCGCCGCTGAATGAGCCCGTGATGAGCCGAATTGGTTACTACAAACGGCCAGGCAAGCATGGCATTGGCGAGGCCGATTGGAAAGTGTTCGCCGACTTTGCCCAGCAGCATTGGAAGCGGTAGTCTTGCCAAGACGGCCCTCGAACCGCAAAACTGCCTTCGAACCGGCGGGGGAAGCGAATCGCCCGTTTTTTCGCGCGTGCGCGATGCAGCAAAGTCTGTCGCATGGCCATCCCGATCCGTCCCGACCAAGACTGCGCCCAACGATTCTGCAAACTCCGTGCGTTTCGCTGCCACCCCCAACGGCCCATGCTGGCGCGGGTTCGCCGCGGCTGCTCGCTGATCAGGCCGCGGTCGGCGATCGGCGACCTACGTGCAGGGCGACGACACCCAGCAGCGTGGCAAAGTACCAGCGGGTGAGTCCGGTTTCGAACACGATCGTGGCGTTGACGGTGATGAAGACGAAAAACGCCAGCCACAACAGGGTGGGCCAGCGCAGCTTGTCAGCGATTAATGGTCGTGTCCACCAGGCGACGACGTCGGCCAGCCAGGCCAGGGTAAAAGCGTAGTTCACCCACAGACCAACCCCGGTGGCAATTCCGAACAGTTGGGCCGTGCGCTGGGCGGTATGCTCGAGGGCCGCCTGATGGCTGAAGTGATGCACGAAGTAAAACGCGGCCGCCACATGCAGCAAGTACACTCCTGCCGCAACCGTCCAGAGCCATCGTGCCGCGCGGGAAGCGCTGCCGCCGGGGGCCAATCGCAGTGCCAGGCCCAGCAGGGCGAGCGTCAGCGCGATGTCGGCGGTTGCCCTGGTGATGAGCTCGCCATGCGGCATGGGCTTTAGCGGCTGCTTTGCTTTTTGCGGATTTCGTCGCGGAGCTGCGCGGCCAATTCGTACTGTTCGGTTTCGACGGCTTCGGCCAGGCGTTCCGTGAGGGTTTTTCCAACCTGGTAGCGGTCGCGGAGGGTGTCGCGCAGTTCTTCGAGCCGTTCGACCATTTCGTTGCCGTCGAAGCGTTCTTCGGCCTGGTGCTCCAGGAAGAAATTCCGCATGCGATCCAGCCCATCGCCAATGGCGCCAATGGCGTCTTCAGGCTGGTCCACCTCCAGCGCGGCCAAGGCCGAGGCCTGGGTGCGGTGGAACAGCACAAAGGGGCGATACTGCTCGTGCGACATCGTCCATTCTTCGCTGGGCGAATGTTTCTTGGCGAAGTCCATCAGGGCCAGCGTGTGGTCGGCGTCGCGCACGGCCCGAGTGAAATCGCGCATCGCCAGCCAGCAAACCCGGCGGTGATAATATTGCACGAACTCCCGATCGACCTCCAGGCAGTCCTGGTCGCCCAGCTTGAACTCGGGACCCTGGTGGAACGATTCTTTCACCATGTGATCCAGGAACGTGTCGCTGCCGCCGGGCCGATGGCCGTCGGGGCGATGTTCCGTTTCCATTTGCAGCACGCCCAGGTCCACGCGCATCTGCAAGATCTCGCGGCCATCGCTCCCTTTGATGGTGCGCACGAGAACCTCGCCAGGCTCATATTTCCATTGGCGGAGAATGTGGTCGATATCTTGTTTACGTCGCGTCATGGTTCCTCACTGGCCGCAAAAGGCAGTCAACGTAGGCATTATACCTGCAAGGTACGTCACGGGCATGGCCTACTCCGCGGCCAGAGCGACATCGGCCGGGCGGCGTTCGCAATGGCGCGAATCGCGGGAATATGCCGACCAGCGAGGTTGGGGAATGCACACGATTCGCGGGCTGCCGCCGCCGTGCAAAGCCAAGATTTTTGCCAAAATCTCAGAAAGGAGGGCAATTAATGTCAACTCCGGTCGTATCCAATCTTACGAAGCCATCTGCGGCCACGAACCTGCCTGGCAACACCCTCCAGGGAGGTCAGGCTGCCAACAAATTGCTAAACGGCACACGGCGTGCTAGAAAGCATGAGTGATTGGAGGGCGAGTTTTTCCCAAGTTTCGATCGGTCCCCCACCCAGGGCAAGAAGCATCGAATGTGAGTTCGCAACGAGCCCAGCCGAGGTGGCCGGGATTCGTGGCGCATCGTTCGAGAAGGCCACCATGGGAAGCGGGCAGCCCGCCAACGCACGTTGTCTCAACGAACGTCTGCGCGACTTGCAAAGATGTGAGGGACGTAAAAACCTATGAGCACTCAAGAATCCGCGGGCGCCACTGCCGTTGCGGAGCCAGAAACGGCCACCAAACAACGCAGCAAGCCCGACGCGAAAAAGCCCAAGCCCAAGCGGCAGCCGCCGTACGCGGTGGTGCTCCACGACGACGACGTTCACACGTTTCCGTACGTGATCGAAGTGCTGCAAAAGGTGTTTGGCTACGCCTTGCCCAAGGCCACGCTGCTAACCCGCGAGGTTCACGTGTCGGGCCGATCGATCGTGTGGAGCGGAACATTGGAAGGGGCCGAGCTCAAGCGCGACCTGATTCGCGGGTATGGCCCTGACTACTTCGCCACGCCGACGGTGAAATTTCCGCTGGGTGTCACCCTGGAACCACTGCCGGGCGATTGAGCGAGGCCGGGACCAACGCCAAGCGCGGCCTCCCCCCCATCAAACAATTGAAGACCACTTCCGCCCGTGCGCCAGGGACACCGCCTCGCATGCCTACCGTGTTCATTCCTCCGCAAATGCGAGACCTGGCGGGCGGATGTTTGCAGCTGGAGGTGGAAGCGCGGTCGGTGCGGCAATTGATCGCCACGCTCGAAGAACGTTTTCCGGGCATGGCCAGCCGGATGACTCAAGACGACCGGTTGTTCCCCGGTTTGGCCGTTTCGATCGATGGCGAGCTCACCAACCAGGGACTGCACGCCCGGCTGAAACCGGATAGCGAAGTGCATTTTTTGCCAGCGCTGGGCGGAGGGTAAGGGGAAGGGGCCGGGGACGAGGGAGTGGGAAGGTTGGGGGGCTCTCTTGCGGGTTGCTGGCTAGGGGGGGATGGCCACCGGCCCTTTCCCCTCTCGGTTATGCAGCGTATAATTGCGTCATTGCATGGATAAAGTGCGCCTAAATTGTGTTGGTTGTTAACTTTGCCCGCCTTGTGAGGTTCACGTCGGCTCCCAGTTTTCGTTGCCAGTCACCTACCTCGGGGGAGCTGCTGGACTTGTGTTTAATCGTGCCTGGTGAGGGGCGCTTTTGTCCTCAATGAAGAGGGCCAAGAGCCGCCCCGACAGGTATGGCACCCACCCACCGTTGCCGTTTGGAGCCCTTTCCATGAGCTCCAGCCGTGCCGCAAAGCCTGTCGAGGAACAACAAAATGGGCATTCAGATAGACTGCCCTGCTTGCGGGCATTCCATGAAGTTGAAGGCATTTCTGGCCGGCAAGCGAGGGATTTGTCCTAAGTGCAAGAGCAGCTTCGACATACCCTCTGACGGCAATCCCGTGAACGATTCGGCCTCGGGCACGATCGCCACCGATCCTCGGCCGGCCGCCGCGCAGGCTGCTCCCCGCGCCGCCACCCCCACGGCCCAGCCCGTGGCGCGCCCAGCCCAACCTGCGCAAGCTGTCGCTCGCCCTGCGCAGGCAGCAGCATATCCCGCGCAGGCAGCAGCTTATCCCGCGCAGCCGGTTGCCCAGGCGATTCCGGCCGCCGGGAATTATCCGGCGGCAGCGCCCGCTGGGTACGGGGCCGCCCAGGCACGACCCGTTCAGGCCTATCCGGCCCAGGCGCCGGGAACCCAACCTTATGGAGGCCAGCCCTACGCGGCGCCAGGCGTGGCGCCCACTGCGCAGGCGATGCCTACGGCGATTCCTACAGCGGTTCCCACGCAGCCCGGCATGGCGGCTCCGGTTCGCGCTACGCCGGTGGTGGCCAGCCCCGCCGCGTATGGCGCGCCGGTGGCAACCCCCGCGGGCTATCCGGCCGCGTATGGCGGCATGCCGGTTGCCACCCCCGTTCAGGCGGTGGTAGCGGCTCCGCTCGATCCGTTGATGGAAGCTCCGCAAGCGCAGTGGTATATCCGCCCCCCCTCGGGAGGCCAATTTGGCCCGGCGGCCGCCGATTTGATGCGGCAATGGATACAGGAGGGCCGGGTGACAGCCGACTCGCTGGTGTGGCGCGACGGCTGGCAAGACTGGAAGCCCGCCTCGGCAACATTCCCCCAGTTCATGGCGGCCACGGCCCAGGTTGCGGTGGCGGCCGAGCCGGCGAGCGAATTCCCGATCAGCGCTCCCACGAAAGGCTTTAGCGGCCGGCCCATTCATTACCGCCGCGGCAGCGGCACGGGGCGCATCGTGGCAATCATTGTGCTGCTGATTGCCCTGGCCGTGCTGGTTCCACTTTTGTACTGGGTGCTGAACACCAGCCCCTGACCGGTTTCTCGCTACGAACAGGCATCTGCGCATCTGCCGCTGCAAGAATTCATTCGACGCAGCCAAGGTCGTTGGGCAATACTAGTAGTCGCGCGACTCAACTTTTCCCACAGGCAACAGGAACGAAATTCATGCGTACTTTTTCACTGCAATCGGTCCATGTTTATGCCGGTTTGGCTGCCATTGCGGTTACTGCATTTGCGATCCAGGCTCAAGCGGAAGACGCCAAACCGACCAAAATTGAACTGGGACCCTACAGCATTCAAGCCCCGGCCGCGTGGAAGAAGAAGGAGCCTGCCAATCGCATTATCGCCTATGAGTTCGCGGCTCCGGCTGCCGAGGGCGACAAGATGGATGGCCGCATGACGATCATGGAGGCCGGCGGTAGCGTGGAGCAAAACATCGAACGCTGGTATGGGCAGTTCAGCCAGACCGACGGCACGCAAACCGCCGACAAGGCCAAGGTGGAGAAGAAAACCATCGCCGAGCAGCCGGTCCATATCGTGGATATTTCTGGCGTGTTCAAAGACCAGGCCGGCCCTTTCGCCCCCGCCGTCATGCGCGAAGATTACCGCATGCTGGGCGCGATTATCGAAACCAAACGGGGGAGCATCTTCCTCAAGTTCTACGGACCCAAGGCCACCATCGCCAAACACGAAGAGGGCTTTAAGGAAATGGTCAACAGCTTGAAGTAGAAATTCCGTTGCAAACCAGATCTCGTTCAAGCAAGAGCTTTATTCAAAGCGGCCTGCGCTGTGCGGCTAAGGTGGCGATGATCATTCACAACTCGGATTGGCAATGACATCTTGTTATCCGATCGAACCCGTCATTCCCGCGAAGGCGGGAATCCAGACGCGGCGGATAGGACTTTACGACGGATGTTGGCATGGACCCGAATTTCAGAGCGGAAAGTCATCCTTCGACCCTTCTACGCTTTCAAATTTCTCCAATAATACTTGCGATGACTCTTAACGCGGGTAAACCGCAAACGAACATTGAGCCATTAAAGTTCTCTGCAGCTTGCAGAGATGATAACGAGCAAGAAACTAATGACAGGAACCTCAGGGCATGACGGAAGCGAGGCTGGAACATCAAAGTGTGCGGGTGAAGCAACTCGTGGAAGATTATCGCCTGGGGCGGATTGTCATACCCGAGTTTCAGCGCGAATATGTGTGGCGGAAAAGCAAAGCGCCAAAACTCATCGATTCCTTGTATCGTCAATTCCCAATCTCGTCTTTACTCCTCTGGCAAAGCACCTCGGAGACGCGGTCGCGTCGGCCGGATCCGCGACCATTAAGATCAGCAATGATGAGCTGGCTTATTGATGGCCAGCAACGAGTGATCACGCTCGCAAGAACAATGAGTGGCGATGAAGATATTGACGTAGTCTTTCACCCGGAACAGGATGAGTTCAGGCTGGCTAATGCCGCGACTAGAGTTTCCACGGGCAGCCGCAAAGCGGCGAAATGTTGTAGCCCTGGGCGCTAGCCCTCTTTATCCCCCACATCTCC
>CAYUMU010000104.1:0-21581 GCA_964445985.1 uncultured Pirellulales bacterium | reverse complement strand
CCCCCCATCAAACACTGCGCCGAAAAGACTTACGTCAACAACTGACGAACTTGGGTTAGCGAGGGAGTCCCTCCGAACCAGGGCTTTGAAGCTAGCATGTTTTTTACGGGGTTTTGGCGGTATCCAGGGCATGCCAGCGTCGAAGCCCAAAGTTGAAGGTACTCAAAAAGAACGAGAAAATGGGCCTTTTGAAATTTCGCAAGCACTGACAGCTTCAAAGCCCTGGTCCCCCGAACGTCCCTCGCTAACGCGTCGGGTTGCAAAGAAGAAGGCACTCAAAACACCGAGGCCCAGCCGCGAAAAGCCTGGAAAACTGCATCGCACCTAGAAAACGGTAGGGTGAGTTAATTTCAAGGCCGCCCGCCGAACGAAAATCTCCGCCTCCTGAATCCTCCCTCTCCGCTCATAACATGAGGAGGGGCTGGGGCAAGCTATCGCCCTTTCACCTTGCGGCTATTCGCCCATCACGTAGGCGAATACCAGCGGGGCCACGATGCTGGCGTCGGAGTTGATCATGTAGCTGGGCGTGCCGGGGGCCAGTTTGTACCAGGTGATCTTCTCGTTGGGCACGGCGCCCGAGTACGAGCCGTACGACGTGGTTGAATCCGAGATCTGGGCGAAGTAGGCCCAGAGGTTGACGTCGCGCTGCAGGTCTTGAATGATCAGCGGCACGGCGCAAATGGCGAAGTCGCCCGCGATGCCGCCGCCGATCTGGAAGAAGCCGATCCCTTCCTGGTGGTGCTCCAGGTACCAGTGAACGAGCTGCTCCATTTGCTGGGTGCCCGACTTCACGGCGCCATGGCTCTTCACGTCTCCCTCGATCACGTGGGCGGTAAAAATATTGCCCAGGGTGGAGTCTTCAAAGCCGGGCGAGAAGACCGGGATCTTCATTTCCCAGGCGGCGTATAGCCAACTGTGTTCCTTGGGGATTTGGAACACGCTTTCGAGGCTGCCTTCTTCGAACAGCTTGTAGAAGTACTCGCAGGGGAAATAGCCTTGCCCTGAGTCGGCCGCTTCGGACCAGAGGCGGAGCAGCTTCTCTTCCAGGTTGCGGAGCACGGTTTCAGGAATGCCGGTATCGGTGACGCGGTTGAAGCCGTCGTTGCGCAGTTTCTCTTCGTCGTGCGGCGTGAGATCCCGCCAGTGCGGCACCAGGCAGTATTCATCGTGGGCCACCAGGTTGAAGACGTCTTCTTCCAGGTTGGCGGCCGTGCAACTGATGGCGTGCACCTTGCCGGAGCGAATCATCTTGGCCAGCGAAATCCCCAGCTCCGCGGTGCTCATGGCGCCGGCCAGGGTGACCATCATCCGGCCGCCGTCTTCCAGCAGCTTGCACCAACCCTGAGACGCGGCCACGGTTTCCCGGGCGTTGAAGTGGCGGTAGTGCAACTCCATGAATTCGCGAATGGCCATGCGTCTGGTATCCGAACTGGAATGTTTGAATTTTGGGGAAATCGGCGGCGGCGGGCCGACGATGGCGAAGACGGCTCGAGTTCCTGGGGAGAACGCCGCGATCTGGCGACGACACCCCAGGGCAGGCCCCATAGTTTAACAAGAAATTTGGCTTTGGCAGGGGGGCACAACGACGAGATTTGGCGGGCAAGAATGCCTGGTAGCTCAATTACGCCAGGATGGGTTGGATTGCGTGTGGTTGATGCTCTCATGCTTACGCCTACGGGCGTAAGCATGGCACACCCATTCCGTGTAGCACGCCCATTGAACATTCGGCCATTGACCTAATGCGTATTCACCCGGTGCAGGTCGCTGGACGTCAGGCCGGGGAAGCTGGGGGGCTGGATTTGATCGCTGGGGATGCCGGCGACCTGGGGCGGGGCTTGCAGGATTTCCACCATGCGGTCGGCCCGGCCGGGCGTCAGTTGCACCATCCAGTTCTGGTTGAGCAGGTCCCAGTGGGTGGGCACGCGCTCCCGGCTTACCCACCACTCCACGTCGTCGTCCGCGGGTGGCGGTTGCACAACCTGCTGGGCGTCGAACTTGATAATGTCGCCCGGCACACCGCCGTAATTATCCTGGGCGTTGCCCTGGTTCTGGTTCTCGTAGACTTTGATCAGGCGCGGCTGCGGAATGAACAGCATTACCTGGGCAAAGCACTCGGCGTCGCTGGGGCTGGGATGGCGGAACAAGCCCGGCAGCATTTGCGTTACCTGGGAAGCGTAGGTCACGCCCACAAAGGCATAGTCTTGTTCCAGGCCGCGGTTGGTAAGAAAATCGCTTTCGTGCTCGCGGATCATGTGCAACAGGTTGGCGTTGGGATATTCGTCGAGCAGCCTTTCCAGCTGGCCTCTCGTGAAACCACGCCACAGGTTGGCGAACTGCGACATTTTGCCTTCTTTGTCGAAGGCCCGCAGGGTTTCGTTGTTCCAGTCGTTGAGGTAGTTGTTGGCCAGATTGCGGCGTTGAGCGAGCGACTTCATGCGATAGGCCGGCCGCTCGGGCAGATCGTCGAGCACGGGATCGACGGCCGGCAGCGTGCGGCGTTCCTGGTCGGCGTCGCTGGCCACGGGCACCACCGAGGTTCGCCACAACACGCCGTAATACTGCCGCTGCGAACGAACGCTCGTGGAGTTGCGCGAGCCGTGCTCGCCGGCGATGTCATTCATGGCCAATTGAGCCATTTGCGGGGTGGAATCGACGATGGCCCTTTGGAAGTTGGGGATCAGTTCGTCGGCGAGAATCTGCTCCAGCACCGGCAACATGAGCTCGCTGCTGGCGGCCGCCCATTCGTTGAAGGTATTGACCATGTCTTGTTCGAGCGGCACCTTCTGGCCGATGGCGCGGCCCAGGGCGTCGAACTTGGGAATGCCGGTCCCGGCGAAGAGGGTGCCCACCTTGGTCCAGGCGGCGAGAATTTCGGGGACGGGCTTCTTGGCCATTTGGTCGCGCGCTTCGCGCATGTAGGCGGTAAGGCCGAACACGTCGCACAGCAAATGGTTGGAGAATGATAGCGTATTCATCCCCCGCGCCAGCACCACGCCGCCGGAATAGGTGGCGGCGTCGGTCGCATTCTGCATGCGAATTTTATCATCGACCTGCTTGCCTACGTTGATTACCATGCCCAGCAGCATGGCCAGCAGCATGAGGCCAAACACCGAAATCACGCTGATGGCGCCACTCTGGTTTTGGTGTAAACCACGCACTGGCCGCAGAGCGCGGCCCATCGCTTGGAGGCAAGAGCGACACGATTGGTTGGTGCTCGCCATGGTTCATTCCTGTGAATGCTAACTCGAACAACTAGCTGGTATGCAGCGGCAAGTGGGGGACCAGGCTCATTTCCAAGTCGGGCGCGCGCGGAGAATTCCCCGGCGGTTCGCTATTCGGCGATTGATGGGTGGAAAACGCCGGCTGTTCTGGTGGTGGTTGATCGGCGCCGGGGGGTGAGGTCCGCGAGCGCGTGGCTTCCCAGGCCAACCGCTGCGCGAGCCGGGCGTCGGACGACGACAGTTGTGAACCCTCGGCGGGCAATCCCACGGGACTGAGGCCGAAAATTTCGGCAAAGATCACGCTGGCGGCCACGTGCGTGCCCGCGGGGCTGGGGTGGGAGCCATCGGCATTGTATAGGCGTAGCCGTGGTTGCCGGGCGCGGAGGGATTGCCAAACTTCGCCCGCCGGGGCCACCTCGGCGCCCAGTTGGCCGGCCAACTCGCGATAGGCACGACTCAGGCCCGCTTGCGTTTGCGGCGCGTTCTCACGGGCCCAGGTCATGTACAGCACGGTCTTGGCGCCGGATTGCTGAATTTGGGCATGAAGTTGCCGGGCCGCGGCGAACATGCCTGGGCGATTGAAGAGCGGAGTCTGGCTTTGCTCCTGCAACACCACATAATCCCATTCGCCCGCGGCGATCGTTTGCAGGGTCGCCGCGTCGGCGGCGTGCTGGGCCAAGGTGGCGCCGCCCGCGGTTCGCTCGGCCACCTCAACCTCCAGTCCGGCGGCTTTTGCCATGCTCCGCACCACGCCCGGCAGGTCGTTGGTGTAGGTATAGCTGTTGCCGATAAACAGCACCCGCGTTCGCTCGACGCTGGCTGTGGAGCTGCTGCCGGGGTTTTGCAAGTTGTGCCGATAGGGGGCCACGGATTTCAGGCCTTCGTTGCCGAGCGTGGCCGTGGCAGTCAGGTCGCGGACGTAGACGCCGCGGCGGGCAAAGATGGATGCCGCCACTTCATCGGTGCTGCCGTCGTAGCTGGTTTCGCGACGCGCCAGCAACCGACCGGGGCCTGGCAGCAGGGCAAACTGGTGCGTAACCGTCACCTGAATGGGATCCTGCCAGCCGACTTCGTTGGGATAGAATTCGAAAGGATCGTGCGGCGCCAGCCATTGGGCCAGCGGCGGTTCGATGCCGTCGTCTTTGTGCATGAAGTGCAACTGAATTTGCGTGGCTTCTTGGGCATAGGCAAACTTGTTGTCGATGCGGGCTGGCACGCGGTCGTTGGTGTCGTAGCTGGGGTCGAGACCACGATACATTCGATGCAGGGCGTCGCGCTCGTTGCCCGCCGGGTTCAGGCCGAGGTCTCGACTGGGGGCCAGCGGCATGCAGGCCAGGATGGCCGCCATTTTGATTTTTTCGTACTTGGGGCTGCCCGGCAAAATGGTGTATTGCTGACCCGTGCCAGGAATGTTGGCGCCATTGCCCGGCAGGTAAGAACTGATGCGGTTCTCGCCTTCTTCACCGCCGGTATCGGCCGGGATCCAGACCACCGCGGCCCTGGCGGCGGCATAGGCGGCGTAATGCACCACCATAATGCCGATCATGAGCTGGCTGATCTGCACGATCAGCATCATGACCATCACAAAGATGGGCACCGTGAGCACAAAGCTCAGGCTTTGCACGGCGCCTTGCTCGTTGTAGTGCACGGCCCGCAGCCGGGCCAGGCTAAAGTGGGCGCCGCTGAAGCGAACCAACAGCCAAAGCACGCCGAACGCGGCCAGCAAGGCGAGCAACCAGGGCAGGCAATCTTCCATCGCGGAGCGTTGCATGGCAGGCCTTTCCCCCCTTGGTGTTCCTGGTTTCTCGCGGGGCCAACTGCAATTAGTGGCCTCCGCGGGCTGGGAACACAATTTTCTAGAAGCTCATGTTCAAATAATTCCATCGAGCAATCCAAGTCGTACGATTAATACCGCGGGAAGGGACGTGGGGGCCAGGTACAGCGGTTGCCGCAGACGGGCCTTGTCTTCCTCGGGCACTTTCGCATGGGAGCCAAGTCGCAGAATTCTACCTGCTTGCCGACCCGATCTCGCCACCAGTTGCCAAACGCCCAGTTGCCAGATGAGGATCATCAATCCCACGGCGCCGCCCAGGATCAGCATCCAGAGCATGGTCACGAGCCCTTGCTCCAGGCCGAGGAAGGCGCCGATCATGGCGATCAACTTGACATCGCCGCCACCGATTTGAAACATTACCAAACAGACCAGCATGAAAAAGCCGCATACCAGCCAACCGAGCAGGCACGCCACCAGGGGCTGGGCAACATCGGGAATCCACCCAATCCAAGCTTGCCAGCGGCTCGCTACAGCAGGACTGGCGTAACTAACCGCCAACGTGCCAGCCAGATTGATGGCCAGGGCCGCGAGCATGCCAGGATACGTGGTCCAATTGTAGATCTTGTGCCAACGAAGATCGGTGAAAGACGCCACGATGAGTAGCGTTAGCAGTAGGCAACTCGCCAACATATAGATGAGTCGCCGCGCTACTGGACCGCGTTTCCTTTGGCGTTTTCCACGTCATCGAGCCCTCGGTTGAAGTAGTCTTTGATCCTCGGCCAGCCTACCTTGAGAATGAAAATGAGGATCGGCAGCGCAATGGCGGCAATGATCAAAATGGTTTCGATGCTCACCGCTCCGCGCTCGTCGCGATGAACCTTGGTCAGCAGGTTTCGCCAGGAAGCTTTGACCATCTTCTATGTGCTCCTCGATGTTCCGATGAACGGCAAGGTCCTCCGCTGGGGTGGAGGGCGGAGAACCTGCAAAATCTAAAACGCATTCGGGTTGTGGGGGCGCTTGGAAGTAAGCTGGTGAATTGCCTCTGGCGATTCTCATGTGGGTGGGCGGCCGCTGGCTGCTCTCCCCGGCGTGGAGAGCCCATATCCAGTGGACCGTGGACCTGCCACGGTGAGGCGATCGATTGGGGGGGCCGCCTCTACATGAACGGCCACGAAACCATCGCACAAACCATTTCGTAAACCCGCAACATGATTTGGGGCGCCACCACCAACACGAATGCCGCCAGCGGAAACACGATTCCGATCAGCAACACATAATCGAGAGTAGCAACTCCCCGCCTTCTACAATGCTGCCTCGCGCGACGCGAACTCGTGCTCCCGCGGGGTGAACGGGAACAGCGATTTGGTCGGATGCGGGCATTGTGTGAAGCCGCCTTGTGGTGCCGGCTCACTTCCAAACTCTTTTCTTCAGGATTGCGCGCTCTCGCGAGCGCTGGGACGCTCTGCTGAGCCCGTCGCCTTTGCTCGGCCATGATTACCATGATGGGAACCCCATGAGAATTGCGCATCGGGTCGGGGGTCAGTATATCAGAAGCGCGCGGCTGACAGCAAAGGATTTCCGCCTAAATGCGGCCAACTACCGAGACTTCAGGCGGAATGCCCTGTTCGAAATGTCAAGGTCGACGCAGCCGTGCCATCTCCCGAAACCCGAGGGAGACCACCTTGTGATCGCGGGTGACCACCAGACCGGCTGAAGCGACCGCGCCCGGCGCGCGCCAGCAAGCTTGGTGTAGCTTGCGCTCGCCAGCTTGCCCAATCCACAAAAAAACCCTCTCTTCGCCCAGCGGAGGCGAAGGAGAGGGTGGAAAACGGAGGGAGGTCGAACAGACCCGGTGGGCCTGCCTGGGGTCTGCTCGCGACCTTGCTGTTTGCGGTGGTAGGGTTCGCCGGGCGCGGCACGCGGTTGCAAGTCAGGCACCACGCCTGACTTGCTTGCCGTGGCGGGGTTCTAACCTTAGATGATGCCGCCGTGCGTACGGAAAGGCTTCAAGTGGCTGGGCTGGTCCAAGAACCAGATCCGTTCCCACGTATCGAGAATCGAGCGCAGATCTTCCGAGGTGAAGATCAACTGCCGCGTGCGGCGAACCGGATCGGCCGAGTAAATCGGAATGATGCAGCCGATCGACGAGCCCAGCGAGCAGCCGAGCAGAACGGCCCAAAGAAGTCTTCGCATTGCCTTTTCTCCTCCCTGAAAAAAGCAGCCTTCGCGAGCGGTGTGTCCCTGGGCTGCAACTTGAAAAACGCAAGTTCCAAGTTTCAGCCCCCCAGGCGGATCCCTGGTTCACAACTCGTTGGACTTTTCGTAGTTTTCCTGGCGATGATGAGCGGGTTTGATCCGCAGTCGTACGTTGATCAACCAGGTTCGCTGTCCATGTGCGCCCATGGTTTGCACGTGAGGAACCTGACTGAGCACTTCGTGATCCTTCAAACGATGAGATGGAACGTCCTGTTCGATTCCTGCCAACCTGTTAGGTCTTCGCGTCTTAGCTAGCGCAGGGCGAACCCGCAAAGCGAGCATGCCAGAGCTGAGTTTGCGGCGAAGGGGCGCAAACTCAGTTCGCCGCGGAAACCTCCCCAATTTCGACACCAGAGTCGGTTCGGCGTTCGAAACCCGACGGCCAGCCGTGGGAAGCACGGGCCGGCGGCCATGGGCCTGATGGCAATTGACCTAACGGCAATTGGCCCGTGGAGTTGAGCAAAGCAGCTTGCGGGCGCCAGCCTGCCGCCGCCCCCAATTGCTTGGGAGCGGTATGCCGGCGGTTGGCGCCTGTGGATTGAGTTAGCGTTATTCGTTTGGATTGTGGTTATGCTGCCAACCCGCGCCCACGGGGGTCGGCGGGTTGGTGGGCAGCGACGAATCGGGTTCGTCGTCGAGGTCGTCGTTCAAGGAGGTATCGGCGGCGGGTGTGACCGACGCGATCAGGCTTTGAATCTTGTTGCGACCCCGCTGAAAAAGTTCCTTGACCGAGTTTTGGGAAATCCCCAAGCGCTCGGCCACGGCTTGTTCGATGGGAATCTCGTTGCTCTTGGCATTGTGTGCCTTGGCAGCATCTTGCACCAATTTGGCGCCCGACGAGCGATCGTAGACCATCCACAGCATGACCTGCCGTTCCTGGTCGTCGAGTTGCTCGAGAGCCCAGCGCACCTTCTCGACGCTTTCTTCCATTTCTTTGCCAGGCTTGAAGGTCACCACGTATTTAGCCGGGACATCGACCTTATCCCCGGTTCGCGGATTACGAGCCTTGCGAGCTTTGCGTTGCTTGACTTCAAAGACGCCGAAGTTACGCAGTTCGATGCGTCCCTCTTGGACCAGCGTCTCAATAATGGCGTCGAAAGTCATCTGCACGATGGCCTTCGTACGCAATTGAGTCAGCCCGGTTTTGCCCGAAATGGAATTTACAATCTCTTTCTTAGTCACGACTCGGCTCCCTGAAGACAGGGGTTTTCGATCGTCAGCCACAGCGGCGAACTCCACCCCACCAACGCCCCAAGTGTAGGTATCGTAAGGCTTAGAGTCAAGCAAAACGAAACCGGAGCGTCGGAAAAGCAAACATTCGCGCCGTGGATGTTCCGCGATCACCGCGGCGAAACACGTGAGACGTGATTATGGGCCGTTCCATCTTCAATTGTCAAAGAGCATTTCTCCCATTGGCTGGCCGCGGCACAGCAAACGCGAGGCATAAACCTTTACCCCACAGATCGTTACCAATCTGTTCTTGTCTCAGCGGCCGGAGTGTTCACCCAGCCTGGCAGGCGTAAATGGTCGTTGCAGGTTCATCATCGACGGAATCATCGGCAAACTCGATCAAAAGCTAAAAATCGGCACAATCCGCCACCCGGGCTGCCACCGGCGACCAAACCGTTGCCGGCGGTGGCCCTTATTAGCCGCGGTTAAGTTTTTACCCATTGGACAGTTGCCGGCAGTTACCCAGCCGCATTCGTGGCAGTTTCTGGCGAGTGGTGTGTTCGCCAGCGCGGAAGAATTGCCGCATCGAGGTTCATTGACGACACCTTGGCCCCCCTCGCGCCGGGGATAACCCAGAGGAGCTAGCAGCGATGGCGCGACGGCAGGATTGGCATAAACGCTAAAGTTTAAGGCGCCCAACCGCCGATTGACCGAACCATCATCTGTCATGCGGTGCGGACATTCGATCCGTGGCGTATGGATTAGCCAATGGTTTCAAGTACGATCTGTCGCTCCATATCCGCATGGGCGGTCCACCCCCAAGGGACAAAACACATGTCGCGTAAAGAAGAAATCAGCAAGCTGGAAAGTGTCTTGGTGGAACGTCGGGACGCCGTGCGCAAAGCGCTGGCGGGCGATGAATCCGCCCTGCGCGATTTGCAGAAGAATTTTGGGGGCGACATGGTCGATCTGGCGCTCGACGCCGTCAACGACGAAATCAACTACCAACTGGCGGCCGTCGAGAGCCGCGAGTTGCATCAGATTGAAGAAGCGCTCAAACGCATCGAGGCCGGAACTTACGGCATCTGCGAAATCACCGGCAAGCAAATTCCGCTGGCTCGGCTGCAGGCACTGCCGTACGCCACCACCACGATCGAAGCCCAGCGGATGATCGAAGAAGGCCTCGTGGCGGAAGACGAAGGCGGCGACTGGTCACGCGTGGTCGATTACGGCTCCGACGACTCGCCCTCGTCGATGAGCGACTTCTATCCCATGGCCGACTAACGAGTCACCTGGTTCAGGCCACGTGCCATTCGCAAGCGGGTCCGCGCCCAAGGCTTTTCCAGCGCGGCCCCCGCTGATCGACAGGCCCGGCGGCTTGCCAGCAGACTAAGAATGCTGCTGTCGCCCCTGATACTCACCGAGCCCTAGCGCGAGAATGGATTGTCGACGGCGTTCACGGGCGCGGTGGTGGGAGATAGAACGCCACCGGGCATGTTTTCACGGTTGACGAAAGTCTTAAGCTCCACGGCCGCCGGACCCAACAGCAGGATGTAGATCGGCGGGGCGAGGCAGAGGACAACCGGGAACAGAAGTTTCACGGAGGCTTTATTGCCTTGCTCCTCCGCTCGCGCGCGACGGGTCCGCCGCACGCTATCGGCAAAATCGCGGAAGGCTCCAGCGACATTGCCGCCCAATCGTTCCGCCTGTCGCACCAGGGCCGAGAGGGCGGTGACTTCTGGCACATCCACGCGGTCGGAGAATTCCTTGAGGGCTTGCTCGAGCGAGCCGGTTTCCGACTGGTAGTGCATGATCTTCAGCTCGCAGGCGAGGTCCGGATGGGTGCCGCCGAGTTCCTGCCCGACCCGTTCCACGGCCCGCTGCATCGGCACGCCGCCGCTCATGGTCATGGTGATCATGTCCAGGGCGTCTGGCAGGGCCTGGTTGACGCGGCGGGAGCGGCGGGTGGCCTGGGAACTGAGCACGATCGCCGGCACGCTATAGACCAACAGCAGGACAGCCCCACCGAGGGCCAGCAGCTTGCGCATCTCGTCGCTGTTGGGCTCAACCGCCACCGCCACCGCCGTGGCGATGAACAGGATCCAACAGACCACGGCCGCATTGCGAAAGCCCAGGTATTCCGCCAGGGCTTTGCGATGATAGTAGCCTGCCCGAACGAGGTCTCTTTTGAGCTTTTGCTGGGTCGCCTTGCGGACGGGCAAGATGCCGGCGAACGGCTCGGTGAGCGGGCCGAGCACCAGCGGACGACGGCTGCCAATGGCATCCTCGGGCCGGTTGCGGCGGCCGCCGAGCAGCATTCGCCCCAGCACAAAGATCACCAGGGTCACGCCGAAGAATGCGCCAGCGGTCAACAGCGGGATGGTTGTGGGAGAATTCCACATGGTTTTTGAGCTTTACAGGTCGGACTTGATGAGACGCGAGACCCAGAACAGGCCCACGAGCTGCGAAACGACGGCGTAGGCCAGCATGACCTTTCCCAGCGGATCTTTCAGCAGGGCCTCCGCGTATTGCGGCTGAAAGATGAACAGGTAGGCGAACAGCAGCGGTCCTAAAGTTGCAATGAACAGCGCGCTGAAGCGGCCGGCTCCGGTGACGCTCTTCAACTGCCGACGAAAGGCCTGGCGATCCCGGATCACTTCCGCCAGCCGTTCCAGCGTATGGGCCAGATTGCCACCGATGTCGCGGTGCATCGAGACCGTGTTGCCAAAGATCCGGACGTCGATCAGATCCATCCGGTCGGTCAGGCTCTGCATGGCGGCGGAAACCGAAAGGCCCATCTCCATTTGGCCGGCAACACGCCGAAATTCTGTCGCCAGCGGATCTCGCGACGAGCGGCCCACCAGATCGATGGCCTGGTCCAGGCTCTCGCCGGCGCGTACCGCCCGGGCCAGCAGGTCGAGCGAACCGGGGAACATTTCCGAAAACTTTTGCACGCGGCGGCGCTGCGAGATGATGAGCGTCACGATCACCAGCGTGAAACCAATCATCGCCGCGATGGCGGTGAGCAGCAGATTGTCGGTGAACACAAAGACTCCGCCGCCCAAGGCGATGGCCACCATCAGGTGCAGCAACATGGCCGCCAGGGGACTAAGCTCCCATCCCGACAGGTACAGCGTCCGCTCAAACCAGCGGTCGAACTTGCGCACGCCGGTCGCATCTTCGGTCATCCGGCGGGGAAGGCGGCGAATTGCCTTGGGCTCGGCCACGGACTTCTCGCCCAACAGATCGCGCAGCCCCAGCAGCACGGCGCCGCAGGCGGAGGCGATTCCGGCAAAAGACAAAATGGAGATGAGCTGTGCGTCCACGATAGGATTGCCGCCGAAAAAATGCCGCCGTGAGAAAGATAAGTCCGCCAGACTACGCTGTGCCTACGCCTTACACCTGGAATATGTCATCCGGCAATTCCACACCGCACTCCGCCATCCGCGCCAAGCAGCGCGGCACATAGCCCGTGCGGTAAAATTCTCCCCGCGCGCGGCCGCTGGCGTCGAGCCCCGCAGGTTTGAAACCAAACACGTCTTCCAGGTGGTACTCACCACCGGCGACCTCCACAATTTCGGAAACCCGCATCACGCGGCGAATGCCGCCCTTGAGGCGAGAAAGGTGAACGACCAGCTTGATGCCGGCCGCCACGTACTGGCGGATCACGCTGATGGGTAGCTCGAAGCCGGCCATGGCGATCATCAACTCTAGCCGGGCCAGGGCATCCCGGGTATCGTTGGCGTGGATGGTCGTCAGCGACCCTTCGTGGCCGGTGTTCATGGCCTGAAGCATGTCGAGGGCTTCGGGGCCGCGGACTTCGCCCACGATGATCCGGTCGGGACGCATGCGGAGGCTGTTGCGGACCAGGTCGCGAGCGGCTACTTCGCCGGTGCCTTCGGTGTTGGCCTGGCGGGTTTCGAGCCGGGCCACGTGCGGGTGCTGCATCAAGAGCTCCGCGGAGTCCTCAATGGTCACGATCCGCTCGTTGCGGGGAATTGCCGCTGAGAGCGCATTGAGCAAGGTGGTCTTGCCCACGCCCGTTCCGCCGGAGATCAGGAAGCTGATCCGCGCGGCGACCGCGGCTTCCAAAAACTTCGCGATCTCGGCCGAAATCGATCCGGATGAAAGCAGCTGCGGAATCTGCAGCCGCTCGGCGCCGAACCGCCGAATGGAAAGCTTGGGGCCGTCGAGGGCCAAGGGGGGGGCCACCGCGTTCACGCGCGAACCGTCCGGAAGCCGGGCATCGACCATCGGGCTGACTTCGTCGATCCGCCTGCCCACCCTGGCGACGATCCGCTGCACGATCCGCATCACGTGCTGGTCATCGGCAAACACCACCGGAGTGAGCTCCAGCACGCCTGCGCGTTCCACGTAAACTTCGTGGGCGGAGTTGACCAGAATATCGTTCACCGTCGGGTCGTGCATCAACGGTTCAATGGGACCCAGGCCAAATACCTCGTGGTCCAGTTCCTCAAACATCCGCTGCCGCGCCGCCGGCTCGAACGCAAGCTTGCGGCGGTGGATGATTTCCTCCGCGATCTCGTGAACTTCCGCCTGCACCTGGTCTTGGGAGATCTCACCAGCCAAGCCCAGGTCGAGCGACTCCACGACCTCCTGGTGGATAGAAGTCTTCAGCCGTTGAAAGGCGATTTCGCCGGCATCTGGAGCTAGAACTGCTCTTGTCATATCAATCATTGCTAGCCTTCGCGCCCTGTTGGGAACGCGCTCCCCTGAAAGACCAATGGAATGCTACGGCCTCGCCGCTCGTTTTGCTCGCACGGGCATGGGGAGGGACTATTTATCGGCCGGCGGTGGGTCCACGGGCTTGTTGCCGGAGGCGGCGACCTTGGTGGCGATCTCTTCGGCGGATGGGCTGAGACGCTGTTCGCGGCGGAAGTCCACGCTACTCAGGGCGCCGCCACGGTAGACCTGCATCCGCCACTTGGTGTAGGGACGGTCCAATACGTCGTGCATCGTGCGGGGAAGATTCAGAGCCGTGGGTGTGTCATCATTAGGATTTCGGAGCACCAGCGACAGCGAGCCGCGCCCGTCCACCACCCGCAGCGCCGCCGCCTGCTCGGGACGCACCGCCAATGTCACGGCCATTTTCTTGGTACCGCTGTCGGTGTTCTTTTCGACTTTAGCCCCCGTAAACGTCTGCTCGTCGAGTGCCAACACTTCCACGCTTTCGACCAGCGTGACGGTCAGTTCTGGCAGGTCTTGTTGTTCATCTTCATTCGCCCGGAACAGCACATCCACCCAGGCGCCAGGCGTGGTAAAGCCAGCCACCGCCGCCGGGCCTTCCACCATTACCGTCACGGCCCGGAACCCAGGCAGCAGCCGGTCGGCCGGGTTGGGAATCACGCCTTCGGGATAGAGCGCGGACGTCTGGAACGTGGTTCCCTTGGGCAAGTCTTCGCTGAGAATGCGGCCGATGATCTGCGACGGATTCGCCATGAAGTTGAGATCAATGCCTGCCCGCTTGATCTGCTCGGGCGTGAGCCGGTAGATGGAGACATCCCCCAGGCTGATCTTGCGACCGGCTTTGAGGTTGGTGCTGGCCAGCGGCACCACCAAGGCTCTGGGATTTTCGGAGGCCGCCTCGGCAACGGGCGCTGGCTGGAGCTGGAGCCGGACCACGTATGCCCCCAGCAGGCCAAACAGAATGGCAACGATGCCTAATAACAGGGTTCCGGGACTCAATTTGGACATAAAATCCGTCCTTGATGGCGTTTGTGCCGCGTCGGCCTTCTTTTGCCCGAAGGTTCCGATCGCGATGTATCAAATAGGAAAAATTGGACAGGTATTCTTTACAAATTCGGTATGGCCGATAGCTAGCTGTGCAAAACGGCAATCAGTTTCAACCCCACCACGGCCCAGGTGGCGACCGCGGCGGGGAAGGCATACGGGATTAGCCGCCGGGCGGCGTGAACCTGCTGTTTGGCGTCTTGTCCGCCGCCGCGGGCCTTTCCGCCGGCCCCCGCGTAGGCTGGCTGGCCGGCGCGGCCAATGGCCTGCCAGGCGAAGACGCCCAGCAGCATCACGAAAGCCACGATGGCGCTCCCCAGGAAGACGATCATGATCAGGGGGGCGCCGAGCCAGGCGCCCAGGGCGCCCATCAGTTTCACGTCGCCGCCACCGCCGCCGCCCACCAGCCAGAGGATGAGCAACAGACCGAACCCAGCGCCGAAGCCGGCCAGCGATGTTCCCAGACCCGACCAGCCGGTGGTGGCGGTGTGGAATACGAGGGCGGCGGCAAAGGCGCTCACGGTGAGCCAGTTGGGGATCCGCCGGGTGCGGAGATCCCAAACCAGGGCGATAACCGTCAGCGGCAGGACCGCCAGCAGGGCGATGATTTGTGGTTCGGGCATGTTTCGCGTCTCGTTTCCAGAATTTGGCTCCTCCCTGGTTCGCAAGGGGCGGGAGGAGCACCTGTTCGTTGACCTGTTCCGGTCACCCCGGTTGGGGGTATAGGATTCCAGCGTAATTCGTGTTCCAGGACTGCAAGTGGAATTCGCCCGGGCAAAGATCCGGTTGCAGAGGGCGAGCCCCCTACAACCGGACCTCAGTTCAAGCGAACACCTTAACAGGTGTTACGATCGAAAGAACTAGGTGCCGGTCGGCGCCGTAATTGCCGCACCTTCATTCGTCCCCAGCCCAGGAGTGTGAATGATGCAGGCATTGTCGGCATTAGTGGGATCCGCGACCGCATCGCAGAAGTCCAGCTGATCGACGTACGAGAAGCCGGCGACCGAACCGCTGTGACCCCGGATGCCCAGGACGGTGTACGACTGATTGACGTTGTTGATGGCGCCGGCCACGTCGGCCAATTCGCTGGTGACGGCGTCACGCACGGCGGTCAACCCGACAATCAGACCGATGACCGCGATCGTGGCGATCAGGAGCAGTTCGGCCGAGACGATGAATCCAGCATCGTCGTTCCACAAACGTTGCAGTACTCGCATTTTCTAAACCCTTTCGTTGCGGTAACAATGTGAAAACAACACAATTAACCCGTTTGCGCCGCCGGCTTCTTCTAAGTTACCGCGACTTTGAATGGTCCGGCGAATACGGTATTTTCCCTCGAGCATTCGTCCTCCTTCTTCTCTTCGCGTGTGCTCTCCCTAGCCGCACGCTTCCGGCAGCAGCCCGCCGGTTGTGGATCAGGGCCCCTTGGGCGCTGGCGGCGGGTCTCCTTCGTTGCTAGGCGCCAAGTCAAGCTCCAAGCGGGCCGGCGCTTCTTTGGCAGGATCTTCGAGCTCCGTCCTGGGATCGTCAAAACTGGCGTCGTAAACCATGATGTCGTGGTTGGTATCGACTCCAACTCCGGCGTCGTCACGCCACGGGCGCTGAGCGAGTTGATTCATGAGTCGTCTCCGGGGTTAACCGCCGCGCCGTTCCCATACGGCTTGCGGCGTGGCGCCACGCCACAAGGCCAAAGCCCTGCCGACGTGGCTGAGGAACGTGTAATTGTCGTCGATGGCTTGTTCATCGAGCTTCTCGATTTCGGTCACCAGCCACTGGGAGGCGCGGATGATGGTTTCCCTCGGCGGGAGCAGATCTTCGGGGGCGATGGCCCACCATTCCAGCGCGTGGCCGGTGGCCAACAGGCGGCGGGAAAGGTCTCCAAACTTTTGACCCGGCTCGATGGCTGCGCCGTCGGCCCAGTTGGAGTCCCACCAGCCTTGCACATGCTGCGTGCCGACTAGACGAGCGGTGGCTTCGAGAAGGTGCGCGCGAATGGCCTCACGGGTAGCCGGCTGGAGGATGCGGTGCGAATCGTCCACCTGTAGGAAGGCGGTTAGCGTGTAAAGCCGGTGATTGCCAAAGCAAACGCCTTGCTGGTAACCCTGCCGCATGATTCGGGCAGCGAGGGTATCGAAGTTGACGTGCTGCCCTTCCTTGGTGACCCAAGCCTGAGGACTGGGGGCATACAGCGCGAGGGCCAAGGCCGTCCACTCGTACTCTGCCTGGTTCAGACTGAAATCGCGGACAGCCTGGGTGAGGATGTCGCGGACGGTCGCCGGCCCTGTGGGGGTGAGGATGCCATGGTCGAGCGGCGTGCCGACTTCGGCCAGCGTGGCCAACGTATGGTCCACATGGCTGGCAGTGGCGCCACCTTCTTGAGTGCGAACGACTACCCCGTTGGCTTCCCGCGAGAGCAGCGACAGCGCGTCCTTGCCCCAATATGCCACGTAGGAGCGGTGATCGAGCAGCAGCTGGCGCAGTTCGGCGCCGGAGAGTGATTGCTTGTCGGTGAAGGTGACTTCCGCGCCCCAGAACCGTAGGGCATGGTCGACCACGCTGATCTTGGGACGCGGCTTCCGCAACCGCGGCTGAAGCTTTTCCAGCACCTGCACGAGTTGTCGATCGCTCACCACGTGCGGCTCGTCGTGCAGCGGCATAACTTCCAATGGCGCATTCTGCACGGTGGGCAGCGGCGGCGGCACGGGCAGGCTGGTCGCCCTCGCCCAAGGAAGAGCCACGATGGCGGCGATGAGTACGACTTGCGTGACGAGAAACACTTTTACGGAAGGTAGCATTTGACGAGAGGATGAAGCCGGGGTGCTCATGAGGCCCTCCTTGCGGCGCGCGAGGTGGCGGCCGATTGAGGCGGTTGGACAGGCTCGGTTTCATGGGGCTGGCCCGAAAGGATGCGCTCCAGCACCAGGGCCTGCTTGTCTTCAAAAGCGATCCGCCAAGAGTTGCTTTCGGCGCGGCGTCCAACGGTGAGCAGGCGGCCGTGGCGGGCTTTATCAATGACCAACAGGTCGATCGCGTAGCGGTCGGCAATGCGCTCCCAGTTCTCGCCCGAGCTGAGCTGGAAGTGGTCGAACTGCACCTGAGCGGGCAGTGCCGCGGCGGTCGAACCGGCAAAGATGGGGGCGCCGCTACGATGGCTGAGGTAATCGGCCCAATCGGGAGCGGTCCATAGCAGGCGGGGCGATGTTTCGCGGGTGGCCAGATAGCCGGCGACACCGAGCGGGGTTTGCGAATTGTGCCACTGGGCGAGCGTGCGCGGCTTGCCGCCAAGCACCGGCGTGGCGAGGGGGCTGAGTGCGAACCCGATCCAAACCAAGAGCAGGCAAATCAGCGTGAACGCGAACTGCAGCGGTTTGGCCGGCGCGGCGTCGCCCTCGACGGGCTGTGACTCTGGTTCAATGGCGGGACGGCGCTCGAGTCCCCAGGCGGCGGCCAGGTGTGGCAGCAATACCACGGCGGCCAGCGGAGCGAACCAGGGCAGGTTGTGAATGTTGTAAGCGGAAGCCGCGACCCCCAGCACAAAAATCAAAATTTCGGCGACGGACAGGGGACGAGGACTGAGCCGAAGCAAGGCGGCCGCGAGCAGGCAGACAGCAGCGAGCATAACGCCAACCGCGGACGCCAGGATCAGCGGCGCGGCGCCAGTGCCCGCGCTGCCAAGACGAATCGGAGCGAGGCCGAACGTGGCGAGCCACAGGTCTATTCCCAAGGGGTTGATCAGGGTAGCGGCAAGGGCCAACTCAGCAAGGTAGATTCGCTGCCGCGCGATGGGAGTCTGAAGGGCGGCGCGAAGTCCGCGACAACGGGCGACGTCGCAGAGCCCACCGACGGACCAGGCGAAGAGGACTGCGAGGCCCACAATGAATGAACTGTGCAGGTTGGCCCAGAGCGCGAGTAGTAGCGGGATGGCAAACCAGAGAGCCCGGGGAAGGGACTCGGCGGTCGCCGTTCGTGAGCTGTCTGCTTGATTTAACTTTGGCAAGGATTGCCATGCGGTGGCGCTTACAAGGCATCCGAGCAACCCAACCAGGCAGAGAAAGCCGAAGGTTGTGGGAAGCAGTTGCGAGAGTGATCCCCAGCCGAGGAGCAGCGTGATGGCAAGTCCGATGAGGGCCAGGCGTTTGCGGCCGGTTTGCCGATAGTAGACCACCGTTAGCGCGAGTAGCGACCCGAACGTGACCAACGTGTAGAGCGCGGACAGCGCCGCGGGGCCACCGGCGCGATGCGTCCAGGCGAGCAGCACCTGGGACAGCCAAGCGGTATCGACGGTGGGAATTCCTTCGGCGAGCGGCGTCGCGATTGCTTGGGTGGGCAATTGGCGAGTGGCGAGAATCCAGTCGCCAACGATCACGTGGTTCCAGAGCTCACCGGTGGGTAACGTGGTGTAGCTGAGCACGAGGAACACCACCACCAGCAGCAGGCACTGGCCGGCGTGCTCGGCACGCAAGGCAAAGCGCGTGCTGAGGACGGGCGTTAGCCCTCCTGCTTGCACTGTGGTTTGGGATTCACTTGTGGATGCCACGATTCGATTCCGTTTTGCTTGCAATTCCGCTGGGAAAGGTAGGTAACGAGCCTAATGGAGTTCGAGTAAATCGGCGCGAGCCTCGGCGCTATTGGAACCTTGCCAGCGCGCTGGATTGAAATCGTGAGTTCGACAGATCGATGCCAAAGTAGCCGAGCGCGTTTGGAACGGCTGTTGCCGTGTAATTCGCTTGAATCGTGACGCGGACTTCGTTGGCTGCCAGCCCCGCCACGGGATCAGGAAGCGTATTGTCTCCAAACATATTGACGTTGCCCTGGCCGTCTTGAACATCGATTCGAACACCGGCTCCAGCCATCAAGTTGACCGAGCTGAGGAAGTTCTCGACGACCCCCAATACTTCGTTCGGGGTGGCGCCTTTTGCAGCTTCGCGCGCGCCTTCATCCGCGGCGGCTCCGATCGCCTGTTCCACAACCACCGCCTGGCCATATTGAACGGCGGCAAATGTGACGAGCACGAGCACCGGAATCGCCAAGATGGCTTCCAGTAGCACGGCGCCGCGACGGTGGATGAGCGAGCGACGGACAAACATTGAGAAATACACACCCCTGTCTTGCACCCTGAGCTGGCGGGCCGCAATTCGTGCGGCGTTTCAGCAGCCCGTTCGACTGGTCCCGTAGATTCTGCCTCTCTCTCCGCAACTAACCACGAAGACGGATCACACGAGGGTGACGATCGCCTGAGCAAGCTCGATTAGTTCGTTGATGAGCGCCCCGCGCACAGCCGCCAAGCCAGCA
Organism: uncultured Pirellulales bacterium; assembly: GCA_964445985.1. GTDB lineage: Bacteria > Planctomycetota > Planctomycetia > Pirellulales > S012-138 > CAYUMU01. Next base: position 2,117 of record CAYUMU010000104.1, on the reverse strand, counting down.
ATCGCGCCGATGCCGACGATTGTCAGCAGCAGCAAATACTCGACGAATACGGCTCCCTCGGTCTGACGCATGAGCCGACGTAGCGACTTCACAATCCGTTTCACGGCATGCTCCGGTCAAGTTGGATGCTCTAGGTAAACAAGTTCATTTAGGCGATGCTAGTTGGGGGGAAATCTCAGGTCAATATTGGGGGTTGGGAAATTCGCAAAATTTATTTGGCCAAAAAACGTGCTTCTATTGACCGGAAACTCTGACTATCTTGTAGCCGTGTCTTGCATCGGCAAAGTCAATCTCCACGGCCGTTCTTTCCATGCTTTCCCCCCTTCTTCATAGCCGGCCCATGCGCTCACGGCAGGCTGCCGTCGTGCTGGAATTGATCATCGCGCTGCCCGTCTTGATTCTGGCGACTTTGGCCGTAGTCGAGCTAGGGTTGTGGATGTCGAACAAGGAAAAGCTGGAAATGGCGGCCCGAATCGGCGCGGAAGCCGCCGCCGAAACCGCTGGATTGAATATGATGGCCAATCTCAACGGCAGCGAGATTCAGGAAAAGGTGCATCGATACTTGCAAAATGCAGGCATCCCAATTAATAACGTTGAAATCACCCTCTCCTACGTTTCCATGCTGGGGGCAAGCCCCATGCTGTTGACGGAAAATCCCCCCGGAATTTCCCCACCGCCAGCACTCCCCGCCCCGCCCTCGGGATACCGCTATGTGCGGTTGGTGGTTAGCGTCCCAGCCAGCGATTTAGCGCCGAACCTCCTAGGCTATTTTGGCTTCGATCTTCAAGGCCTGTATACACAGCAGGCCCAGACCCGTTATTACGAGGGAAGCTAATGGCGGAGCGACTGCGAACGCATCGCGCGCGGAGTGGCCGGCCAGCCAGTGGCCGCCGAGGCCTCGCTACGTTGTGGCTGATCATGGCGCTGCCCGTGCTGTTGGTACTGGTGGGCGTCGCGGTCGATGTGGGCAATTTATGGTTCGAGCGGGCCGCTCTGGAGAACTCGCTGGAAGCGGCCGCTTTGGCCGCGGTGACGGAGTGGACCACCAATGGTGCGGATCAGGCAGCAATTCCCAATGGCGTCGCGGCGGGATTGGCGTTCGCCGCCGCCAACACCGTGCAAGGGCAGTCCGTGGCGCTTTGGCCGAATGGCTCCAACTTGGTGTTTGGCCGTGTGATGACGATCGGCCCCAACAACATCTTCCGGGTTGACGACTTCACCAACGACGCCGGAAAAGTCCCCGGCGTGCATGCCATGGCCCAGTACCAAATTCCCAGCCTGTGGGGCGGCTTTGGTCCTTACGCCGTTTCCGGCCGTACCACCGCCGTGATGCAAGGGGGCAGCGCGAAACTGATCCGGATTGATCAGTTCGAGGGATCCATGAACCCGCCCGCTTTCCCTCCGCAAAACTCACCTCCAGCTCCCTGAGTCTGCTTCCTTGGGGGATGGCTCGCCCAGCGCGACATGGCGCACGTCAAATTTCAATGCGCGCACTTCAAGCCATCTTTTGGCGATCCGTCGCGATTGCCGACAATTCATATCGCCGCAGGTGCCATGCCGCGCGTTATTGCAGCTCCAGTACTTATTGAGCGCTGCGCTCAATCATGCCCGTCTTTCTTCAGAGCAAAGTCGCTGGGCACTTTGTCAGATAATAGGATCGTTCATACCAACGCCCAAGAGACTGTTCGCTCGTTTCGAAATGCCGATACTGCAGATCGGCCAGGTCTCGTTCCAAGCGATTTTCAAATAGGCTTCCCCTATGCGGTCAATTTAGCCGGAACACGTTGCCAGGCGGACAATGGTTGCGGCCCGAACAAGCAATAGCATTGGCTTTGGCCGCGGCCAGCCTGGCTTTGGAACCCTGACAGCCGGCCAGGAGAACCGCAGGCGTTCTCCGGCCGGCTTCTCCATTGGCACCTGCGGCGATGATCTGGATCGCGCCCAGGCAGGGTTCCAGCCGCGGTACCCAATCCACCGGTCGACTTCGAACGCAGATCTGTCGGGCTCGGCAGTACCTTTGGCGCGGCTGCCGATCTGCTCGCCTCCCGGCGGCACCTGCCGCCGTGACTGCTCAATAACCCGTCGGGATTGATCTTTACTCGGAGGTCGGTTTTGGC
>CAYUMU010000103.1:18478-21748 GCA_964445985.1 uncultured Pirellulales bacterium | reverse complement strand
CATGATTCGAACAGAGATGTGGGGGATAAAGAGGGCGCTAGCCCAGGGTCGGCTTTTGGAGAGTTCCGGCCATGAATTCGCTCCGCATCGGTTTGGCCCAGGTGAAGCAAACGGCCGACTTTGATCAAAACGCCGAGACCATTCTGCGATTTGTCGACGAAGCCGGCCGCCAGGGCGTGCAAATTGTGTGCTTCCCCGAAACCCAAACGGTGGGCTATCGGGTCGATATCGCCACGCCCGAGCAGCCCTGCCCCGTGGAACAGCTCGATGCCCTGCATGCCGAAGTCGCCCGGCGCTGCGGCAGCCTCGGCATGGCCTGCATCCTGGGCACCGAGGTTCCGCACGCAGAAGGCGGCAAGCCTTACAACTCGGCCCTGGTGATCGATGAGCGGGGTACGATCCTGGGAGCCCATCATAAGACCAAGCTTACGCCGCTCGATGCCATTGCCTATTCTGCCGGTGAAACCATCGAAACCTTCACGCTGCAGGGCGTGTGCGTGGGGGTGGTGATCTGCTTCGAAGGCTTTCGCTTTGCCGAAACCACGGCCGAATGCGTGCGGCAGGGGGCGCGGTTGGTATTCCATCCGCAAAACAACACCACGCGGCCCAACGATTGGAAAATCCCCATCCATCACGCGATGATCGTCACCAGGGCCGCGGAAAACACGATCTGGTTTGCTTCGTGCAACCCCTGTTTGCTGCCGCATCAAAACTGCTGCTCAATGATCGTGGCCCCCGACGGCCAAATCGCCGCCCAAGCCGAACTAAAGCAGGAGCAACTGCTGGTGGCCAACATCGACCTCGACCAGGCCACCCAGGCCATGTTCAAATACAACCTGGAAGACTGCGCGAAGGTGCTGTTCGCCGACACCGTAAAACGAGAAGAGTTCGCCTCGGCACTCAAATAGATAAAAAGAACGCCCCCAACAACCAACCACTAGCAACCAGCCCCCAGCCCCCAGCCACTAGCCCCTCCAAAATTTCCGCCAAAAGCTGGCAATACACCCCGCCGGTTAAGTATTCTAGAGGTTTACGCAAAACACCCTCGCCCATACTTTTCGTCTCGCGGTCCCTCAAGGAGTTCCCATGTCGTACACACGACGTCGCTTCCTCGAAGACTCGATGTTTGCCACCGCCGCGGCGTTGGCGGCAGGCCCGATGTCTTCTGCGTTCGCTCAAGATCAACCCGCGGCCACCAAGAGCCCCAACGAAAAGCTGCGCGTGGCAGTGATTGGTTGCAAGGGCCGTGGCGGCAGCCACATCAATGCTTATGCCGGCGGCGCCCAAACCGAGATCACCTACATTTGCGATGCCGACAGCAGCGTGGCCAACAGCCGCGCCGATGGCATTGCCCAAAAGCAGGGTCGCCGCCCCAAGGCCGTGGCCGACATGCGCGAGGTGTTCGATGACCCCAACGTCGATTTCATCACCACCGCCACGCCCAACCACTGGCACGCCCTGTGCGCCATTTGGGCCATTCAGGCCGGCAAAGACGTCTACCTGGAAAAGCCTGTCAGCCACAACGTGAGCGAAGGCCGGCGGATCGTGGAAGCGGCCCGCAAGCACAACAAGATCTGCCAGACCGGCACCCAAAGCCGTTCCAACCCCGGCATGCAAGAGGCCATTGAGTACATCACCTCGGGCCAGTTGGGCGAGGTCAAACTGGCGCGCGGCCTGTGCTACAAGCGCCGCAAGACGATCGGCGAGCGGGGTGAATACTCCGTGCCCGAAACGGTGAATTACGACCTGTGGAGCGGCCCGGCCCCGCTGTTGCCGCTCACCCGCAAGCAACTGCACTACGATTGGCACTGGCAATGGCCCTACGGCAACGGCGACCTGGGCAACCAGGGCATCCACCAAATGGATATCGCTCGCTGGGGTCTGCAGGTGAACGACCTGGGCCAGGGCGTGCTGAGCTACGGCGGACGCTACGGCTACGAAGACGCCGGTGACACCGCCAACACCCAGGTTTGCATCCACGACTACGGCGATAAAACCCTGGTGTTCGAGGTCCGCGGCCTCGATACGCCCGACTACATGGGCTCGAAGGTCGGCGTGATCTTCTACGGCAGCGAAGGCTACCTGGTCAGCCCCAGTTATAACGGCGGCACCGTGTTCGATAAAAACGGCAAGGTGGTCAAGACCTTCAGCAGCGGTTCCGACAGCCACCACTTCAACAACTTCTTGACGGCCGTCCGCAGCCGCAACGCCAGCGACCTCAACGCCGATATCGAAGAAGGCCACCTCTCCAGCGCCCTGTGCCACCTCGGCAATATTTCGTACCGCCTGGGCGAGCAAACCTCGGTGGGCGAGGCCAAGGAAAAGCTGAAGAGCAACCAGGAAAACACCGCCACCTACGAGCGGACGATCGAGCACCTGGAACAGAACGGCCTCAAGTCGGCCGACATGAAGATCGGCTTGGGCGAACAGCTCAAGATCGATCCCAAAACCGAGAAGTTCATCGGCAACGCCCAGGCCGACACCATGCTCACCCGCGAATATCGCAAACCATTCGTGGTGCCAGAGAAGGTGTAAGTCAAAAGTTAGGCCCGCTAAGGCGAGCCCATAAAACCTGACGTAACCCGCTGCCGGCTTTGCCATGCAAGGCCGGCAGCTTTTTTATTCACAAGCGGGGCCAGCCACAAGGCGGTAACGAACGGAAGCAAAAGGGCCATGGATGCCGCGCGGTTTCGGTGGCTGACATGCGGGCGTTTGGTCGGCTGGTCTCGTCAATTTGCCGTAATGGCTCAGTTCGCTCTTGAGGGCGGTTCGGGGCCATCGGCGCCTTCGAAGGCTCATTCTGGATGAACGCAAGGCGGTGAATATATTTCCACAAGCGCTGAATTTGGAAAGCAAAAAACTATTATTTTCATTGACACCGCACGAAGCCCCCTCGTTGGAGCGGGAAGGTCGCCTTGGCATTTATATCGCATAACCTATCAATTTAAAGCCATTCGCGACTCGCCATCCGGGCTACATTGCGATAGCTGGGGCAATGCCTTAGCCGTTATGTAATTTTTTTAAATATATTTGACTTATCACCCGCCGATCGCTAATCTCCTCCTTGCGGCAGCTTTTCGATGCTTATCGATTCAATTCCAAAGCCGCACATTTTCATTGCTCATTTTTCTCGTTTTCTTTGGAGAGGGTCCAATTCTATGAACGGTAGAGGTAGTACTGCGCGCAAGCTTGGTTTTACACTGGTGGAGTTGCTGGTGGTCATCGCGATCATCGGCATTCTCATCGCCATGCTCCTGCCAGCCATTCAGG
>CAYUMU010000103.1:0-18378 GCA_964445985.1 uncultured Pirellulales bacterium | reverse complement strand
GTACGGCGACCGCAACGCCGAGCAGGTTCCGCCCTCCGGGTACGGTGATCGTGGTGCCTTCTGCTTGATGTGGCCGGTGATGGAGATGGCGCCCACATTCAACCAGTTGAATCTGGTCAACACCGCCGATAGCACCACTGCCAATGTGAACCCTGGAACTTCCACGAACCAAGCCATTAACCGGGCCTTTCGTTCCGCGCTGTACTACTGCCCGACGCGCGGTTTTCGACAGGGTCAACATGGTACTGCCCAAGCCGTGGACTACATACCGATCACCATCACCTATTTTCCCAGTGGCTACTACGTCACCGGATGGTCCCATGTCACTTCATGGGTAGCAGCTGACTTGAACCCCAACGGTGCAAATGATCACATGCAAGGACCTTTTCAGTACCACAGCGGCAGCGTGGCGACGCCAACCGCCCCAGGCGGAGTTGTTGTGCGTTCGAGAGTGACCTTTGGCGGCATTACCGATGGAATGTCTTACACGGCATTTTTTGGGGAAAAGCACGTTACGCCCGCTAATCTCGGGACTGCGAACTTCGATTATCCTCGCATGGTTGGCTACGCCGGAAGCACCTGGGAGACTGGGAAGATTCCTGGGCTGGGGCTCGCTCCGCGTGCCGATTGGCCGCAGCCGACCGCCATGAGCAACACCGATCAAGAAAGCTACCGGATGGGAAGCTGGCACCCTGGAACGGCGCAGTTCGCGTTTGGCGATACCCGCGTTCAAGCGGTTAAGACCTATGCCCAGGGAACTGCGTTGCAGGCCATGGGTGGTCGTGGCGATAGCACCCCTTACGATCTGCCGTAATCGCTCAAAGCAATCACACTAATCACAGTTTTCTCAAGCCTGGGTGGAAAGATTGACTTTCCTCCCAGGCTATTTTCGTAATGCTTTGTTAACTGCAAAGCGGATAACCCGTCCCAACTCGCTACACCACCGCGGGGGGGGCATTCGTCTCGATCGGTGAGGGTTTGGCTGGCGTTCTTCACGAACTGGCGTCACGGGTTCGCGATGCCACTTTTTGAGAGCTGTTGGGCTGCGAAAATATTGAACTGCAATTAGACCATCAAGGATCTCATAACCCAATCCAGCCTGATTTGCAAGGAGTTTTCGAACTCCTTTTTCAATATCTATTGAGGCTCAATAGTTAGCAGTTCTTCATTTTTAAGTAGATTTGCCTTACCACCCCCCTGCTCGTTACTCTCTCCTCAGTGCGGCAACTTTACCGTTGTTTGTCGATTCAATTTCCGAAGCCGCACGTTCTCATTTGTTCTTTCATTGAGGAGGTTCGTTGCATGAACAGCAGAAGTAGGATTGCGCGCAAGCTTGGTTTCACACTGGTGGAGTTGCTAGTGGTCATCGCGATCATCGGCATTCTCATCGCCATGCTCCTGCCAGCCATTCAGGCAGCTCGCGAATCGGCAAGACGAGCGAATTGCGCCAACAACTTGAAGCAGCTTGCGAATGGCGTTTTATTGTACGGCGACCGCAACGCCGAGCAGGTTCCGCCCTCCGGGTACGGTGATCGTGGTACCTTCTGTCTGATGTGGCCCGTGATGGAGATGGCTCCCACATTCAACCAGATGAATCTGGTTAACAGCGCCGATAGCGCGACTGCTAATGCCAATCCCGGAAGTTCCACGAACCAAGCCATTAACCGGGCCTTTCGTTCCTCGCTGTACTACTGCCCGACGCGAGGTTTTCGACAGGGTCAACATGGTATCGCCCAAGCAGTGGATTACGTACCGATCATCGTGACGTACTTCCCCAGCGGATATTGGGCCACCGGTTGGTCAAACGGTGGATCATGGATTGCAGCCGACCCAAACCCCAACGGGGCAAACGACCATATGCAAGGAGCTTTTCAATACCACAGCGGCAGCGTGGCGACGCCAACCGCCCCAGGAGGAGTTGTTGTGCGTTCGAGAGTGACCTTTGGCGGCATTACCGATGGAATGTCTTACACGGCATTGTTCGGTGAAAAACACGTCACCCCTGCCAACCTTGGCGCTGTGAGCTTCGATTATCCTCGCATGGTTGGGTACAATGGGGGCAGTTCCACGGCCGGCAGTTGGGAGACCAGTAAGATTCCCGGGCTTGGGTTAGCTCCCCGTGCCGATTGGCCACAGCCGACAGCCATGAGTAGTACCGATCAAGAAAGCTACCGGATGGGAAGCTGGCACCCTGGAACGGCGCAGTTCGCGTTTGGCGATACCCGCGTTCAAGCGGTTAAGACCTATGCCCAGGGAACTGCGTTGCAGGCCATGGGTGGTCGTGGCGATAGCACCCCTTACGATCTGCCGTAAGGAGTCGCCTGACGGTTTGTTTTTATAGAAAATTGCCGCGGCCGCCGTGGGTTTTGTGACCTGCGGTGGCCGTTTTCGTTGGCAAGCGCCGGATGCGCGATGGGCGGCGACGGGACGGGTCAGAACAGATCCAGGATCGGTTCGCCCTGTTCCAGCAGGTTGAAGACGCGTCCGTCTTTGTCTTTGGCGCTAAGGTCGGTGACGCCCATCGCGTGGTACACGGTTTTGGCCACGTGGGCTGGGGTGACCGGGTTGGCGGCAGGGTATTCGGCGAAGCGGTCGCTCGAGCCGTAGGTCTGCCCGCCGCGAATGCCGCCTCCGGCCATCAGCACGCTGAGGCAGTGCGTCCAGTGGTCGCGGCCCGAGCCGGCAACTCCGCCGCTACGGCGGTCGCCGATGAGAGGTTTGCGGCCCATCTCGCTGGTCACCAGCAGCATGGTTTCGTCGAGCATGCCGCGCTGGCTGAGATCGTCGATCAACGTGGCAAAGCCGCGGTCGAACTCAGGCAGCAACGTGCTCTTCAGGCATTTGAAGTTGTTGCCGTGGGTGTCCCAGCCCGTGGCGCCGGGGCATTTGGTCTCTTTGCGGGTGTCTTCCAACCAGAACACCGTGATGAACGGCACGCCCGCCTCGGCCAACCGGCGGGCGAGCAGCAGGCTCATGCCGTTGGCGGTTTGGCCGTAGCGCTCGCGGAGTTCGAGCGGTTCGCTGGCCACGTCGAAAGCGGCAGTGGTCGTCGATGACGACAGCAGGGAGAAAGCCCGATCGAGCTGCTGATTCCAGCTTTGCACCGAGGAGGCGCGGTCGAACTGCCGCTGGGCGTTATCCAGTTCCGAGAGCAAACCACGCCGCACATTGAACCGGCGCGGGTCGATGTCGCCGTGCAGGGTAAGGGCCGGAGCGTGAAACTCCAGGGGACTATCGTGGCTGCCGTCCACATACAGGGGGTCGAACTCCACGCCCAGCCGGGCGGCGAATTGGCCCGGCCGGGTATAGGGCGCCCGGCTCGGTTTGTAAGGCAGGGTAATGGCATTGGGCAGACTGGGGTGCTGAGGCCGCCGCGAGGCCGCCACCGTGCCTAGGTAAGGCCAATCGTCGGGCATCGGCGTGCGGTTATTGCCCAGGCTGAGGAAGGTGGGGTCGGCTTCGTGGCCGGTGAGGTTGTAGTAGTAGCCGGCGTGATGGTCGTTGGTGTTCACGCGGCCATTCACCGAGTTGACCACCGCCAGGTGATGGGCTTGCTTTGCCAGCAGCGGGAGGTGCTCGCAAAGCCGCACGCCAGGGGCCGTGGTTTCCGCGGCTTGAAACTCGCCACGGTACTCGGCCGGGGCCTTGGGTTTGAGGTCCCAGGTATCGATGTGCGACGCGCCGCCGCAGAGAAAAAACAGGATGGTGGACTTGGCTTTGCCGCCCCCCTTGGCGGGTTGAGGGGCGGTGGGCGCGGCTTGGAGGCGGGCGCCCAACGACAGACCGGCGTAGCCTACGGTGGAGGCGACCAAGAAGGTACGGCGGGGCAGCGGAGTAGAAAACGGATGCATCACGGGGTGCGCTCCAGGGCCGATTCGAGGTTTGCCGTTCATCCATCGGTGTTTGTTGTTGGATGGCTAGTTTACCAGCCGGCTGGGCCCGAGGAAACCTGATTTGCGCGGAGATGATTTTACGCGGAGAAGCACTCTCCGGCTGGTTGCTGATCTTCCTGGCGCCGTTCTTATTCGCGGTGGTTCCCCACACGGGGGTCATCGATTACCCGCCAGAACGGACGCCGGAAGCGGTCGAGAGTTTCAAGCTGGGCCTGTAACCGCGCCAGCACCAGCCAACCAGCTACCAGCCACTAGCCAACCAGCTACCAGCCACTAGCCAACCAGCTACCAGCCACCAGCCCCGAGCCTACAGCGTGCTCAACTTAGAGAAGTTCATGGACACGCCTTGGAACGGCATCACGCCGTAGATACCGCGGGTAAAGATTTCGCTGATGTAGTCGGTGCTGATCCGCATGGACGTTTTGGGCACGAGAACCACGTCGGAGTCGGCCAGCCAGAGGTCTTGCACGTAATCGCTGCGGCCTTCGGTGACCGGCTTCCACAGGTTGACGGTGGTCGCCACCAGCCGCCAGTTTTGATCGCGGCGAAAGACCACGATTTTACTCAACTTCGAACCGGCAATGTTATCGGTGCCGCCGGCCAGGGCCAGGGCTTGCATCACGGTGGTGGGGCCTTCGAGCACGTAGCGGCCGGGCACGCGGACCTCGCCCAGCACGAACACATACCGCGGCGCCCGCTCAAGCAGAATGGGCGTGATCTCCAGCCCTTGCACCACCATGCGGTAGCGGGCGTCGATTTCGCATTTGAGTTCGGCGAGGGTCATGCCTTGGGCGGGCACCGAGCCGATGGCCGGCAAGGCGATGCTGCCATCGGGGGTGACGCGAACTTCGCGAACCTGACCGCCGGTGAGGCCGGCCCTGCTATCGACCGAGTTGATGATGTCTTGCAGGCGGGTGTTCACGCGCAGGGGAGTGACCGAGATTTCGGGGTTGCGGTAGTATTCTTTGTAGCGGCGTTCGAGCACTTCGCGGAGTTGGTCCACCGTTTGCCGTGCCGCCTGCACTCGGCCCAATAGCCGCAGGGTAATGGTGCCGTCGTTGAGAATCTCCAGATCGCGGTTGAGCTCGCGGTCGGTGAGCGATTCAATTCGCACCTGGTCGCCCACGTTCAATTCGTAGGGCGTGGAGGTCTCGTCGCGGGTAATGCGGAACACGCATTCCACGCGGTCTTCGGGCCGGAGCCGGTAAACCGGCACGTGCTGCGTCCGTTCGGGGCTGACGTACTTACCTTGTCCAAAGTACAAGCTCGGCCCAGTGCCGGCGGGCGCCCAGGTTTCCATGTCTTGGCATTGCGAAGTGCGCGGGGCGGGCGGCAGCACCGGACCCAGGGGATCGTGCACGGGCGGTCTGAGCACGATGGGGCCACACGAATTCGGCGGACAGAGCGAGGGGTTCCCTGCCAGGGGGTTGCGAGCGGACGGCGCTACTTGCGAGGGGCCGGGCGAAACCGACTCCACCACGTCGCGCCCGGGTAGGGTTGGCACCAGGGTATTGGGCGCGCCGGATTCGGCATGTTGGGCCAAGATGACTTGAGAATCGCGCCGCGATGGCAGCAGCAAACCCATGATGGGCTGCGGAGTGTTATCGGACGGGACCGTGGTCGCGGCGGCCAGGTCGGCCGAAGGCCGAATTGTGGCAGATGGCGGCGACGGCACAAACGCCGCGGGGTTGGGAGCGGCGGCGCCTAGCCAGCAGTAGCCCAGGCCGGCCGCTGTGAACAGCGTGGCCACGGCCAAGCAAGTGGCGGGTCGGTTGGCGAGTTGGCGCAACAGGTTGGTTCGCATGATTCTCATAGCCCACAGTCGATGGTCTGGGGAGGATTCGATCGGTCATTCTTCCTTGGCTTGGCCCTGGCGACAGCATGAGTGCTGGCGGCCAGGTTTCGTGGCGTCGCCCTGGGGGGGGACGAAGTCTGCCGGCTAGCGCACCCAAGGCAGCCATTTCCAACCGCGGGAATCTGCCGGCGCTTCCGCCTGACGCAAGCCCTGGGGCGGCGCGGAGTTGCGTCGGGCAGAGGCCACGCCTGGCGGCGCCCCGGTGTTGTTGGCCGAGTTGTTGGGCATGCTGTCTTGCGGCACGGTGGGGCGCTGGGCGAACTCTTGCGGGTCCATCCATTGCACATCGACCGGGCTATTCACTGGGAGCGGTTGACCGTCGGGTCCGCGGCCGGCGAGGCGGCGGGCTTCGGCGTCGGCCCTGATGGCCAGGTCGGTTTCGCCAAACCGGCGATGCACGGCGGCCAGGTTGTGCCAGTTTTCGGCGCGGGGCGAAACCCGCACGCTGTGCTGGAGCCAGCCGCGAGCTTCTTGCGTGTTGCCGCTCTGTACTAGAAATACGGCCAGCTCGTTGGCGGCTTCCCAGTTGTTGGTGTCGACGAGGAGCGCCGCCTGGTGGAAGACCTTCACCTGGGGCACCGAGTTGCGGATGAACGAGGCCTCTTCGCGGCCGAATTCCACATGCAGTTTTCCCAGCGCGCAGAGCGCCGCCGAACCGGCCGGAACGGGCGACACCGCCAACGACAACTGCTCTTGGGCATGCGCGTAGTACAGCTGCCCCGCGGCCAGCGCCGAAATGGGCCTGGTTAACTTGCCAAGGACCGGCGTGCGATGGCCGAGGGCGATGTCTTGGACCGTGCGATCCACATCCATCGAGCGAGCCTGAAATTCGCCGGCCTCTTCCAGTGCCTGCAGCCCGTTGACCAGGGCCAGGGCGTGGTAGGGCTTGGCCTCGTGGGCGTCGAGCGCCTGAGCGATCACTTGCAAGGCTTGAATGAATTGCTGCCGGGCCGCGTACAGCATGCGTCGATCGGCCAGTTCGTAGCCTCGGGCGACCAGGACCTCGGCCTGACGCGATACGCCGTCGAGCTCGTGGCGCGAAAGGTACTTCTCGTCGGTGGGAACGTGCACCGGGTCGGCTTGAGCGGCCAAGGCTGTGGGCGGAGCCCCTGGGATGGCCACCGCGCGCGGCGTGGTCGGGTGCGACGGTGTGGGGCTCGCAGCCGAGTTGGGCGCTGCCGCATAGGGCGCTGCCGCGTTTGTGGCGCCGGCTGGTGCCGGCGCTACCGTGGGCGTGGGGGTCGCAACCGGGCCATTCCCGCTCGTCGAGTATGGTTGGGGGGAGTAAGGAGAGCCAACGGGGCCGGTCAACGCCGAACGGGTGCGATCGTAATGCGGAGGATAAGCCACCGGCGACGGGTTGATAGGCGTGGTGGTAGCCGGCGTTTGCCGCGTTAGGTTCGATGGCGTGGGCTGAGTCGGCGTGGGCCGGGCGACGTGCGCGGGACTCGAGATGGCGGGTCCCGTGAACGCCGGCCCGGCGGTTTCGGAACCAGGCGGCGGAGGGCTGGGCAGTTCCACTTCGTTCGCAATTCTCGGCCCCAGGGCGGAACCCCCCGGCAGGCCGCCGGTCATGGCTGGCGGCGCGGACGATTCGGCCCAAGGAAAGTCGGCAGCGGTCGGCGCGGTTGCGGGAAAGCTCACCGGCTTGCGCGACGGCGTGGTTGCCCAAGACGAAGCCGGCGGGCTCCAAACGCTGTAATCGGGCCCGGAGCCCGCGCTGGGCGGCTGAGCCGGCAAGGAACTGTACCGCGGCTGGGTTGGCGGTGATGGGGCCGGTGACGATGGGGCCGGTGGCAGGTTGAACGGCGGCGGACTCCAGGCCGAGCCGGCGGCAGAGGTTGCCAGCGGACTGCCTGGCGAGGGGCCCGTCGTGGCGGCATAGGGTTGTGCGGTTGGCTGGGGCTGGGGCGAAACTGCGGCCGGCATTCGCGGCGAGTAACGTGGAATTTGCGCATTCGCGGCGGCGGATGGTGTGCGCTGCTGGTAGTTGGGAACGCCAGGACCCGATGGACGGGCTTCGGGTAACGCCGGGCCCGCCATCCAGGAAAGAGGTCGGCTGGTGGTCGCCGTGGGCTCCGCGGCTCCGCTCATTGGAGACTGCATTGGCGTGGCCAAGGTGGCGGCCGCTAGCGTGGAGGCGGTCAGTCGTCGCCACATTCGTCGCCGGTCTTGTCGTGATTGCCGCATGGCGTCCTTGCCTTCAGCGAAACGTACTGCGCAATGGGAATAAGTCTTCCAACGGCATCGACCCGGCACGATGCTTACCTGTGCAAAAACCGATCCACGCCGCAAAGCCAACGTGATCGGTAGCCCAATCGAGGAAATGGCCCTGCAGTGCTAGCGCTGACGTTATCCTTAGAGCTTGTTTAATCGTTGTGGGCAGCGCAGAGCATTTTTTCCTGCTCCCTTCTCCCCCGGTACTCCGGGAAGAGGGGAGAAAAGCGTTTCGCGCCCGGTGCTTTCACTCGACTGGATACCAGCCGCTCAAAGCCTCCCTAAAAAATGCTGCCCACCTATAAGAATGGGAGGGTGAGGAGCATTGCAACCCGCGGCCCAGATGCGCAACATAGGGGAGGTCTGTTATTCGGCCCCCTGGTCTTTGCCCCGCAATCTTCGCCACCCCTCCCACACTATTGGAACACGAGCCGCTCATGCGACGTTGGTTGATCTTGTTGGCCGCGATGGGCGGCATGTTCGGCGGCCTGGCCGCGCATGTCGAGGCTCGGCAGCCCAATATTGTGTTCTTTTTGATCGACGACCTGGGCTGTATGGATATCGGGGCTTACAACCCCCACACCTTTTATGAAACGCCACGAGTCGATCAACTGGCGCGCGAAGGCGTGCGGTTTGCCGCTGGCTATGCGGCCAATCCGGTTTGCAGCCCCACGCGTTACAGCATTATGACCGGCAAGTACCCCACGCGCGTGGCCGCCACGAACTGGTTTTCGGGCAAGCGCGATGGACGCTTCCGCGGCGCCGAGCTCAGCGACCGCATGCCGCTGGAAGAAATCACGCTGGCCGAAACCCTGCGCGAGGCCGGCTATCGCACGGCCTTCCTCGGCAAGTGGCACCTAGGCAGCAGCGAAGATCTCTGGCCGGAGCACCAAGGGTTTGAAATCAACATCGGCGGCCACCATCGCGGCTCGCCGCCGGGCGGATACTTTGCCCCCTTCAAGAACCCCAGGCTGACCGACGGACCCGATGGCGAGCACCTGCCCGAGCGGTTGGCCAACGAAGCCATCGGCATCATGGAGAAGTTCAAGGACGAGCCGTTTCTGATTTATCTCTCCTTCTATTCAGTGCATACGCCGCTGCAAGCCCAGCCCGAACTGGTAAAGAAGTATCAGGCCAAGGCCGCGGCCATGACGTTCGAGGGACCGGAGTTTAAGCCTGAGGAGCAAGTTTGGCCGGTGGACGCGCCGCGCCAGGCGCGAGCCCAGCAGCGGCACCCCGTGTATGCCGGCATGGTGGAAAGCATGGATACGCAAATCGGCCGCGTGCTCGATAAGCTCAAGGAACTAGGGCTGGAAGAAGATACGGTGGTGTGCTTCATGTCGGACAACGGCGGGCTTTCCACGGCGGAAGGTTCGCCGACCAGCAACCTGCCGCTCCGCGGCGGCAAGGGCTGGGTGTATGAAGGCGGGATTCGCGAGCCGTTCATTATCAAGTGGCCCGGCAAAGCGGCCCCGGCCGTGTGCGAAACGCCGGTGATCAGCACCGACTTTTATCCCACGTTGCTCGAGATCGCGGGCGTGAAAGCCCGGCCGGAGCAGCATCTCGATGGCGTCAGCTTGGCGCCGCTGCTCAAGGGTGAAAGCCCCACGACCACGCGGCCGCTGTTCTGGCATTATCCGCACTACAGCAACCAGGGGGGCTTCCCCGGCGGCGCGGTGCGGGAGGGGGATTTCAAACTGGTGGAACGCTACGAAGACGGCCGCGTTCATCTGTACAACCTGAAAGACGACGTTGGTGAACAGCACGACCTGGCCGAGCAATTGCCAGAGAAGGTGAAAGACCTGAAAGCCAAGCTCCACCACTGGTACACGCAAGTGGACGCCAAGTTCTTGCAGGCCAAGCCGGATGGCGCTCAGCCGTGGAAGCCGTAGTTTTTTCCAGGTCAATGCGAAATACGTCGCGAACCTTGAACGGAAAAGGTTGGTGGCGGAGCCAGCGGAAAGCACCCATCAAAAAGCTGTTCTGAATTGCCAAAATATGATATGCTGCGGGGCCGATGGGAAGAACAAGTCCCCGCGAACCCGCTGCCGAGGAATTTCATGCTGCGCGCCTGGACACGACGGGATTGGTTAAACCGGGTGGGCTGCGGTTTCGGCTCGCTGGCCATGGCCGGTTTGTGCGCCGAGGAACTGCAAGCGGCCAAGACCGCCTCTGCCGGGCCGGAACTGAAGAATCCGCTGGCTGCCAGGTTGCCGCATCACACCCCGCGGGCAAAGCGGGTGATCTTCATCTTCATGCAGGGCGGCCCCAGCCAGGTCGATTCGTTCGACCCCAAGCCGCGGCTCGATCGCGATGATGGCAAGTCGTTTGACTTTTTGAACGCCCGTCGTCGCGCCGTGCAGAAGCAGCAGTTAATGAAAAGCCGCTGGGCTTTCCATCCGTACGGCGAGAGCGGCCGGCCGGTTTCCGATCTCTTCCCGCACATTGCCCAGCATGCCGACGACCTGTGCCTGGTGCGAAGCATGCATACCGAAGGCGTGGCGCATGGCCCGGCGACGCTGTTCTTGCACACCGGGGCGACCAACTTCGTGCGGCCTTCGATGGGGGCCTGGGTGACCTATGGCCTCGGCACCGAGAACGAGAACCTGCCTGGCTTTGTCACGTTGATGCCTTCGGCCACCAAGGGCGGTCCTCGGAATCACACCAACGCGTTCCTGCCCACGACCTTTCAGGGCACCGCGATTGGCCGCGCTGGCATGAGCGTGGAAGATTCCCGCATTCAACACATTACCAACAACCGCTGGTCGCTGACCGATCAACGCCAGCAGTTGGACTTCTTGCAGGAGCTGAACCGCCGACAGATCACCGCCCGTGAAGCCGGCGGCGACGACGAACTGGAAGCGGTGATGAGCTCGTTTGAGCTGGCGTTTCGCATGCAGAACAACGCCCCCGGCGTGATGGACCTGAGCGGCGAAACGGCCGCCACCCTCGCGCAATATGGCATTGGCGAAGGGGTCACCGATCATTTCGGCCGGCAGTGCCTGATTGCCCGCCGCATGGCCGAGGCCGGCGTGCGGTTCGTGCAGATCAACTACGCCGACAACTCGGCCACGCCCCGCTGGGACCAGCACAGCAATATCGGCAAGCATGCCGACCACGCCCTGGCGACCGACAAACCGGTGGCCGGCTTGCTGGCCGATCTCAAAGCCCGAGGGCTATTGGAAGACACGCTGGTCTGGTGGGGCGGCGAGTTTGGCCGCACCCCCTTCACGCAAGGCAACGACGGCCGCGATCACAACCCCAACGGCTTTTCCATTTGGCTGGCGGGCGGCGGCGTGAAACGAGGCTTCGCCTACGGCCAAACCGACGAGTTCGGTTACAACGCCGTGGAGAACAAAGTGCACATGCACGACCTCCACGCCACGATCTTGCACCTGATGGGCCTGGACCATACCCGGCTCACCTACGAACACGCCGGCCGACCCTTCCGCCTGACCGACGTGCATGGCCGAGTGGTTCAAGATATCATCGCCTAAGAGCCTAATCGGGATAGGGCGGAGCCTTTCGGCTCCGCCCTATCCCGATTGAGGGGGGTTGCTCGGGCTTGAGATTGCAAACCCAACTCCGCTCCCAAGGCCCCCTCACCCCCGACCCCTCTCCCCGGAAATACCGGGGAGAGGGGAGAAAAGGCTCTTTTTGTTATCTTTGCAATCCAAAAGGAAACACCGATGAGGGCGGCCCAGGCTTCACCGTGTTTGAGCGATTGCGGCAGGCCATGCACTGGCTGGGCGACACTTCGATTCTTGGCGGCGGGCGTATTTGCGCTCGCCGGGCTTCTGTTCTTGCCCGAACCGGCAATGGCGGGCATGCCGCAGCCTGCGCTCTCGCATTTGGCCAGACTGCGGTTGCAAGATATTTCCTTCTTTATCGTGGTGATCCTGCTCTGCGCCGCCGTGGTTCGCATGCTGTGGAATGGCCTTAGCAAAGACTTTACCCGCTTGCCGCGCATCACCTACCTGCGTGCATTGGGCGCCACGCTGCTCTGGGGGCTGATGTTCATTCTGGTGCTGACAATGATCTCGGGGGCGCGAGAATTGATGACCCCTGGGGCCTGGGAACCAGAGGGCGGCACTTACCGCCTCGACGATCCTCGGCCGGAGCGGTTACCGCCGTTTTCTGATCGAGAACCGGAAGGCCCAAGAAAGGGGGCGCGAGAATGAACGACCTCAACTCTCGAAAAGTCGTCGTCGAAAGGATCTGGAAGTCCCTCGGGATTCTCGCCGTTGCCGTCGTCCTCGGGCTGCTGGCCTTCTTCCTGTTAGTCGATGCTCTGCTTGGCGGCACTCTGATGATGGCCTTGGGGACGCTGCTCATCGGCTGGCTGGCCTTCTTGGCTCGCGTTTCGCGGCAGATCACATTGGACTGGCCAGCGATCGCTTCAACGGCCATCGTGCTAGGGCTGTTCCTGATTGGCTTCCATTGGTTTGCAGCCTCCGCCGTTTGGCAGCGCAATCGTTCCACCGCGGGGCCTCCAAAACAATGGCGCTGGCGTTACACGGTCTCCATCGTCGCCCTGATGGTGGTGCTCTTCGCCGCCGGCACCGCCATGGTGGGAATCGCGCATCAGTGGGCCTGGCTGGTGGCGAAGTAATCGCCGTTGGGCGAGGGAGGGCGGAAGCGAACACCTGGCAAATTTCCCCGCTACGCGAGCCAACCGCCCTGCGATATCCTCAGTAGCAACATCGCTCCCCCCTGGCCCCAGCTTTCCATCCGCGTGACCGTGACCACAGAGCTTGATCCAACCGACTGGGATGTGATTGTGGTTGGCGCGGGCGCGGCCGGTCTGTTAGCCGCGGCCGTGGCCGCCGAGCGTGGTCGTCGCACGCTGCTCTTGGAGAAAAATCGCCATGCCGGCGTGAAGATTCTCATGTCGGGCGGAACCCGTTGCAATCTCACGCAATCGACCGATGCCCGCGGCATTATCAAAGCCTACGGCAAAGCCGGCCGGTTTTTGCACTCGGCCCTGGGCCTGCTCGACCCCGCTGGGCTGGTGGCCCTGATCGAAGCCGAAGGGGTGCCGACCAAGATCGAGCCCACCGGCAAAATCTTTCCGCAAAGCGACAAGGCCAGCGATATTGTGGATGCCCTGCTGCGGCGTTTGGATCGCAGCGGCGCCGGACTGGCGCTGAGCGAACCGCTGCTGGAACTACATCGCCACGAGCCGCAAGGCTATGAACTGGTCACATCCCAGCGGCGGCTCACGGCTCAAAGCGTGCTGATTGCCACCGGAGGGCGTTCCTACCCTGGCAGCGGAACCACCGGCGATGGCTACGCATTCGCCGCCAGCCTAGGGCATAGCATCCTTCCCCAACGGCCGGCCCTCACGCCGCTCACCACCGATGCGGCCTGGGTCCGCGACCTCAAAGGCATCACCCTGCCCGACGTGGCCGTGCGCCTGTATCGCAACAGGGAAACAGGGGCCAAGCAAAAGCCCATCGACGAGCGGCGAGGTTCGCTGCTGTTCGCCCATTTTGGACTTTCCGGGCCGCCAGCGCTCGATATCAGTCGGCACGTGAGCGGAGAACCGAATCCGCGCAGTTTGGAATTGCGCATCGACTTCTTGCCCGACGTAACCTTGGCCGCCGTGCAGCAGCAATTGAAAGACGACGCCCGCCGGCCGGGAAAACGCCCAGCCGTGGCGCTGTTGCCAGAATCGCTGCCGCGCAGGCTGCGGGGCGAACTTCTGGAAGTCTGCGGCATTTTGCCCGACAAGCCGGCGGCCGAACTCAAGAACCAGGAGCTGGAAAAGCTGGCCGCGGCCCTCAAAGGCACCCCGCTACAACTCTCCGGCACCTTGGGCTTCAAAAAGGCCGAAGTCACGGCCGGCGGCGTTCCCCTCGACGAAGTCGACGCGCGCACCATGCAAAGCAAGCTGGCGCCCGGCCTATTCCTGGCGGGCGAAGTCCTCGACCTCGACGGGCCGATTGGTGGCTATAACTTTCAAGCGGCGTTTAGCACCGGCATGCTGGCGGGTGAGCATATGTAATGCCCCGCGTCACTCCCGCGCATGCGGGGATCCAGTAAGCGGCGGATTCGACCCTAAAATTGAAATCGACTTGACCAGGAACCCTGAAGCGGAGAGTTGTTTGATGAGCGTCGATCACGTCAGTCATCGGCGTCGAACGTGAACAGTGATAGTAGCTCCTCTTTTGTCAGGTTCTTGAAGCCTTCCTCATCGGTTCCGATGATCTCGTCCGCGAGCGACTGTTTGATGGCCTGCAGTTCAAGGATCTTCTCTTCGATCGTTCCTTTTGATATCAACCGATACACCGTGACGGGCTTCTCTTGGCCGATTCGATAGGCACGGTCCTGTGCCTGCTTGTCATTGGCAGGGTTCCAATCGTGATCGTAAAATATGACCGTGTCGGCACTGGTCAAATTCAGTCCTGTTCCTCCTGGCTTCGTGCTCAATAGAAAGCAATGGATCGAGGATGTTTTCTTGAAAGCATCGACTGATGCATCTTTTTTCTTGGGTGTCATCCGGCCGTCAAGACGGACGGTTTTGATTTTCCATTGATGGAAGAAGTCTTCGATAATATCCAGCATTTGAGTGCTTTGAGAGAACAGAAGTGCTCTGTGCTCGCCATCCATAATTTCAGCCATCAGTTCTTTCAAGCAGTCCAACTTCCCTGAATCCTTGTATTTGATTTCAGCATGGCCTTGCTTGTCCGCCAGGAAGGGATGGTTGCAAATCGCTCTTAATTTGGAAAGAGCGGCTAGAATCGCCATCTCCGATCGGGCCACCCCCTTTTTGTCGATTTCCTCCTCCATCCGCTTGTATTCTTGACTGCCGATCACCTTCTGGTAAAGTTCCACCTGTATTGCCGTGAGCTCGACTTTCTGGTCGACAATGATTTTGGGTGGCAGGTCCTTCGCCACGTCAATTTTCAACCTTCGCATCATAAACGGATGGATTCGCTCCTTAAGTGAAGTGGCGCCGTTTTGAACCGCGGCCCAGTTTTCGCGACTGTTCCGGCCATACGTATTTCGAAAGTCAGTCCGGGTTCCCAGGTAGCCAGGCATTGCGAAATCGAACAACGACCATAGCTCGTCTAGCTTGTTCTGGATGGGCGTACCTGTCAGCGCCAGCTTGTGTTGGGCGGTGATGGTCTTGATCGCTCTCGTCCGTTTGGCGTCGGGGTTTTTAATGTTGTGGCCTTCGTCCACCACCACGTACAGCCAGGCAATCTGGTTCAACTGCTCATGATCGAGGCGGGCAATGTCATAACTGGTTATGACCACGGGATTCTTCAATCCATGCCTTGCAGCCCCATTAATCGGGCGGAATGGCCAAAGCTTCTTCTGCCGACTACTGCCCGTGTATGTAATCACGTCGCAATTCCGGAAGAACTTGCCGACCTCTGACCGCCAATTGCTTACGACGGATGTCGGGCAAATGATCAGGGAAGGGTATCGGGAGGAAGTCTGCTCGTTAGCCCGTTGAATGACAGCTAGTGTTTGAAGTGTCTTGCCGAGGCCCATGTCGTCGGCGAGAATTCCGTTCAGGCCAAAGCGGTGGAGGAACGCAAGCCAATTGAATCCATGTTTCTGGTACGGCCGAAAGGTAATCGCTGATCGCAAGTTGGTAGGCAGCGGAACGTCTTCAATTTGATGGTAATCGGCCAGTTTTGCCAGGAATTGGGCATAGGCGGTCGAATGCTCGATCGAGCCGATGATGGAGAACAATTCGAGGACTTGTTCACGTTGGCTCGCTGGAAAGGTGAACCCGCCGGGACTTCGCTCAAGGTCGAGCTGGCGAACACCGGCGTCGATTTTGTCGAATTTGTTGTGGTCTACTTTGATCCACGCATCTCGACGCCGTATCCAGTCTTCTCCCGACTTGGTGGCAGCCTCGACTTCGGATTGGCGTAGTTGAAATCGTTCGTGGTTGTAAATGGGGTCGAGTTCGAAAAGCGAACGACCGTCTTGGTCCACAATGTTGAGTCGGAATTCTATCTGTGCCGCAGTGTCGATGATTCGATGAGAGTTCTTGACAGCTTCAGAAAAATAGACGGACCAAGGGTTATTCCATGTTCCATCTCGTCGGGTAGCCCCAACGAGAGTCGATAAAACCTCTGGGATGTCTGTTCCTTGGAAGGTACTTGATGCGCCAATTCGATCGACCATTTCTGTTTGGGCTTCACCAAACTGCTCGATCGCATCCATGGAGACGTCAATCCAGCCCTCATCGACCCGACGAAATCCACCGCCTTGCGTTTTGAGTTCTTCGGTGTCCTTGGGAGTTTGCTCGTAGTGCCGCCCCTGCGTTCCCGAATAGACCAGTGCGGTGGAAATGGAAATGGAGTCCGCATCGCCATCCACTTTGACTTGATTCGCCGGATTGCCAGAGAAGACAGAGAGATCCTTCAAGGAATCGCTCTTGCTGATCTCTCCCACATGTTTGGATTTCTGCTCCAACAATTTCAGAAACTGCGGTACTTCATCGCCCGTGAGCGTGCTCTTGGCGTCGTGGGCAAGGAGCAACGAGTCTAGTTCACTGCCCGATGTTTCGACCTTGAGAAGGTCATCGCCCACCGCAAACCAACCTTCGTCAGCTCGCAGTTGGTCCAAGTCGGTTGGCTTATCGAGAACAACTCCGTCCGCTGTTTGCAATTCAGAATGAATCTTGAGCGTATCGTCTGGTCGCAGTTCAAGTTCGACATCGGGCTTGACCGTTTCAATTCGAGGTCGGACCTGGCCGTTCTTTGACCGAACGGCAATCCCACGACGACTGAGGTCATTGAGGAATTCAGCCGCCTTTCGCTTCGCCAGTCGCGTTCGTCTGCCTTGAGTCTGTTTATGGACGCTGAGGGATTGCTCATCGAGGGCAACGTAGTAGCCCAGAATTTTTTGATTGGCGTTAGGCGTGAGCAGATTGGATGCAACTTCATGGCCATCGATACTGAAACGGGGCGTGATTTCGACTTGGCCGCCAGGAAGCGTTTCAGTCCGAACCTCAACGCTAACCTGCTTCGGAAAGAAGTAGGAACCGATTGCCGAAAAGAAGCCTGCGGGTTTCAGGTCTGCCATTGCCCTATTTTCCCAACTTCGAGTTCACTTCTTCATCTCGAGCCCCCGCCTCCTCGTGGGATATTTCCCAAATATAACTACCGTACCACTCTCCCCGAGGCGTCCCCGCCGCACAATCGTTCCACTTCCTCGCGGGTTACCTTGTTAAAGTCGCCTGGAATGCTGTGCTTGAGGCAACTGGCCGCCACGGCGAATTCCAACGCTTGTTGGGGCAGTTGCTGTTCGAGCAGGGCCGAAAGCAGGCCGCCGCAGAAGGAGTCGCCCGCCCCCACGCGATCGACCACGTGCATGCTGTAGCGGCGGCTGAGATGGAACTGGCCATCGGCCAATAGCGCCGCCGACCAGTGATTGACGCTGGCCGATTCCGACTCCCGCAGCGTAATCGCCACCGCCTGGGCGTTGTAGCGTGCTTGAATCTGTCGGGCCACCTGCTCATAGGCGGCGTGGGCAATCTGGCCGCTATGGATATCGGTCTTCTCCGCCGAAATGCCGAGCACGTCCTTGGCGTCTTCTTCGTTGCCGATCACCAGGTCGACATATTCCAGCAGCGGTTCCACGGTTTGCTTGGCCTTCTCGCGCGACCAGAGCTTGCGGCGGTAGTTCAGGTCGAAGCTGGTGTACAGTCCCATGTTCTTGGCCGTGCGGAGCGCGTCGAGCGTGGCGGCGGCACAAGCCTCGGAGAGGGCTGGCGTAATGCCAGTGGTGTGCAGGGCGTCGCGGCCCGCCAGAATATCGGCCCAATCGAAGGCGTCCGGGGCAATGGCGGCGATGGCCGAATTGGCCCGATCGTAGAGCACGGTGCTCGCCCTCTGGCTGGCGCCGGTTTCCAAAAAGTAGATTCCCAGCCGGCCGCCATCGACCTTGAGGCAGCGATCGGTATTCACGCCGTAGTAGCGGAGCATGCCGAGAGCGGCTTCGCCCAGCGGATTGGCCGGCACGGCGCTCACATAGTGGGCATCATGGCCAAAGGCGGCCAGCGACACGGCCACATTGGCTTCGCCGCCGGCATAGGCCACGTTCAACTGGTTGGCTTGGATCAAACGCTCGAAGCCGGGCGGCGTGAGCCGCATCATGATTTCGCCAAACGCGACAACTTTAGCCATGGGGGTGCGCATCCTTCGTTCCAAAAGTCGGGCGAAACAGCCAACCAGCGAGTGCGCCCGAAGGCCCCGCGGCGTTCGCCAAAACAATCGGAAACCAGCATACCGCCGCTGCCAGGCACAATACAGAGGGGGGACTGGCCGCCAACATAAAGCAGACGACCGTCCCCCCAATTGTGTCGCACGGCAATCAACCACCCCCAGCAACTAGTGCCGCAACCCGCAATTGTTAGCCCACGATAGCCGAAATTTCGCTATTGTG
>CAYUMU010000102.1:0-22059 GCA_964445985.1 uncultured Pirellulales bacterium | reverse complement strand
CGCCCGGCCACCCCGCAAAACGCCCGCTCAAAGCCATTTCCCGACGCTCACTAGCGTAGTTGGCATTGGAAGCATCGGAACTGAGCATGTATTCGGGCATGCAAAGCCGGCTGGCCACGGCTCGCAAGATGGCTTGCAGCACCGCCACGTAGCGGGCCGCGTCGAGCCCTTGGGCGGGGAAGTCGTATTGCGTATCGCCATGCACGTCGAGAATGGTGCCGGGCCGGTAGGGCTGAAAATACTCCGTCGTTGCGCCCCGGTCGGCCACGTGGCTGGCCAGATTGCCGCGAAGGCGTTCGAGCGAACTTTGCCGGCCGGAACCATGCCGCCGGATCAAGGCGATGGCCGTTTGAATATCGCTGACCGCCGCCATGTTTCGCAGCAGCTTTTCGGCTCGAACGAGGTTCCGCCGCACCGGGTAAAACAGCGGCACGCCGCGGGGTACGTTGCCATCGACATTGCCTTTGCGGTGCTGCACCTGGTCGGCCTCCACAAACTCATTCTCAATCCAATAGCCATACACCGTTTCCACATCGCGCGGGGCGGTTTCGACGCCAAACTCGGCGGTGTTGCTCGAGACTCCGCTGTGCAACGCCTCGGGCCGCCGCACTTGCCACGGTTCGACAAACCGCACCCGCAACCTTCCGCCCGGCTCGGCGAAGAAGCGCAGGAAGGCTTCGCCATCGCGATCGCGGCGGCGCACGATTTCTTGCTGCCGGCGATGCCAGGCGTTCTCGCGCACAAAGTCATCGATCACCGCTTGGGCCTCTTGCAGCTCGCCGGGCGAGAGGGCGCCCGACGCGCGGGCGGTGAGGCGATACCGATGCCCCGTGCCCACCAGGTAAGAAATGCGGTTCTCATGCCCATTGATGGCGAACTCGTTGTGCGCGGCCAAGGCCCGACAGGCCTGGCGCGCGGCGGCCAGCTCGGTCTCGTTGCGGAAGGGGACCACCTCCTGGCCGGGCCCCGATTCCAGCGGTTCCCAGAACTCACCACGTTCGCGGTAGGCCTCGCTCGGATCGACGATTGGGTAAGGCGATGAGCCCGAGAATGCCTCGAGCGCTTCGCGGAGCATGCGGTTCTCGTGCTGCACGGCCTGCTGCAGGAGTTGCTGTTGTTCTTGCAAGGCGGAAGACAGGGAGGAAGCTTGCGGGCTTGAGGCGTGTTCTGACATGGAGATGATCCTGTAGTGGAAGTGCGGAGCTGGTTTGAAGTGCGGAATTCGGAGTTGGGGAGGGATAGAAAACGGTAGGGAGTTTGCGGCGCGGGTGGAAGTGCAGAGTGCCTGACTGTATCAGATTCCAGGCTCGCGGATTTACATTTTATGATATCAGGATATAGCAAAGCCTTTTCTCCCCTCTCCCCGGAGTACCGGGGGAGAAGGGAGAAAGTGATCCTCGCGGTTCGGTTTGTCGATTGCCCCTGACGCGCAGCTTCTCACTCGCTGGTCATGCGCATCGTTGCTCGCGTTGGTCTGTCTTCCAGCAGCGAGGTCGCCAGTCTCAGCGCCATTTCGAGCGCGTCGGGTCCGTCGTCGTGATCGCCCAGGGGGAAGTCTTGGAGTTGCCGCACCAGCAGCGCCGCGCCGGGCGAGCCGCGGAGGAAGCGGAGCCGGCCGCCGGACAGCCAGGGGCCGAGGCGGCGGATGCGCAGCAGTTTGGGCTCATGGTTCTTGATGCCCCAGGGTTGGGCGGCGAGCAACCCCTGCCGGGCAAACTCGGCCTCGAAGTCTGGGCCTAGCAGTTCTTGCCAGGCGTTGGTTTCGCACCCAAAGGCGTCGGGCGAGAACCGCCGGTAATGGTCGACGCCGTCGCGCACCATGTCTTCAACCGGCCGGCGGCGGAGATCGGCGTCGATATAGAGCCGGCCGGTGTCATCGAGGCCGGCCAGCACAAAGGCGCTGTAGTCGCCCACCCGCGAGGAGCTTCCCTTGCTGGGGTCGAGCGTGAGCACCTTGGCCAGCAGCTTGCGTGGCCAGGCGTCGAACCAGAGTGAATCGCCAAAATAGCTTTCCGGCCACTCACACAATTCAGGATTGATCGGCCGGCCTTGCTTTTCTGACTCAAACGCCGCATGGCCAATGTCCATCTGCAACTTCATCAGGGTGTAGAGACTCTCACGCTGAGGCCAACTCAAGACGGCGCCTTGATTCATTTCCTGACTATGCTCGTGGTAGTAGGCGCGGGCCTCGAGCGCATGTTGAGGGCGGGTGACATTGGTATAGATGGACCGCCATTCGGCCCAGCGTTCGGCGGCCGACGGCCAGGACTCCACCGCCGGAAAACGCCGGGCTTCCCAGCCGGGGCGCTGGAGCAGCCGATCGACCAGCGCCTCGCGATGCAGGGCCGTGCCGGCCACTAGAAAAATAGTGTCAGGACTGCCGACATTCAGCAAATCTTGCGTGAACCAGGTCCAATCGCCGGCTCTGTGCACGGCCGAGGCGATATGTTTGCGGTCTTGAGGATCATCGAGAATCACCAACGAAGGGCGGGCCGCGTCGTTCTTGCGACCTCGAATGCTGCCGCCCGTGCCAAGCGCTTCGATCTCCACGCCATTGGCCAGCACCAACCGGTCCACGTTCCAGCTATCGCCCTGGCCCACGGCCTCGGGGTAATCGCGGGCCAGGGCGGCGTTGTTCGACAACTCGCGGCGCAACGCCCTGAGGTAGCGGCGGGCCTGATCGGCCGTTTCGGCCACCAGCAAAATGTAGGGCTCGCTGCCATGCACCGCGCAGTACAGCGGCCAGGCGAAGCTGAGCCAGGTGCTCTTGGCGCTATCGCGCGGCGCTACCAGCGCCAGCCGCGAACCGCGCTCCAGCGAGGGCAAACGCCCGTCGAGCCAACGATGCATGCGGCTGGCGGGCAGCGTGAAATAGTGCGAGAAATATTGGGCGGTCCACTCAATCAGGCTCATCGCGGGCCAGTCGAGGGTATGTTGCCGCCGCAGTTTCCTCAGCAGTTTCCTGCGACTTTCGGCGGGCCAGTCTCTCCAGTTCCCTTTCGATGGCGAGGTCAAGGTCGTGCTCCTCAGCAACAGGCGTGGCAGGTTCTCGATCGGCCGGGTACGCCCCCAGCAGTCGGCAACGATCTTTCTCGGCGTCGAGCGCGATCCGGCGATCGTTGCTTTTGATGGCCTGGTGATAGATTCGCTCGCGGCGCCGCACCGCCAGGGCCAGCGCCACGGGATCGCACGCCTGACGCTGAATTCGGTGGCCTTCTTCGCGAAGTAGCGCGAGCAGTCGGTTGAGGTCATTGCGAACTTCGTCACGCGTGACGCCAGGCGTTCGCAAGAGGGCCGCTTCGAGCTCGTCGACGGATAGCCCTTCGACAAGCCCTTTCTCCAGCAGGCGCCGCTGGGTTTCGCGATCGGGCTGGTTGGGTTCCATGGTTGGTGTTCCTCGGGGGTGACGGATGTTGTGCGAAGAAGCAATTGTCAGAGTGTCAGCTTGGGGGGGGCCACCGAATAACAACGTCCCGCTTTCTCGATCGATTGGGGGAACAAATGATCCGTTAAGAGTTTCTACCCCGAAGGGGTATCAGCCCGTAGCCGGCGGTTGAGCGTTAGCGACACCGCCGGATATCAAACGCCACAACCCCCATTGACCCCGCGAGGGGTCACAGCGGTTGGCGGCTGGTTCTACCGTGCTGTCATCCTTTCAGGATGAAGACAGCAATTATATTCCGCCAACCAGGGTTGTCGCTTCGCTCAAACCCTGGCTACTCGCTGGCATCCCTACCGGGATGAAATCATAGAGATCTATTCTCGTTCGGCCATGTCGCGCATCTTTCTTAGGAGAAGTCGTTCTGAGTAATGCAACGCCTTGATTTCACTCACTGGAAATGCCGGGAAGTAATCGTCCGCCCGCTCATCGGCCGCCAGGCGGCGGAGACTACCGTGCGACCTGCCGAGGTGGTCTGAATGTTTTTCTGACGCGCATATTCGCCGCGTTGGTAGCCGCCATGCTTGACGGCCGTGATTCGCCAGCGGGGAGAGTTTCGCAGATGGGCAATCATGGCCGGATGGCTGGTGGTGATGGTCAGGCGGTTGCCTTGTTGTTCATAGATGTGCGCGACC
Organism: uncultured Pirellulales bacterium; assembly: GCA_964445985.1. Taxonomy (GTDB): domain Bacteria; phylum Planctomycetota; class Planctomycetia; order Pirellulales; family S012-138; genus CAYUMU01. The sequence goes on along the minus strand of CAYUMU010000102.1, from coordinate 17,985 downwards.
CCTGCCAGAAAGCGGCCGCCGACGCCAATGCCTTGGAAGTCGGGCAGCACCACGATCCGCGATACCCGCCAGGTCTGCCGCCGGGCGGGGTTGGCCAGCAGCGCGGCAAAGGCCACGGGCCGGCCGGCGAGCAAGGCCAGGTAACAGCGCGCGCCCCAGTTCAACTGGGCGCTCAGATAGTGATGCGGAGCAAAACGTCGCCACGCCGCAGGCTGGCAGCGGACGATTTCGACGTTGAGCGGGGGTCGCCGAAGACACCTCCGCGTGACGTCGCCCGTCGCCATGTCGAGCACCCAGTCGGGCTGCAACCAGTCGGCCACGTCGTCGTGGCAGGTGACGGCGACGAACCGCCGCGGCACCATTCCGCCGCGAATCGCCCTGGCCACGGCGGCCGAACCCACCTGAGCCACGGTGCGATCGACCACGCTGGTGTATTCATCGAACACGGTCAGCGGCGGGCCGCCCAACGAAGGTTGATTGCCGCCAGTCAGCAGCGCGCGCACCAAATCGCAGCGGAAGCGCTCACCGCCGGAAAGCACCGCGTAAGGACGGAGCCACGCGGGCGGGCTACTGAAGCCCACGGCGGTAAACAGGGCCACGATGGCGCGCGTGGGGATGGTTTCGGGAAAGGAGTCGATCACGGCCCGATCGGCCGGCCAGGCGTGACCGCAGTAGAGCGCGTCGCCATAAGCGGCCCTGGCGATGGTCGATTTGCCGCTGCCCGAGGGACCGGTGATGAGCCCGATCTGCCAGGGTTCGTCAAGATCAGGAAGATCCACGCGATAGGTGCGCGAAGCGCGCGGCGCGAGCGGCAGATCAAACATGCCGGCCACCTGCCGCACGCGGAAACTGTCATGATCGATGGCACAAGAAACGGTGGTGGTGATTTGCATGGAATGATCCTTTACGAAACCTGCCGTCATTCCCGCGCATGCGGGAATCTAGTTTCTTGCTCGTTAACATCACTGCAAGCCGCGGAGAACTTTAATGCCTCAGCGTGTTCGTTTGCGGTTTACCCGCGTTGAGGAGCAGACGCTGTGTGACTGGGTTCCCGCCTTCGCGGGAATGACTATAGCCTTGCGCGAATGACAATATTCCCTCTTGTGCTTGTCTCTATAGACTGAGCACGCGGCAGGAATAGCCTTCCTTTTTTAGTCGGGCATACAGAGATTTCTGATCGTCTTCATCGGCGCAGTCGATCAGCAATTGCCAGGCGTTGGGAACGTCCACTTCCGGAAGTTCATCGGTGGGATCGTCGAATTCAAGCTCCGCCGGCGCTCCCAATTGATCGAGCAGTTGTTGCAAACCCTGGTGGTTGGTTTCCACTTCGGCCAGCAATTCGGCCAGGCGGGCATCGTCGCGGCCGGCCATCGCCGCCAGCGGGTCGAGCACCACCAGCAGCTTGTCGGCCTCGGCCGCCGTGAGGTCGAGAACCAACACGGGAACCTCCATATTGGGCGTGGTTTCGGCCCTGAGGTGGCCGTCGATCAGCTCGAGGCTGCCGTCTGCCTGCCGTCGGGCAAGCAGCGCGTCGGCGTAGCCAATCTCGGCCAGCACGCCGCGCAGCGCATCCTGCTGAACCGCGGGGTGTGTCCGCCAATTGCGCGGATTGGGAAGCAGCGTACGAGCAGGCACACGGCAAAATTCGACAATGCGATCGCGGATTTGCATGGAAAACCTGGTAGGAAGTGTGGAATGCGGAATTCGGAGTGCAAGATTTGGAGGGGCGAGACGTGCGGTGGCGGCGGGGGTGATGTGCGTTGCGTGCCGCGATGGTTACATATTCGCATAAATGTTAGGTACGACCCAATAGGTATTTTTTTAATTTCGCGCTATTTTTTTCGGCCGGGTTCATCCGGTGGCCATTTTGAGAAAAATGTGCGTTTTCAGAAAAATATGTATTGGGTCGTGCCTGGGTTTTATGGCATGATTCTTCCATCGCGGCAGCTGGCTCGTCATTTCCCCCCGCCGCGCCGATCTTATCGATCACACCCACAGACCATTCCCGCACTTCCTCGCCCGCTCCTCGGCAAATCCAACTGCCCACCCAGCGGATCAACCGCTGGGCTCGCCTTCATTCTCCGGCAACTCCCCACTCCGAATTCCGCACTCCGCACTTTTTCCCATGCACTGGCACATCTGCATTTCTGGCTTTTTGCAAAGCGAAGCCCGCTTGAATGGCGTTTTGCGTTTGTGGCTGGAAACGGTTCGACCGCTGCAAGAGCCGAACACGTTTACCACGTATCGCCGCTGGAACTCGCATTGGTCGAGCCTGGCCGAGTTCATTCAGTTCACCCGTGGCTCGGGCTCCATGAAGCTCGGCATTTACGCCTACAGCTACGGGGCCGGGTGGGGCGCCATGCGGCTGGCCCTGGCACTGCGGCAACGGGGAATTGAGGTGGATGAGATGGTGCTTTCCGACCCCGTGTATCGGCACGGTTGCCGCGGCCTGGCGTGGCTTTCGATGGTTCGCTGGCCGCGGATTCGCGTGCCGGCCAATGTCAAACGCGTCACCTGGTTTTATCAGAACACCAACCGCCCGGCGGGCCATCCCTTGATCGACGCGCACGGTCAACCGATTGGGGGCCTGTATGTGCCAGGCGTGATTCATCAGGCCATGGACGACCTGCCAGCCTTTCACGAAGCATGCCGGGCCGCGGCGCTGGGATTGCATGCGCAAAGTTGTTCGCCTGACATCCCTTCGGGATGAAAACTGACACTGCACCCTCCCTGTTTTCTCACTTCTCACCTTTCATTTCTCACAGTTTGGAGCCATTGTCATGTCTTGTAGAAACTACCGTTGCGCGCTGATTTCGGTGGCGGTCCTGGTCTTAGGTTGGTTGGGCGTGTCGCCCGCAACAGCGCTGGCCGATTGGAACGATGCGCCGCTGGTGCCTGCCCTGGCCCCGGGCGGTTTCGGTCTCGGCGGCTGGCGACCTGGTGCGATCGTCGGCCAGCCGGGTCCTTGTCCGGGTGGCGTGTGCCCTGTTCCCCGCCAGCCGCGCACCTTCCCAGATCCGGCGCTGCCAGACATTTCGGCCGCGCCGCCGCGCGAGTCCGCGCCCACCGAGCGATCTCCCAGGTTCTTCGATCCGGCCGTGCAAATCACCAAGGGGAACGCGGGCGGGTCGGGCGTGGTGATTGGGTTTGAAAACCGTCAGGCCGTGATTCTGACGGCCTGGCATGTGGTGGAAGATCCCGGCGCCTTGTCGGTGTTCTTTCCCAGCCAAGGACGCCGCGTGCCGGGCCGGTTGCTTACGCACGATGCGCAGCTCGACCTGGCAGGCATTATGGTGGAGCTCGATTTCACGCCGGCCGTGGCGCCGCTGGCGCATGGCGAACCGGGGGCTGGTGAAGACGTGGTCGTTGCCGGCTACGGCGGTGGCCGGTATCGCGAGCGGAGCGGCAACGTGCTGGGCCTGTTCGATCATGGTCGGCTGCGCGAGGCCGATTTGGGCGTGAGCCCGCTTTCCATTCCGGGCGATAGCGGAGGGCCGATCTATTCGCCGGCGGGCGACGTGGTTTCCATCTTGTGGGGAGGACCAGCCCGAGGGCCGGGCGGGCCGCTGATTCGCACGCAGGGGGCCCGCACGCTGGAGGTTCGCAAGTTTGCCGAGAAGCTCGGCCTGCCGTTCTGCCTGACGCCCAGCACCAGCGAGCTGCAGCGCTTGCTGGAAGAACTGCGCGGCAGCCAGCAGCAGTTGCAAACGCGGTTGGCCGAGATGGAACGCCAGCGCGATTCGCTGATTCGGAGCATCGAGCAGGGAGACAACGCCACGGCCCAGCGCCTGCTCGACGATGTGCGCTCGCAGCTGGCTGCCGCCAGGGCCGAGATCAACTCGGCCAAGACCGACGCCGCCGCCGCCCAAACGGCGGCCGCCGAAATCAAGGGCGAAGCCAGCGGACTGCGGAAGCTGATCGATCAGGCGTTCCAGCGGATTGCGGAAGCTTCGCAAAGCCAGCCGAACGCGAGCCTGGCCGACATTCTTAAGGAAGCCGGCCTGGCGACGGCCCGCGACGCGGCGGGCGACAAGCTGGGCGACGACCGCGTGGAACGGCTGATCGCCTCGGTGCTAGCGGCCAAGGAAGCGCACAGCCAAGGCGAATCGCCGCTGACGGCCAGCCTGTTCGCGTACCTGCAAGCCTTGGGCATTCCCGCTGGCTTGCTAGCGCTGGCAGCGGCGTTTTGGCGCAAGAAGTAGTGGCGGCGGGGCTGGGGACTAGGGATTGGTGGCTGGGGTCAGGCTGTCAGCCATTCGCAATGATTTGCACGGCAGGATAAATGACAGCCTGCCCCCAGTGACTTTGAGCCGGCGCCGTGCTTCCAATCGGTTTGGCCAGATTCATCTGGGGGCAAGTTGTGGGCAAAGATTACGTTCAATAGCAAGCTTACTGGGCCACAACTTGACCCCAGCCACCCCCCCAATCCCCAATCCCTCCTCCTCCACTTCACCTTGTCCGGTTTTGAGCCCCGTCGTATAACGTCTGCCCAACATGGATGTTATTCTCGCTCAATGCCGGTTTCATGGAAGGAACCTGCCATGCATGGCCGCCCCAATAACTTGCTCACGGTACTCGACCAGCTTCCCCATCCGCGCGTGCTGGTGGTGGGCGATTTGATTCTCGATCGCTATACCTGGGGCAATGCCGAACGCGTGAGCCAAGAGGCGCCGGTGATCTTGCTGAGGGCAGACAAGCGCGAAGCCCGGCTGGGCGGCGCGGCCAACGTGTGCCAAATGTTGCGCGGCTTGGAAGCCGAGGTAACCGTGGCTGGCCTGGTGGGCTCCGATGCCGACGGCGCCGCCGTGCGTCACTTGCTTGTCGACGCCGCCGTGGATACGGCCCCCGTGTTTCGCGACCACACCCGGCCGACGACCGTCAAAGAGCGATTCATCGGCCGCGCGGCCGGCCGGCACGCGCATCAAATTTTGCGCGTCGATCACGAAACCCGCGACGCCATGAACGCCGAGCTCGAAACGCAACTGCTCGAGCAACTCAGCGAGCGAATGCACGAGTTCGAGATTGTGCTCATTTCGGACTACGACAAAGGGGTGTGCACGCCCACGCTGTTGCAAGCCTTGATTCCGCTGGCGCGGCGGCACGGCATTCCCGTGGTGGTCGATCCCATCCGCGGCGGCGATTATTCCCGGTACACGGGTGCTACCACCATGACGCCCAACCGGTTGGAGGCCGAGCTGGCCTCGGGCGTGAAGATCGCCACGCCGCAAGATGCCATGCGAGCCGGCCAGGTGTTGTGCCAGCGTTATCAGTTGGATTACGCCGTGGTGACGCTCGACGCCGACGGCATGGTGCTGGTGAACGCCGCCGGCGAGGCCGAGCACTACCCCACCCGCGCGCGGAGCGTGTACGACATCACCGGCGCTGGCGACATGGTGCTGGCCGCGATTGGCATTGCCCTGGCGGGCGGGGTTTCGCCCGCAGACGCGCTGCGGCTGGCCAACGTGGCTGGCGGTTTGGAAGTGGAACAAATGGGCGTGGTGCCGATCAGCCGCGAGCAAATTCGCGTGGATATTCTCCGCTCGGGTCGCGAAGGCGGGGCAGCCAAGTTGCTTACGCTGGAAGAAGCCCGGGGCATTGCCGACGCGATTCGCGCGCAGGGCAAGAAGATTGTGTTCACCAACGGCTGTTTCGACCTGCTGCACATTGGCCACGTTACCTACTTGGAAGAAGCGGCCACGCAGGGCGACGTGCTCTTTTTGGGCCTCAACAGCGACAACAGCGTGCGCCAGCTCAAAGGCCCCACGCGCCCGGTTCGCAACCAGGCCGAGCGGGCCGCGGTGCTTTCGGCCCTGACGCATGTGGACCACGTGCTGATTTTCGACGAGCCCACGCCCATGCGGCTGATCGAAGCCCTGCGGCCCGACGTGCTGGTGAAAGGGGGCGACTACAGCGACCGCCCCGAAGAAATCCCCGGCAAGCAGTTCGTGGAAAGCTACGGCGGCCGGCTGTATTTGACCGGCGTGGTGGAAGGCGTATCGACCACGGCCATTTTGCGGTCGGTGGCGGCGTAACACGAGAGCAGGTGAAACCGTCGAAACCCGGCAACCGGTGCAAAAGGAACCCCCCTCAAGCAGGTGTGTGGTCAAATCCGCGTCTCAAGTATACACTAGTAAAGCAATCCATGCCCTTCCGCCACACCTCCGGGCGATTCCCAAGTCATTGTAGATCAAGCAGTTGTGGTAATTGACCGATTCCGATCGAGATTTGTTCGATTTGCGATCGATAATTGCAACTGGTTTTAGAGGAAAAAAGCGAACATCTTGACCCTGATTACGCGTCAAGATACAAGTGGTAAATTATTGCACCAAGCAGTTTTGTCTTGGACAAACTAGAGGTCGTACGATGCAGACTACTACTAACGAACTTCCTGCTGCAGCTCGGCGGATACTGCGTCGGTTTGAACCGGCGTTTCGCGCCAAGCTTGAGATCTGCATTAAACAGCAACTCGAGGACGAAGATCATTTGACTTTGGAGTTGATTAGTCGATGCATCTCTAAAGTATTTTCTGAACTTGATCGGAACCAAGACCAAGGTCCAGATCCCCGCATTGCGGAGCTTTCTCGTCGCGCGTATAAACAAGGTCGATTCAAGACGTCTCGGGAGTACTTGGATGACCTTTACAGTCATATGGCCGGAACCTATTCAGAATCAGATTCGGGGATTTAATCTTTCCCCCCCCAGATGAATTTGGACTGATCGCCTCACTTGATGGCAAGATTATTGAGGCGAGACAGGCGGGAGAAGAACGTGTTTGGCTTGAGGCAACCCTAACAGGCACTTCCGGTTGCATAACCGTCTTCTTCCAGACCGACCAGGAAAAAACGGACCAATTGGTTGTCCTAGAGGTACGCGGCGAGTTCTTGTGATTTCTCCGTGTGGAAGCCTCACTGTTCCACTGAAGCGAACGTAAAATCATCCGGGGTAATGCCCTTGGCTTTTTTGAGCATCAGCAAACCATCGAGCAGGTAGTCGGCCAGCTTGGTCTTGCCGACCAATTGCGAGATCGCCCACTCGGGCTTTTGGAATTGCCGCTTGAGCTCGTGATAATGGAACTCCAGGTTGTTCACGTCGACCTGGCCCGAGCCCAGGTACATCATCAGCAGCAATTTATATACGTCGTCCGTCGGCAGGTTGCTCAACAGCTCGCGCAACTGGGCGGTTTCGGGCGGCGAAGGGCTGGTGATTTCGCTGAGGGGAATGACGGATTTGCCGGCATGCCGCTTGGGCAGTTCGGTTTCCCAGTAGTCGCGAATTCTGGTCGCCAGGCCGATGACTTCCGCCGCGGTTGCTGAAAAGGACATGGCTGATTTGATCCGCGGGACAGGTTTCGAGAGAGGAATTGATCCGCTCCCAATTATAGTCTGCGGTCGAGCGAACGGAATGTGAGCATTGAGCCGTTGTTGGTTATGGCTGGCTAGACAGCGACCTCCGCGGCGGCCAAAGTGATGGGTGAAGTTCAGCGCTGTTCACCCTTCTAACTTTGAGATCTCGCGCATGGCGATCAAACCGGTCTTGCAGGCATTGCTGTTGGCCGATCACGTTTACACCGATCAGGCGACCGGCAAAAAGATCGTCGCGGGCGTGTTCCACCAACTGTGGTTCAAGCAGTTCAAGCCGCCGGCGCCGGGCAGCGACATGCAGTTGCCCCCTTCGCCGGGCGGGTACGCGGCCGGTTCGCCGTTCTGCTACCTGAGCCTGACCGATGTGCATGGCCAGCAGCCGTTCTTGCTGCGTTACGTGGACCTGACGACCGACGAGGCCCTGTTCCAGGTGGAAATCACCGTGGGCTGCCAAGACCCGCTGGCCACCGCCGAGGTGGTGCTGGCCCTGCCGCGGCTCCCCACCCAACACGCCGGCGCCTTTGCCTTGGAACTGATGTGGCACAACGAACCGCTCGGCTCCTGCCGGGTGTGCGTGACGGAACTCAAAGACGAGCCGCCCAAGGAAGAGCCGTGAAAGCGTGGGGGCCGCCAACCAAGTCGTCTTTCGCTCCGCGAAAGAAAAATGAGCGTATGAGCTAGCGTGACCATCTGCGTGGTGAGGAGCTTTTCGCAAAACCAAGAAAACGCAAGGACGACACCCCGGTGACAGTGCCGTTCGCGGCTACCCCGACCGGAGAGCCACCGGCGATTGCCGCGTGGGCTCATTCGACCGTTTGCGGGAAAACCGCCCGTACGGTTTGGAGGGAGGGGAGCCCGAAACCAAGCGGGCTTCCCTACCCCTATCGAAGGCTCCGCCGTGCCGTCAATCGCTTCTTCATTCACGGCATGACGCCCCAATTGTTGGGGGCATCTTTTCTCCGGGCGTGAACCCGGTAGGCTAGAGGAAAACTACGTTTCTGATGACGAGCGGCCGGCCGCGGCCTTGCGTTCACCCCAGCGGGGCCAGCGGGCCAACCGCCATTGAACAGGAGATCAGTCAAGCATGACCACCGAAACCGAGCGAACCGAGTTTTCGTTTCAGGCAGAAATCAAGCAGTTGCTGCACCTGCTTTCGCACTCGCTCTATCAGAGCCGCGAGATTGCGCTGCGCGAGCTGATCTCGAATGCTTCCGACGCCTTGGACAAGATGCGGCACGTCTCGCTGGTGAATGAGCAATACCGCGACGACCAGCCGCTGGCCATTCGGTTGGAAATCGACAAAGAGCAGAACCAACTGCGGATTTGCGATAACGGGATTGGCATGACCCGCGATGAGCTGGTGGCCAACCTGGGCACGATTGCCCATAGCGGTTCGCTGGAGTTTCTGCAAAAGCTGGCGAGCGAAGGGAGCAAGAAGGGGGATGTGTCGCTGATTGGCCAGTTTGGCGTGGGCTTTTATTCGGCGTTCATGCTGGCCGAAACCGTGCAGGTGCGCACCCGCGGCTACCTGGAAGAAACCGGCTGGGAGTGGGAGTCGGAAGGGACCGGCACGTTTAGCATTTCGCCCGCCGGCGAGCTGCCGCGCGGCACGCGGATCGTGCTCAACCTGAAGGCAGACTCGGCCGAGTTTCTGGAAAGCTACCGGCTGGAGTCGATCGTGGGCCGGTACTCCAGCTTTGTGCAGTACCCGATCAAGCTCGGCGACAAGGTGCTCAATGACCAGAAGGCGATCTGGGTGGAGTCGCCGAGCCGGCTGAGCGACGAGGATTACCTGCGGTTCTATCAGCACGTGTCGCACCACACCACGGAAAAGCCGCTGTGGCATTTGCATGTTTCGATCGATAGCCCCATTCAGTTTCACGCCTTGCTGTACTGCCCTCCGAGCAACGTGGAACGGCTGGGCTTTGGCCGGATGGAGCACGGGTTGAACCTGTGCGCCAAGCGGATTCTGGTGCAGAGCGACTGCCGCGACTTGCTGCCGGAGTACTTCCGGTTTTTGGTGGGCCTAGTCGATTCGGAAGACTTGCCGCTGAACGTGTCGCGGGAAACGCTGCAAGACAACAGCGTGTTTCGCAAGATTCGCTCGTCGCTGGTGGGGCAACTGATCAACCACCTGCAGCGGATGGCGGACAACGAGCCGGAGACCTTTGCCAGGTTCTACGAGCAGTTCTCACCGATGATCAAGGAAGGGGCGGCCAGCGATTTCCAAAATCGCGAGAAGCTGGCCAAGCTGCTGCGGTTCTCGTCGAACCGCGTGGAACGCGGCCAGCTGGCCTCGCTGGGCGATTACGTGAGCCGGATGGGGGAGAAGCAAACGCAGATTTACTATCTGGGCGGCCCCGACGTGGAAACGATCGCCAACAACCCCAACCTGGAGATCTTCCGCCGCCGCGACGTGGAGGTACTGTTTCTCACCGACCCAGTCGATGAGTTCGTGATGGCCAACCTGCACCAGTTCGATGGCAAAGACCTGGTTTCGATCGATGCGGCCAATGTGTCGCTGCCCGAGGGCGAAGAAGGTGCCGGCGCCGAGCAGCCGCAGGAGACCACGCCGGGCGAGTCGCAGGGCATGTCGCGGGTATTGGAACTGTTCCGCGAGGCCCTGGGGGATCGCGTGGCCGAGGTTCGCGAGAGCAAGCGGCTGACCGATAGCCCCGTGTGTTTGGTCAACGCCGAGGCGGGCATGAGCACGCAGATGCAAAAGCTGATGAAGATGCACGACAAGGATTTTCAGCTCAGCAAGCGGGTGCTGGAAGTAAACCCTCAGGCCAGCCTGATTCGTCAGTTGAATAAGCTAAGCGGCAATCCCGACCACGCCGGGTTTATCAAGGAGTGCGCGGCGCAGTTGTTCGACAACGCCCAAATTCTGGACGGCATTTTCCCCGAGCCGCAATCGCTGGTGCACCGCATGCAGCAGTTTCTGGAGGAAGCGGCGGGCAAGCGGTCGCCGATCATCATGTAGAAAAAAAGCTAGAGTTGGCCAGGCAACCCCGCGGGTCGAAATGCCCGTGGAGCTGCCGAGTCACGCCTTAAGAATTATTAACCCCTTCGCCTGGCTTTAGCTGGCGAGCGGCCCGTTGTTTCCAACCTGCGATAAAGGATGGGTTGTATGGAGTTCACCGGAATTCTGAGCTGGATGCTGTTTGGGCTGATCGTGGGAGCGATTGCCAGGCTGTTGATGCCAAGCCGGCAAAACCTGGGCTGTTTGCTGACGATGGCCCTGGGCATTGTGGGGTCGCTGGTGGGCGGAGCGATCGCCTCGGCCATTTGGGGAGCCCCGGAGGGGTTTGTGCACCCCTCGGGCTGGATTCTATCGATTATCGGGGCGATGCTGTTGCTGTTTTTGTTTTCGCGGTTTGGGGGGAGCCGATCTTTGTGAGTGGGGGAAGCGAAGCATCGGCCAAGTCCTTAACGCGGGTAAACCGCAAACGGACGCTGAGGCATTAAGGTTCTCCGCGGCTTGCAGAGATGTTAACGAGCAAGAAACTAACAAACTGAGTTTATCCGCCGGTTCGGCTGAGCATTTCGCTAACGATCGACATTATTCTGCAGATAGTCGACCTGCCATTGAATGCTCGCCTTCGCTTTGGCGTTTCCTTCACGAGCTGCTGCCTCTTTGAGTTCTGGCAACAACTCCCAGATTCCCATTCGAAAAAACGAGAACTCCGTTGTAGTACCATTGCTCTTCAATCAGTTTCAACCTCACTCCCCTGGGGAAGAAGCTGGTGGCGATGGTGGTTGCCAGGAAGATGGCGTTCCAGGCGTTGAGCCGGCGGGCGGTGAGAAAGCCATAGGCCACGACAAAGCCAGCGAAGATCCCGACCAGACGGATTACAACATGCAGCAGAAGTAGCGTCGTCATGGCTTTTCTCCCTGGCTGGGTTCCAGTGAACCGGTGTTGCTCAAGAGGGGTCGGGCGGCCACGCTGACCGGCCCATCTGTTCCTCCCTTGTTGCTGGGGTATGCCGAGGTGAGGGGAAAGCCTTTCAGCAAGCCGGCAAGAAAAGGTTCTTCGGCGGAGCGCGGGAGCTACGGACTTCGCCTTGATTCTTTTGGAGGGGGTCGCTACAAGACGCGACCCTTTCCCCAAAAATCCAATGGACCGGTTTGCGCGCCAGCGGAAGCTGCGACTGCCTGCGCTAGCGTTTTGCGCGGTGGGTGGTTGCGGGCCGCTGTGGGCCGCGCGGGTTCGGTTTGGCGGACGAAGGATAGCGTTCGGGCATAGTCGCCTTTCGCTCCGCGAAAGGGGCGCTTTCGCGGAGCGAAAGCCGACTTTGTCTTGAGATAAAGAGTTTTCGGCGGGCAGGCGAACCGCGGATCAACAGTTGTGTTGCAAGGAGGCGAGCCAATGGTGCGCAGAAATCTGGGCTGGGCATGGATGCTAGCGGCGGCGATGATGCTTGCGATGGTGCTGCCTGTGGCGATACTGCCGGCGGCCGCTCGTGCGCAGTATGGGTTGCCCTCCGGCGGGGCGAGCCCGACCGAGGGTTACCGTCCTGCGGCCGTGCCGAGCCGCGATGTGGGCGGCGCGCCAGCGGCAGCCATTCCCGCTGGTTATGTGCCAGCGGGCGCCCTGCCGCCGGGTTATGTACCGGCCGGTTATGTACCGGCAGGATATGTGCCTGCGGGTCAGGTTCCGACGGGGTACGTGCCGGCGGCCATGATGCCGCAGCCTGGCATGATTCAACCGCCAGGGCAAATGCCACAGCCTTATGCTATGCCTGGAACGCTTCCCGGCGCTATGCCGGCGGGGCAGGTGGTGCCCGCGCTGGCGAACACGGCGGCGGCGGCGCCGGCCGGTTATTCGCAACCGCGGGTCATTTATGTGCCGGCGCCTCAAGGTGGGCCTGGTTACGACGCAGGCGCTGTAATGCCAGCTCAATACACCATGCCCACGGCGATTCCGGCGGGCGTGCCAACCGCGCCCCCGACGGGCATCGCCGGCTGTTTTGCCGGCTTGTGCACGGTGGCCGCGAAGATCAAAGCTTGTTATTGCAAGTCGCCCCTGGGTCAGATGGCCACCACCATGATCAGCCCTTTGAGTGGCTTGACGGGCGGGATCATTCCGAGTTGCTGTTCCAACTGCGCGGGGGACAGTCCGGCCGACAAGATCAAGCAAGACGCGGCCAACGCGGCGGCCCGGCGGGCGGCGGTGAAGTATTTAGGGACGGTGGATTGTCATTGGTATCCGGAAGCCGAGTTGGGGTTGATCGGGGCTTTGCGGGCCGATCGCAATGAGTGCGTGCGGTGGGAGGCAGCGCACCAGTTGGGCCGCGGATGCTGCTGCACGCCGAAGACCATTGAGGCTTTGAAGATTTGCGTGGAAGCCTCGAATCGCGATGGCAACCCGAGCGAGAACTCTTGCCGGGTGCGGGCGGAAGCTTACGGGTCGCTGCAGGTCTGCTTGGGATGCGGGACGGATGGCGCGGACGCGGTGCGCCCGGAAATGCCTGCCCGCCCGGAGAACCCCGCCACGGCGGCGGCCACGGCCGAATTGATTCCTTACATTCACGCCGTGGGTTACTACCGGCATGATGGATTCGAGCAGGCGCGCGAGCAGATCATGGCGGAAGCCCGCGATGTTTGTTCGCGGGTGCGGGTGACCCGGACCACGAGCCAACCGGAGCGTGGGAGTCGCAGCCTGATGGGTATTTGGGCCTATGCGGGGCGTCCGCAAGAAAGCGGCGAGCAGCCGACGCCGGCGGGGGACGAATTGCGTCCGTTGCCGGAGGGAGCTTTGGCCCAGCCAGCGGCAGTTCCCACGGGCAATGTGCCAGGTTACTCGGCGGAGGCGCCTCCCATAGCTGCGAGTCGCCCGATCCATGCCGCGGAAACGGCGCTGGTGCGTCCGTTTCCGGGGGCTTCGCTGTACCCTGGCGTGGAAGTTACGCCACCGGCGGCAGGCCCGGCGGGCCAGGGACCGGTTTACCAGGCCGAGTTGCCGAGGAACACGAGCCGGTTGCCGGCGATGCGGTAGGATGCCACGGGCTACCCCGCTTTTCCGCGGGTAGGGCCATCCTGTATCATCGCGTTTATGGCAGATGACGACGCGACGCCGATCCACGTATTGATTGTCGACAACGACCAGGCTCACGCCGAAACGGTGGCCGAGACCCTGGAGCGGGTCGGTTATCGCTGCGCGGTGGCTTTGTCGGGCGCCGAGGCGATCGATAAGGTTCGCCGCGAAACCTACGACGTGGTGGTGACCGACCTGGTGATGAACGAGGTCGACGGCATTGGCGTGCTGGTGGAAACCAAGAAATTGCTGCCCGACAGCGAGGTGATCCTGCTCACGGGGCACGGCACGATTCAATCGGCGGTGGCGGCCATTCAGAAGGGCGCGTTCAACTACCTGCTGAAGCCGCTGGATATCAAAGAGCTGCGGGCCGTTGTTGACAAGGCTTCCGAAAATCTGCGGCTGCGGCGAACCAATGCCGACCTGTATCGCCAGTTGGACGAGCGGTTTGGCTTCGAGGGCATCATCGGTTCCAGCCCTAACATGAACCGGCTGATCGATATGCTCAAGCGGATCGCCCCCACCGATGTGCGGGTGCTGATCACGGGCGAGAACGGCACGGGCAAGGAACTGGTGGCCAAGGCCATTCATCAGAACAGCGCCCGAAAGAAAAAGCCGTTTGTGGCGCTGAATTGCGCGTCGTTCATGGAAAGCATTCTGGACGTGGAATTGTTTGGCAGCGTGGAGGGCATTTATACCGATGCCCGCGATCGGGCTGGCAAGTTCGAGTACGCCAACGGCGGCACGCTGTTCTTGGACGAAGTGGGCGACATGCCGCTGGCGACGCAGAGCAAGCTGTTGCGGGTGCTGGAGGCCGGCGAGATTACCCGCGTGGGGGCCAACGATCCCGTCAAAGTGAACGTGCGGGTGCTGTCGGCCACGAACAAAGACTTGAAAGAAGCGATCGCCAAGGGCGTGTTTCGCGAAGACCTTTATCACCGGTTGCGGGTGGTGGAAGTGCGGCTGCCGAGTCTGCGGGAGCGGAGCCAGGATATTCCGCTGCTGATCGACCATTTTATCAAGTTGTTCGCGAAGCGGCACGAACGCACGATCAAGGGCATGTCGACCGAAGCCCGGCGGGTGCTGATGGGGTACGAATGGCCGGGGAACGTGCGCGAGCTGAGCAACGTGATCGAGCGGATGGTGGTGGTGGATTTCGACGAGGTGCTGGATATCGACGACTTGCCGCCCGAGTTGGCCGAGCGGCCCGAGGCGGTTATTGAGGGCGAAGCGCCCACGACCAGCCTGAGCGGGCTGGTGGGTCAATCGCTGGACGAGATGGAACGCATTTTTATTGGTGAAACGCTGAAGTTCACCGGCGGCAATCGCGAAGAAGCGGCCAGTTTGCTGGGGATTGGGCAGCGAACGCTGTACCGCAAGATTGACAAGTATCAGTTGTAAGGGGCGGCGGCGGGCGAAATTTCAGGGATGGTCGGGCTGGGGTAGCGGGATGGTTACCGACACGGTGGCGCCTTCGCCGGGGGCGCTGATGATTTTGGCGGAGCCACCGAACAGGCGCGCCCTTTCTTGGATGCCGCGAATGCCGAAGCGGTCGCTGGGCACGTGGGCGGGCACAAAGCCGGAGCCGCTGTCGCGAACTTCTATATGCAGGTGTCCCTGTTGCTGGGTGATGTCGACCGTGGCGGCCTCGGCTCCGCTATGCCGGCGGACATTGGTGAGGGCTTCTTGCACGATGCGGTAAACAGTTTGTTCGAAGCGCGGATCGAGCCGGTCGAATTGCACGCCGTGGGTAAAGCGAATATCGATGTGTTGATTGGGTTGATCGGAGATCAGGTACTGGATGGCTCCGATGATGCCTTGTTCGTCGATGATCATGGGCCTGAGCCCACTGATCATGGCGCGGCCTTCTTCGATGGCGTTGCCGAGCAGGTGTCGCACGGCTTCGGCGGTTTCGCGCTGCTTGCCGGTGGAGGCATGGTAGAGAGCTTCCACGATGAGCTTGGCGCCGATCACGTATTGCAGCAGGCCATCGTGGAGTTCGTAGCTGACTAGCTTGCGATCTTGCTCTTGAAGTTCGAGCAGTTTGCGGAGCAAGGCTTCTTCGGCGAGCAGGCGTTCTTGATAGCGTTTTTGATCCGTGATGTCGCGGAGGACCGCCACGCCGCCTTGGAGTTCGCCGGTACGGCTATAGAGCGGCGACGCGTTGACCGAGATGGTCACGCCCTCGGGGAGGTTGTCGTTGCAAACGAAGATTTCGGCATCGTGCACGGTTTCGCCACGGCGGGCTCGAGCCAGCGGGAGGTCTTCGGCCGCGAATAGTTCTGAGTGATTGGGGCGGAACAGGCCGTAGTGCCTGGCCCACGACGAGGCGTCATCGACCACGGCGCCAAAGCCGATGATCTTTTCGGCGGCCGGGTTGAAGTGGATGAAATGCCCTTGGTCGTTGGCCACGAGAACGCCATCGGCCATGCATTGCAGCACCGATTCGAGCACCTGCGATTGTTGCTCGTGGGCGGCCCTGGAAAGTTCCAGCTCCGAGGTGCGTTCTTCGACGCGGCGTTCCAGTTCGTCGAGCGAGTTCTTGATGACTTCTTCGGCGCGGTGCTGCGAGGTCACGTCGGAGATGGCCCCGTACAGCAAGTAGCGGCCGTCTTCGGAGCGGACCACGCGAACCGAGTCGCGTACCCAGCGGTAGCTGTCGTCGGGCCAGCGCACGCGATAATCGTGTTCTTCGCCGGTGGAAGCGCGCGAGAGCACGCGCTGGAGCGCGGCATCGAGCGAGGGGAGATCGCCAGGATGAATGAGGGAGAGCCAACCGGTAGGCGTTTGTTCGAGGAAATATTCGGGGGGCCGTCCGAAAACCTGCAAGCAGCCCTGCGAGAAATAACGGAACTGAAACTCGCCCCCTTCGGTGAGCTCTGCCGACCCAAAAAAGCCGGGGACCGAGTTGATGAGGCGGTGCAGTTCTTCGTTGGCGCCGTGTAGCGCCGCCTCGGCGATTTTTTGCGAGTCGATTGTGTTTGCCCGAAGTTTCTGGTTTTCGTCGCGAAGACGAACGATTTCTGCCCACAATTCAGCTTGTGGCAGGTCTTCCATCGAATAAGCGGCCTCACTGGTGTGTGTTCGCGGTGGTAACCGCATTGTAGCGATTGAGCCTGGGGCGGGGCACCCAATTTAGCGGCGGGCAATAATCGGCGGATGGTCAGGGGCGGGCTTCGGCGGCCGGCGGAGTCTTGTCTCGGATCAGCGTGATTTCTATGGTGACTATTGGGGGGAGACCGAGGGCAGGGGGAGACCTGCGAGGCCGGCGAGCGTTCCGTGGTAGCCATTTTTGGGGAAATGATACGATGCCAGTTTATGTATGCCGGGGCGAAGTTCCGCGAAAACGGCACACCGTATTTCGGCAGCCCGACGAGTTTCGGCAACCTCGCGGGGAACTCTATCGCGAACACCTGATGGGCACGCTGGGATTTTCCGGGCCTGCCTCGCTGCTGTATCACCTGCATGCACCCACGCGGGTGCTGGAGAGCCGGTTGGTTTCGGCAGTGAAGCGGGAAGCGGAGAGCGATCCGCGGCTACGGATGCGGCACTTTCACTTGAGCCAGTTGCCGGCCACGGGCAGCCCTACGCTCGATCGCGCGCTGGTGCTGTTCAACCGCGATGTTTCGATCAGCCTGGCGGCCACAGCCCAGCAGGACGACTTCTTTTACCGCAACGCCCAGGCGGATGAGATTGTGTACGTGAGCCAGGGGAGCGGGGTACTGGAAAGCGAGTTTGGCGAGCTGGCGTTCGAGGCGGGCGATTACCTGGTGATTCCGCGGGGCATTTTGCATCGCTATCGGTGGCAGCCACCGGCGGCGGGTTCCGGCGGCAAAGTTGCCGAGAACGCCCCCGCGGAAGCGCGGCTGCTGGTGGTGGAAAGCACCGGGTTGGTGACGCCGCCACGGCGGTATTGCAACGAGCGAGGGCAGTTTTTGGAGCATAGCCCTTACTGCGAGCGGGACATCAAGCAGCCCCAGTACGTGCCGCCGCGCAACGAGGAGGGGGAGTTCCGCCTGGTCGTCAAGCAGCAGGATGTGCTTACCGAAGTGGTGCTCGATCATCATCCGCTGGATGCCATCGGCTGGGATGGCTACTACTACCCCTGGGGGCTTTCAATCCACGACTTTGAGCCGATCACCGGCCGGCTGCATCAACCGCCGCCCGTGCATCAAACCTTCCAGGCAGAAGGCTTCGTGCTCTGCTCGTTTGTGCCGCGACTGTTCGATTATCATCCCGACGCGGTGCCGGCGCCGTACAACCATTCCAACGTGATGTCGGACGAAGTGCTGTACTACGCCAACGATGAATTCATGAGCCGCAAGGGCATTGCCTATGGCTCGCTAACCCTGCACCCGGCCGGCCTGCCGCACGGTCCGCACCCCGGCAAGGCCGAGGCGTCGCTGGGCGCCAAAGAGACGCGGGAACTGGCCGTGATGGTGGATACCTTCCGACCGCTGACGGTGGCCGCGGGCGTGCTGGCGGTGGAAGACCCTGGCTATCAGCGGAGTTGGTTGGGGTAGATGGCTGCCGCCACGCCCTTCGCTGGGGCTCAGGGGCGTGCCACACTTTCGAGGTAGTCTTCGA
>CAYUMU010000101.1:14744-22486 GCA_964445985.1 uncultured Pirellulales bacterium | reverse complement strand
CGTTTGAAGCACGTTCTGCTGCTTTTCCGTCAGCACAATCTTGGCAGCCTTGCCAAACATAACCTTCCTCCTCCCGAAGACCGGGACGTGAGATATCGCGGTCATCAGAGGGGAGGAAGGGTTTCACGTCGAGAGAAACACGGCAAACTGCGAAGTTTTGGTAAAGTCGCCGCGCCGTAATCTAGGAAAAGAACGCGTTTCATGGACCCTCAATTGTGATTTGCGGTACTTGTGTACGGATGAATAGTACACGAATAGTGAACGTTTGTCAATGTTTGGGGGTGTTTTTGTGCTGCTGGGCGTGTGCTGGACCACCGGGGTGAACCCGGTGGCTCGCTGGGGGGGACGGTGGATCGCTTGGCATTTGAGGTGTTTGGGGTGTTTTGGGTTGGAAAAATGCTTCATCTGCGGTTGGCAAATGCGACCTTTTTGTCACGACCCTTAAACTCCCTGCCCGCCTGCCGTACAATTCAGGATTCGGTGCGCGCGGCTTGGATGGCCGCGGCGGCACGCTGCATCCTGCGATTCTCCCCGCCCAACCCCAAGCTCAACGCATGCCGGCTTCCGACATTGTCATCAAGGGCGCCCGCGAACATAACCTTCAAGACGTCAATCTGGTTTTGCCCCGCAATCAGCTGATCTGCCTGACGGGGGTCAGCGGGTCGGGCAAAAGTTCGCTGGCTTTCGACACGCTCTTTGCCGAAGGGCAACGGCGATACGTCGAGAGCCTTTCCAGCTTTGCTCGGCAGTTTTTAGGGCAAATGCCCAAGCCCGACGTCGATTTGATCGATGGCCTCAGCCCTTCGATCTCGATTTCCCAAAAGACCTCCGGGCAGAACCCCCGCAGCACCGTCGGCACCATCACCGAGATTTACGATTTTTTGCGGGTGCTTTACGCGCGGGTGGGGCAAGGACACTGCCCCAGTTGCCACCGGCCCATCACCGCCCAAACCCAAGAACAGATCATTGGCCATGTGATGCAGTTGCCCGCCGGATCGGCCGTTTCGATCCTGGCGCCGCTGATTCGCGGCCAGAAGGGCGAGCATCGCGACCTGTTCGATAGCCTGCTCAAGCAGGGGTTCGCGCGGGCTCGCGTGGATGGGCAAACGGTGTCGCTTTCCGACCGGCTCGATCTCGACCGGCAAATGCGGCACAACATCGAGGTGGTGATCGACCGGCTCAAAATCGGCCCCAACATTCGCAGCCGGTTGGCCGAGGCCGTGGAGGTTGCCCTGAAATTGGGCGATGGCAACCTGATTGCCGCCGTGCAGTCCGAAACCTCCAAGAGTCCCCTCCCCGCCGACCTGCCGCCCGAAGCGGCCCAGGTGCTGCCCACCGCGGGCGGCGGAGCCGGCTCGGTGGATATGCAGCTTTCGGCCCATTACGCCTGCACCCACTGCCATCGCAGCTTTGAACCGCCCAGCCCTCAGTTGTTTAGTTTCAACAGCCCCCAGGGCATGTGCCCCAACTGCGATGGCCTGGGGGAAGTGTTTACTTTCGACCCCGCCTTGCTGGTCACGCACCCCGAGCTGAGCTTCCAGCAGGGCTGTTTCGAGCTGATCGGCAAATGGCGGGAGATGGGTCGCTGGCGGCGGCACATGTTCAAGGGCCTGGCCGACACCATTGAACGTCTGGACGAATTGGAAGAAGGCCATCTGCTGGAAACGGCCTGGAACGATCTCGAGCCCAAGTACCAGCAGATGCTGCTTTACGGCGCGGGCGATACGCACATTACCTATACCTGGACCAGCGGCGGCAGCGTGCACAAGTACGGCGGCCACTGGGAAGGCATCATCCCCGAGCTGCGCAACAAGCACAAAAACGCCAACGGCAAGATGCAGCGGCGAGGGCTCGAAAAATACATGACCGTGGTGCATTGCGAAGCCTGCCACGGCACGCGGCTCAACAGCCAGGCCACGGCCGTCACGCTGACCACCACGCATCCGAGGTTCGCCGACAAGGCCAGCCGCACACTGCCCGAAGTCTGCAATCTGGCCGTGTTGGAAGCTTCCGACTTCTTTTCCGAGTTGGAGCTCAACACCACCGGCAAAGCCATCGCCGCCGAAGCCCTGAAAGAAATCTGCGGGCGGCTGGGCTTCCTCATCAACGTGGGCTTGGAATACCTGTCGCTCGATCGCACGGCCCCCAGCCTTTCCGGCGGTGAATCGCAGCGCATTCGGCTGGCCGGCCAAATTGGCTGCGGTCTGGTGGGCGTGCTCTACATTTTGGACGAGCCATCGATCGGCTTGCATCCCCGCGATAATACGCGGCTGATCGACACCCTCACGCAGCTCCGCGACCTGGGTAATACCGTGGTGGTGGTGGAGCACGACGAAGAAACCATGAGGGCTTCGGACCACCTGATCGACTTTGGACCCGGCCCCGGCGTTCGCGGCGGCGAAGTGGTCGCCGAAGGTTCGCTGGCCGAGCTGGTCACGGCCCGCCGTAGCATTACCGGCAAGTATCTGTCGGGCGAAGAAGCCATCGCCGTGCCTGAAGTGCGGCGCGCGACGGGCGAAAACTGGCTGCGGGTGGTCGAAGCCAAGCAGAACAACCTCAAGAATGTCACGGCCGAATTCCCCCTGGGCACATTCATTTGCGTGACAGGCGTATCGGGCTCGGGCAAAAGCTCGCTGGTCAACGACGTGCTGAGCGAAGCCCTGTGGCGCGACCTCAACGGCGGCGACGGCAACCCCGGTTTGCACGCCCGCATCGAGGGCATGGACCACCTCGATAAGCTGATCGCCATCGATCAATCGCCGATTGGCCGCACGCCCCGTTCCAACCCGGCCACCTACATCAAGGTGTTCGACGAAATCCGCAAGCTGTACATGCAGCTCCCGGATTCCAAAGCGCGGGGTTACCGCGAAGGCCGGTTCAGCTTCAACGTAAAGGGCGGCCGCTGCGAAGCGTGCGAAGGCAATGGCTCCAACAAGCTGGAAATGGATTTCCTGGCCGACGTGTGGGTGACTTGCCCCGTGTGCGATGGCCACCGCTTCAACCGCGAAACGCTGCAAATCCGCTTCAAAGGCAAGTCGATTGCCGAAGTGCTGGAGATGGACGTGCAGCAGGCCCTGGAGCACTTCGAGAACATTCCCAAAGTGCGCGACAAGCTGCAAACCCTGCACGACGTGGGTTTGGATTACATCAAGCTAGGTCAGGCCTCGCCCACGCTTTCGGGCGGCGAAGCGCAGCGGGTGAAGCTGGCCCGCGAGCTTACCAAACGCAGCACCGGTCAAACCCTGTACCTGCTGGATGAACCGACCACCGGCTTGCACTTTGCCGACGTGAAACTGCTGCTCAAGGTGCTGCACAACTTCGTCTCGGCCGGCAATACCGTGCTGGTGGTCGAGCACAATCTGGACGTGATCAAGACGGCCGACTGGATTATCGACATGGGTCCCGAAGGGGGCGGCGCCGGCGGCGAAATCCTGGTGACCGGCACGCCGGAAGAAGTGGCGGCCTGTCCGCGCTCGCACACCGGCCGAGCCCTCGCCGAACTGCTGGAGCGCGAAGCGGCCGTGCGAACCGCCCGGGCGAATGGAACCAACATCGCGGCCAATGGTCAGCCAGGCAAGCGCGCTCCCCGCGTGATCGATCGCATTACCGCCATCAAGGTCCGCGGAGCCCGGCAGCACAACCTCAAGGATATCGATGTTGAAATTCCGCGCGACAAAATGACCGTGCTCTGCGGCCCCTCGGGCTCGGGCAAAACGTCGCTGGCCATGGACACCATCTATGCCGAAGGCCAACGGCGATATGTCGAAAGCCTCAGCTCGTACGCCCGGCAGTTCGTGAGCCAGGTGACGAAGCCGCAACTGGAGCATATCGAGGGCTTGTCGCCGGCCATCGCCATCGAGCAAAAGAACCTCGGCAGCACGCCCCGCTCCACCGTGGGCACCGTCACCGAAATCTACGACTACCTGCGGATCTTGTTCGCCCGGCTCGGCACGCCCTACTGCCCCGACTGCGATTTGCCGATCGGCACGCAAACGGTGGACGAAGTTGTCGATAAGCTGATGGCCCTGCCCGAGGGCACCCGGCTGTACCTGATGGCGCCGCTCGAAGTGCATGTCGGCGAGACATACGAAACGCACTGGACCGATCTGCAAAGCCGCGGTTACCAGCGGATTCGCGTGAATGGCAAAACGTATTCGCTCGATGAGCCGCCCAAGATCGATCGCCGCCGCAAGCACGACGTGGACGTGGTGGTGGACCGGATCGTGATCCGCCCCGATAGTCGCGGCCGCATTGCCGATAGCGTGGAAGGGACGCTGTCGCTAGGCCAAGGCGTGTTGCGGGTGGCGTTTGCCAACGACGATGTGGCCGAGGCCAAATGGCCGGTGCAAACCCATAGCCAGCACCTGGCGTGCGACTCCTGCGGACGCAGCTTCGAGCCGCTCACGCCGCACCACTTTAGTTTCAACAGCCCCCTGGGCTGGTGCCCCGCATGCGAAGGGCTGGGCGTGCAAACGGGCGCTAACCCGGCGGCGCTGATTCTCGATCCGCGGCTCACGCTGGCCGAAGGCGCCATCGCCGTGTGGCCATCGATGAGCGAGCCGATCTTCAAGCTCATGCTCGAAGCCTTCTCCGCCGCGACCGGCATCCCCAGCGACAAGTCCTACGGCTCGCTCTCGGCCAAAGAACGCCGGCTGATCATGCACGGCACGGGCGATGAATGGTTCGACGTGTGGCCCGACGGCAAGGCCGCCAAGAAGGGGAGCCCCCTGTTCCGCTTTCAATACAAGGGCCTGTACCCCGCGCTCGAAGAAGCCTCGAAGCTATCGCCCCGGCTGCGAACCCGGCTGGAACACCTGGTCGATGAAGTGGAGTGCGCCACCTGCGGCGGCAGCCGCCTTCGCGACGACGCCAGCGCTTACCGCGTGCGCGAGAAAACCATTGACGACCTGTGCCGCACCGCGCTGGGCGAGTTGCACCAGGAGTTTGCCGCCTGGAAACCCAATGTCCGCGAACGCAAGATCGCCGGCGAGTTGGTTCGCGAGGTGCAAAACCGCTTGCAGTTTCTCACCGACGTGGGCTTGGAGTACCTCACCCTCGGCCGGCCGGGCCCCACGCTCTCGGGCGGTGAAGCCCAGCGGATTCGCCTGGCCAGCCAGGTCGGCAGCGGCCTGACCGGCGTGCTGTACGTGCTCGACGAACCCACCATTGGCCTGCACCCCCGCGACAACCGCCGCCTGATTCGCGCGCTCGAACGCCTCCGCGACCTGGGCAATACGCTGCTGATCGTGGAGCACGATAAGGAAGTGATCGCCGGCGCCGATCAGCTGCTCGACTTTGGACCCGGGGCCGGCCGGCATGGCGGCAACGTGGTGGCCCAAGGGACGCCGATCGAAGTCGGCAAAACCAAGACGTCGGTGACGGGCCCTTACCTCTCGGGCGCCAAGAATATCGCCGTGCCCACCAACCGGCGAATGCCGGCGCAATTGGAAGTGGAAGCCCCGCCGATCGAAGAAGCCAAGCCCAAGCGGGGCAAAAAGAAGGCCACTAAGAAAGCCGCCGCCAAGGGACGCAAAGCCGCGGCCGCCGATGCCAACGGCCAAGATGCCAACGGCCAAGATGCCAAACTTGCCGCCGCGAATGGTCAGCCGCCGCGAGTGCGCGAGGCCCGCCAGGTTCGCCCGCTCGATACGTTGGAAATTGTCGGCGCCCGGCAGCACAACCTCCGCGGCATCAACGTGGAGATTCCGCTCGGCGCCTTCATTGCCGTGACAGGTGTCTCCGGCAGCGGCAAAAGCTCGCTGATCGACGACATTCTCTACCGCGCACTTTCCAAGCGGCTGCACCGGGCCAGCACCTTTCCGGGAGCGCACGACGCGCTGAAGGGCGTGGCCAAAATCAACAAGGTAATCCGCGTGGACCAGCAGCCGCTGGGCAACACGCCGACCTCGAACCCCGCTACCTATACCGGCGTGTTCGAGTTGATTCGCGAGCTATTCAGCCAACTGCCCGACGCGCGCGTCCGCGGCTACACGGCCCGGCGGTTCAGCTTCAACGTGCCCGGCGGTCGTTGCGACAAGTGCGAGGGCGCCGGCCAACTCCGCATCGAAATGCACTTCTTGCCCGACGTGTGGGTGACTTGTGACGTGTGCGACGGCAAACGCTACAACGCCGAAACCCTGGCCGTGCGCTACCAGGGCCGCTCGATTGCCGACGTGCTCGAAATGCCGATCGGCGAGGCCGTGCGGCTGTTCAAAAACATTCCCAAGATTCGCCGCACGCTGCAGGTGCTGTGCGACGTGGGGCTCGATTACCTCACCCTGGGCCAGTCGGCCCCCACGCTTTCGGGCGGTGAAGCCCAGCGGGTAAAGCTGGCAGCCGAACTGGCCCGCCCCGACACCGGCCGCACCATTTACCTGCTCGACGAACCGACCACGGGGCTGCACTTCGACGACCTGGCCAAGCTGCTCGACGTGCTCAATCGCCTCGTCGATTTGGGCAACACCGTGGTGGTCATCGAGCACAACCTCGATGTGATTAAAACGGCCGACTGGCTGATCGACATGGGTCCCGAGGCGGGCGAAGGCGGCGGTCAACTGGTCGTGGCCGGCACGCCGGAAGACGTGGCGGAACACGCGCGGCGGCAAGCCTCGGGCAAGTACCCCGACTTGCTGCGCAGCTATACGGGCGAAGCCCTCGCGCCCGTGCTGGCCGCGGGTCCCCACGCCGAGCGGGCGTTCTACGACCCGCTGGCGGCCGAGCAAAAACAGCAAGAAGACTTGGAGATTACCGAGGTCGGCCGCGACGTGCCGATGCCCTGGCAAGAAGACGGTCGCCGCTGGCACACGATTGACCGGGTGGCCCGCCGCGGCGAACCCTGCCGCTGGGATGGCAAGATTCTGGCCATGGTGGTCGATCGCATCCAAGACCAGGGCGAGTTCAACGAGACCAACTGGAACGATCGCAGCGTGGTGGAAATCACCGGCACGCGCAAGAGCGATGGCTGGTTCTTCCACGCCATCACCGGCGAGCCGTGGCTGCTGAAGATGAAGTTCCGCGTGGCCCGGCGGACGTTCAAGCGCGAGGATCTCACCTCGCGTTTGAATTTGCCTCCGCTCGATGAAATGCACGACCTGCCGGTGTATGGCAGCGAGCCGCGCGTGAAATGCAAAAACCTGGCAGGGCCTTGGCAGGAGATCGAGCTGCGGGTTCATTCGCTGGACGAGATCGATCGGCCGGAATTCTGGGCGTTCCTCGACGAGGCCATCGCCGGGTTTGGCAAGCATCAACAGCGGGTGCAGCAGAACCCCGACGACGTGATGCCTTGGAAGGTGCTCGGCCGCAAATGGCATCTCTCGCGGCGCGGGTTCCCGTTGGGCAAGTCCGCCCAGTGGCCGACCGAACTGCTCGAAGAACTGTGCGAGCGGATCTCCGAGGTGGCCCCCGAAGGCGAGTTCTTGTGGAACAACCAAACGGTGGTGCATTTCCTGCTGCCAGGCCGTTCGCAGCCCTGGGTGAGCCTGCACACCAAGAAACCCCACGCCTTGGAAGTGGCGCTGCACGGCCCCAAAGACTCGTTCGCTTACGGCGAGTTACTGCAATTGGGCGCCGACCGCGAACTGCTCACCGAAGGCACGTTCGACGTGATCCGCATCCAACTCCGCTCGCCCGACGACTTGCACCAAGGCGGTCTGGTGGAGTTCTTGGGGCGACACCACGAGGCGGTGAGCGTGGCGACGAAGTCATCATAGGTTGCCTGCAAGCCACAAAATCGTGGCACGGGC
>CAYUMU010000101.1:0-14734 GCA_964445985.1 uncultured Pirellulales bacterium | reverse complement strand
CCCCCCCCCGTGAATCCGCGCCGACCCCCAGCCAGAAGCCCAACCCACAACTCCGGCTACAAACTGTGATCCCTCGATGTCGCCTATTGCAAAAAGTGCTGAAAGAAAGCAAAGATTTGCTGGTTGGACTCGGGCGTGGGGGCATGTGTGGCGCGGTTGGTCATGGCCACGCGGTTTTCGTGGCCCAGCAGCCGGTTGACGGCGATGGCATGATTGAGCGCCGGCCAGCGACCAGGGCGGTCTTCGGCGCCGCCTGAAACCAGGAACGGCCGGGGGGCCATCAGGGCGTGCAACTCGTGCAGGTCGCGACCCGCTTCGATCATGACCGCGTAGGCGCCGGTGCGGGGATTGTCGGGCTTGGGGATGCCCGGCTGGCGGGCTTGGGCGGGGTCGAGGCCCAGATACCAGGGCTCCCAGAAGTTGACATTGCCGCGAGTTTCATCGAACACCACGCCGCCATCGGACCACGCGCCGCAGGCGAACTTGGCCGAAAGACAAGAGGCGAACATGGCCCACTTGCCGCCGTAAGAATGCCCGACGACGCCGATCCGGTCGCCATCCACCTGCGACAGGCTATCGAGAATGGTTGCACAATTCTCGGCCACGTAAGCAAAGTAGGAAAGCGGCTGGAGCGGCGGTGAGCCCTCGGGCGAGCGGTACTTGGGAGGGCTGCCGATGGAGAGCGTGACGAAGCCGCGGAGGGCGAGTTGGTAACCAAAATCGCGCAGCTCCTTGCCCAAGCCTGCCCCGGTTTCGGGGTCGTAGTAAACGACCAGCACCGCGGGAAACGGGCCTTTGCCGGGCGGGATCAGCAAGTAGCCGTTCTGCTTGGCGCCGGGTGCTACTTCCACGCGAACTCGGTGTTGGGTGAGTTGCCCTCGCCGGGATTCTTCCAAGTACTCGAGGGCTGGCTTCTCCAGCGGCTCCGGCCAAGGCCCCATCAACTCGTGCCAGGTGGCCAGGATTTCTTTACGGCGGCGCTGCCAGTCTTCCGGCGTCTTCACCGGCGCGCCATCGGCAAATAGCAGCGGCGAACGAAACTTGCCCAGCTCGGCTTTGTACTCGGCCGGTGGTTGAAAATGCGGGGCGATCAACTGCCAGGCCTCATCGGCCGAAAGCGGCTTCACGTCAACCGAATCAGACGCATTGGCTTTTTCGGGCGAAGCTGGCTGGGGTGAAGCTGGATTGGCGGCCATTGCGGAAGGTCCCAGCAGTATCGCCACCGCGGCGATGAACCAGGCAACCTGAGAGCAGGGAGAAAATCGCCGGAGGGCAACGCAAGCAAACAAGGTCGGCATGGGGTAACTCGGCGACGGGAAAGCGCGGTGGTTTCACGGCCCCCCGATTATGCAGCGCCTCGGACCTCAGCGAAACAACATTCTCGCCCACGCTCGGGTGTCGCGTGGGCCTCTCGAAAATGAGTGAAAAAGCCCTCCCCCCAGTCCCCAGTCCCTATTCCCCCCGTCAAAGAATAGCCAGCGGGTTGCGGCGTTCTTCCATCGTGCCTCGGGTCACGCCCACGCGGTTGGCGGCCCGGAGCCGGGTCCAGACCTCTTTGCCGCTGATCTGCCCTGCCAGCAGTTGCCGATACATGGCGATGGTCCGGCCAATGGCCTCGGCGTCGTCGCTCAGGAATTCGAGCCGGAAGTTGGTTACCCCTTGGGCCAGCAGGCTGGGCGCCACTTCCGCCCCGCTTTGCGGCACCGCGTTGTAGAGCGTGTTGCGGCAGCCCACGTCGGCGTGCAGTGGGTGTTCCATGCCGATCCGGTCGCGCAGCTCCACGGTGTGATTGTCGCACGGCCGGCCGCAGTTCGTCTTGTTGGTGCCTGGCGAAAGCACGGCGCAAAACACGCAATGCTCCATGTGGAACATCGGCATGTGTTGGTGAATGACCACTTCCCACCACCCCGAGGGCGTGGCGGCGAGCAGTTCCAGCAATTGTTCGCGGTTGAGATCATAAGACGCCGTGAGCCGCAGCGCCCCCTGCTCGCGCAGGTAAGCCGCCGTCAACTCGTTGGCCGCATTGAGCGAAAAATCGGCCACGCACGGCACGCCCCGCTCGCGGAAGTATTGCAGGCCGGAAAGATTGCGGACCAGCATACCATCGGCGCCATGTTTGGCCATCGCGTGGAAGATGCCCATCTCGCCCGCTTTTTGGATGCGGGGCGTGGCCAGGTAAACCTGGGTCGCATGCCCTTGGGCCAGTTCCACGGCCTCGCGGTATTGGCGAATGTCGGCAAACTCCACATAAGCCAAGGGAATGTCGCTGGCCAGCGCCGCGGCCAACTGCGTGAGCGAACGGCAGAGCACGTGCAATTGCGGATCGGCCGTAGCGTGCGAAGTGGGCGCCGGCCCCAGGGCAGTTTCGCGCAGCTTTGTCAGCACTCCTGGCGGCGAAACCTGCCGCGCCGGCGGCTCGGCAATGGAGGCCTCAAGTTGTTCCAGCAGCGTTTTGCGAAGTTGCCCAAGCACACTGAGCGGGGCCATCGGTTCGCCGTGGATTTCTGCCTGCACCTCGGCAAGCGTGTACACGCTGCCACCCAGCCGGCCCAGTTGGGCTTGCAGCAGCTCGGTTGTGAGCGGATGGCGTCGCGCCAGTTCCAGCGGCTGTTCAGAAGATACCTGCGCCGTGGCGCCGTTGGCGGCGTTCGCGATCACCTTGAGCGGTTTGCCCACGGTCGCGGTCACCCGCAGCTTGAGCGGCACGCGGCGAATCGGATCGGCCGACGTGAACGACTTGCGCAGCCGAGTGGTGAGCCGCGGATCGTCGGTCTTCCAAATCGGCTGGCCCACTTGAATTTGATCGAGGTCGAGCGAGTCGCGTTGGAACACGAGTTCCACCTCGCCTTGGCTGACCGGCTCGGTTTGCCGCTGCCCGCGCTGAATCACGGTAAACACCCGGCCACCCTGTTCGGTTCCCCGCGAACGATCGCCCGCAAACACCACGCCGTCGCCAGCGGCAATGGAAGCGGCGAGCTGCACGCACACATTGCCGCGAAAGAAGCCGGTGACTTCGCCCAACCGAATTCCCCGTTTGGAACTACTCAGGCCCGGCACCAACTCTTTATGATCGCAACCTTGCAGCCAGCCGTGCGAAAATCCGCGCGAGAACGAAAGTTCCAGCTCTTGCACCTGCTGCCGGCTGAATTGCTGAGCCCGCTGGGTCCAAGCGGCGTCGATGGCTTGCCGGTAATGCTGGGTCACATTCGCGACATATTCAGGCGTTTTCAGTCGGCCTTCAATCTTGAACGAGCACACGCCGGCCGCGATCAGCTCCGGCGCCAGGTCGTAAGCCGCCAAATCTTGAGGGCTGAGCAGGTATTTCACATCGCCCAGGTCCACATCGCGCCCGTCGCACACCAGGTCGTAAGGCAACCGGCAGGCCTGAGCGCACTGGCCGCGGTTGGCGCTCCGTCCGCCCAGCGATTCACTGGTCAGACATTGCCCCGAATAGGCCACGCACAGCGCGCCGTGCACGAACACCTCCAGCGGCATGGTCGTGGCGGCGCGAATCTCGCGGATTTCGTCCAGCGAAACCTCGCGGGCCAGCACCACCCGTTCCACCCCCAAACCGGCCAGGGCTTCGATGGTTTCGGCACTGGTCATGGTGGCCTGAGTGCTGGCATGCACGGCCAGCTCGGGGCACACGGCCTTGGCCAACCGCATGATGCCCAGGTCTTGCACCAGCACGGCATCGGCGCCGGCCGCGGCAATCCGAGCCAGCATGGCCTCGGCCTGCGCCAGCTCTTGCGGAAAGACCAGCGTATTGAAGGTCACGTAACCCCGCACGCCCCGGCCGTGCAGGTAAGCCATAATGTCGGGCAGTTCGTCCGCCGCCATGTTGGCCGCCCGCGCCCGGGCGTTAAAGCCCACATCGAGCCCAAAATAAACAGCATCGGCCCCATTCTCGACGGCAGCCTGAATACAGGTGCGATCGCCAGCGGGAGCCAACAACTCGGGCGGCGCGAATTGAGAGTACGAAGGAACCGATTGCATAAAAACCATGACGGAAATGAAAACGCGGCGAAGATGGAGTGAAGCTCCTCCTCTGTTGTTATAGCAGTTGCCGAAACCAGGAAGAGGGGTAAACGCCGTAGGCCCAGTCTCGCCGAGACGGGCCTGATCGCCGGCACGCCGCAGCGAACCCGCGCCATCATGGGCCGTTGGACGCGGCAGTGAAACGCGGCGCGGCTGGGCAGGCGCCGTGTTTGCGAAGATCCCCGCCGCGCCGTCTTCGCGCCCATCCATCCGGCGATTCGCTTCAGCTTCCGATCCGAGAGCCGCCTCGGCGGGGCTGGCTTTACGGGGCTGGCTTTACGGGCGGTCGATCGCTTTACTGCATTCTCAAATATTCCCACATTTCGTCGAGCTCGCGCTGGAAGCCGCCGGAGAGGATGGGGAACCGGCACCAGGTTTTGGGGTCGAGGTTTTCATCGTCGAGGTGGAACGAGGGCGCGTAGCGCTCGCGCTTCCATTGGTTGCGGCACCAGAGCTTGAAGAAGCGTTCCACCCACTGCGCGAGTTGCTGGGCCGGATACTGATCAAACCGCTGGTGCAGCAAGCGGAAGCAGGCCAATGGGGCTTGCTTGTCGCGAATGGCCAACCGCTCGATGGCGTCGAGCAGGTCGTACGGCATCAGGTCCGCTTCGTCGGTTTGCCCTGCTTCGTGCGGACGCAGCTCGGCCGTGGGCGCCTGGCGGTTGACCGCCTCCAAGGCAGGGTAGGGCCGGCCGCCGAGCGGACCCGTCTTTTCTAACCAGCGGAGCCAACGGCGGAGAAAGTCTTTGTCGATGCCGGCAATGGGGCACAAGCCGCCGGAAGTGTCGCCATCCATGGTGGCGTAGCCGACCGCTGCCTCGGATCGGTTGCTGGTGGAAAGCAGCAAGGCCCCCAGAATGTTCGCCAGCATCCAGACGCTAGGGCTGCGCGTGCGGGCTTGAATGTTCTGCAGGGCAATGTCGTCTTGCTCCCAGGTCAGTTCGCGGCCCAGGCCTTGCGAAATGATGCGGATGTAGTCTTGCACCACGTCGTCCACGTCGAACACATGGAAATGCGCCCCCACTTCGGCCGCGGTCACTTCGGCCGCATGCCGCGTGGTTTCCGAGCTGTTGCGGGTTGGCTGGTACACGCAACTCAGCAGTTGCTGGGTAAGCCCAGCGGTATCGGCGGCGTTCTTCAGGCGAGGCAGGTAAGCCAGCTTGGAGAGCAAGCCGTCGCGCCCAAGTTCGGCCACGGCCCCTTCCACCATCAGGCCCACCAGGGCGGCGCAGGCAGCCGAATCGGCGCCCCCCGAGAGCGAAACCACGAAGCCTTGCGAGCGGCTCTTGCGCAGGTAGTCGAACAACGCCAGGCGAACCGCGCGGGTGAATTCCTCTTCTTTGATGGAGCCGCTGGTTTCCCAGTTTGCCAGGCGGTGCGACGAACTCTCCGGCTCGATGGCCGAGAACTGGAATGGCACGTTCACGCAGGCCGAATCGGCGGCGGCCATGTCGGGCATGTAGCTGTGCAGCCGCGCCTGTTGCAGGCGAGTCAGATCAACATCCACAACCGCCGTGGTCACCAGGCTGTTGGCGAAGGAAAACCGCGCGCCCGAGGCAACCATTCGGCCGGCGGTGGCAATCATGGCGTCGCCATCGTAGATCACGCGGCCGGCTTCGTTGCCGAGCAGGTTGCTGTAGATGTAAGTCACGGCAAAGGCGCGGGAGCCTTCGAGCACGAACCGGCGGCGGATGTTGGTTTTGTCGAAGGCGAAATGGCTGGCCGACGGATTGAGAATGAGATCGACCCCTTGGGCCGAAAGCTCGCTGCCCGGCCGCCGCGCCACCCAGGCGTCTTCGCAAATTTCGAAGCCGATCCGCACGCCGGCACAGTTGAAGTGGATATCGCCCAGCGGGTATGAGTGGGCGCCCCGTTCGAGGCGGGCGCGATGCCCTCGCGGCCACGGTTTGAACCAGCGGGGCTCGTAATGCACGCCGTCACCCGCCAGGAATCGCTTGGCCACAAAGCCGGCAATTTGGCCATCGACCAGCAGGCCGGCGGCGTTGAACACGGCATTGTGATGCACCACCGGCAGGCCGACCGACACGATCATGCCCGCGGTCAACGGCACGATTTCTTCGAGCATTTGCCAGGCTTTGTGTTGTACATCGGCGGAAAAAAAGGCGTCTTCGCAGCCATAGCCCGTGATGCACAGCTCGGGCAGGCACACGATGGAAACCTGCTGGGCGCGCGCCGTCTCGATCGCCTGGCGAATGTGGCGGAGGTTGCCCTCCCAATCGAGCGGAGTTTGGTTGAGAACGGCGGCCGCGACTTTGATAAGTTGCACGCAAATTCCTCTGTTGCTGGTCACCCGAGCGTGCGGCTGGGCAAGCCTACCGGGTTCGTCAGGGTCGGCATGCGAACATTATCGCCAACAGCGAAGGTCCGCCAAGGGCCGGGCGATTGGGCAGCAGCGAATGAACGCTGGCCCAATCGCTACAACCGCCACAAACGTGACCGAGAGCGCGGAATCGCGAACCTCCCCCCGCCGAAGCTGCAACCTATATTTTAACCAGGCGCTGCCCGGCGGCGTTTCGATGGGTGGCGGTCGAGCCTGGTCCGCCGCGGTTCGATCGGCCTCGGAATCCGTATCGCCGCCGAGCTCCCTTTTGGCCGCGCAGCTCAAACTGCCCCGCTTTTGCTTACGGTTTCCTGGTAACAGATCATGCGCCCGCACCTGCTTCATTTTGGCGCCACCCACGCCCAGCCAACGCGGCAATTCTTGCTGGTGTGGTTGGCCGTGCCGATGTTCTTTCGCCTGCTGGCCTTGCTGGGGTTAGCCCCCAACTTGCCGGGGCTGACCGCTCGGTTGTGGGCGTTTGCCTGCGCTTTTGCCGCGGGGCTTCCCCAAGACCTGTTGGTCGCGGCCGAAATGTGGCTGGTCGCCGTGCTGCTGTATGGCCTGTTGACGGTCTTGCGGGCGCCAGGGCGAATCCACGTGGCAGCCAGCCTGCTCACGCTGATGTTTGCGGCCGTGCAGCTTTATGGGCTGGTAGACGCCCTGCTGTATGCCAAGATTGGCATGCGATTGAACCTGGATCTCCTGGCCTTTGGCGGCGACTTGGGAACGCTGGCAAGCTCGGCCCAAGAACTGGGGTTGGGCTGGCTGTTGGCTGGCCTGGCCGCGTTGGCGGCGGGAACGGTTGTCGTTTTCCGCTGCTTTGTGGGCGTGATCCCGAGGTTGCGATGCTCGACACCCATGCTGGCGCTCTTACCCTTGGCTCTGCTGTTGAGCCTGGCAGCCCGCCGCTGGGAACCCGCGCCGCTGGCCTACGCCGCCGATGACCGCGTGGCCAGCGATCAACTGTCGGCTTTAGAACAGGCCTTGGGCTGGCAACAGGGCGGCGCCCAGGCAGATCCCGCCCTGGCGGAGCGACTGTTAGCACCGCGGGCAGAAATTTACACCCGCGTGAATCCGGACTTCCCCCTGTTGAAAGACACGCGGGGGTTCGTCGGCGAGGAGTCGTTTGAGGTGGCGATTGAGCCTGGCGAACGGCCGCACGTGGTGTTCTTGTTCTTGGAATCGTTTCGAGCCCGCGACGTTGGCGCGCTGGGGGGAACGCAGGGTGTCACGCCCAACTTTGATCGGCTGGCGAAAGAAGGCTTGCTGTTCACGCAATTCTACGGCAATGGCGTGCAAACCACGCGCGGCGTGGTGGCATCGCTATTTGGCCTGCTGCCGCGGTTTTCGGCCAAGAGCGTGCAGGCGGCCAGTAGCGACTTGCCCCTGATCGGAATGGCCGACCTGTTCAACCGCCGCGATTACCGAAGCGGTTATTTTTACGGCGGGGGCCTGGCTTTCGAAAATCAGGAGGCGTTCTTCCGCAACCACGGATATGCCGAAGTACACGGCGAACAGGACTTGCAGCGGCGACTGGGAGCGGCAGCCCGCACGAGTTGGGGCTATCACGACGAATACCTGCTGGACTACGTGGCCGATTGGCTGACCGAACGCGAGGCTCAAGGCCAGCCTGGCTTCGCCACGGTGTTCACCATCACCAACCATCACCCCTGGCGCGTGCCGCAGGGCTATGTGCCGCCAGAAACCAACACCCCGGCCGACGGCGAATACCACCGGTTCTTGCAAACCATGCACTACACCGATCACTGCCTGGGCCGGTTCGTGGAGCGGCTTCGCCAGAAGGGTCTCGATCGGAAAACGGTCTTCTTCATCTTGGCCGATACCGGCACGCCCATGGGGGAGCACCACCAGAACTTCATGCTGATCAACTACCTTTACGAAGAAGGCCTGCGGATTCCGCTCTTGATTTGGGCGCCAGGCAGAATCTCGCAGCCGGCCAGGATCGACGCCCTGGGGAGCCAGGTCGATTTGCTGCCGACGGTCATGGACCTGTTTGGCATGACCGGCCTGAACCACGCGGTGGGCACCAGCCTGGCAAGGCAAGTCAACGGGCGGCAAGTGTTCTTCAACAACCCCTTTGCCTTGCAATACCAAGGGCTGCGGCGCCAGGCGTGGAAGTACATTCACTGCCTGGCCAATGACGGCGCTGAACTGTTCAACGTCGAGCGCGATCCGGGCGAGCAAGCCAATCTGGCCGCCGCACATGCCGAACTGGTAGCCAGCATGCGAGCCGCGACCGGGGCGGTCAACGACTGGATGACCCGGCTCTACTTGACGGGTCGAATCGCTCCGGCGGAAGGGCCTTGATCGGGGGAACTGCCGAACTCCATTGCCGCTTCGCCCATGGCTTGGCCGTCTCGGCCAAGAGTGGGTATAGATGTTGAAGACGGTTGGCTGCTGCTAAGAGTTTGCGCGGATTCACGGGCGGCACGGGCGGGACGCCCGTGCCACCAGCCACCAGCCACCAGCCACCAGCCACCAGCCACCAGCCACCAGCCACCAGGGAAATTGCCCTAGCCGCTCTCCAGGCATTGCTGCAAAATAAGGAAGCCGCGGCGATTTTGACCGCCCATGAACAGGAGCGACTGGGGATGCGATTTTCGGAAGCCTACACGCCGGGCCAATTGAGCTTGTCCTTCGAGCTGTTCCCGCCCAAAACGGCCGAGGGCGAGACCCAGTTGTTTCGCAATCTGGCGGACCTGGTCGCCTTTGAGCCGGCTTTTGTCACGTGTACCTACGGGGCCGGCGGTTCCACCCAGTCGAAAACCCTCGACATCGTGGCCCGCGTGCATCAGGAATTTGGGCTGCCGGTGGCCTCGCACCTCACGTGCGTGGGATCCACGGTGGACGACCTTCGCGGCTACCTGCGCGCCGCCTGGAGCCGCGGGGTCGAAAACATCGTGGCCCTGCGCGGCGACCCGCCCCGAGGGCAGAGCAGCTTCCAGGCAATCGAAGGCGGCCTGCGCTACGCCAACGAGCTGGTTGCCCTGATTCACGCCGAATTCCCGCGGTTTGGCGTGGCCGTGGCCGGCTATCCTGAGAAGCACCAGGAGTGTGTCGATCTGGACACCGACCTGGCCAACCTCCAGCGCAAAGTGGCGGCCGGGGCCGATGTGATCATCACCCAGCTGTTCTACGACAACGCCGACTTTTTCCGCTTCCGCGATCGCTGCCAGGCCCTGGGCATTGCCGTGCCCATCGTGCCAGGCATTCTGCCGGTGACCAATCTGGCCCAAATCCGCCGAATCGCTTCGCTCTGCGGAGCCTGCTTGCCCGGCCCCTTCTGCGAGGCATTGGAACAGTACCGCGACGACGAAACCGGGCAGTTCGAGGTGGGCGTGGAGCAGGCAACCCGGCAGGTGCAAGAACTAATCGACGGCGGCGTGCCAGGCGTTCACTTCTATGTGCTGAATAAATCGCAAGCCACCTCGAGGGTGCTGAACGCGGTGGTGGCGAGGTAGCTAGTAGCTGGTGGCTGATAAGCACTAGCAACCAGCCGCTAGCCACTAGCTACTAAACCGCCCAGCAATCGCTCCAAAATATTCTCGCCCGGGTAGGGATGGCCGCGGTGTTGCAAGAACGCTTCGGCGTGGGAAACGCCGATTTCCGCCCCGCGGCTGGCGCTCCAGCGGGCTTGACTTTCCAGGTACTCATCCACCCCATGCTGAGCCTGGAGCCATTCCCGCTGGCTGGCATGGCAGGCCAGCATCTCTTGCTTGATGGCAAATACGCTGCTGGTATTCACATAAAAATGTGGCGGAATCGGGCGACCGAAGTGGTCCACGCCCCCCAGGGCATCCACGTAGAACAGGTGCGGAATCCGCTCCGTGGCCGGCGCCGGATCCCATTCGCGCGTGGAATAGTTGGGGCAACTGGCGTTAAAGCAAGCATCGCGCACCAGCCGGCTGGTGGCTTCGTGGTCGTCCATGTAATCGACCGGCGGAGCCGTGAACACCACGTCGGGCCGATGCCGGCGGATGGCTTCCGTCACGCGCCGCTTGGAGGGGTTGTCAATCACAATGCTCAGGTCGCGAAACTCCAGGCATTCGTAGCTGGCCCCGATCTTCTTCGCCGCCAGGGCCGCTTCTTGCCGACGAATGCCCGCAATGGCCTCCGGACCCCGGTCGCGACTGCCGCAGTCGCCAGGGGTCATCGTGGCGCAAACCACCACATGGCCGCGGCCGGCCAATAACGCCAACGTGCCGGCACATTGAAATTCAATGTCATCCGGGTGGGCATGGATCGCCAAAATTCGTAGCGGAGCGGAAGAGGTCGCAAAAGTCATGGTGCGGCTGGGGCAGTGAATTCAAATGGGGGAAACCGAGGCGGTCGAGCGTGTGCGTACGTTCTAAGGCCCACAGGCGGCGATTGGCAAGCTGTATCCCGTTCCAGGCGTTTGGTGCCACCCTACGCCGTTAACCCTATTGGTTCGGAGATTGCCCAGTTTTCCGAGATTTCTCGGCAGCCAAGCCCCCCCCCTAAATTACAAGCCGCTGTAAACTATTGCGTAATTTGCGGTTAGAAAAAGGGTTAACGGCGTAGAGTGCCACCCCGCCGGGAATGACGAATGCATAGGGACATTATTTAATTCTCGATCCTTATATCTCGCCCTTGCACCCGCTGTTAACTCTTTCCTCTCTTTCGACTCAGTTCGTAAACTGTTAATGCACGCGGATCATAATAATACTTTCCCGCCTCAAGATCATCAGCATATTGTGTGAGGTAGTCGCCAAAGCTCCGGGCTACAACGCGAACTGGGCCAACTTCATGATCGAACGCAATCAATTGTCCGGATCGCCCACCTTTCGCTGGGGCACGGTCAACGCAAAAATAATCTCCAGAGCCACTATTGGTAACCGGAACCCATTTGACATTCCACCAGACCGGACGAATGGGACCCGTGGGTTCCGTTTCTTCAGGAAAGTCACCCTCTATCAGGCCATCACACATCATTTTCCAATTCCATAGAACGTCGTCCAACGGCATCATGCTTGGACCATTGGGAAAAAGCCCGGCGGCGCTCCCATTGTGCAACAAGTAGAAGCTGCGAACGTCACGCGGTAGCTTGACGTCCAAAGTTGCTTCCGCGCTGGCGAAATCCTCGGTTGATGCCGGCGGAAACAGACGCGGGATCTCATCTTCTGGGATGTTGGCACTAAACCAATGCACGATTCGCTTCAAAGCGAGCTCAACTTTGGTCATTGTGGATTCCTTGGAGCAGGGTTGTTGATCGACTTGGTTGGCATCTGAATCCCATTGACCCACCATTCATAGTCAAAGTTTGCTGGGCGGTGAGGCGTGTTCGATGACTTGTCGAAATAAAACGTGAATTTAACACAGACGTTGCACCCACCTTCGACCCACGGCTTGACAACACCGGTTTCAAATGAGTTGAAATCCCGATTATTCCCACTAGGATTCTGAGGAAACACATTACCAATGCCGTTATCTTCTCCTGCGAAACCACCGAACTGCCGACCAACGATATGACCAACCTGGTCTCCCTTGAAGCCAAGAGAAATTCCAGGCACGGTCGGCACCGTCAATTGCCCTGCGACCAATCCATATTGGATTAATTGCTGCATAAATCTGTCAGGTTCTCCGCCAGCTGCGATCTTAAGGATCGCAATCTTCTGTTCCACAACTTCGTATGTGATTTTAGTTCCTCGACTGCCTGTGTCGGCTGGGCGGCCGCTTGGTGGCTTTCTTGCCCCCTTTGTGTTAGGCTACTTGAGTCGCCGCGCAGGCAATTCCCGTTCCGCATTCGGAGGAGCAGACGATGGCTGAGTTCAACAAGTGGATGATCGATCCTAGCGATGCCGTTCTGCTGCTGATCGATCACCAGAGCGGTTTGTTCCAACTCGTCAAAGACATGGATATGACGACGTTGCGCAACAACGCCATCGCGCTGGCCAAGGCGGCCTGGCTGACCAAGACGCCCACGTTCACAACGGCTTCGGTCCCCGATGGCCCCAACGGCCCGTTGATTCCCGAGATCCACCAGGCAAATCCCGATGCGGTCTACATCCCTCGCACCGGCCAGATCAATGCCTGGGACAATCCCCAGTGGGTCGAGGCGATCGAGAAGACCGGCCGCAAAACCTTGATCATCGCCGGCACGCTCACCAGCGTCTGCATGGCGTTTCCCACGCTGAGCGCATTGGAGGCCGGCTACAAGGTGTTCAACGTGGTCGATGCCTCGGGCAATTTTTCCGCGATGGCCACCGACATCACGCTGGCCCGCGTCGTTCAGGCCGGCGCCATTCCGACGGATACGTTCGCCACGCTGGGGGAATTGATGGGCACCTGGAACCGTCCCGACGCGATGAAGTTCGCCGAAATCATGAAAGACCATATCGTGCCGCATTACCAGTTGCTGTTCGAGAGCTATGAGAAAGCGCAAAGTGTTCAAAGGGACGGACACGAGACCAAGTTGGACAAGTTCCCGTAGGTTAGGCACGGCCCAACACAGCGCGGGTCGAGTTATGCCTCCCCGTCAATCCGCTGTGTGCCATGCTTACGCCCGTGGCTCGGAACAGGCCGACGTGCAACTTTGTGTGGTCGCTCCTTAACGCGGGTAAACCGCAAACGAACAATGGGCAGTAAAGTTCTCCGCGGCTTGCAGAAATGTTAACGAGTAAGAAACTAACACGTTCACGCCGTCTTGCTGGCCTAATGCGTCAGTGCGAGTTGAGTCGTTTGCCCAGGCAGACGAGAGCGACAGAGCCAGGCTGCTGCCCGTCCAATAGCAAAACACGTCATAGTTCTTTCCGGCAGCGAGGCCGCTAAGTGCCAGACTGATCTCGGCAAGTGTGCGAGTCACCCAGGCAGATCCGGTGTACAGACAGATGGAGTTGCCGTCGCACGGTGTGTAGTAAAGCGTGCTGGCTCCTGTCACGTCGCTCGAAAGCACCGGGGTGCCGCTGGCGAGCGTGAGGCGGCCGTTGGGTGGTTGAAAGCGTACCGTTGCTGATGGTGTCGCCGATTCTGAGCGAGCCAGCCACCGACCGGCCCCGTCGTACTGAAGTTCGCGATAATCGCCAGTCGTCGCGAGCACCAGGTCGCCCGCTTCGCCTTCGATTGCATTCCCGTTGCGGGCGACGGTCACGGCGTTGCCGCCGGTGGGTTCGAGCAGTTTCACGCCCACGATTTGGTTTACCCGAGGGCTGCCGGGGAGGGTGACGGTGAAGGAACCGCCGCTGGCATCGCATTGCACCAGTTCGCCGGAGCGGGCGGCGTAGTTGGCGGACTTGATGCTGGTGACTTGAAGCGGAGCCAGGTTGGCTTGGTCGATCATGGTTGGTTGCCCCTGTTGGATGGTTTCGAGGTAGTGAAAATTGAAAATCGTCGTGGGACTCCAGTCTCGGCTTGAATGAGCCTGAACATTTCGAAGCGATTGTTGAATTGCTTTGGCAGGAACGGACGATCTCGCGGTTGCACCAACTCGACGCACATTTGGTGGGTGCAAAGCACGCCACCCTATGAAATGTACCCAGGCTAGGCTCGCTAACCTACGCTTGCTACGGAGTGTTCCGTTTCACTGGATAACTGCGATACCATTCAAAAAACTCCCACTCGGCGGGGTGAGCATCTGATGCTTCATCGGTGTAATCACATGGCTGAGGGGACGACTTGAGTTGCTCAAACGCTCGGAACCTGATCAAACACCCTTGATCAAGCACCTTCCAATACGTAGCCTGCCAGGGCGAGTCAGCTTGTGTGGCAAGAACAGTGTCAATCTGCAAATGTTGGATTTTGACTCTGAAATCAAGCGCTCTCATTGCAGTGACTTCAGTTGTCGCGCCTATCTCATATAGATCATAGTCGATGATTTCCCAGGAATGGAATCGATGCCATGCCGGCTGAGCAATCGACGACCATTGTTCTCCCCCCGATGGCGTCAGCCGATACTCCGCTAGCGCCGCGTGCGACTCGTCCATTCTTATTGCTGTATCGATGTCAGCTTCAGTCAATTCTCCCGCCGGTGTACCGTTTAGCGTGAAATGGATCTCGTTGTTTGCCTGGAGGTTTAGAAGGAGTTCTACCACAGCGGACCTATTAAGTCCGTGCGTTGGCTTGTTCCACTGTCCTTCAAGATATGCCCGAGACCCAGTTACCTGCCGAAGCGCAACCGGATCTATTGCGGCACATTCCAGTAACCAAAAGTGGGGGTAATTCATTAGTCAGCCTCAGGTTCTGCCCACATCCAAGAACATGCATAACAAGGCCACGAGAGCTGCCTTACTTGCTAAACCTAAGCTGCCTGTTTAGCCGCAGCGCCCAGGGCCAGCGCGTATCGAAGTTATTTTAGTACCAGGACTTGGGCGAGGAAGT
>CAYUMU010000100.1:0-22558 GCA_964445985.1 uncultured Pirellulales bacterium | reverse complement strand
CGTTTGAAGCACGTTCTGCTGCTTTTCCGTCAGCACAATCTTGGCAGCCTTGCCAGACATAACCTTCCTCCTCCCGAAGACCGGGACGTGTGAGATATCGCGGTCATCAGAGGGGAGGAAGGGCTTCACGTCGAGAGAAACACGGCAAACTGCGAAGCTTTGGTGAAGTCGCCACGCCGTAATCTAGGAAAAGAACGCGTTTCATGGACCCTCAATTGTGATTTGCGGCACTAGCCACTATTCCCCAGCCCCTATTCCCGCTTCACAAAGAACGTGCTGTTGTCGGCCACGTTGAACAGTGGACGCAGCCAGGAGTAGTTGCCGGTCCCCTTCACGCAGCCGGGGAAGAATTCGAGCGAGGCGCCGAGCCCCCACGACTCTCGCGAGTAGCTGGAGTCGTCGCCCGAGCCGGCCGAAGCGTAGGCAAAGTTGCTGGCAAACGCCCAGCGGCACGAGAGAGGCAGCCGCAGGTCGCCGCCGACCAAACCGCCGCTTTGGCTGGTGCCGCCGGCATACAGCTTCAGGCTGCCGCCGTCGCACATGGTGTAGCGGTAGAACAGGGCGTACTGATCGGTCGCTTCCCAATTGGTCAGTAGCGGGAAGGTATTGCCGCCCACGATGGGCGGGATGAAACCCTGATCGGATTCGCCGCCAAACGCGGCGTAGAAGCCCACTTCGTGTCCCGAAGGATGGATGAGGCTGAATTCGCCGCGATACTGCGAGACGCTGATGTCGTCGTAGTAATCGTCTTCTAAGAAGTCGGCGGCAATCCCGTATTGAAACCCGCAATGGGTGCGGCGAAACAAGCCCAGGGTGGCAAAGAGCTGGTCGCGGCCGCCGCCACCGCCTTCGATGCTATTGCCGGAGAAGTTGGACTGCACGGCCCGAAAACCAAATTGAGCGCCGATGCCGGCGTGCGGAAACAGCGGCATGCTCCAGTTCAGACCTTCGCTGAAACCAAAGCTACCGTTGCGGCCCAGGTCGAGCGGGCCTTTAAAGCC
Organism: uncultured Pirellulales bacterium; assembly: GCA_964445985.1. GTDB lineage: Bacteria > Planctomycetota > Planctomycetia > Pirellulales > S012-138 > CAYUMU01. The sequence goes on along the minus strand of CAYUMU010000100.1, from coordinate 21,557 downwards.
GGCCGGTCCGGCGAACACCGAGAGGTTTTCCCACCAGCACCACGAGCACCAGCAACAGTCCCAATAGCCGGGATGGCTGCAGCACGAGAAGCAATCGCAGCAACTCCCCTGGCAGCAGCAATCGACGGCGCAGTTGCCGCCGCGGCCTTCCCCGCCGCAACCGTTGTCGACTCCGCAGCCGTTGGGTCCGCAGCCCTGAGGGCCGCAACCTGCCGGGTCGTCGTAGGGTTGATGCGGATCGTAAGCCCCGGGTCCGTATTCGCCATCGTAATACGAAGGGTCTTCTTCGAAGTCGCCATCCGAAAAGGCGCCGCCAGGCCCTCGCAGCAGGCTCCGTTCCGCGGGCTCGTCCGCGGCCGGCGGAGAAAGTTCCTCCGGCTGGCCCCTCGGCGGCTCGGCCCCGTGTTGGCCTGGCTGAGGCCGACTGGGAGGTGCGGCAGGCAGGGGGCGATCGGAAGGCGAAGTATCTTCGGCCGGCGCAAAGCCGCGCGGCGCCGGATCGAATGGGGACGGCGGGATTTGGACCGCGTCGTCGGCCTCTTGATAACGCGTGGGGCGAACCCAACGCAATTGCCGATCGGCGCCCGCGGTGTCCGAATCGCTCCAACCACGGGCTCGATAGAATTTGGTGGAAGCGGGCGTGACCGATCCCTCCGGCGACGCCGGCGTGGGCTCATTTTCACGCAAGGCCGGAGTCGGCTCACCAGGCGCGGCGGAAACGACTGCCGAACCCAAGACCAGGGCTGCCATCAGGGCAGAAAAATAGCGCGAACGCGGGAGGCGCAAGCACGACATAGCAGAACCTCGCAGGCTGTAAATCGCCCGCCCCCCTCCAGAAAACCCGCCCGACGTTCGTCCTCCTCGTCTGGCGGCAGGGGAAGTTATCGGACATTCCGCGAGCGGACTTTGTGGAAAACTTTGCGCAATCGGAAAACTCGCCGCTAGCACCCGCTGCCTGGCCAGCTCCGGTCCCAAGATCACCAGAATTCTGTTTCTGCCCGCCGACCAACTTCGATGTCCCTCACCCTACCGTTTTCTAGGGGTGTAGGATTTTCGCGGGCTTTGAGCGGCTTGCAACCCCGTCGAGTGAAAGCAGCCTCGCGAAACCCTTTTCTCCCCTCTCCCTGGTATTTCCGGGGGCTGAGGGGGAAACAGGGTTCTCGGATAGGCTCTTAGGGCGCCTTGAACTTCCCGGCTTTGACCAGCGTGAACTGCATCACATTGATGTGGCCACTCCGAAAATGGGCCGCACAACCGGTGAGGTATTTTCTGAACCGCTCGTACATCTCTTCGGAAGACAGGGCAATCGCCTCGTCTTTGCGGGCCGAGAGTGCGTTCGCCCAGCAATCCAGCGTGCGGGCGTAGTGCAGTTGCAGAGGTTGCACTTTTTCGACCTCGAAACCGCCCGCCTCGGCGGCGTCGGTAACTTCAACCGGCTCGCACAATTCGCCGCCGGGAAATATCTCCTTGGCGATAAATTTGCCGAAAAGCACATTCTCGTGGTTGACGGGAATGCCCATCTCTTCCAACGTATGCATCTTATAGGCCACGATGCTGTGCAGCATCATCCGCCCATCGTCGGGTAACGCGTTGTGGCAACGCTCGAAGAAGGCGCCGTAACGCTCCCGGCGAAAGTGCTCGAAGGCGCCGATGCTCACAATTCGATCGACCTGGCCCTCAAACTCCTCCCAGCCTTGTAGTCGCACTTCGGCCGTGCGAGGGCCGGGCAGTTTGGCCAGCGTCTCGCGCACATGCTCACACTGGTTGCGGCTCAGCGTCAGGCCGATCACGTTGACGTCGTATTTCTCAAAGGCCCGCCGCATCGTCGCGCCCCAGCCACAGCCAATATCGAGCAACGTCATGCCAGGCTTGAGATCGCACTTGCCCAGCGACAAGTCGATCTTGGCCCGCTGCGCCTGCTCCAAGCTCATGTCATCGCGTTCAAAGTACGCGCAGCTGTAGGTCAGGGTGGGGTCGAGAAACAACTTGAAGAAGTCGTCGGACAGGTCGTAATGCGATTGAACCTGTTGATAAAAGGGCTTCATTTTCGACATGCTACCGTTCCTCACCCCACTTGAAGGCGACGCAAATGACTGCCGGTCAACCACCACGGCGGCACGACCGTCTCACCGGGAACTCCATGCGCCGCGCGCGGTATCAGGGAGAGTTTACGCCAAGAGTCGCGTTGGCGCAAGCAGATAATCGCCGCAAGGTTGGCAGGGGGTGAGGCACGCGGCGGAGTAAAGAACGCTGCGTCGGCGCCAGGTTTTAGGTGCTCGGACAAGCCGCGGGCAATTCTCTCGCGGCGCACTCCGCGAGGCAGCTTTCGGCAACTTCCGATCGATGAACCGGCACCTCGGGGGGAGCCGAAATCCCCAACCGAACCCGGTTCCCTCGAATCTCCAAAACCTTGATCGTAATGTCACTTCCGACGATGACCGTATCGTTCACGCGACGCGACAACACTAACATGGCCGACCTCCTGTTGGCAAAAAAAGTAGTCACGAACTGGGGGGGCTCCATCGCAGCACACCGCGGCAATTTCGCCGGTATTGGCAGCCAGCATCGGCGGGTGGGGGGTGGGGGTTCCCGAACGCTGACGGCGGATCAAATCCCATCGCTCGACCGCAACTGCCCTCCAGGGGGTGGAGTGCAAAACGGTGGCGATTTCGAAGGTGCTCCAGCCCAAATTGGAGCGAGCGCTGACCAAGAGCCGGTGGCGGGAATCTCTTGCGCTGGGGTCAAAATACCCGAGAACTTGAGACCGATGGCTCCTGCTTCGCGAAGTGCGGGACGGGGACTTCTCCGCCCGCAGCTTCGTTACACAATCTAGAGTGCGGCGATTTTGCGCGTCAAGATCAGTTTACGGGGATTTTTTATTGATTTTCGCCAGCACGCACCGCAGCCCCACGGCGTCGTCGCGCGTGTTCGAGGCGGCCGACGAACGGTGGCCGCTGGTCAACTTTTCTCCGGCGTCTTTCCAACTTCCGCCCCGCATCACGTTCCGCTTGGCGTCGCCCCCCTGTTGCCACACCGAACCGTCTGTCGGAGCCCCCTCATAATTGGCGTGCCAAGGATCGGCGCACCATTCCCACAAGTAGCCGTGCATGTCGTACAGCCCCCACGGATTGGGCTTTTTGGCCCCCACCGGCGGATCGTTCCCCGCCGCGTTGCCCGTGTGCCAGCCGTAATCGTTCAACTTCTGAACGTCGTCGCCAAACGAATAGGCCGTGGTGGTGCCCGCTCGAGCGGCGTATTCCCACTCGGCTTCGCTCGGCAAACGGATCTCTTCGTCGTCGCCGATCAACTTGGCTTCTCGCATCAGCGCCGTGGCCTTTTGGCAAAAGGCCACGGCCTCGGCGTGCGATAGCATTTCGACTGAGTTTCTCGGCCCCTTCCAGCGGCTGGGGTTCTCGCCCATCACGGCTTCCCACAGGTTCTGCGGAACTTCGTACTTGGCCATCGCGAACGGCTGCTTGACCGTTACCCGATGCGGCTTGGCATCGGCGTTGCCAGGATCGACCATTGCAAAGCTGGCCGGAAAGTCGCCCTGGCCTGGCGTGATCTGCACGAACTCGTCTTGAAATGTCTTCAGCAACTTGAGCTGTTCACCGTCCACGTTGGCCGCCATCAGGGCTGCGATGCCCAGTACAAGTGTCATCGGGAGAAGCTCCTGGCCAAATTCGGCAACGAAAAATGCTCCGAGGTGGCCAAACGATCCGCCAGAGCGAACATTCAGCCACACGGGGGGATAATCTACCCCATCTTCCCCCCGGAGTCACGCCGCCGCCCGGCCACATCAAGCAATTCCTGGCACCTCGTCGAACGGGGCCTCGATCGGTAAGCTGAAGAGGTGTGGCGGTGCGGGCTGGCTTCCCTGAACCGTAATGCGGATGGAGCCAGGCTGCGATTTTGTGAATCACGAGGGTAACGCATTGTTTTTCGCGTTCGATGGCATCGATGGCACGGGCAAATCCACGCAGCTCGTCCTATTCACCCAGTGGCTTCAGTCGCTCGGTCACAGCGTGGTGATCTGTCGCGACCCCGGCGGCACGCCCACGGGCGAAGCCATCCGCAAGCTGCTCCTCGACCCGGCCTCGCAAATTTCGCCCCGTGCCGAGGCCCTGCTCTACATGGCCGCGCGCGCCGAACTGGTCGACGAAGTCATCCGCCCTGCCCTCAAGGCCGAGCAGGTGGTGGTCAGCGACCGCTTCTTGCTGGCCAATGTGGTTTACCAAGGCCACGCCGGCGGCATTCCGACCGACGACCTTTGGCAACTCGGCAATTTTGCCGTGGGAGGCGTCAGCCCCGATCTCATTTTGCTGTTCGACTTGCCGTCCGAAGTCGCCACCGCCCGCATCCAGCGCAAGCCCGATCGGCTAGAGCAGCGGGGCGCCGAATACCAGCAGCGGCTGCGCGAGGGCTTCCTGGCCGAGGCCCGGCGCAACCCGGAGCAAATTGCCGTCATCAACGCGGCCGGCAGTGTGGAAGAGGTTCACCTTCTGGTGCGCGAGGCGGCCCTGAAAGTACTGGGATAAACTACGCCTGCCGCCGCCCCCCCGAGCAGCGTGAGAAAGTTTGACGATGACGCGCATTCTGGCCATCGAAACCGTCGGCTTTACCGGCAGTATTGCCCTGGCCGAAAACGACCAGCTCCTCGTGCAACACGTGCTTCCCACCGAAGTGCGGATGGCGCAAAGCCTGGCGCCCGGCATTCGCGATCTGCTCTCCGCCAACCGCTGGGCGCCCGCCGAGCTCGACTTGATTCTGGTGGCCACGGGTCCTGGCAGTTTCACCGGTTTGCGCTGCGGGGTGACCACCGCCAAAACCATGGCCTTCGCCACGGGAGCCGAACTGCTCGGCGTCCATTCACTGGCGGTCTTGGCCGAACAGGCGCCGCCCCCGTGCACCCGGCTGAACGCCGTGCTCGACGCCCAGCGCAAGCAACTCTTTTCGGCCACCTTCGAGCGCAACGAGAACGGCGCAATGCAGCTACGCCAGGAAACGGCGATCGTGGATATCGACGCCTGGCTGAGCGGCCTGGATCCCAACCTCGACCTGGTTGGCCCGGTGCTGGAAAAATTGCGGAGCAAGCTTCCCGAAAACCAGCCAATCTTGCCGGAGAGCCTGTGGCACCCCCGCGCCGCCGCAGTCGCCTCCCTGGGCTGGAAGCACTTTACCGCTGGCGAACGGCACGACCTTTGGCAGCTGGTGCCCAATTACTATCGAGCCAGCGCCGCCGAAGAAAATCGGGCAAGTTCCCGGCCCGGCTAAGAGCCTGGCCACGCTACTTGCCCCTCGCGATGGCGAGCTATTCTTATGGTGAGTTGCTCTGACTTGCCTGCCGCGTTGCGTTTATTAGGCTGGGAGGGCAAACTTGGTTCACGGAGACGGGGTGCCACCGCCACGGAGGTTTGGCCGGGCACGCCGGTATTTCCTGCTTGATTAGTAAATCCCTACTCCCTCGCCGTCGCCGTAGAAGGTTCTTGCAGGAGATTTCCGACCAATGCCCATGCTTGGCCCCGATGAGCTTCCCGAGTTGGACCATCGACTAAAACAATTTGTCGAACGACTGCTGGCGACAAAAAAGCCTTCGCCCGAAGACGGCAAGGCCTGCCGCGAGATGTTGGCCTGGCTTATTTACGACGAGTGGGAGGAATCGGAGGAACTGGATGTTCGCCCGATCGCCTGGTCGGAATGCCTGAGCGAACGCGAGCGACAAAATCTGGCCACGCTGGCAGTTGCCGCGCGCCAATTGGTCATCGACGGCGATCTCGAAGCCAAATCCAATCTCATCGAAATGGGCCGCATGATGCTCGAGATTCGAGGGCTGCGAATCATCGAACCGGGCAAGCGCAAGGACGTGCTCGACAAGAAAGTGGAAGCCCGCGACCGCTACGTTTATGAACGCCTATGCAAAGGCTACGCCCTCGCCCGAGTCGTGGCAGCCATCGATCAGCACCCCGAATGGGATTCCCTTCCCGCGGATGCCCTGGCCGCCTGCGCCGACGAATACGCCCTGCGCCACGAATTACCCCGCGTGGCCGAGCGGGTAAAGAAGGGTAGCAATTAAGAGGATTGACGCGAGATGCCCCACGGGAATCTCAGCCCCTTGACAAGCTTCCAGGAATAGTGTACATTTGTCTCTGGTTGAGTTTGAGAGGAAGGAGGTACTGCCAACATTAAACGCCAAAATAAACGAGTCACCATCCCGAAGGGATTTTAGCCCGTAGCCAGGGGTTGAGCGCCAGCGACACCCCTGGTTTGGCAGCGCGAAATTAAGATTTTCACCCTGAAAGGGTGACAGATGCGATTGACATGCCACGTCGGCCCAAAGCGTTCTGCGACACCCTTGCGGGGTCGGGAAGAAATCTTGCGAACCACTATCCGGTGGTGGCGCTGCGCTTACCACCGGCTACGGGCTGGAACCCCTTCGGGGTAAGGACTGGGTGAAGCAACGGTCGAATCTCCGCCGACTCCACGCAATCCTCCGCTTCGCTTTCCGCGGAAAGTGGAATGGCCCCCTCGTCCCGAATGACCGGCAAACGGATCACCACCACCGCGCCAATCGCGGCCAAAGCCAGCAATCCAATCAGCAATGCCGGCGGAAGATTCCCCCACACCATGCTGACCGATACTCCCAAAGCCACGACCGCCAAAGCGACGACCTTCACCTGAGGGCGAACTCCGCCTCGTTGTTGCCAGTCGCGAAGAAATCCTCCCAGCACACGCGAGCGGAGAAGGCGCGCATTCAACGCCGGGGAAGATCGCACATAAAAGAAACTGGCCAACAGCAAAAATGGCGTGGTTGGCAAGATCGGCAGCACGGCCCCCAGCGCTCCGAGCCCAACAAACAGCGTCCCCAGCGCGATGTAGCAACCGCGTTTCCAAGAACTGAGGGGAGTACCATTGGCAGACGAAGACATGTCACACCCGTGACCGAGTTCGAGGGGGAACGGCTTTCGCGGTCGATCCTCCTCCTGGCAAACCAAACGGATTAGCAAGGTAGCCAATACCTTTCAACTATACGGCCGTTGTCCAACAACGCAATTCCATGCCGGGCGACAGAACTAAAAACAGCGGCAGGTGGCGATAGTGGGGGGCTTTGGCAAACGAAACCCCACGTATCCGGCCCACGTGCTGTTTCCGGTGCAACCATCCCTTCGTAGCGCGCTCGCCTTGAGAGTTGTTTCGTCCGCCAGACTCAATTTCCGCGAACGATCGCCCTCGGGCTTCCGTACAAACAGCATGGGCCAGCAGGTCGGACAATGAGGGTTATGGGGGCGCTCGGGCAACGGCTGCCAATGAGCCCGCGGGTTCCCGCCGGGCAAATGTTGCCAGTGGCCCCATAAAATCCTAAGATGTAGTGCCTTCCTCAAAGTCGGCCAGGATTACCACGCCTACGAGGCCAGTTACACAAGGCTGGCAAATTAGGGCAACACTAAGTTGCGAAACTTCCAGGGCAAACCACAATGGAGTTGAGCCCTGGTAGGACGTGGGGCCCAGCCTCCTCTGCACGTTTTTTTGCCCGGCTTCACCAGGTGCCTACCATGCGCAAATTGATTGTCCGCCGAATGTCGATCGTGGTGTCGGCGGTCGCGGTTCTCGCCGCCACTTCGTTGGCTCATGCCCAGGACGACAACGCCAAATACACCGCCCTGATTAAAGACGCCAAGGTGCAAACCGGGCTGCTCAAGGTCTTCCAAAAAGAGGGCAGCCTGTACGCCGAGCTTACGCCCGCCAATCTGAACAAAGACTATATCGTGCTGACCTCGATTGCCCGCGGCATTGGCCAGGGCAGTTTGCTGGGCGGCATGACCTGGGGATTTGGCGACGACTGGTTGTGGCAGTTCCGCAAGGTCGATGACCACATTCACGTGGTCCGCCGCAATGTGCGGTTCACCGCCAAAAAGGGAAGCCCCGAAGCCAAGGCCGTGGAGCTGGCCTATACCGACAGCATTCTGTTCTCGCTCCCCATCACCGCCAAAGGCCCCGGCGGCAGCATGGTGATTTCGCTCGACAGCATCTTCATGACCGACCTGCCGCAGATCGGCCAGGTGCTGCGAGGCTTTATCTTCACCAGCTCGCGCAGCACTTGGGCCGCGGTTAAATCGCTCCCGGACAACGTCGAGCTGGAATTGGCCGCCACCTACGCTTCCAGCGGCGCCACCGAGCTCGATACGGTCCCCGACTCGCGCGGCGTGACCGTCAATGTGCACTACTCCATCAGCGAACTCCCCAACACCGGCTACCAGCCCCGCCTGGCCGATGATCGCGTAGGCTACTTCCTCACCGTCATCAAGGATTACTCCAAGCAGGGCGATCAAGACCGCTTCATCCGCTACGTGAATCGCTGGGATTTGCAAAAGGCCGATCCCACCGCCGCCTTGTCGCCTCCCAAAAAACCCATCATTTTCTGGCTCGAAAAAACGGTGCCGTTCAAGTACCGCAAGACCATTCGCGAAGGCATTCTGGAGTGGAACAAAGCCTTCGAACAGGCCGGCTTCGCCAACGCCATTGAAGTCCGCCAGCAGCCGGACGACGCCGATTGGGATCCGGAAGACATCAACTACAACACCTTCCGCTGGATCACCTCCAGCGCCGGCTTCGCCATGGGTCCCAGCCGCGTGAATCCCACCAGCGGCCAGATTCTCGACGCCGACATTATCTTCGACGCCGACTTCCTCAGCTTCTGGAAAGAAGAGTACGAAATCTTCTCGCCCGAACGCGTGGCCGCCATGACCGGTGGGCCGCTCACGCTCGAAGCCTATCGCGAATCGCTCCAGCAAGACGCCAATCATCGCCACCACGGCGATGCCGGCTGCCGCTGCAACTACCACACCGGCTTTGCCCGCGAAATGGCGTTCGGCGCCACCGCCATGCTCGCCAAAGATGCGGATCCGGCCAAAAGTGCCAAAGAGCAAGAACGCATGATCATGGAAGGTCTCAAAGAAGTGGTCATGCACGAAGTCGGCCACACCCTCGGCCTGCGCCACAACTTCAAGGCCAGCAGCTTCCTCACCCTCGAAGAATTGAGCGACCGCAAAAAGACCTCCCAGTATGGGCTCACGGCTTCGGTCATGGATTACACGCCCACCTACATTACCCCCAAGGGCGTGGAACAACACGATTTTTATTCCACCACGATCGGTCCCTACGACATGTGGGCCATCGAGTACGGTTACAAGCCGTTCAGCGGAGGTGACGAAGCCGAGTTGAAGAAGATCGCCTCCCGCTCCGGCGAAAAGGGCCTCGACTTTGCCACCGACGAAGACACCCGCGGCATCGATTCCGACCCGCTCAGCAATCGCTTCGACATGAGCGCCGACCCCATCGCCTACGCCGCGCAGCGGGCCAGGCTGATCAACGAACTCTGGCCCGGCTTGGTCGAACGGGTGACCAAAGAGGGCGACGGCTACCAACAGGCCCGCCGGGCCTTCGGCATCCTGCTCTCCAACTACGGCCAGTCGGCATACTATGTGTCGCGATTCGTCGGCGGCGTGTATGTGCACCGCGATCACCGCGGCGATAAAGACGCGCGCCCGCCGTTCGTGGTGGTCGAAGCGGCCAAACAGCGCGAAGCCGTGAGTTACCTGGAGAAAGAAATCTTCAGCACCAAGCCCTTCGAGTTCCCGCCCGACCTCTACAACTACCTCGCCTCGTCGCGATGGAGCCACTGGGGAACCTTGCAGCGCGACCGGCTCGACATTCCCGTGCACGATGTCATCAGCATGTGGCAGCAGCGAATCCTGTCGCAAATGATGAACACGCTCACGCTCACCCGCTTGCACGACTCGGAACTAAAGCTGCCGCCAGGCGAAGACGCCTTCACCACCGCCGAACTGATGGAGCGGCTGTCGGCTGCCATTTTCTCCGAACTGGACGACCTCAAAGAAGGCAACTTCACCAACCGCGAGCCGGCCATTCACAGCCTGCGTCGCAACTTGCAACGGTCGTACTTGGAAATGCTTTCGAACCTGGCGCTCGACAACACCCCGGCCCCGCACGATTGCCAGGCCGTGGCCGCCGCGCAGCTCAAAGACGTCGATGCCCGCATCAAGTCGCTGCTCAAGCGAAGCAAGATCAAGCTCGACACCTACAGCCGCGTGCACCTGGATGAAGCTTCCAGCCGCATCCAAAAGGTTCTCGACGCCCGGCTCAGTCTGGCTCGCCCGTAAAGAAACGCGAGTTCTCAAGACTCGCCGCGGATTCATACCCCGACACGTTAGCGAGGGAATCCCTCCGAACGTCCCTCGCTAACGCGTCGGGTTACAAAGAATAAGGCATTCACAACACCGAGGGCCAGCCGCGAAAAGCCAGGAAAACTGCACCGCACCTAGAAAACGGTTGGGTGAGTCAATTTGCAAGTTGCAATCCAATCCGCCCCAGCCCCTCCACCTCACTCATCCGTCACGCAGCCCTCCGAAGCGCTCTTCACCGTCTTGATATATTTATACAGCGTGCCCCGCGTGGCCTTGTAAGCCGGCGCCTTGAATGCCGCTTTTCGCTTGGCCAGTTCATCATCGCTCAATGCCACGTCCAGCCGGTTTTTCTCGGCGTCGATCGTGATCTGGTCCCCGTCTTTCACCAATGCCAGCGGGCCGCCGACTTGGGCCTCGGGCGTAATGTGCCCCACAATGAACCCGTGGCTGCCGCCCGAAAACCGGCCATCGGTCAACAGGGCCACGTCGGAACCCAGCCCCGCCCCCATGATCGCGCTGGTCGGCGTCAGCATCTCCGGCATGCCCGGCCCGCCTTGAGGGCCTTCGTACCGAATCACGATCACGTCCCCCTTTTGAATCTTGTTGTCTTCCAGCCCGTGTAGCATGTCTTCTTCCGAATCGAACACGCGGGCTGGCCCCGTGAACACCAGCCCTTCCTTGCCCGTGATCTTGGCCACCGAACCCTCGGGCGACAGGTTGCCTCGCAAAATGCGAATATGCCCCGTGGCCTTGATGGGATCTTTCACCGTATGAATGATCGTTTGACCTTCCTTCAGCCCCGGCAGGTCGGCAATGTTCTCGGCAATCGTTTTGCCGGTGCAGGTCAGCAGGCCGCCTTCGATTAGCCCCTCGGCCAGCAGGTATTTCATCACGGCCGGCGTTCCCCCCACGGCGTGCAGGTCCTCTTCCACGAACTTGCCGCTGGGCTTGAGATCGGCAATGAACGGGATGCGATCGCTGATGCTCTGGAAATCGTCGATGGTCAATGCCACATCCACGCTCCGGGCCATCGCAATCAGGTGCAGCACCGCATTGGTCGATCCACCCAAGGCCATGATCACCACCATCGCGTTTTCAAAGGCCGCCCGAGTCATAATGTCGCGGGGTTTGATGTCCTTTTCGAGCAACGTGAGAATCGCCTGGCCAGCGGCCAGGCATTCTTTGTGCTTCAATTCATCGACGGCCGGCGTGGACGAACTATAGGGGAGCGACATGCCCATGGCTTCAATCGCCGAGGCCATGGTGTTGGCCGTGTACATGCCGCCGCAGGCGCCGGCGCCCGGGCAACTGCTCTTCACAATCGCCTTGCGCGTGGCCTCGTCAATGCTGCCGGCCAGGTACTCGCCGTAGCTTTGAAAGGCCGAAACAATATCGAGCTTGTCGCGGCCCGCCCCGCAACCGGCTTGAATGGTGCCGCCATACACCATGATGGCCGGCCGGTTCAACCGGCCCATCGCCATCAAGCAGCCCGGCATGTTCTTATCGCAGCCGGGAATGGCAATCAGGGCGTCGTACCACTGCCCCCCCATCACGGTTTCGATCGAGTCGGCAATCAAATCGCGCGATTGCAGCGAAAAACTCATGCCTTCGGTGCCCATCGAAATGCCGTCGCTCACCCCAATGGTGTTGAACCGCATGCCCACCAGTCCGGCCTCCTGCACGCCCTTTTTCACGTCGGCGGCCAGGTCCAAGAGGTGCATGTTGCAGGTGTTGCCCTCGTACCACACGCTGGCAATGCCCACCTGGGGCTTCCGCATGTCGGCTTCGGTCATGCCCGTTCCGTACAGCATGGCCTGCGAGGCGCCTTGCGACTTGGGCTGGGTAATGCGAGCGCTGTACTTATTGAGGGCGGGCATGGCGGTTCTGATCGCGGTGGGGGGGGGGAGGCTATGGGGAAATAGATCGTAACTGGTTCCCCGCGCGCGGCATCGAGAACCATTCCGTCAGTCCCCACCAGGGCTTGGCGAGACCGAAGCGGTTCAGTTTTTCAGACGCGGCACGCGGCGTCAACGGGCTCAGAGCGACGCTTCCAAGCCAGCAGCATGGATTGCCCACGGCACACCCCCCGCCCTGGCTAGGTTCGCCAGCCGTTTTCCCAGGGTCGCGCCACGCCCAGGCCCCATTCGCGGAGATTGCCATCCCAACAGGACCAAAGGGACTATGTATATTGCGTGTAAAGGTTTGCGCCACAAACCGTGGCCAGAACCCCCGCTTGACACACCCCTGCTTACTGTTAGAATCCCTTCGGCAAGTTGGGGAATGGATTGACCTGCGGCAACTTGCCATGCGAAGCCAACTTGCGCCAGCTTCCCAACTTCGCCTCGCCTCCAGTTGGAACGCCCCCCGTCCGGAACGGAAGTGGAATGAAGTGTCAAAAGTGTGAAAACCCAGCCACGTTTCATATCACCGAACTAACGGGCGGCGCCCCCGAAGAATTGCATCTGTGCGAGGATTGTGCTCAACAGTTCCTGGCCCTGGGCGGGAACAGTGCGGGTGAACTGGGTAATTTGGCGGGAGCCCTGGCCCAGCAAATGGCCGTGAGCAACACGGCCGAAGAACTCGCGGAGCTGGACCAGCAGGTTTGCCCCATGTGCGGCATTTCGTTTTACGAATTCCGCAAAAGCGGCCGGTTGGGTTGCCCGCACGATTACGTTTGTTTTGTCAAAGAGCTGGAACCTCTGCTGATGAACATCCACGGTGAGACGGCCCACATCGGCAAGTCTCCCAAGGAAGGCCCCGCGGATTCCAGCCAGCAGACCTCGCTGATTGGTTTGCGCAAGGAAATGCAGCAAGCTGTCAAAGGCGAAGAATACGAGCGGGCCAGCAAACTTCGCGATGAAATGCGTAGAATACAACAGGCAGCCCGCACGGGTGAAGCTTCTCCTGCAACCGACCCTTCCTCTGGCCATGGATGATCTTTCCGGAACGAAACCCCGCGAGTTCACTTCCGTAAGAAGATGCCGGCAGTTTTTTCGGGTGGCGATATGACCATGCAACTAGACGATTTGGCTCGCAGCAGCGGCGAATGGTTGCGCGGTTCCGGACCCGAGTCCGATATCGTCATCAGCAGCCGCATTCGCCTGGCCCGCAACCTGGCCGATTACCCCTTCATCAATCGCTGCACGCCAATCGATCGGGCAGAAATCGAACGCCGCCTCCGCGAGCACGTGCTCAAGTTTTCCGACGCCGAAAACCTGATGTACGTGGACGTGGCCAAACTGCCCGGCCTCGATCGGCAGTTCCTGGTCGAACGGCAACTCATCAGCCGCGAACTGGCCGAAGCCGAAGGCGCCCGTAGCGTGGCCATCGACCTCCAAGAACAATCCAGCCTGATGATCAACGAAGAAGATCATCTCCGCATCCAGGTCATGCACAGCGGCCTCGATTTGCAAGGCGCCTGGGACCAAATCAACCGCATCGACGACCTCGTCGAACAGCACGTGACCTACGCCTACAGCAAGCGGCTCGGCTACCTCACGGCCTGCCCCACCAACGTGGGCACCGGCATGCGCGTCAGCGTCATGCTGCACTTGCCGGCGCTGGTGCTGGCGCGGCAGATCGACAAAATGTTCCGCAGCCTGCAAAAAATCAACCTGGCGGTTCGCGGCCTCTATGGCGAAGGCTCGCAACCCGCCGGCGATTTCTACCAGATCAGCAACCAGGTCACGCTCGGCCGTAGCGAAGAAGACCTGCTCAAACAGGTCAGCGACGTCGTGCCCACCATCATCGATTACGAACGCAAGGCCCGCGACTTCTTGCTCAGCGATGGCCACGAAAAACTGCACGACCGCATCAGCCGCGCCTACGGCATCCTCCGCACCGCCCAAACCATCAGCTCCGAAGAAACCATGCACCTGCTCTCCAGCGTGCGCATGGGCGTGAACATGGGCCTCATCGACGACGTCCAAATCCCCGTCGTCAACAAGCTGTTCATCTACACCCAGCCCGCCCACCTGCAAAAGCTGAGCGGCAGCGAACTCGACTCGGCCGATCGCAACATCGAGCGCGCCCGCTACCTAAGGCAACATCTCAACCCAAGCGAAAACGACTCGAATTAGCGAAGCGCCGTCATTCCCGCAAAGGCGGGAATCCAGCCTGCGGCGGAGACAGCGCCGCGCCGGATATCGGCTGGTCTGCCAGTTCACGCCCCGCCCCCTTTTCCGCGGCGGCCCCCAAGGCATAAGCAACCGCCGCCGCCACATCGGCCCGCTGATAAGGTTTCGAGATCACCGCGCTCACGCCCGCCCGATGCGCCCGCTCCAACGGGTCATGCCTGGGGAAGCTCACCGCCGCCACCACCGGCAACGGCGAAAAGCATTCCACCACGGCCGCCAATTCCGCCCGCTGGCGATCGAGAGGGCCGCAGCCATCCCAAATGCAGGCGGCCAGTCCAGGATACTTGCACGATGATCGCGGCTCGCCGCGCCAGGCACTTGGCGGCAGCGCCACCGCATGAAAACCGGCCGCGCGAATCACGGCGGCCAGCGTTTCCACCCCGGCCGCATCGTGCCCCACCACGCCAATCAGCGGCGCCTTGCCCGGCGTGGCCACCGCGGGCGGCAATAAGGCCAGGCAGCGTTCGTCTTCCGAAGCCGTGAGGGGTAACTCCCACGGGAAGTGGAACGAAGCCTGGCGGTCTTCGGCAGGCATGTCCGCCAGTTCCCGCCAGCGACGCAACGCGGGCGCCAGCCGCCACCGCCATTGATGCCAGTAATACCGCACCACGCCCGGCCAGGGCACGCCCGTGCGCAATTCGCCCTCGCACAAGCTGCCTAACAAGACAATCGACCGGGTGAGCGGCGCCGCCGCTTGCAATTGGGCGACGGCAGTTGCCGATAGGTCGCCAGGAAAACGGCAGGCAAACAGAAACAACTCTGGCGGGCTGTCCTCAGCCAGAACCGTTAACGCCTCGCCCGGTTCGGCAAACACCCGCGCCGCCCAATCGTCGCCCTGCAGCGTTCCCCAAGCTTCCGCGAATTCGTCATGATCCGTGTCGCCAATCCACCACAATTGCGGCATGATCCATCCATTCCTCGGTGCGAGCACGCGCGTTGGTGTCACGTCATTCCGCCCAATCCCGAGTGGGTAAGGGAGTGGCCACCCACTCCCTCCCCGTTATTGGAATCCAGGTAATCTTGATAAGCATTGGCATTGAAAACTGCCACGCCCCTTCGTACTTGATGAGTCATCACGTAGCGCCAAGCGAAGGAGCGTGGCGGCGATGGGATTATTCCTCAAGACCGTTGGCCAGTACAGTGCGTCCACGTATGAAATTGCCCGGAATCTCCTGCGCAGTCGCGACACGCAAAGGGAGGCGCGAGGCGTGGCGAGAGCGTGACCAAGCGCGGCAAAACGCTGGCATCAAAAAAGCTGTCCGCCTATCGAAAAACCCTCTCTCCCGCACCCGATCGTCAAAAACGCCAAAAAAACATTGACAATCAAGACAGCCGCTCTTCCCCTGCCCTTCTGCCCCGGAGTACCGGGGGAGAAGGATAAAAGAAGATTTGCTCACCCCAAATGTCATTCACCCAGGTGAGGAACTTTCGGGAACCAACCGCTTGAACTCCTTGCCCGCATGGACTTTAGCAAAGCCGGCCTGCCACAAAAAACTCGACAGGCCGATGGTGCTTGGGTAGACTGCAAGGCGTGCAGTCTTCGCGCCGCGCCCCGCTCCTTGGGGAAACGCAGTGGGCGGGCTGCGGCGACCCCCAGACTAACCTCCCCCCACTAGCATCGCTTTCCCACCGATCTCGCTTGATCCGCGGCGGGGTGCCGCTGAGTCGGCGCGGTTCCCCAACCTGCGTCGAGTTGCCACGCACTTCGCCCTCCACAGCTAGTTTCGCCGGCAGCGATGTTTGGCCACCTGGCCCCGCCCCTTGCCCTCCAGCATTTCTTGGGAACAGCCGTGAGTACATCGGAACGCGTTACGCCGGATTTGGATACGCTGATTGGCCTGTTCTACGCTGGCCGCGCCCAGTTGGGCGAGTTTCGGGAGGTGTCGCCGGAGAGCATGCCGGCCACGTTTCGCAAACTGCTGGCTCACGAACATCACATGACGGTCACGGTCGAAGCCCACCATGGCAGCGCCGTGAATGTGGGCGTGCTCAATCGGCTGATCGACGAAAACCATTACGCGCGCGAGATTCTCCTCACCCGGCAGAGCGACGGCCGCGTGGTTCAATACGGCATCATGCGGATTCGCCTCGACTTGCTGCCGGCCCAGGCCAGGGCCGAAGTGGTCTCGGAAGGCACCCCCCTGGGCCGGGTGCTAATCAACCACGACATTCTCCGCAGCGTGCATCTGTTTTCGCTGTTCAAAGTCGCGCCCGGAGACGTGTTGAAGAAGTGGTTGACGGCCGGCGAAAACAGGCCCGTCTACGGCCGCACCGCCCTGATTTACTGCAACGGCGAGCCAGCGGTCGAGTTGATCGAGATTGTCAACGAATAGGCTTCGACGAGTAGGCTTCCTTCGACGTGGGGGGACTGGGAGCGGCCGGGTTGCCTGCCGGTGTACAATTCCCGCAAACCTTACTCCCTCTCGCCTCGGAGACAATCATGGATACGATCAAGCCGCTCGTTACCGTTTCGGCCACCGCCGTTGGGGGACGCAACGGCCATACCGAGTCGAGCGATGGCTTGGTGAAGGCCGATCTTTCGGTGCCCAAGGAAATGGGCGGACCTGGCAAGCCTGGCACGGCAACCCCGGAGCACTTGTTCGCGGCCGGCTACGCGGCCTGTTTTGGCGGTGCCCTCGATTTCGTGGCGAAACAACACAAGAAGAACGCCGCTCAGGCCAAGATTACCTGCGAAGTGAAAATTGGCCCTCGCGATGGCGGCGGATTCGGCCTGGCCGTAAAGCTGCACATTGAAGACAAAAGCCTGCCGCAAGCCGAACTCGAATCGCTGGCGCAAGAAGCCCACGAAAAAATCTGCCCCTACTCGCACGCCACGCGCGGCAACGTGCCGGTGGAGGTTGAGGTGGTGGGAAGTTAGGTTAAACCCTGTCTTTGAGACCGACTACGCCTTCGTGCTCCGCGCAGTGGGCACAGCAGAACATCTGTCCGCTTTGCTCCACGCCATGCCCTATGATCCGGCATTGGCAATGGGCACATTCCGGCGCCAGCGCATGGATGGCACATTCGAAGCAGTCGAACGTGTGTTCCTTTCCCGCCAGAGTAATGGTGAATGCCTTGTCGTACTCGTTGCTGCAAACGTCGCAGGTGGCCATGGCAAAGTGTCTCCCAAAGTGAAGCAAATGATTGGTTCGAGATCACAAGACCCACATGGGGCTTGGGGAGGGGGGTATACAGCGAATCGCATGCCATTGCGGATGGCGTTGGCTCCCGCTCAACCGCCCTTCGCAGGATGCAACCCTCGACCGATTAAGGTCTTTCGGAACAGGACTTGCTTATTGCGATAAGCCGCGAAAGAATTTGTCACTTTTGACGAAATGCTTGTAATGCGATTAATCTCTCATCTTTAGGAGCGGCGGCAGGTAGCTTGCCGCGGGTGGGGGAACCGTGGTCGCGGAAACCAGGAGCCTCCCTAGCTCGAGGGCGTTTCCCCAAGATGTCCCGAGGTACATACCATGCCTTATTTTGATCCCTGGTATTTTGTCGCAATTGCCCCGGCCCTGTTGCTGGCCCTCTGGGCGCAATTCCGCGTGAAATCCACCTACGCCGCGGCCGATAAAGAACCAGCCAGCATGAGCGGCGCCCAGGCCAGCCGGCAAATTCTCGATGCCGCCGGGCTTTACGATGTGGGCATTGAACAGGTGCCTGGCCACCTTTCCGACCATTACGATCCCCGCGACAAGGTGTTGCGGCTCAGCCCCGGCGTTTTCAATGGTCGCACGCAGGCCGCGGTGGGAATCGCGGCCCACGAGGCCGGCCATGCCCTGCAAGACGCCGAGCGCTACGCGCCGCTGGTCATCCGCAACGCGGCCGTTCCTGCTGCCAGTTTTGGCAGCGGCATGGGCATGGTGCTCATCTTCCTGGGCGCCATCCTGTCATTGAAGCCGCTGCTCTGGATTGGAATTTTGGCCTTTGGCTGCGTGGTGTTCTTTCAACTGGTGAACTTGCCCGTGGAATTCAACGCCAGCAACCGCGCCAAGCGCATCCTGGTCGCCCAGGGCATTGTTCCTCAGTACGAAATGGAACACGTGAACGCGGTATTGAACGCCGCGGCCTGGACTTACGTGGCTGCCACGCTCCAGTCGGTGATGATCCTGCTCTACTACATCATGCGATTCGGCGACAGCCGCGATTGATCGGCAGGCCACCCGCGCTGCTACTCTACTTCTAAGTCAAATGAGAGATCGCCGGATCATTTCGGCGGTTTCTTTGTTGGCAGCCCAACGACGAATGACCGCCCACACTTCTCGGCGGCGGCACAACCGTTGCGCGCGTCATAACCAGCGCCAGTGGGCAAGGTTTCGCCAGCCCTCAGGGTCACCCGGCCCGCCTGGGCAAGCTTTGGGGGCTATGCTTTCCGGATGACTTTGAAGCCCGCCCACATAACCGGAAGGTTTCGCAAAACGGCAATCTTTGCGCAATCAGTAAAAACCACCCAGTTTCACTGATCGATAAATTTTAACACTCGCAAGCGTCGATTCCCTCTTTCACGCCCAGAGGGCTCAGGCGGCTGCGAGAGGCAACCAAGCGGTCTTTGCCATCGCAGCAACAGGCAGCAGGAACCGTGGATTTTCATTCCGCGGCCGGTATCACACCCGCCGCTCCGTCAGCCAAGATTAGGGGAGTAACGCTCCGTGACGAAGTCCAAAGATTCCAGTCCCCCTGTCACGGTAGACCGTCGAGCAGCGAAGGATCGCCGCAAACCCGCCGAACGTCGGAAGAAAGATGCCCCCGTGGCCGTCGAGCGGCGTCAAACCGAGCAGCGCCGCAAGGTGCCGCGACGCCGGCAGATCGACCCCACCACCTGCGAACGCGACTATTCCAACGACGAAGTGGAATTCATGAACGCCCTCGATGCCTACAAGCGTCGCAGCGGCCGCATGTTCCCCACCTGCAGCGAAATCTTGGAAGTGATTCGCGACCTGGGCTACTGCAAGCCCGGCGACATTGTCGAAGCCCCGCCGGCTTCGCTGGAAGAACCAGGCGTGGAATTGCCCGCGAACGAAACGGCCCAGTAGTTATGCGCGCCGCGGGGCTGCAATGAGCAACGAGCTCGCGAACCGAGCTGCCGTTTTTGAGGGTGGAAGCAACCGACGTGCGGCGTTGGGAACGACGCCGCGCGTCGCGTAGGTTTCGCCGCGCTATCCTCCTCGCCCCCGCCCGGCCCGACCGGAAAGTGTGGCCTGCTGAGAGCAGTCCCCAGGAACGATACCAACGGGGCATCGCGATTCCCGCTGAGGGTGGGGTTGGGTGCATGTCAGCTTTTGTATGTTACGCGGCTTGGCCGTGGGGGTGTCGCGGGCGGCGGACGGTCTCACGGCCGGGGCGGCGGGTCAGGAATCGGGCCAGCCGACCGTCGTCGCTGAGGGCGGCCGCGCGAATTCGCAGGATGGCTTCGGCCCCGGCGGGGTTGTTCCAAAACATCTCCGTGCCCTTCACGCGGTAGTTCATCTCCTTCACCGCCGACTCCATCCAGGCGCTCGTGGTCGGCAAGCCTTGGCGGCGATATTCGTCATACCGCATCCGCTCGCGATTGTTCTCAAGGTAGCCCAGAATCAATCGCAACTGCTCGCGCGGGTCGTCGTCCGCGACGCCTTCGGACGGCAGGCCCAACCGCTCTTGATGCCCGCGCAGTTCGCCGATGACGCCGCCGACCAGGCCGCGCCAAACGTCGATCATCCAGTGCGTGTACATGGCCCAAACTTCGTCGGGCGAGCCCGCGCAAAGCCGCGCCGCGCGGAACAAATAACTGACGGCGTGCGTGAAGTCGAGGATCGGCGTGAAGTCGCGGAAGCGCGCTTCGTGAATCGCCCAATTGCACGGCAGGCCGTCGCCCACGAACGCCTTGCGCTCCGCCTCGAAGAACCGGCGGCGGCGAGCTTCACGCTCCATTTGCACGCCAAACTCCCGCGAGCTTTCCATGCTCGAAAGCACCGTGCGCACCACGCGTTTCGGCTGGTGCGGCGGACGCTTCTGCTTGGACTTGCGCCGCGATTTCTTCTTCTTTTTCTTTGGCGGCGGCAAATCGTCGGATTTCGCGGCCTTTTCCTTGGTTGTAGCCGTCTCGGTCAACTTCGCGACATGCTCTTGATTCAAAAAACAGGCGGGCGGTTCCGGCTGCGGATCGACATCCGAAGTCGCGCTTTGAGCGCTGACCAGAATCACGTTCTTGGTTTCATTCCAGAGGCGATCTTTGTTGAGCGCGTTCCGTTCCTTCGTAACGCGGTCCAGCTTGTCGTACGTCCAGACCGTGATGTTGCCGACCGGGTCCGTCAGGCTCAAGAGATTGCCCACGAAATCGTAGGTATAAAGCGTTTCGGGGCGTTCCAGGTCGCCCACGCCGTCGGGGTCAGGCAGCGCCACGCGGACCAGCCGGTTGAGGTTGTCGTACTCGTAATCGGTCTCGTTCCCCAGCGGGTCGGTTTCTTGAATCAGCCGGCCAGCGATGTCAAAGCTATAAAGATATTCCGGCGGTTCTTCGCCGCCCACTCCATCGGGATCTGGCAAGATAACCTTGATGCGCCTATCAAGATGATCGTACTCGTAGGCCGTTTCGCGACTCGACGGAAGCGTAGAAACGCGATTGAGTCGCGATGCGAACCGCATTATGGCAGGCAGAATGCCTGCCCTACATTTGCTGCGATGTACCCGCGAATCATCTCTGCAGAATTGTCAGTGACGCGAACGAATAGCCCGGCACGTCCGTCGTGGTCGGCAAAGATGAAGGTCGTGGCATCAAGACGAGAGCTCGCCTGATGGATCGCCGCGAATACTTTCTCCATGAAGCGAGGACCGCGATCGTTTTCCGCGGGTGCGGCAATTGCTAGCAGCATGGGACGCAGAATACCAGCTTTGCAGCAGAGAATAATAGCGTCGGCGGCACCGTGAGTTCCAGCAGACGGCACCGATATGCAGGCCGCAAATCAAGACTGCAATCTCTCGCCGCCGCCAAAAGTAGAACGCCGACTCGGCCAGCCCTTCGCGGCGGCAAAAGGCCCGAATGGAAAGCCCGCTGGCAACAAACTCTGTCAGCTTGCCCCGCCAAAACAACTCCCGCTCAGAAGCAGAAACCGCCCCACCCTGCAACAACCCAGCCATGCACGCCCTCCCAACACGAATTTGGAAAGCGGCCAGATTGCCAAATCAGTAGCTAGTGAGCGTCGGGAAATGGCTTTGAGCGGGCGTTTTGCGGGGTGGCCGG
>CAYUMU010000099.1:0-22800 GCA_964445985.1 uncultured Pirellulales bacterium | reverse complement strand
GGAATTTTAATGCATGGACCCGAACAAGTTCAAGTTACAGCCGAGGCGGGTATATCAGTGAGAGTGGAACAGCCGTAGCGCTATGGGACGTGGAAAAAGGTGAACGGACGGGAATGATTGGGTCTCCCGACCGCGAGAAATTGTTTTCCTCCGCATTCTCAGTGGCACACAACGGGAAATTACTGGCCCTCGCCGACAACGAGGCCGGGGCTCTGCTTGTGTACGACGTGAGTACACGACGTGCCAAGCAGCGAATCGAGTTCCACCAAGGCCGGCATCTTAGCGACCTCGCGTTTTCGTTGGACGGCACGGTTGTTGTCTCCTTGGATTCCGCGGATGTTGTCGAGGGCTGGAGTATTGAGAATGGAGAAAGCATCTATCGGACGGACCTTGGCCGCCGGCTAAGGGAGGAATTCGCCGTTGCCGACGCCGGTGTCTTCGACCCGTTTCGCGGTGGGAAATTCGGTTTACGGGGCGAGTTTCTTAACTTCAACGGGATTTTGACTGACGATGGATCTTTGGCGGCATTCTGGAACAACCGTGGCATTGCGAGAGTATTTTCAACCAGGTCGGGGAACGAGGCATTCCGGTACGACGCACCGCAAGGAACATCGTCACGGACGAGTATTGCCTTGGCAACGCGTGGCGACGTCGCTGCCATGCCAACGGAGAAACTTGGAGTGATTCGTCTTATCCGGATTCCTTCGGGCGAGAAAATAGGGGAAATCGCTCTGACGTATGACGTTGGACAACTTGCATTTTCCAACGATGGGCGATATTTGGGAGTTGGCACACAATTTCGAGTGCGGCTGTTTGATGTAAACACCCGGACCGAGTTGCCAGCCACCAAGGGAGAAGAAGCGTGGTGGAAGGCCGCCTTCTCGGAAAATGACGAGACATTGTTCCTGGAGGGGAGCGACACGGTCTCTGCATGGGATTGGCGCCAGAAAAAGCAACGATGGCGGACGGCTGATAGAGGACTCATCGGATTGTGGAAGGACGCAATGCTGGGAGTTGTGCAAGCCAATGCAACTGCGATCCTTCGGAACGGCAAGAGCGGCGAATTAATAGAGCGAGTCACCTTGCCAACCTGGGATGGAAAGAGTGAACGCACCTACTTCAATCCGTTGGACGGCACCGTGAACCTATCGGAATTGATCACCAGGGCGTCATTTAATCGCGAACGCCTGGTCTATCAAGTTGCGAATCGCCTTATCGCGGTCTATTCGTTAGAAACCCAGAAAGCCGTCTTTATGCCTCTGGACAACTCACACTTGTTCGAGAGCGCCGAGTTCATGCCAAATGATGTAAGCCGGCTTCTCACGCTGCAGCGCAAAAGTGAATCTGCATTTGGGGGTGCAAAACGCATAGTAGTTGTCTCCGTGGAGACGGGAAAGCCAGTCTATACAAAAGAGACATCTGAGAATGTCCGTGGTGTGGTCGCCGCGCCCGACGGAAATCAAATCGTTGCCATTGGGACGCGTTCGAACAAGGAGTCCGAGAAGATAACAACGCTAACGTGGTGGAGAATAGGGCAGGACCGTCCAATTGCTTCGGTCGAATTTTCAGGATGGAGCATTCCGACGATCGCCTTTATGAGACGCCCAAATTTGCCGGCTAGATTTTCGCCAGATGGGAAACATCTTCTGATCGGCGACAGCGACGGACGCATTCATGTCATCGACTCATCCATGTTCACGGAGGTAAAGGTGTGTGAGATGCATCGCGGTGAGATTACATCGATAAACTATGGAGCGCACGGGAATATATTGGTAACAACGGCCCTGGATGGAGTGCGTATCGGCCCCGTCCTGTGCCAAGAGTAGATTCGCGGTCAGGTGGCGCCTGAGGTATGAAGAGCGTGGTTGGGGGTTGGACGCCGGGGAGCTTTGCAATGTACAGCGAGGTTGAAGCGTAGGAAAATGGTGGGGCCGGTCGGGCGAAGAGCGAACGCCTGGCCGGGCGTTATCCCGCGTGCGTTCTGGCCAAACCCCGCTGCCGCCACGCCCTTCGCTGGGGCTCAGGGGGGCGTGCCACCCGCTCCGACCCGGCAGCCGCGAAGCGGCGAAATGTTGTAGCCCTGGGCGCTAGCCCAGGGTCGGCTCCCATCCGTTCGTCAGTCCCTAAGGGACGGCAGGAGATGCCGCGTCGGAATTGCGGTGTTCGTTCCCTGCGGGACTTGGGGATTGCGGCGTTTCCGTTTCCACTGGCGCCCGTGGCTACAACCTATCGTCCCTGCGGGACTAAAGTGAGCGTAGGGCAGGCATTTGCCTGCCCTACATTTGCTCAGGCAAGTTCCCACGAGTCATCTTCCATGATGGCGATTGAGTGTTCTTCCGTTTCTCCATCCGGCCCCACGAATTCATAGTCGAACCACGGGTAACCATATTCGTCCATTCGATCGATGGTGACGATGGGATCAAGCTTTAGAATGCGTTCCAGGGTATCCGCTGTCCAGCCAGGCAATTCCCCGCCTTCGCGAATTTCACGTTCGCGCTGTTGCAGGTCGGCCTCGGGCACGCATAGCAGTCGCACTCGGTCGCCAACCTGCAATGTTCGAAATCGGTCCTTCATAGCCTTTCATCCCAGAGGGCAAATATATCGTTTCGATCTGCTGGCCATTCGTACGTCCACTTTCGTGTCCTGGATTCCCGCCCCCGTCTTCACGAGGGCAGGCTCTTCGCGGGAATGACGGGCTCGTAAGGGTTTATCAAGTCTCAACGCCAATCCGCGTCGGATGGCACGACGTTGCCCACTCCGAACTCCGAATTCAGCACTCCGCACGCATCTTCATTCGCTCGCCAGCAAAAGCCGAAAGAATAGTGGCCTGGGATCACTCCAGCGGCGAAGCTTCCGGCGCGGGGCCTTCGGGGAGGGGGGTTAGTTCGCTGGGGAGTTGATAGCCGGGGTTGGCGCCTGCCGGGGCGGCCAGGGCGTCGGCGGGGCACATCAGCCGCATATACACCAGGTAATCGATGTCGCTCGACATGAATTCGCGCTTGCCGCTGGCATACAGCACCGTGGCCGTGGTGGGGAACCGGCTCGACGGCCGCGCCAAATGATAGGGGTTTTCGACCGAGCTCAGGGCCGGGGCTCGGCCGTTCACGCGGGCAACCGGCGGCGGATTCAACGTGGGGAGCCACACGAAGCCGACCTGGGGTTCTTCGGTATCGGTCCAATTGCCGGCCGCGGTGTTCTCGGCAAGCAGCAGAGTTGCGTCGAGCCCATCGTGGTTTTGAATGAAGGCCGCGCTAACCCGGCTGGTGGCGACCTGCTCCCCATCAACGCGCGCGGGAAACAGGTCGTGGCAGATGCCGTTGGCGGGCCAGTCGGCGGGGACTTGAGGCGTGGCCTGGCCGTCGGGGAGGCCCGTGTTGACCACAAAGCTCAGGGCAGGCCCCGAGTCGCGATCGGAGCCGGTAGCAAGGAACAGGGGGAGGCGTTCGGTGGGCTGTTGGCCGCGGGTTTGGGGTGGAGCGTCCGGCCCATACTTGGCGTAAATGATGGCCGTTTCTTCGTTTTCAAAGTAGGGCAAAATGGCGAATGCCCAACTGGCGGGCGTGGCCTGGCCGGCGGCAGTTTCGGCCTGAAGCACGCGATAGCCCGGGAAGAAACCTTGCCGGGTTTGGTAGACCTCCAGGCTCTTATAAATGGCGACCATGCGGGCCGCGGTCGATTCGCGCAGGCTGTTTTGCTTGACCCTGGCCACGTAGTACATGATCAGCACCAGGCCAAACAGCAGCACCAGCAGCACAACCACCACGTTGAGCAGCGTAAACCGCCGCGCTTCAACAGCCATCGTTACTCCCGAGGTCGGTCAGGCCTGTTTTTCAATTTCCACGCAAATTCCGCCCGCTTTAAGCAGCCGGTGCATGGGCGTGAACCACAGCTCTTGCTTCCAGGCCAGGCCCATGTCGTGGCAAATGGACTGCAGCTCTTTGCGGTTGTAGGTGCGGCAGCGCCAGAAGCGGCTGGTGAGGGCGCCGCCGAAATTGTCTTCGGTCGCCATCAGCAACATGCGGCCGCCAGTGGTCAGCACGCGGGCCAGTTCCGAGAGGCCCAATCGCGGGTCGGGCAAATGCTCCAGCACGTAGCCGCAGGTGACGCAGTCAAAGCTGCCCGAGGCGAAGGGCAACCGGGTGAGATCGGCCACGAGGAAGCTGGGGGAATCGTTTTTGAGCCGCTTGATGGCGCGGCGGACCATGCCGAGCGAGAGGTCGAAACAGGTGATGCTGGCGTCGCGATCGGCAAAGCGAAGCAGGTGCTTGGCAATTTGCCCGGCGCCGCTGCCGACATCGAGAATTCGCTTGGCGCCATGCAGGTCGAACTTGCGGCGGCGGAAAAGCCGCTCGCCGAGCGACAGATGGAGCGAGAGCGTGCTGCAGGTGAGCAGGAACGATCCCTGGCGACCGTCGTAGACGTCGCGGACGTGGTCGCGGTACTCTTCGTAGCTCAGCTTGTTGATGAGCCGATTCTCGACGATCCGGTTGAGCACTTTCTTCTTTTTTGACGCTGCGTCGTCGCCTTCACCGCTCAGCGAGTGCTCGACTTCGCGCGGCGATTCTTCAACTTCCCACGTGTTGGCCTTGGTTTGGCTTGCCATCGATTTTCTTTCCGCGCCGAGCTTCACGCTGATTGACCGCACAAAGTGTGAAAGGTGTTAGTTAGCAGCGACTTAACGCATCCCGAAAGGAACGGCAAATTCCAAGCCGTTATCACCAAATTTTTGGGGGGAGGGCGGACCCGCTTGCTCCAGCCAACCGAGGGGGTGGCCGGGAGCCGCCCCCCGCCGAAGCTACAAATATACCCGACGGTTGTAGATATACCACTCAATCAACAGCACCAGCAGGGCCAGGAACAGCAAGTTTTTCCAGCCATCGCGGGGTTGAGGGCGTGTATCCGTTTCAGCCCGAATTTTGTTCCACTCAAAATCGAGTTCGGCCCTGGGCTTGAGGTTGCTTTCCTGGCTGTCAAACAGGTTTACGGCAAACCGCTCCACCACTTGCCCCCCCTCGCGAACCTCGTAAACGCCCAACTCTTCGGTTCCCAAATAGCGAAATACATTGCCGGGGGCTCGGGCCGCTTCCGCCGTTTTGCCGCTGGGCGTGACCACTTGCAGCGTATCGGCGGCCGTGGGGGTTTGGATTTCGACCCGCTCTCCCGGCCGGATGCTTTCGGCGGCTCCCACGCTTTGGGCTCCCCCCAGGTACTGCAATATATTGAGCACCAGGGCGGCAAAACTGCGGCGTTTGAACCAATCGGTGTTGGGGCCTTGTTCATCGACCAGGCTGAAACCGAGCACGGCGTCTTCGTAGCCCTGGCGAGGCGCGATGGCGAAGATGGGAACCTGCACCCGCTCGACTTGATCCCCGCCTGGGATCGGCCGCTGGGCCACGGCGTCGATCAACGTGACCGATCCGGTGGGGGGGGTGAGCGGCGTGGCTTCGGCAATCAGGGTGCGTTCGACATCGAGCAATTGCATCACGGGGTGGGTGCGTTCCAGATCGATGATCTGAGGGCCGGCCACTGCCACCGCCGGCCAGGTGGCGCCCGGCTTCCAGCCCCAGTCGGCCTGTTGGGGCACCGCGCCAATGAACCAGGTGTTGGCTTGCGGAAGCGGCGTGGGCACTTGCGACGCGTTGCCGCCCGGCTGGGCCGGCGGAGGCAAGCAGCGGTCGTAAATGATCAAGTCGAACAGGCCGGACGATGCCCCGCCCTGGTAGGCTTCGGTTCGCAGAAACTCGGGCGATTCGATCAGCAGATCGGCCAGCGACTGCGCGCGGCCCGTTTGCAGCGCGAACTCCAGCGGGCGGTTGCCGGGCGTGACCAGCAGCACCTTGCCCCGGCGGGGCGGATTGACGACCGACCAGGCTCGATTGTCGGCGGCCAGGGCGTCCTCGATATTCAAACGAAGTTCGAGCACGGCCGTTTCGAGCTGCTTTTGGGTGAACACCACGCTCTCGGCCCCGCCCGCAGGCACGGTCACCTGCTTCACATCGACCGGCTGGCCGTCCACGCGCAGCTCGACCAGGGCTTGTTCGTCTTGAGGGCCGTGGTTTTCAATCCGGCCGAAGATTCGCAGGTCGCTGGACCGCTCGTCGGGCCGCCCGGCGCTAAAAGCCACGATGCCCAGGTTGCGAACCTTGCTATCGCCCAGCGGCACGTAGCTGGCTTCGAGACTGCCCAATGAAAAACTGGGGGGCGTGAAATTGCCATCGGAAAGGATGAACATTTTGGTCGGGAGCGGTTTGTCGGCCGGCTCGTCGCTGTCGCTGCCCGAGCCGCGGGCCGCTTTGGCCAGGCCGGCGGCGTAGGTGAGGGCGTCGTCGATATTGGTGCGATGGTTGCTCGGCTGAATCTGGCCCAGGGCCGCTTTCAGTTCGGCGTCGCCCGTGGTGAATTCTTGCCAGACCCGCGCGCCGTCGGCAAAGCTCACGATCATCACCACGTCTTGCGAGCGTTTTTCCTCGTCCAAGAATTTAAGCACTTGGGCCTTGGCCTGATCGAGCCGGCTGGGGGGCAGATCGCTCGCGGACATGCTGGCCGAGTTGTCGATCAAGAAAATGTAGCGCTCGCCCTGCACGGTGCCTTCGCCCCAGTAGGGAAGCAGCAGGGCCAAAATGGCCAACAACAGCACGAGCAGTTGCAACAGCAAGAGCAGGCTGCGGCGGAGCCGCTGCCAAAGGCTGTTCACGTGCAGGTCATCGATCGACTTCTTCCATAAGAAGGTGCTGGGCACTTCCACCGGCTCGCGGCGCAGCTTGAGGAAGTACAGCAGCACCATCAGCACCGGCAGCGCGGCCAGCACCATCCATTGCCAGGGAGCGAGTAAACTGGCTGCGTCGCCCATTAGCGCACGAGCCCCCGGCGGCGAAGGTAATTCACCACCAACTGCTCGGCTGGCAGCTGATTGTGAGCCATGATGTGGGTCATGTTTCGCCGCCCACAAAAATCGCGGGCCCCGTTCACGAAGGCATCGAGCGTTTCCTGGTAGCGTTTGAGCAGCGGGGCACTCACGGTGATCTCGGCGATATCGCCGTCTTCGCTATCGACCAGCTTGAGGTCGCCCACCAGTTCGGGGTGCAGTTCCTCGTGCGAGAGCACCTGAATCACGTAGGTATCCATCTGCCGGGCCACCAGGTAGCGCAGGGCCTCTTCGTAGCCGTTTTTATCCATCAGGTCGGAAATGAGCACGACCACGCCTTGCCCTTTGTTGCGGAGGCAAAAGTCGCGCACGCCGGCGGCCAGCGGCACGCTGTCGCCCGCCTCGATCTGATCGAGGTAGTTGAGCATTCGCCAGACGCTGGCCCTGCCGCGGAGGGCCGGCCCGGGGCGCTGCCCCGCTTTGCCCAGGCACTCGATCCGCACGCGATCGGCGCGGGCCAGGCCAATGAAGCCCAGCGCGGCCGCCAGCTGCTTGGCGTAGTTCAGCTTGGTGGGCGTGCCGAAATCCATGGAACGGCTGGCGTCGATCAGCGTGTAGAAGTGCAAATCCTCTTCCTCGAGGAACATCTTCAAGAACAGCCGATCGAGCCGGGCGTAGGTGTTCCAATCGATGAACCGCAGATCGTCGCCCGGCACGTAATTGCGAAAATCGGCGAATTCGACACTCTGGCCCTTGCGCTTGCTGCGGCGCTCGCCCTTCATGCGGCCGCGGAATACCTTGCGCGTCACCAGCTCCAACCGCTCCAACTGAGCGAGGAAGGCGGGCGTGAGGAGCGGGGACGCGGGCGGCATGAGGAGGGGCTAGGGGTTGGGGGCTGGTAGCTGGGGGTTGGGGGTTGCTCGGGAATGGTGGTGCGAGGGGCGTTGGGATTCTCCAGGACGTGTGCACCCAGCTTAACGCTTTTCTCTCGCCCGTCCCACTAGCGGGATGCGAACAATTTGAGGCCGGAGGCCATGGCGGTTTTTGCCCGGGGTTTTTGTCCTGGGCTGGTTCTGCCGGCGGCGGCCTTGGGGATTAAGCTGATCCATAACCGTGGATCGGAGAACCGAGCACGCGAGAACCCTGCTTCCCTGTCCCCGCGGCGTTCTCGCGCCAGGGGCGCGGGAGTCATTGGCTCGAGCCGGTTTCAAACCAGGCCCGGAATCGGCTCGGCCTGCACCAGTTGGCTCAGCGGAGAGGGCACGCTGGGCACCAACCGCAGCTCGCCTGGGTTGAACAGGGTTTGCAGAATGGAAGCGATCAGGTGCTTGGGGCCGATGGGGTCGGTGTGTGGCTCGGCGCCGTCGCGCGTCGATTGGCCAATCACCTGCCCAGGCGAAATGCCGCCGCCATACATTAGCAGCGGGGCCAGCTTGGCCCAGTGGTCGCGGCCGCCGCGCGTGTTGACTCGCGGGGTGCGGCCCATCTCGCCGCAGGCCACCAGCAAAATCTTATCCGCCAGGCCCCGTTCCTCGGTGTCTTGAATAAAGGCGGCCAGGGCGTGGTCGAACGATTCCCCCACCGCCTGCATGCCTTCCACCATGTTCAAATTGTTGCCATCGGCGTGCATGTCCCACACGCCTTCGTAATCGGCGTGCACGGTCACAAATCCGCAGCCCGCCTCGCACAGCCGCCGGGCCATCAACAGCAGTTTGCCAATGGTCTTGGCGCTGCCGGTGTAGTAGCCCCGCTTGCCGCGGTTCGATTTGCTCCAATTGTGGCCGCGCACATAGCGGGCGGTGTCGTACCGCTCCACTACCCGCGGATCTTCCAGTGACAAATCCAAGGCCGAAGATACGCCGCCGCCCAACAACAACTCATACGCCTGCTGCTGAAAGTCGTCCATGGCGTCGAGCATGCCGTTGGCGTCGATGCGGCGATTGATCACGTCGAGCTGGCTGAGCAGTTGTCGGCGATCGTCAAAAAACCGCTCGGGGGCCAGGTTCAGCCGCATGTCTTTTTGCAGGTTGCCCTCGGCGCCGGGCGTGAACGGGGCATAGCCCGAGCCGTAGGTGCCGGTGGAAGACAAATTCCCCCGCGATCCAGGCCGGCCCACGTCGCTGGCCACGGCGGTGGGAAACAACACGGCATTGGTCGGCATGCCGCTCGACGGCCGCGTGGCGCCCGCCATCCGCGCGTAATGCACGCCAATGTTGGTATCGAGCGAGTCGGGTCCCACAATCGGCTGAATGTTATGGCCGCCGTTATTGGTTTGAAACGAGCGAACGATCGCCAGCTTGTCGGCCAGCGGCGCCAACTGCTGCATGGTGTCGCCGAACAGCACGCCGGGCAGCGAGGTTTGCACCGTGCCTGTTACGGTTCGCGTGCCGCTGGCCGCATCGGGCTTGGGGTCGAAGGTTTCCAACTGGCTGGGGCCGCCCTGCTGGAACACAAAGATGACCGACTTGCCGCTCAAAATCGGATTGCGTACGCTGGCCGCTGCCTGGGCTGCCAGCAGCGACGACAGCGACAATCCTCCCAAACCAAGGCCGCCAATTCGCAGCATCTCGCGCCGGCTCATCGTGCGATTCGTGTCGAAGACCGAAAGCATGGTGTCCTCGTGGCGTGTAGCAGGGCGGAAGCATGAGGCGCCCCAGCGAAAACCGGGCGCCGCCACGCATCAGGCGGGTTGGTCGATGTACACTTGGGAAGTATTACCGCCCCTCATGTTACGAATCAGAACGGATTGATGCAACAGAACTCCGGCGGGGCGGCGGGGCAATTTGCAGGGGATCGTCCAAGCCCCCCGGTGTGAACGCGGCGGGCTGGTCCTCATCACGACGCCCATTTCGCGGATGCAGGGGGAGCGCATGACCCGCGGTCGGCTCCATCTGCTTGACACCTTCGTCCCGCTGCCAGAAAATCGCCTCACGGGATCTTCATCGTGCGGGCTCCGCTGGGCTCGTTGGTGCTCGTCGATTTTCGGCCCTTTCGCTCTCCAGCCTGGTTGCCATGAAATCTTCTTCCGCCCGGCGTCAGGCTGCCGCCCACGCACAAGAAGTTGTGCAAAAGTTGGCCGAAGGCTACGCCGACGCGGAATGCGCCTTGGTGCACAACAGCCCTCTACAGTTGCTCGTGGCCACCATCCTCTCGGCCCAATGCACCGATCAGCGCGTGAACATGGTGACACCCGGTCTGTTTGCCAGGTTCCCCACCGCCGAGGCCTTGGCCAATGCCTCGCAGGCCGAGTTGGAGCACGAGATCCAATCCACCGGCTTCTTTCGCAACAAGGCCAAAAATATCAAAGCCTGTTGCCGCGACCTCGTGGAGCAACATGGCGGCGAAGTGCCCCGCGATCTGCCCTCGCTGGTTCGCCTAGCGGGCGTGGGCCGCAAGACGGCCAACGTGGTGCTCGGCACCGCCTACGGAATTGCCTCGGGCGTGGTGGTCGATACCCACGTGGCCCGGCTGAGCAAACGCCTGGGGCTCACGCGCGCGACCCAGCCAGAAAAGATCGAACAAGACCTGATCGCCGTGCTGCCGGAAGACGAATGGGTGAACTTCTCGCACCGCATGATCCATCACGGACGCCGGATTTGCGTGGCCCGCAAGCCGCGCTGCGGCGATTGCCTGATGAACGCGATTTGCCCTAAGGTGGGCGTCACCGAAAAAGATTCAGCAGCCCAGGGCGCTACCGCGGCCAAAGCATCGTCTGCCAAAGCCACTTCGAGCCAAGCCAAACAGCCTCAACCGGCCAGCAAGAAAACCGCATCGAGCACTAAGACCAGGTCGTCGCCCAAGGCGGCAGCCAAGAAATAGATTCCCGGCCTTTTCCACCGGCACGCGGCGTTCTCCTCCATTCCATTCTGGTGCGTCAGGAACCGTTTCATGATTCTTTCCGGACACGAAATCCAGAACCAGTTGGGCCGCAACATTGTGATCGAGCCCTTCGCCGCCGAGAACCTCAACCCCAACAGCTACAACCTCACGCTGCACAAAGAACTGCTGACTTACGAAGAAGTGGTGCTCGACATGCGCAAGAGCAACCGCGTGCGGCGGCTGGAAATTCCGCCCGAGGGGCTGGTGCTCAACCCCCAGCAGCTTTACCTGGGCCGCACCTCCGAACGCACCGAAACGCACTTCTTCGTGCCCCAGATTGAAGGCCGCTCATCGGTGGGCCGGCTGGGACTGTTCGTGCACGTGACCGCCGGCTTTGGCGACGTGGGCTTCTGCGGCTACTGGACGCTCGAAATGTTCGCCGTGCAGCCGGTGCGAATCTACGCCGGAGTGCCGATCTGCCAGATTTTCTATCACGAAATCCGCGGCGAAGTCACCGAGTACCAAAGCAACAAGTACCAACACAATCGCGACATTCAACCCAGCATGCTGTTCAAAGAGTTGAACCCGCAAGCCGCCAAAGACCCGCAATTGAAGATCGACTTTGGCATGGAACAGATCTCGAACTAGGGCGTCACCGTCATCCGCGCAGGCGCGTCATCCCCGCGCAGGCGGGGATCCAGTTGCGGCGGAAATCGGTTCGATTGGCGCATTGAGGGCCGTATGCCTTGGGATGTTGTTTTATCCCCAATCCTAAGCCACATTTCTTGCGCCAAGAACATCTCCTGGCATGCGCCTCAAAGTTTTTATCCCGTTAGGGATATCAGCTTATAGCCAGGGTTTGAGCGAAGCGACAACCCTGGTTCGCGGATCATAATCTCTGTATTCATCCTGGAAGGATGATAGCCGGGTGGAACCAGCCGCCGACGTTGCCGCGACCCCTAGCCGGGGTCGATGGGGATTTTTCGTTGGTTTTCCGGCGGTGTCGCTGCGCTCGGGCCGCCGGCTACGGGCTGCAAACCCCTGCGGGGTTCAATACGTATGAGGCGCGTCTGCTCTCATTCAGGTCGGCGCTACTTATAAGAGATGATTATATACAAATGAGATAGATAGCACTTGACCTCCATGTCTATCGAGGAAATCGGGAAGTGATTCTTCGGCCGACGCTAAGCCCAGTCGTCGTCTTCGTCGTCGTACCGTTCTTCATGCGACTCCGGGTCTTCCTCTGGGTCATCGGTAAACGAATACTCTTCGTTCAGCCAACGGCTGAGGTCGATCTTGCGACAACGCGGACTGCAGAACGGGAACGCGGGGTTCTCCCGAGTGCAGTTCTCTCCACAGATAGGGCAACGCAACGAAGGCACGGCTTGCTTGCTCTCCCAGAAAACAATTTGCCGAGTGGAAAAGTGGGTTCAACAGGCAATGCAGAAAACGCCTGGGGGGCAAACTACACTTCCACCAATTCTTGATCGGCGGGTGACTCAGGCTGGGATGGGTCGTGGGCGTTAGCCGTTCCGCTACCAGCCGCTTGCTGGGCAACGAGTGCCGCCTGGGCGGCCCTGGCGCGGCGCACCTGCAGGTAAAAGTACAAACCCAGCGAAGCCAAAATGGTGAACGGCATTGACATCATGAAGACGATGCTCCAGAAAAAGCCGGAAACCAGGTCGCCGCCGCCGGAGCTATTGCCCAGGGCCTGGGCGCACATGGGGCAGGCCGACGCCACCGACGCCGACAACATCGTGAAGCCCACGAAGAACAGCACAGCGAGGCCGATGCCTCGAATTCGGTTGCGAATCATGATGGAAGTGCCTCCGCGAAACGGCGCATCCCCGCTTGTTCAACGCCTTGTTGTTCAGAGCCCTGCGGGTCAACTGCCGGCGCCGGGGGATACGCATGGTACAACATCCAATAAACTACCACGCCGGTCACCGAGACGTAAAGCCAGATCGGCAAGGTCCACCGGGCCAGGCGGCGGTGCTTGGACCTTTGCTCGGTCAGACCTAGCCAGATGACGCGGATCGCCAGAAACGGCACGATCGCCGCCAGCGCAATGTGGGTCACCAGGATCGTGATATACACCCACCAAATGGCCCCCGTGCCGCCAAACTTCCGGCTGCCGGCGAAATAGTGGTGAATCAAATACGTGGTCAGAAACAACACTGAAGTCGCGAAAGCCGCCAGCATGAGCGCCTTGTGCGAACCTTCGCGGCGGCGCTTGATTTGCACATAGCCCGCCAGCAGCAGCACCAGGGCCACGCCGTTGAGCGTGGCATTCACGTCGGGCAGGTACAACTTGTATTGCGGGGCCACAAACACCGTGGCGACGACCAGCCCTAGCAACAGCAGCACGGCCAACAGTTCACCCAGCGTGAACCCCCCTCGGCAACGGGCATGGTGAGGCGTCCGTCGCAATCTTGCGAGCCGGCGCTCAATGGCGGGTGGGGCATCGTGCTTCACGGCAACCACGGTCTGGGTCTTTCTAGGCTGGCGAACAACGAGCGGAATGAAAGCGGCAACGGCCGCCAAACAATTACTGGAAGACGGGTTCTAGTTGGCGGGGGCCGCGACGGGCGTACTTGCCTCGGCAGGTGTTTTGGCGTCGGCAGGTTGATTGGCCGTTTTAGCCTGGGGCGTCGGCGGGTTCTCCACCAGCTCGGTCACCTTGCGTTTCATCCGTTCCATGTCTTCGGGAAACCCACCTTGGTAGTAGCCCTGCACCACGCCGTTCTGGTCGATCAGGATCATACGGTCGGAGTGTACTGTTTGCGCAAAGGCCAGCTTGAAATTGCCTGAAATGTCTTTGATGTGGTCCAGCTTGCCGTCGGGATCGGTGAGGAACAGCCACCGGCTGGGGTCGATTTTTCCGCCCATGTAATGGCCGGCGTACTCGCGGAGTCGCGACATCGTATCTTTTTGCGGATCGACCGTAATGCTGACAAACTCGACTGGCAGGTCGGCGAGCTCGTTCTTGAGCAGGCCCGCGATGGTGTTGTTGAGGATGACGCAGGCTCCGGGGCAATCGGCAAAGAAGAAGCTGGCAACCCAGATTTTGCCTTGCATGTCTTTGGCGTGGAACTCCTTGCCGGAGCGTTCGGTGAGGGTGAAATCGCCGACCTCAAATCCGGGGATCTGCTGCGCGAGGGGAGTCGGCGTCGTCGGCTCGGGCTGCATCTTCCAGATCAAGTAGCCGCCGTACACGCCGATGGCCAGCACGAAGATCGTTACCCAAACTTTAGCAAGCGTGCTCATAGCATATCTCCAGTGGTCCGCGAAGCCGCCACGCGACAGCTCACGGCAAACATAACCGCGGCGAACGCCAGGGTGACGCCCAGGCTCAGCGGCAACGAAGGCAGGTCAGGGGGCAGGGCCGAGGCGCTGTCGATATACAGCAACCGCCGCACGCCTGCCACCGCGTAGGTTAAAGGGTTGGCCGAGGTAATCGCCGCCAGCCAGCCAGCCGGATTGGGAAAAAAGGCCCCCGACAGCATCCACATCGGCAGCAAGAACAGGCTCATCACCGCGTGAAAGCCCTGCACCGAGTCCATCCGCCAGGCAAGTATGAAGCCCAGCCCCGTCAGGGCGTAGGCCGTGAGGGTAAGAAAGCCAACGAGCGCCAGCCAGGCCCACCAGGGGGGAGTCACGCCAATCGTGAGCGCCAACAGCAAAAACAGCGTGGCCTGGGCCACGGCAATGGCGGTGGCGCCGGAAAGCTTGCCCAACACCATGGCCCAACGCGGGGCGGGCGAAACCAGCACCGACTGCATAAAGCCCTCGCGGCGGTCTTCAATCACCGAAATGGTGGTGAAGATCGCGGTGAACAGCAAAATGAGCACCAACGTGCCGGGAAAGTAGTATTCCAGATAGTTCTGGTTGGCGTCGCCCGGAATCTGCAGCGACTGGTGGAAACCGGCCCCAAAAAACAGCCAGAACAGCAGCGGCTGTCCCACCGCGCCCATCACCCGGTTGGGCTGCCGAATGAACCGCACGAACTCCCGCTGGGCCAGGGCATACGCCGCCAGCCAAGGGCTGGGGGCTGGTAGCTGGAGGCGGGTGGTTGGTAGCTGGTGGTGAATGGGTTTAGGTCCTGCGCTATGATATTTGGTGTGACCTTAACGCGGGTAAACCGCAAACAGACGCTGAGGCATTAAAGTTCTTTGCAGCTTGCAGAGATGTTAACGAACAAGAAACTATTGTACGCGGCAACGGCCAACCGCGGTTACCCCTGCGGCAATCGGTCGCAGCAGGTGGCCAGCAACCAGCAACCAGCAACCAACAACCAGCAACTAGCCACCAGCAACTAGCCACCAGCAACCAGCCACCAGTCGCTGGCCGTAGGTTGCTCGGCGAAGTATAACAGGAATGGTCCGATTCGTCCCCCGACCTAGGGCGCCGATCGCCTTGTTGTCTGCCGCTCCGCCTCTGTTTGGCATTGCCGAGCTAAGAGCGCATGTCGCGGCAGGCAAGCAGCGGCCCCGGTGCGCGCAACCGCAAAAATGAAGACGTGGAGAATCAGCAACGGATGGTGGTTTGTCGTGGCGTGCGTGGTGCAACCACGGTGGAGCGGAATGATCGGGAGGAAATCCTCCAGGCAACCCGGCAGATGCTGGCCCTGATCATTCGCCGCAACGGCATCGATTGCAAAGACGTGGCAAGCGCCATCTTTACCACCACGGCCGACCTCAACGCCGAGTTTCCCGCCCTGGCGGCCCGGCAGTTGGGCTGGCTCGACATCGGGCTTTTATGCACGCACGAAATCTCGGTGCCGGGCTCCCTTCCCCGCTGTGTGCGGGTGCTGATTCACTGGAATACCGACAAGCCTACCCACGAGATCGAACACGTGTACCTGCGTGAAGCCATGCGGTTGCGGCCCGACCTTTCCAAGCTGCCGCCCGTGGACTGGGACGAGTTGGAAGCCTGGATTGAGGAGCAGATCGCCGCTCAAGCCGCGAGATAGTTTTTACCTGCCGGCATCTCGGCAAATCGGCCGAGACGCGGGTTCCCTCCACCTCCATTCGCGGTTGATCCGCGCCCCAGTCGCTTGCGAATGGCAGATACCACCACCCCTCAACCGCTGCTTTCGTCCACCGCGCCGCTGGGGTATTGCACCAACGTGCATGCCGGCGCCAATCTGGAGCAAACCCGCGCCAACCTGGCGCGGCACGCCGTGGCGGTCAAGCAACGGGTCGCCCCCACGGGGCAAATGGGCGTCGGCCTGTGGCTTTCGGCTGGCTCCGCCCACGAGTTATTAGAGCAGCCGGCCGAGTTGGAAAGCTTCGCCCGCTGGCTTAACGAGTCCGGCCTGGTCCCCTACACCTTCAACGGTTTTCCCTACGGCGACTTCCATCAGGAAGTGGTCAAGCATGCGGTCTACTTGCCGCCCTGGGGTGAGGCCGCGCGGCGCGAATACACGCTGGCCCTGGTCCAAATTCTGCACCGCCTGCTGCCGCCGGGCGTGGAAGGGAGTATTTCCACCCTGCCGCTGGCCTGGGGCGAGCCCGCGCCGAGCGAAGCCTTTTTAACCACCGCCGCGGCCGAACTGGCGAAGGTGGCCGAGGCATTGGCAACGCTGGAGCAGCAAACCGGCCGGTTGATCTACGTTTGCCTGGAACCCGAGCCAGGCTGCGTGTTGCAGCAAAGTGAAGACGTGGCGAGGTTCTTTACCGACCATTTGTTCCCAGGCCGCGACTCGGCGATGATCGCCCGCTACCTCAGGGTTTGCCACGATATTTGCCACCACGCGGTGATGTTCGAAGACCCGGCCGCGGTCTTGAACCGTTATCGCCAGGCAGGCATCGCCATCGGCAAAATGCAAATTTCGGCGGCCATTTGCGCGAACTTTGCCGGGCGGGGCGGGTTGGAGCGAATGGAAACCATTGTGCAGTTGGAAACCTTCGCGGAAGCCCGCTATTTGCATCAAAGCGTGATCCGCCGCGGGGAGGAAAAGCAGTTTCACCAAGACCTGGATACGGCGTTGGTCGCGCTGTGGCCCCAGGAGTGCCTCGATAATACGGTGGACGAAGTGCGGGTGCATTTTCACGTGCCCATTTATTTGCGGAGCTTCGGCCGATTGGGCACCACCCAGGCGGCCATTGGCGAAACCCTGCGCGCCCTGCGGCCAGGCGAGTGCCAGCACTTCGAAGTCGAAACCTACGCCTGGCAGGTGGTTCCCCCCGCCCTGCAACAGGCCAGCCTGGCCGATGGCATTGCCCAAGAATTGCTGTGGCTGGCAGGGCAGCGCGGTTTTTCCGGCCGGCAGAGCCCCCGATGACTTGACGAACCGCCGGGCCAGGGGTCAACATCAAGCTCCGCTGGCGAAGAGGCGTCGGCGGGGGCCGTTTCGCAGTTTCCCAACCTCGGGTCGCCAGCCGCCAAACCCAAACTCGATCAACCCGCCCTTACTCGCAACCGTTGAGAACCAACGTCATGGCTTCCAAGATGATTCTGCTTCGTCACGGACAAAGCACCTGGAACGTGGATAACCGCTTCACCGGCTGGATCGATGTCGATCTCTCCGAGCTCGGACGCCAAGAAGCCCGCGAGGCCGGCGTGTTGCTCCGCGAAGCCGGCATCGATTTCGAAGTCGCCTACACTTCGGTGCTCAAGCGCGCTATCCGCACGCTTTGGATCGCCATGGACGAAATGGACCGCATGTGGGTCCCCGTCACCAGGGCCTGGCAACTCAACGAGCGCCATTACGGCGCCCTGCAAGGCCTCAACAAGGCCGAAACCGCCGAGAAGCACGGCCTGGAACAAGTGCACCTCTGGCGCCGCGGCTACGATATCTGCCCCCCGCCGCTCGATGTGAACGATGAACGGCACCCCAGCCACGATCCCCGCTACAAGGGGCTCTCGCCCGAAGAACTGCCCGCCACCGAGTCGCTCAAGATCACCCTCGCTCGGGTGCTCCCCTACTGGCAGAACGAAATCGTGCCGCACCTCAACGCCGGCCAAAACGTGCTGATCGTGGCCCACGGCAACAGCCTGCGGTCGCTGGTGAAGCATCTCGATGAAGTTTCGGACGAGGAAATCACCGAGCTCAACATTCCGACCGGCATTCCGCTGGTCTACGAGTTCGATGACAGCCTCGCCGTGGTATCGCGTGGATACCTGGGCGACGCCGATGCCGTGGCCGCCGCCGCGGCCGCCGTGGCAAATCAGGCGAAACAGAAATAGCAGCCGAAAGCCGTCATGCACCTTCCCGATCTTGCCACCTTCCGGCAGTTGGCCAAACAGGCCAACCTGATTCCGGTCTATCGCCGACTCCTTTCCGACACCCACACCCCGGTTTCGGCCTTCGCCAAAATTGACCGCGGTTCGTGCGGCTGCCTGTTCGAAAGCGTGGTCGGCGGCGAACGCGTCGGCCGGTACAGCTTCCTCACCGCCGATCCCGAAGAATTGATCGAAGCCCAAGGGCATTGGGTCCGCCGCATCAAGTACCACCCCGACGGCAGCACCGAAACCACCGAGTTTGAATCGGCCGATCCCCTCGCCGAGCTTGAAGCCATCGTCCACCAGCCCAGGGCAGTCACCCTGCCGGGCTTGCCCCCTTTTTGCGGCGGGGCGGTGGGCTACGCCGGGTACGATACCGTGCGTTATGTGGAAAACCTGCCCAACCCGCCCGCCGACGATCGAGGGCTGCCCGACATGGCGTTCGCCCTGTTTCGCTCGATGATCGTCTTCGACCACATCCACAAAACGCTGTACGCCATTGCCCTGGCGCCCGTGGATGGCGACGCCGCGCCCGATGCCGATGCCGCGTATCGCACGGCATGCGACCGGGTCGATTCCCTGGTGGCCATGCTCGAACAGCCCGAGCCCAAGCTGGCTTCCGCCGATATCGGCGACCCCCTGCCAGGCCAGCTCGAGGTCCGTTCCAACTTTCGCCGCGAAGACTTCGAGGCCGCCGTCGAACGCTGCCTGGAATACATCCGCGCCGGCGATATCTTCCAGGTGGTCCTCAGCCAGCGGTTGGAAACCACCATCACCGCTCCCGCCCTGGAAATCTACCGCACGCTGCGGGTGGTGAACCCCAGCCCCTTTATGTTCTACCTGCGCACGCCCAGCGTCACGCTGGTCGGCAGCTCGCCGGAAATCATGGTCCGCGTGATCGATGGCATCGCGATTACCCGACCCCTGGCCGGCACCCGCCCCCGCGGCGCCACCGACGAAGAAGACGCCCGCCTGGCCGATGAACTTCTCACCGACCCCAAGGAACGGGCCGAACACGTGATGCTGGTGGACCTGGGCCGCAACGACATTGGCCGGATTGCCAGGTACGGCACGGTGGAACTCTCCGACGTGATGACCATCGAACGCTACAGCCACGTGATGCACATCACGTCCAACGTCCATGGACAGCTCGCCGAGGGCCGCACCGCCTTCGACGCCCTGAGGGCTTGCCTGCCGGTGGGCACCGTCTCCGGCGCCCCCAAGGTGCGAGCCATGCAAATCATCGACGAACTCGAACCCCACCGCCGCGGCCCTTACGCGGGAGCGGTGGGCTACATCGACTTCAACGGCAACATGGATACCTGCATCGCCCTGCGCACCATCGTGGTGCAAGGCGACCACGCCTACGTGCAAGCCGGCGCCGGCATCGTGGCCGACAGCATCCCCAGCAGCGAGTACGAAGAAACGCTGAATAAAGCCCGAGGGCTGGTGAAGGCGCTGGAAATCACGCAGCAGCGGTGTGGGAAGAAGTAGGAAGGAGTGGGGAGTTTGGAGTGGGTGGCACGCACCCTGAGCCTCAGCGAAGGGCGTGGTGGCAGCGGGAGAACGCCAGTGCTCGTGGGCCGTTAAGCTTGCACCCCCACGTGGCATACCGCTTACGGGTCGGTACACCGGTCGTAAAAAGCGATGAGACTTGGTCCACCCGCGAAGCGCCCTTTGACCTCGACCTTCAAAGCAGAATCATGTTCGGCTTTGAGTTCGACGTCCATTCACACTGGCGATATGCTCGGATCAAGGAAATTTTCCTCAAGCGCAAGGTCCACCGATTCGGTTTCGGTGATTTACCCCCCCTCTAATACAAATGCCGCAAACGCGATCAAATTCCAACTCGAGGAGTTGATTCAATGGCTGGACACACCGTAGGCCGCCCGCGTGAAAGAGGGAGGCGAAGGCGCGCTTCGCTGTTCGGCTTGGGCATCGCCGGACTTTTCTTGTGCATCGGCGCATTTAGCCAAGCGATGTCAAGCGAACCAATTCCCGACGAGCCAACGCAATGGAAGCAGAGCATCGAACGGCCCAGCCGGCGTTGGGACTACGACGGCAAACGGATACTGGGACACATCGGTTACGACATTTGCCTGTGGGACGCCACCGACGGCGAACTGCTCCACCGGATGAAAGGGCACAAGGAGCGGATTTACGCCGTCCAGTTCAGTCCCGACGGCAACCATGCCCTCAGCAGCTCCTGGCAAGGCCCCGGGCCGATGGTCTGGTACGTATCGAAAGACACGCGCACCATTCTCTGGAACCTGGGAACGGGCCGGAGGCGGGATAGCTTCGAAAACCAAGTGGCTGGTGAATTCAGCCCCAATGGAAGGCTCATCGTTACGTTCAGCCAACGGCCCAGTAAAATCAAGCCCGAGTGGGGCAAAATGGAAATAAC
Source organism: uncultured Pirellulales bacterium (assembly GCA_964445985.1). Taxonomy (GTDB): domain Bacteria; phylum Planctomycetota; class Planctomycetia; order Pirellulales; family S012-138; genus CAYUMU01. Next base: position 2,485 of record CAYUMU010000099.1, on the reverse strand, counting down.
TAGCACGGGGGAAACCTGGCCGCTCGGAATCGCCGGTTCGTTCGACTTCGCTGTCTGGGAAACATTTACAGGTCGTCAACTTGTCAAGGCAAAGCTCGACGAGAACAGCTATCCTGATCGCGTTCGAAACTCGTTGTATTTTTCAGCTGACGGGCGCAGTTTCGTTCATTTCGGTAGCGGAGTCGCCATGCTCTACAACACGGGCGACGGGCGCGAGATAGGAAGGATCGATCCAACAGTCGGAGACTATCTTCGTTACACTTCAAAAGTAGCGTTGGCGTCTTTTGAACCAACGAAGGCCAGGCTGATCGATCTTGAATCTGGCCGCGTCGTTCGAAGTATTCCGCATGATTTAAAGCATATTTGGGGTACGGCGTGGACGCATGACGGCAGCCGATTCGCCGCGATTCCCTACGGTGAAGGCGAGATCACGATTGGGGATCTCGAGTCGGGAAAAATGACCACCGGAGCAAAGACCCATCCTAAGACGGGCAACCGCGTCATTGTCAGTCCCGACAACCGCCGTCTGGCGATCCAATCGGGCTCCGATCCAGAAGATAAGCCCGATGTGCGTTTCTACGACATGCACACGGGCAAGGAAATCGCCAAAATCAAGTTCGCCAGGTTGAGCCACATGATTGGTTTTTCGCCGGATAGCAAGACGTTCCTCGTGGGCGGCCCGGAGTTCATCATCTACAACTCCGAGAACGGCGAAAAAATCCGCGCTCTCAAGCTGCTGGAAGACGACGACCTCAGCGAACGGCAATATGCCCCGCCCGGCTAAAAATGAGTCAAGTAATGGGATGCAGCCCTCTGCATACCGTTCGCGCGGCCGATCGTTTGACGTTGCCTCTTGATCGGCGAAACGCGTGTGCAACCGCGGCGGTTGGGCGATCGGCCACCCGAAAGGTACGCACGGGGTGCGTACCCTACCTCTGCTGAGGGGTTGCGCAGTTCTACATGCTTACGCCACGGGCGTAAGCATGGCACCCGGCATATGGAGTTGAGAGAAGTGTGTGATTTGTGATTTGATGTGCGATATGTGTCAGGGTGTAGTTTGCCAGAAATGCTGTGCGTTACCTATACGTATTTTTTGAAAGGGGCCGTTTTTTTTGGGGAGAGAGGATTGGTCGTTGTTTCCGCTGTTGCCGGGCCAAGCACCGCTCATCCGCCGCCCACTCCCGTATCCTACGCTTCAACCTCGCTGCCCATCGCAAAGTCTCCCCGGCCTCCAACCCTCAACCGCGCCCTTCGTACCTCAGGGCGCGCCACTCGACCCGAAAAATAGTTGCCAATTCTATCGCCATCGGCGATGTTGATGTTGCCACCACGCCGAATCAGGCGCACTTCGGGCATCGCTCGCTCACATCTGTTGGGGAAGACAATCATGCAGTTCTTGCACCGCGATGCGCGGCTTTCGCTGGTGTTGATTCTACTGGCTGCGGGATGTTCGGGAACGCCAGAAGAACGATGGGAAGCGGCCAAGGTTCGTCAAACGACAGGGCTGCCCACAGTCACGCGCGCGGAAATCTTTGTGGTGGGCGACCCCGATGACGATGTTCCGGAGCCGAGGTTCCCCATCTATCCTTACGAAAACTTCGCGCCGATTCTCGATCAATGCGAGTTAACGGGAGCCAAGGCTGAGGAACTGGCCGCCATTTGGCGGTCGTGCAATTTTGAGATCGGGGGTTCGTTGTGTCACAATCCCGTCTATGCGCTGCGATTCTATTCGGATGAAGATTTAGTTCTGGAGACGAGCTTGTGCTGGGAATGCGATAACTGTTTCCTGGCCGATGGTTCATCCGGCCATCGATGGAAGGGCTTTGAAGATATCGAATACCGGCTCTTGTTGAAGCTTCGCAAGGTGCTGGTTCCACCGCCCAATATCGGATCGGCCATCGCGGTCAATATAGGGGCCATGCGCTTGTTTGACGAAAACTTCACTGGAGCACGCACCGAATTAGACGATGCTGTTCGATTGGATCCCACGAACCCAGAAGCTTACGTTTGGCGAGCCAAGTTCTTTGAGAAAACAGGCGAGACCAACTTGGCGATTGCAGAATACACCGAAGGTCTGAAGCATATTCCTCCCTACGCTCGCTCGACTTTCTTGGAGTCGCGAGGAAAGCTTCATGCGAACGCTGGCGACCACCCTCGGGCCATCAAAGATTTCTCTGAATCCATCGAGTTAAAGATAACCCAAGACCGTTACGTGAGCGACCTGTACTTATTGCGTGCCGAATCGTACGACAAGCTTGGCAACACAGCAGAAGCGGAAGCCGACCGAAAGCGCGCCGAGCCGCCCCCGCCTGAGGTCTATGAGTTCGAATCGACGGAGGATTCAGAGTCGCCAGAGGAGACAGAAACACCGGCGAGTGCGGCGGATCTCCCTTAACGCGGGCCGGGGGGCACGCCCCTGAACCCCAGCGAAGGGCGTGCCATTGCGTCCAGGTAAGCCTGGGAGAGGAGGATTGAGATGTAACGA
>CAYUMU010000098.1:0-22908 GCA_964445985.1 uncultured Pirellulales bacterium | reverse complement strand
AAAAAACCGCCGATTTTTTACGAGCCGAACGCGTTTCCGGACGCGCACTAGCTAGGCATTCTTGCCTGCCACACTGCCCAAAGTCCATGTTGCCTTTACGGCGCAGCCGCTCCAATCACCGCTGCCGAGCGGGTGGGGTAGGGTTTCACCACGAAGCGGCTGCGGGCTTGTAATTGCGCGGGCACGCTGGAGAGCAGGTCTTGCCGCCAGCGGGTGATCGAGGACGGCGACATGGTGATCATCGTCCGCACCGTGTACGAGCCGCCGAGGTCGGTGTAGTAGAGGTAGGGCAGGCATTCCGCCTGCCACAATGCGGCTCGCATTGCCAGGCCCCTCCGTCAATTGTCGTCGGCACTTGGCATTCCAGCCAATAGCTTACTCGTCGAGCACACACAAGCCAGAAGGATCTTGGTGATAGCAGCGACGAGCAGCAAGGGTCGCGTGTATCAGGCCGTGAATCATCCTCACCGCACCTGATCCCGCGCAAACGCATAGCACTGGTCCTGGGCCTGACCCCAGTTGCCTTGCCGGGCCAGATCGATAATTGCCGTGAATGCCTGTTCTTCGGCAGGCGACAGCGCCGATGTTTGCCGCACGGCGTTGAACTGCTGCTCAAACTCCGTCAGCCGCGGCTCGCTCTTCGTGTTGCAGGCCGTATAGAGCAGCTTGATTAGCCGCGGAGTCTGAGGGTTGGTCGCTTCAGGATATTGTCGGCAGCCCGGCCAATACACCACCGCCAGGTCATAGGCCCAGCCTTCATCATGGCCCGAGTTGGCCACGTAGTGCGAGCGTCCGAAGGTGGCAAGAACCTGGCCGGAGCCATTCTTAACCTGAATGGTTCCCTGGTTGGGCGCCGCCGGATTGATAAAGACCGGAATCTCGGTGCGAACCAGCGGGGCATTGGTCGGGTGCCAGCACGGCAGGCCGCGGTCGAGTTGGTCGGCCAGCGGGAGCTGATCCATGTACGGCAACAAGTACGACCCCCAGACCCAGCCAGGCGGCGCGTCGAGCGTGGCGGGGTCGGTGCCCGAGCTACCAGCCGGGGTGGATTGGGGGGCATTTGACGGTCTGGGCTCCCAACTCTACACTCGAAATGTTGCAAAAACGCGAAGTTTAATACCTGTCGGCAATTCCGCTTGATCGGGCTGTTGGCCGGTGGTTGTGGACATTCGCCGGGAAGGTGGGGGGCTGTACCTTGTTGGCCCCTGCTCCTCCCCGTATGCGAGCTCCGCTGCCGCCATGCCTTGGCCAGACCTATCCCACGAGAGATTTCTTGCATGGCGACCTCTGCCTCGACCACCGACCTGCAGCAGTTGGCGATTAACACCATTCGCACGCTATCGATGGACGGCGTGCAGGCAGCCAACAGCGGCCACCCAGGCACGCCGATGGCCTTGGCGCCCGTGGCCTATACGCTGTGGAGCGAGTTCCTCAAGTACGATCCGGCCCAGCCTACCTGGCCAGGGCGGGATCGGTTCATCTTGTCGTGCGGCCATGCCAGCATGCTCTTATATTCGCTGATTCACCTGGCCGGCATCCAGGGCGTGGATGAACACGGCAAGCTCACCGGCAAGCCGGCCCTCGCCATCGACGACTTGAAGCATTTCCGCCAACTGGGGAGCGCCACGCCGGGCCACCCGGAATATCACCACACGACCGGCGTGGAAACCACCACCGGTCCGCTGGGGCAGGGCGTGGGCAACAGCGTGGGCTTTGCGATTGCCGAAGCCTGGTTGGCCAAACGCTACAACCAGGCCGGTTTCGACCTGTTCGACTACAACGTGTACGCCTTGTGCAGCGACGGCGACATGATGGAAGGCATTGCTTCGGAAGCCGCTTCGCTGGCCGGCCATCTTAAACTGGGCAACCTCTGCTGGATTTACGACGACAACCACATCACGATCGAGGGCGATACCTCGCTGGCCTTCAATGAAGACGTGGGTGCCCGATTCTTGGCGTATGGCTGGCACGTGGTGAAGGTGGGCGACGCCAACGATTTGGACGCCCTGCGGGCCGCCTACAAGTCGTTTTTGGCCACCGATGATCGGCCCACGCTGATCATTGTGCGGAGCCATATTGGGTGGGGTTCGCCGCACAAGCAAGACAGCCACGAAGCCCACGGGTCTCCGCTGGGGGCCGAAGAAGTGGCCCTGACCAAGGAAGCCTACGGCTGGCCCAAGGATAAGACGTTTTACGTACCCGACGAGGTTCGCGAGAACTTCGCCAGCACGATCGGCAAGCGCGGGGCCGAGGCGTACGCGGCTTGGCAAAACATGCGCGACCAATACGGCAAGCAGCACGCCGAGTTGGCCGCGGAGCTGGATTTGATTCACGATTACCAACTGCCAACAGGCTGGGATAAGGATATTCCCACCTTTCCCACCGACGCCAAGGGCATGGCCACGCGGTCGTCGTCGGGCAAAGTGCTCAACGCCGTGGCCGCGAATATTCCCTGGATGCTGGGCGGCTCCGCCGACTTGGCGCCATCGAACAACACGCACCTGAGCTTCGATGCGGCCAATGGCAGCTTTGCCGCCGACAATCATGCGGGGAGGAACTTCCACTTTGGGATTCGCGAGCACGGCATGGGCTCGGCCATGAATGGCATGGTGCTCTCGGGCTTGCGGCCTTACGGCGGCACCTTCTTGGTGTTCAGCGACTACATGCGGCCAGCCATTCGGCTGGCTTCGCTGATGCGGGTGCCCGTCATCTATATCTTCACGCACGACTCGATTGGGCTGGGCGAAGATGGTCCCACGCATCAGCCGGTGGAACACCTGGCGGCGCTGCGAGCCATTCCCGACCTGCAGGTGATGCGGCCCGGCGACGCCAATGAGGTGGCCGAAGCGTATCGGGCCGTGATGCCGATTCAGAATCATCCCACGGCGTTTGTGCTCACGCGCCAGAACCTGCCGACGCTCGATCGCGGCAAGTACGCTTCCGCTCAGGGTGTGGCCCAGGGGGCCTATGTGTTGTGCGATAGCGACAAGCCGAAGGTTATTCTCATGGGCACCGGCAGCGAGCTTTCGCTGTGCGTGAGCGCGTTCGAGGCACTGGCGAAGGAAGGCATCGCTGCCCGCGTGGTGAGCATGCCCTGCTGGGAACTGTTCGAAGCCCAGGACGAAGCCTATCGCAACAGCGTGCTGCCGCCGGAAATCACGGCCCGCGTGGCCGTGGAGGCCGGCGTGGAGCAAGGTTGGGAGCGCTATTTGGGGACCGGCGGCAAGTTCATTGGCATGCACGGTTTTGGCGCTTCGGGCGCCCTGAACGACGTAATGAAGCGGTTTGGTTTTACCGTGGAGAACGTGGTTTCGACGGCGAAGAGCCTGGTGGAGTAGGGGCTCTGGTGCGGGGTGGGGCTGGTGGCTTTAGAGGCGGCGAGGCTCGCATTCCACGCGAAAGGGCGCGCACTACCCTTGTCTGCGGCGGGCGGGCCGGTAGACTTAAGGGTTTACGTCCTCGGCCCCCTCGCGGGGAAAGTGGAGTGGACGAGAGATCAGAATAGATGCCGTTCGTAAACTGATCGTAGACCGAAAGATAGCCATGAAAAGCGACATCCATCCCAAGTACATGGAAACAACCGTGAAGTGCGGCTGCGGCAGCACGTTTCAAACGCGGAGCACGGTGCCCGAGCTGAAAGTCGATATTTGCAGCGCTTGCCATCCGTTTTACACGGGCAAGCTCAAATACGTGGACGCGGCGGGCCGCATTGAAAAATTCCAGAAGAAGTTCAGCGGCGGCTATGCCAGCCTGACCCGGGGCAAAAAGGGCAAAGGCAAGGCCGAAGGCGCCGAAACCGTGGCGGAAACCGCCGACACTTCGGCCGAATCGTAGCGGGCCGCGCCTCCTTCTTCGCTGCCGCCACCCGGTTGCGCGCCAACGTGCCGTAGCCAACTTCAGCGGCGGCTTCGTACAATTGCGCCGCTGCCAGTGTGTTATTGCAACCCTGGCAGCGGCCGTTCTGTTACCGCTGGCGTTCCCGGAGCCAAGGCCCTGCAAGTGGGGGGCGGAGGGAAAGCTATCGGTTCTGGTGGCCCTTGCGGCTGGGGCTCGGTTTCTTTTGCACGCTTTCTGGCGTGGCACGGCAAGAAAACCGCGGCCGAATTGGTTTCAAAAAGCGCCCGGCGAGGTAAGTCTATGCGCGAAATGCTTGAACAAACGTTGGCTCGATTCGAACAGCTCGAAAGGGCGCTCCACGATCCCGAGTTGGCTCAAAACCCCAGCCGCATGGCGGCCGTGGCCCGCGAACGGGGTAGTTTGGCGAAGCTGGCGTCGCGGTATCGCGATTTCAAGAACATCAACCAGCAGATTTCGGAAGCCCGCATTCTGGCCAAAAGCGAGGACGAGGAAATGCGGGAGCTGGCCGAGGCCGAGATTCCCGATCTTCGCCGCCAGCAAGAAGAAGCGTTCGACGATCTGATCGACCTGACCGCCGGCGGCGAAGATGCGACCCGTCTCCGCTGCGTGATGGAAATTCGCGCCGGCGTGGGCGGCGACGAAGGAGCCCTGTTCGCCCGCGATCTCTACCAGATGTATCGCAAGTACTGCGAAGACCAGGGCTGGAAGGTCGAAATTCTGGAACTGCACCCCACCGAAATGGGCGGTTTCAAGGAAGTGATCCTCGGCATTGAAGGCGAAGGCGCCTACCGCACGCTGCAATACGAAAGCGGCGGGCATCGCGTGCAGCGCGTGCCCGAGACCGAGGCCAAGGGCCGCATTCACACCTCGGCCGCCACCGTGGCCGTGCTGCCCGAGCCAGAAGACGTGGAAGTGGAGCTGAACCGCGAAGACTATCGCGAAGACATTTACCACGCCAGCGGGCCGGGTGGGCAGCACGTCAACAAAACGGCCTCGGCGATTCGGCTCACGCACCTGGAGACCAACATCGTGGTCACCTGCCAGGACGAAAAAAGCCAGCACAAAAATCGCGCCAAGGCCCTCCGCGTGCTCAAGACCCGCATTTACGAGCACATGCAGCAGTTGGAAGACGCCAAGCGATCGGCCGAACGGAAGAGCCAGGTGGGCTCCGGCGATCGCAGCCAGCGCATCCGCACGTATAATTTCTCGGAAAATCGCATCACCGATCACCGCATCAACTTCACCATTTACAAGCTCGACCAAATTCTCACCGGCCAGATGGATCCCCTCATCAACGCCTGCAAGGAAGACGCCCGCCAAAAACAGCGCGAGGCGTTCGGCGCCATTGGCTAAACGGGCGGCCAATTTAGAATTTCCCGTATTGAGAGGAGCAAGGCCAAGCTGTTAAGTTTCCGGAGGCTCCTCCTGACAAAGATGGCGCTTTTCGGGATGCGACCTCAAGGTTTTCATCCCGAAAAGGGATGGCAGCCAGTAGCCAGGGTTTGAGCGCAGCGACAACCCTGGTTGACGCTGAAAGTTCATTGACGATTACAATGTGAAGGACAACTGGAGACATGGCACTCGCCCACCTCGATTGAAAAAGGGGCGTACCCTTGCCCCGGCTGCGGGCCACCCTGTTTTTCTCGGCCACTACCACTCCGTGTCGCAATCTCAGCCTCGAACAGACCACGCTCCTGCAAGCGGCCAGCGAAGGAACGAACGATGGCAGAAGTAGAAACATGGACGGTGGGCAAGCTACTGAGTTGGACCACCGACTTTTTGCGGAAGCACGGGGCCGATTCGCCGCGGCTCGATGCCGAAGTTCTGCTGGCGCACGCCAGAAAGTGCCGCCGGATCGACCTTTACACCGTTTTCGACCAAGACCCAGGCAACGAGATCCGCACCACGTTTCGCGGCCTCGTCAAGCAGCGGGCTGCCGGCACGCCGGTGGCCTACCTGGTGGGCGAGCGGGAATTCTACTCCATCCCCTTCCGCGTGACCAAGGACGTGCTGATCCCGCGGCCTGAGACCGAAATGTTGATGGTGGCGCTACTCGATCGGGCCAAAAAGGAGCGCAACCGGGCTTGGAAAATCGCGGACATCGGCTGCGGGAGCGGCATTTTGGCGGTCTGCGCGGCCAAACACCTGGCGGCGGCCCAGGTCACGGCCATCGATCTCAGCCCCGCGGCGCTGGCCGTGGCGGCCGAAAATGCAAAGCGGCATGGCGTGGCCGAGCGGATCGCGTTTGTCGAAAGTGATTTGTTTGGCGGAATTTCGGACGATGAGCGTTTCGATTTCGTGGTGAGCAATCCCCCCTATGTGAAAACCGCGGAGATGGCCGAGTTGCCGGTGGATGTGGGAGGGCATGAACCGCATTTGGCGCTCGAAGCCGGCCCCCGTGGCACCGAAGTGATTGAGCGATTGTTGGCCCAGGCCGCGGAGCGGTTGACGCCGCAAGGCTGGCTGTTTTGCGAACTTAGCCCGATGATCGCCCAAGAGGTTCGCCAGTTAGCCAGCAATACCAATCTTTGGCAGAATGTGCAAATTGTGCCCGACTCGGGCGGGAAAGCCCGGATGCTTTCGGCCCAACGGGTGCCATAGAGCATCAAAAACAGCGAACCTACGCCGCTGCCAGCACGTAGTGCCCTGTGTAGGGCCAACGGAAGCAGGTTGCGAAATGCCGGAGTCCGGCGGTCTGTCCACGCTCGCTCGAGCGGGGTTGCGATCGCCAGTGGCACGTTGTGCTGCACGCAAGATCGGGTGTCGTTTCGATCGGGCGGGGCCGCCTGCCCAGCGTGGTGAGGCTCGGCTTGGGGCGGAGCGATTCACCTCGGCTCGGCTGGTTGCATCCGCGGCGATGGGTTGCCCCCAACGTCGCCAGACTCCATATTGGTCGTTTCCTGGAAGGGGAGCGGAAAGCGCGATACGGATTCCCGCCTTGGGCGGAAATCCGGCCGGCAGGGGGTTCGCCCAGCACGGCTTCGCGCTCCGTGCCCAGCACGCCGGGAAATGCGGGACTACCGAGGAACTACCGATTTTGCCTTGTCGCCATCGCCCAAGGGTAAACTGTCGATGACAAATCCGAGCGGAAATCAAGAGCCAACTGCACATGCTTCCGCCGCGCCGGCCTCACCTGGCGCGCCCCTGCCTGCTGTCCAACGATCCGAGCGCGAACACAACGCGGGCACGCCCATGATCGAAGCGGCCGGGCTGTGCAAATACTATGGCAGTTTTGCGGCGATCGAGAGCGTATCGTTCAAGGTTTACCGCGGCGAAGTGGTGGCCTTCATGGGACCCAACGGCGCCGGCAAGAGCACCACCATGAAGGTGCTGACCGGCTACCTGGCGCCCAGCGCCGGCGTGGCCCGGATTGCCGGTTGCGACATGGCTAGCCAGCGCTTGCAAGGGAGCAAGCACCTGGGCTACCTGCCGGAGAACGGGCCGCTGTATCGCGACATGACGCCGCTGGGCCTGTTGCGGTTTTTCGCCACCGCGCGGGGTATGCCCAAGGCGTTGCGAAAAGACCGGATTGAGAAGGTGGTGGACCTGCTCGATTTGTGGGAAGTACTCGGCAAGCCGATCGGCAAGCTGTCGCGCGGTTATCGCCAGCGGGTGGGCATGGCCCAAACCCTGTTGCACGACCCCGACGTGCTGATCATGGACGAACCGACCGCCGGGCTCGATCCCAATCAAATCAGCGAAGTTCGCCGCACGATTGCCCAATTGGGTAAAGACCACACCATTCTGCTTTCGACGCACATCATGCAAGAGGTGCAGGCGATGTGCAGTCGAGCGTTGTTCATTTCCGACGGCCGGCTGAAGTTTGACGGCCCGATTTCGGAACTGCTTTCCGACCAGGTTACCCTCGAAGATCGCTTCCACGAACTGAGCGGGGCGCCCGCGCAAGTTTAGAGCCCTCCCCCCTTCGCGGGCCATGTCCGCGGCAAGTCGGCGGGCGGGCGACAACCGATATATTCCGTTCATCGCAATATTTGACTATCGACCGGATACGATAAGCCATGAAGAGCTCCGTGCTGATCGCCGTTTTCAAGCGGAACTTTGTCAGCTATTTCACTAGCCCTACCGGCTATGTGTTTTTGTTCATGTTTGTGTTGCTGACCGGCATCGCCGCTTTTTGGCCCAATGAGTTTTTCAACTCCAACCTGGCCAATCTCGATCAGCTCAACAAATGGCTGCCCTATATTCTGCTGATCTTTATTCCGGCCATTACCATGAGTATTTGGGCCGAGGAGCGGCGGTTGGGCACCGACGAATTGTTGCTGACCATTCCGGCCAGCGACATGGAAGTGGTGGCCGGCAAGTTTCTGGCGGCGGTGGCGATTTACACGGCTTCGCTCGCCTACTCGGCCGCCTGCAATCTGCTGATGCTGACCGTGCTGGGATCGCCCGACCTGGGGTTGTTCTTCGGCATGTATTTCGGCTACTGGATGGTGGGCGTGGCCATGATTTCCATTGGCATGGTGGCCTCGTTCCTCACGGCCGATCTGACAGTGGGCTTTGTGCTCGGCACGGTGTTCAACGCTCCGCTGGTGTTTGCCGCCAACGCCAACACTATTTTTCCCGAATGGCTGGCCGTCAAGATTCAGCGGCTGAGCATCGGCTGGCATTTCCGCGATTTCCAAAGCGGCGTGATCAGCTTTTCCAGCATGATGTACTTCATTCTGATTGCCGCCTTCTGCTTCTACTTGTGCGTGGTGCTGATCGGTCGCCGGCATTGGCTGGGTGGCCGCGACGGGCAGTCGTTGCTGGGGCACTATATTGCCCGCACGATTTCGCTGGGGGCCATTTGCGCGGGCATTATTCTGCTTTCGGCCTATGTCACGCTGCGGTTCGACGCCACGGCGGAAGGTCTCAATTCGCTGTCGCCCAGCACCAAAGAAATTGTGAGCAACCTGGGCTATCGCCTGGAGGGCTTGCCCACCGAGTATCGCGAAGAGCACAAAGAAACGCTGAACAAGATTTCTGACGCTTTGAAAAAATACGAGGAGACGCATAAGAATCCGCCCCAGGACGAGGAGGAGTTCAAGACCCAGGTTTTGGAGCCGGCCAATTTGAGTGTTCCCCGGCCCAGCGGCGACCGGTCCAGCGTGGTTTACAATCCGCAAACAGGCGACCTGGCGATGCGGCGGCCGCGGCGGGTGCGCATCGAGGCCTTTGTGAGCCCCGAGGATCGCACGCCCGACACCTACATCACCACGCGGCTGAATTTGTTGAACACGCTGCGGGAGATCGAGGCGCTGGGCAACCCCAATGTGGAAATCCTGGTGAACGAAACGCTGCCGGCCAGCGCCGAGGCCGATCGGGCCGAGCAGTTTTATGACATTGAGCCGCGGCAGGTAGGGAGTCAGCGGCGAGGGCAGCTCAAGGTGGAAGACCTGTTTATTGCGGTGGCCTTTACCAGCGGTTTGAACAAGCACGTGATCCCCTTCCTCGATCGCGGTATTCCGGTGGAGTATGAGTTGGCCCGCTCGATTGTGACGGTGGCCCGCGAAGACACGGAAGCCAAGACCATTGGCGTGGTGCGAACGGCCGCGCCCATGTTGCCGCCGGAGATGCCGCCCCAATTCCGCAACCAGGCGCCTCCCAAGCAAATGCTTATCGAGGAACTGGAGAAGCAGTATCTGGTGGAAGAAGTCGATCCGGCCGAGCCGATCAAGGTGCGAGGGCCGGACGGCAAGTTGCTATACGCTGCCTTGCTGGTCGTGCAGCCTTCCACGCTCGACGCCCAGGGCGTGGACCACGTAATCGCCGCGATTGCCCAAGGCGTGCCGACGGCCATTTTTGAGGATCCCTTGCCGACGTTCTTGCAGATCAGCGCGCCTCCAGGTCAACCCAACCATTTGGACAAACTGTGGCAGATGCTGGGGATTGAGTTCTCGAGCGAGGAATTGTTGTGGTCGGCGTACAATCCGCACCCCAAGGTGGACGACCTGCCGCCGGAATTTGTGTTTATTGGTCGGGGTTCGGGGGCCAAAACGCCGTTCGACGATCAGCAGGCGATCACTTCCAAGTTGCAAGAAATCTTGCTCCCCTGTGCCGGCTTCATTCGCCGCGGCAAAGATACGGGGCTCAAGTACACCCCGCTGTTGTTCACCAGTCGCGAGGCGGGCACGCTCAAGGTGGAAGAAATGTTTAGCGTGAACCCTCGCACGGGTCGGCGCGAAACCAATCAGGATCGCGAGCGGAACTACACCAAGACCGAACGGCCCACGGAGTACGTGGTGGCGGCCCGACTGCGGGGCAAGCTCGATCCGGCGGCCATTCCGAAAGAATCGCCCGAAGAGCCCGCGAATCCGCTGCAAGGCATCATGCCGGGCGGGCAGGTCGATCCGTTCTCGCGCCCGCAGAGTCAGAACACCCGCGGCGGTGTTGCCGATCTGGTGCGTTTGGTCAATCACCCTGGCCACGAAGGCGGGCATGACGATGACGACGGCCCCGCGCCGGCGGAGGCGCCGGCCGACGCTCCCGAGGTGGATGTGGTGGTGGTCGCCGACGCCGATTGCCTTTCGAGCGTGTTTTTCAACATTCGCGCCGAGGGCAACAACCCCAATCTCGACCTGTTTCTCAATTTGGACAACGTGCCCTTCGTGCTGAACGTGATGGACGTGCTGGTGGGCGATGAAATGTTTGTGGATATTCGCAAACGCCGGCCGCAGCACCGCACGCTGAAATCGATCGAGGCCAAGGTGGAAGACGCCCAGGCGATCGCCAAACAGAGACGCGACGACGCGGCGTTGGTCCTAACGCAAGAGATCAGCGATGTGGAAGCCCAAGTATCCCGCGAGTTGGCTGGCATTACGAACGAAGACGCCAAGGCGATCAAGCTGCGCGAGGCCAACCGCCGCAAGGCCCAACTGATCGAGATCGCGGAGCGCAAAAACCAACAAGACCTGCGGGCACTCGAACGCTCGCTGGATGAAGACGTGGACTCGATCAAGGCGTTTTACAAAATGTGGCTGGTGCTGGTGCCCCCGGTGATTCCGCTGCTGATGGGCATTGTGGTGTTCATCAACCGTCGCTCGCGCGAACGGCAAGGCGTGTCGAGCAATCGGCTGCGCGGGTAATAACGTATCAATGCCAATTCGGGATGTGAATGAACATCGCCCCCTCAACACTCCCTCGCTAACGCGTCGGGGTGCAAGTGGCCAAATGCCTGCGAATTCTGGAAACCTGAAGGAACATTCATGAGTGAGCTCGCCAAAACTCTCGTCTACGTGAGCGTGGCCGTGGTGTGTTTGATTGCCAGCGTGGTGGTGGTGCGGTCGAACTCGGTCGATTTTTCCGAGGAATCGATCAACGACCTCAAGCAGCCATTCTTTCCGCGGTTTACCGACCCGCTCGTGGCGGCCCGGCTGGAAATTGTGAAATGGGACGAGAGCGCGGGGCAGCCGCGCGAGTTTGAAATTCGCAAGGATGCCGACGGCAAATGGACGATCCCTTCGCGCTACAATTACCCAACCGACTTGCGAGACCAGTTGGCCCAGGCGGCGACCAGCCTGATTGGCCTCATCAAAGAGAACAGCGTGAGCGATGACGCCGCCGACCATGCTTCTTACAAAGTGGTCGATCCGCGGGAGGCCAAGGTGGGCGACACCGGCGTGGGCACGTTCGTGCGAATGGCCGACCAGAGCAACAACACGCTGGCCGAGCTGATCATTGGCGAGCCGTTTCCCGGCGAACCCGACTTGCGGTACGTGGCGGTGCCCAAGTTCGACCGGGTGTATGTGGCCAAGGTGGATACCAGCAAGCTTTCCACCAACTTCAAAGACTGGATCAACAAGGACCTGTTGCAACTGAACACGGGCCAGATCGATCATGTGGTGCTGCACGATTATTCGATCGATCCGACCAAGAATCCTCCGTACATCGGCGGCGACGTCATCAAGGTGACCTACAACGCCACGGCCCCTCCGGCCGAACAGTGGAGCCTGGCCGATCTTCCCGCCGGCAAAGAACTGGACCGCAAAAAGCTGAACGACATGCTCCAGGCATTCGGCCAGTTGCAAATTGTGGACGTGCGAGCCAAGCCGACCGCGCTAGGCCGTGGACTGAGCGGCCAGGAGGGGTTGCAACTCAGCCAGCAGTTGGTGGAAGGGCTGGCGGCCCGAGGGTATTACATTATCCCGGTGCCCGAGGGGGGCATCCAATTGCTGTCGAAGCAGGGTGAGATCAACATTGCCCTGCGGAACGGCGTGGAATACGTGCTGCGGTTCGGCGAGAAGGCCCAGGACCTGGGGAGCGATGTTTCGGAGGTGAATCCGGCCGATCCAAATAACAGCCGGTATTTGTTGATTGTGGCCCGCTTCAACGAGCAGGAGTTGCCGCGGCCCACGTATCAGGATCTGCCTGCCGAGCCGGGCGATCCAGCGGGCGAGTCCGCTCCAGCGACCGATCCCACCCAACCGCGGTTCAGCATTATCAACCTGGAAGAGATCAAATCGCAGGGATTGAAGACGGCGGCCGACTATCAGGCGCTGCGTGAAGAGATTGAGAAGCAGAATGCCTTGGTTCGCGAGCGCTACCAGCGGCAGGTGGAGCAGGGCCAGAAGCTGGCCCAAGAGCTCAACGATCGATTTTCGGGCTGGTTTTACATCATCAACGACGAGTTGTTTGAGAAGATTCACCTGGATCGAGCCGAGTTGCTGGTGGAGGCCGGCAGCCAGCCCGAAGAGCCGGCCACGCCCGCGATGCGGCCTGGCCAAGGCGGTTTTCCCCCCGGGTTTCAGCTTCCGCCGAACTTCCGCCCGCCGGGCGGATCGTAAAGAATCTTCCTTTCCCCACGAGAAATGTCGGCTTTCGCCCAGCACAGGCGCATTCTTTCGCGGAGCGAAAGACGACGATGGCGGGAAGTTTTCACAGTTGGAGAACGCGGTGCAGTTTCATCATGCTACGTTAGAGAATGGCCTCGAAGTCATTGCCGAGTCGAACCCCGACGCCTATTCCTGTGCGGTGGCCTTCAACGTGCGAACGGGTTCTCGCGATGAAACGCCCGAGTTGGCCGGGGTGAGTCATTTTCTCGAGCACATGGTGTTCAAGGGCACTCCCACCCGCGGCGCGGCCGACGTGAATCGCGAGTTCGACGCGATGGGCGCCGACAACAACGCCTACACCAGCAAAGAAAACACGGTGTATTACGCGGCCATGCTGCCCGAGTTCGTCCGGCCTTCGCTGGAACTCTTGGCCGACATTCTGCGGCCTTCGTTGCGGGAAGAAGACTTTGAAACCGAGCGGAAGGTGATCATCGAAGAAATTCGGATGTACGACGATCAACCGCCCTACGGCGCCGACGAGCAATGCGAGGCCCGGCACTTTGGGCGGCATCCGCTGGCCAACAGCGTGCTGGGCACGGTGCAATCGATCGAAGCGCTCACCGTGCGGCAAATGAGGGACTACTTCCAGCGGCGATACAGCCCTAGCAACATTACGCTGGTGGCCGCCGGCAAAGTCGATTTCGACGCCCTGCTCACGCATGCCGAGGCCTGTTGTGGGCAGTGGGAGCCGGTGGCGGTAGACGCCCGCGATCTGACGCCGCCGACGCGGCACCCGGGCTTTAGCAGCATGCGGAAAGAGGCCTCCACCCAGCAGTATTGCCTGGAACTGGCCGCGGCCCCGTGGAAAACGGCTGCCGACCGTTACGCGGCCGATTTGCTGACCACCATTCTGGGCGACAGTTCCGGCAGCCGGTTGTACTGGGAACTGGTCGATTCGGGCGAGGCGGAGCAGGCCGCGATGTATTACGTGGAGTACCAAGGCGCGGGTTTGTTCTGGACCATGCTGAGCTGCCAGCCGGAGAAGGTGGATCGCAACCTGCAGAAAGTGCATCAGGTGTTTGAGCAGGCAGCCCGCAAGGGGATTACGGCCCGCGAGCTGGAACAGGCCAAGAACAAGACCAAGGCTCACGCGGTAATTAGCAGCGAACGGCCGATGCGGCGTTTGCGGGCCGTGGGCGGCCACTGGATTCAGCACGGCGAATATCTATCGCTGCGACAGGAACTGGACCAGATTGCGGGAGTGACCACGGGCGACATCATGCGATTGCTGGAGGAGTATCCCCTGTCGGCGGCGACCACCGTGGCGATCGGCCCGCGGGCCGACATGCCAGCGGCGGCAAAGTAGCCCTTTCCCCCCATCGCTGACTGGCCGAAGCAAGCTTTCGGCACTGCCCACCATGGCTACTTCACGCGGTTGGGCTGGGGGTGAGCTCAGCCTGAGCGGGCGGCCAGTTTATTGTGCACGGGTGCCAGGTAGGTGTGGCAGAGGGCCACGGCGAGCGCGTCGGCGACATCGGCCGGCTGGGGCAAGGCGGCCAGCCGCAGCTCATGTTGCACGGCCATTTGTACCTGGCCTTTGGGTGCGCGGCCGTTGCCGGTGAGGATCTTCTTGATTTGGGTGGCGCTGTAGGGAATGACCTGGATGCCCGCTTGTTGGGCGGCCAGGCAGATCACGCCGCGGGCGTGCCCCATCAGAATGGAGGTCCGCGGCCGGTCGTAGTGCGAGTAGAGTTCTTCGAGCGCCATCACCGTGGGCTGGTAGGCGGTGATCACTTCGCGCAGGCCATCGTAGATTTGTACCAACCGGCCAGCGAGCGAGCCGCGATCTTTGCCCCGGACCACGCCGGCTTCGCAAACCTGCGGCTTGCCGGTTCCCAATTGGAGCACGGCGTAGCCGGTGATGTTGAGTCCGGGGTCGACGCCCAATACGCGGGCCGTGGCGTGGGCATTCATGGTTGCTTTACCTGGCCAGGGAATAAGGGGGCGGCGCCCAGGCGGGGCGGGTGGGGGAAAGACGGAGCGACAAAACATGCAAGCAGCGCATTTGGCCGCCGCCAGGAAACTGCCAGCACGTTAGCCGAAGTGGCTCCGGCTGCAAAGACGAACCGCTAGGAATGGCGGTTGGTGGGCGAAAAGAAAAACCTCGTCCGGACGAAGATCGACAAGGGGACGGATCGGGTGAGGCAATGATGCAAAAAATTGGCATCCCTGCCAGCGTGACCATCCTTGGAGTGCGATGCTTTCCGGCGGGTGACGGTGCCGGAAAGGATGCTAAAGAACACGGAAATCCGCGGTGGGCCGGCCGGGGAGGCTTCTTGGGTGACACTCTCGGGTGACGCCCGCGGATTCCAATGTTCTCCTGTGTCTTCACTTCGTACCGGACGAGGGCGCTGGTCGATCCAGGTCTTCGTCAGCTTGCGGGCGCCCTGGGTGGGCTAGCCCGACAATTGATCAAACAAACGGCGGAACTTGGGCATCCGCTGGTTCAAGTAGGCGAGCCAGGCCGCGGGTTGCCAGATTTCCACACATACGGCGGCTCCCACCACCATCACTTCGCCCGAGGCGGGAACCTGCAAAAACTCTCGAAAACCTTCGGGAATTAACAGCCGGCCTTTGCCGGCGAGTTTCACGTTGCGATGTCGGGTGGAAAGGAGTCGGCCGAGCAATTGCACCTGGGAAATTTGTCCTTCGAGCTTGCCGGCTCGCATTTTGGCTTCGACCAGCGCCACGCCTTGGTCCAACTTGGTTTGCCAGCGGGCTCCGGTCCAAAAACTCAAACAACCAGGACGTTCTTTGGCCAGGATGTAGTCGGCCTCTTCGCCTCCCATTTGCTGCACCAACTCACAGGGCACCGATAGTCGATACCGCTCGTCGAGCGTGCGTTGAAATTCTCCGAGGATGAACTCGGGATCAGACATCGTGGCCCCTCGAAAAGGTCAGCGTAACGAGTCCGTTCCCGGCGAGCCCTCGCTCAAACTCCCTCTGGCGAAGCCGGCCACCTGCTCCGCAAAGGAGTCGGCCGGCCTCTCTCTATTCTAGCTTTGGGTTAGTTTCCCACAAAATGCTTTTGAATACTACTTGAGTGGGCGTGTTTCCCACAGAAGTCAGAGTCTAGTGATGTTGGTGTCGTTTGCAAGCATTGCTACCAGCGATTCCCGACTTGCGCTTTGAAGCGACCCGGTTGGTTGGCGCGGAAGTGCCGATGGCAAGAGCATTAAGGGACGAGGAGGGCGAGGCTGGAATTTTCGTTAGGGTGTGGCAAATGTCCTGAGGGCGAAGAATTTTGTAGTCCGATCTACCCGAAAGCGGACTCATCACCGGCGGGCCAATTTCACCCCGAGCCATCATTGGCTAGAAGACGCGGCAGTGAAACGCACGGCATTGGAATCAAGCCCGACGCTTGTCAAGATTCCGCTGCGCCGTCTCTGTGCCAAAAGACTGGCGGCGTCATTCATCTTCCGATCCGAGGGCGGTCTCGCCGTGAGCGGACTCATCGCCGGGCAGCCGAACCGAAGCCGCGCCATCATTCGTCAACGGGCGTGGAAGCGAAATGGCCTGCCGCTTGGGAACGCCAACGCCCAGGGGGCCGGACGAAATCCCTACCCCGGCACTTCAATACGAAGCATGCGCCATACCTCCCAGCCCAGGTAGAGCACCACCGCCAGCGCGAACAAAGCGATCGCCGTGAAGATCATCATGTCAATACCAGGGGGACGTTTCACGATCATTCTCGTTTCTAGCCTCTGGATGAAACACCCGTTTGGCAAAATAGCAGCGCCCATTCATGGCCGGCACGGCCACCGCTACGTCGTTTCATCGGCCGCCTGGTGCAGTAGCGGCGTGAGGTTGCCGAGCGCGCGGAGCGGGGCGGCGACTTCGGCGGCGGCGAATAGCCGGACGCGTTTCACGTAGTCGTCGAATTGTTCTTTGGCCAGCGTGCGAACCACGGGCGAGACCTCGCCGAGCAAGCGGTAACGACCTTCCTTCAAAAACAGCACCGGCACGCGAAACTCCACTTCGCGCTCGGCGGGCGGAGCGTCGAACAACACCTGCTCGGGCTCGATGGTCACGCCTGATTGCGCCGAGGCCAGGGCGGCAAACCGCTCGGCGCATTGCACCAGCCAAGGGAAGGGCCGCCGCGCCAGCCGGTCGTAGACTTCGCGTTCTTCAAAATAACTGTATTGGGCAATCCGCTTGTGGAGCTGCCGCCGCGCGCCGAACAGGCCGGCAACCAGGCTTTCTGCCGGGCCATTTTGAGCCGCGCGGCGCAACGCGGCCACGAAGGCCGTATCGCCCAGTTGCAATAATGAATCGAGGTTGAGCTCGTGCCGCAAGCGATAGAAAGCCCGTTGCAACATGGCCGTGGCCGAGCGCACGCCGTGATGCCAGTAGACTTCGCTGAACATCACGTAGCGGGCAAAGACCATCATTTCGGCCGCCGTTTTGCCTTTTTCGGTAATGGCGATGCCATCGCCCGCTTCGTTGAGGCACAAGCTGCGAATCAGGCGGTGCTGATCGAAGTTCCGCCCATAGGGGACTCCAGCGTGCAGGCTGTCGCGGGCCAGGTAGTCGAGCTTGTCGATATCGATGGGGCCCGAGAGCATGCTGGCCAGGATTTTGTCGGCCGTGGCGGCAGGCTGGTGATTGAGCAGTTGCCACACTTCCCGCGGATCGATCGACCATTGCGTTCGCAGCACGTCGGCCAGTTCGCCTTCCAAGAGAAACTGCGCGGCGAAGGCTTCGTGATGGGGGATTTCGGGCAAGCCCATGTCTTCGATCGGGTGGCAAAATGGCCAGTGCCCCAGGTCGTGCAGCAGGGCGGCGAGCAGGAATTTTTCGGCATCGCGGGCCGAGATGGCGCTGGCGAAGCGCGGGTCGTGGCAGAGTCGCTGCAAGAACCACAGGGCCATGCGATACACGCCCAGCGAGTGCTCGAATCGCGAGTGGTTGGCGGCCGGATAGACCAACGAGACCAGGCCCGTTTGGCTAACCTGCGCCAGGCGGCGAAAGGCGGCCGTATCGATGATCGCGCGAACACGATCGGTGGTGGGCACGTCTTGTTCCGGGGGGATGCGGATCAGGTGCCCATAACCGTCGAGGCCGGCAACTTCGGGGATGTCGCGAATGGCGTTCATGCCGCTATGGTACAATTGAAGCCGCCCCGTGGGGATACGGTGGCTCCACGGTTTTGCCCTTGCTATTTGCGTCTCGCCTCCTTCCCCGCGGGCTAACCGCAACTGCACCAAAACTCGTGAAACATCTCGGCAGCTGGTGGAGATGTCCGCACGAAAGAAACGAACCATGCCGCCCGCTCGAACTCGCAATAATCCCTTTTTGAAATTGCTGCGAACCGCCGATCGGCCGTTGTATGCGGTCGATGCCCAAGGGCGACTGGTCTATGTGAACAAGGCTTGCACCCGCTGGTTGGCCTGCGACGCGGCCGAGTTGCAAGATCAGCGCTGCGTTTACGGAGCGGGCGGTCTCGAATCGCGGCCGGCCCAATTGGCGGCCTTATTGGCGCCGCCGCCGCGGGCCTTTCTGGGAGAGATTTGCATGGCGACGCTCCATCCGCCCGAAGCTGGTCCCAGCGCTGACAACACGCCCGCGGTGCTCAACGCGGGTCAAGGGGTCGCCGCCCCCATGGAGATGGATGGCGAAGACGACGAGGCGATGTCGGACGAATCGTTGGACGAATCGTTGGACGAATCGTTGGGCGAATCGGCGGGCGAGCGGCCGCTGGAGCCGCTTTCGCCCGGCAGCTTCCGCTTTTTTCCCGTGGCCCTCGAGGCGGGGCAAGTCACGCTGGTGATGGCTCAATGGCTGGAAGGGGGCGAGGTTGCCGAGCCGGCTCCGTTGCCGGTCGATCCGTTGCCGGCCGAGTTGCATGCCCAACTGCAAAGGTTGCGGAGACGACGCGGCCGCGCGGCGCAGCGGAATCGGTTTGTGGGCATCAGCGCCAACATTCGCCGGGTGCAGGACCAGATTGCCATGGCGGCCGGCTGCCGGGCTCACGTTGTTATTAGCGGGCCGCCGGGGAGCGGCCGGCAGCACGTGGCGGCCGCCATTCACGCCAGCAGCCCCGGACCCGATACGCCGCTGATCGCGCTGGCTTGTGCCGACCTGCAGTGCGAACTGTTTTTGGAGATGATCGAGCGGGAGTCGTCTCCGGTATCGTCGGGCCTGCGCACGTTGCTGTTGAACGATGTCGATCAGCTATCGATTGAATCCCAGCAGCATCTGCATCGCCGGCTGGTGGAGCACGGCCGGGGTTGGCGGATCATCGGCACGGCTCGGAACTCGCTGCTATCGGCCGGCCCCACCGAGCGTTTCCATCCCGAGTTGGCCATGCTGCTAACCACGGCGGTGATTGAGCTGCCCCCCTTGGAATCGCGGCTGCACGACCTGCCGCTGTTGGCGCAGGCCCTGCTGGAAGAGGTCAACGCCGACAGCCCGAAGCAGCTTGGCGGCTTGGGAGACGACGCGCTGAAGTTGCTGGTGGCCTACCATTGGCCCCACGATGTGGATGAGCTGATGGAAGCGGTGCGATTTGCCCATGGCCACTGCCAGGGCCCGCTGATCGGCGCGGCTGACCTGCCGGCCTCCATTCGCCTGGCCAACGAAGCGGCCCATCGTCCGAGCCGCCCCGATGAATCGATCGACCTGGAACAGGTGCTGCGGAATATTGAGCTGGAGTGCATCCAGAGAGCCCTGCGACTGGCCAAGAACAACAAGGCCCAAGCGGCCAGACTGCTGGGCCTCACCCGCCCTCGGCTGTATCGCCGACTGCAACAGTTGGGCTTGATGGATGAGGATGAGGCGGCCGAATGAGGGTGCGCCGAAACGACCTAGTCGTCTTTCGCTCCGCGAAAGCAAAATCCTTTCGCGGAGCGAAAGGCGACTTTGTTACGGCAGTTGCAGCGTGACCACAAACGCCCAGTGGTCGGTGGCCAGGAATTCGGTTTGGCCCAGCTTGTGTTTGCAAGGCACGGTTTCGGAGATAACGCCGCCGGCGAAGCACGCCTGGGCCACCGAGTTGGAGAGGAGCACGTGATCGATCTGCTGCGGCGTGCCGTCCCACACAAAGGTATAACGGGTGTGAATCTTGTCGGCGGGGAAGTAGCGCGAGAGCCCCGTTTGGATCAGGTCTTCCCAGATGTCGTCTTTGCCTCGGATGCGGCGGAGGGTGGGGTCGCCGCGTTTGTCGTTGAGGTCGCCGGCCACGATCACGTGGGCGCCGCCATTGAGGAGCGGCAGGTAATTGCGGCGCACGATGGAAGCCTGGGCGATGCGCTGCTGGTCTTTTTCATGTCCGCCGCGTTCGCTGGCTAAATGGCAGGCGAACAAGTGGACCGGTTTGCCGGCGAGGGGGAAGACCACCTTGAGCCCTTTGCTGATGCCGGTGTCTTTCTCGGTTTCTTCGTCGTCCAGTTCTTCTTCATAGGTTTCGCGGCCGGGAATGGAGGTAGCGAGCCCTGTGAGCGGCAGGCGGGAAAACACGGCCACGTTTTGCCCGGTGATGGTGTCGGTGGACAGGCCTTCCACGCGGTGCGTGTACTTGAGCCCCAGCTGTTGTACTTCGTCCCACAGGGCGGTCACGTCGTCGCCCTTGCCGACTTCGGTGAGCACGAGCACGTCGGCGTTGATGTCTTGGATCATGGCCGCCATGGCGGCCACGCTTTCGCGGAACCGCTCCTGGCGATAGCCGCTGGGGCTCCAGGTTTGCCGCTGCTGGTCAGACCATTCGCGTTCGTCGAACGGCAGGTCGTACTTCATGTGAACCTTGCGGAGCACCAGAAAATTGCAGTTCACGGTGCCAACGCGAACCTGTTCGGCAGCCTGCGCCGGGCCGATTGCGACCCCGGCGCCAACCACGAGCAGGGCGCCGGTCCAGGCCAGCAGCCACGGGCGGTTCCACGGGCGAATGAGCCATCGAGCGGGCTTGGCGTTCATAACTTCGCGGTTCGGAGGTTGCCGAACCGACCTTAAAAGAATGGGGGGCGTTCAACACACAGCCGCGCGTTACGGCCTGGACTCGCCGCGCACACCGGGAGCCGGGGGAACAGGTCGGTCCCTCCAGCTCGCGACTAAGCTTCGCATGGTAATCACCGCCGCGGGCCGTCGAAATATGCAATTCCCATGAATTACCCCGGGGCGGAAGGGAACCTCGCGGGCGCCCGGCCACCGGGGATGGGGGATCACCCCCAGCAAAACCCCACGGGAATTTTGAAACCGGTCGCCGCTGGGCCTATGATGGAGCGGTTGCCTCCTCCCCGCGGGCTAACGCCGGGGTGGGGGAGGCGCCTGAGTTTTTACCCTGCCTCCCGAATCCCGCCTGTCGATAGAGTGCTTGCCCATGGATCGGTTTTCGATGCCGAGTTTCCGGCCTCGCTTGCGCGGCCAGTTGCCGCTCACGGTTTTGCCAGGTTGGCGCCCGCTGAACTTGCCTTCGCTGAACTTGCCTTCGTTGGGATTGGTCTGCTTGCTGGCTGTTGGCCTGGCAGGCTGCGGCGGCGAACAGGCGCCTGGCCAGCCCGCGGCGCAAAACAACCCTCCCCAGCCGGTTTCGACCAGGCAGGAAAAGCCGCCGGAACCGCCGCCGGTGGATTGGAACGCCCGCCTGGATGAGATCGACGAGCAATTAGCCAGCAACGATTTCGACGCCGCCCGGGCCTCGATCAACGACGTCAAGCAGTCGCCAGACAAGCTGAGCGAGGCCCAGCAGCATCGCCTGGCCGAATTGGATCAAGCCTTCACCGAGCAGCTGCGGTTGCGTAATCACCAGCGTCGCGAGGAGTTGCTGGCCGAAGCGGCCAGGCAATACGCGCTGGGCGATTTGGAGGCCGCGACCAAAGCCGTGGACGACGTGCTGGCTTCGGTGCCCACGGCCGAGCAACGGCAGCAAGCCGGAACCTTGGCGCAATCGATCGAAGCCATCCGCCGCACGCGGCGCGAATTGATGACCCAAATGCGGCTGCTGGAGAGCGACGACCGCGGCAACGTGCGCACGGCCCGCAGCCGGCTGCTGGCCGACGCCGAGGTGGCGCTGCCCATGCTGCTGGAATCGCTGCACAGCCAGAACCCCACGCTGGTGGCCAACTGCCTGGAGGTATTACGGGTTTTTAACGAGCCTGAGCGGGTAGTGCCGGGCATTGTGAGCGTGCTGGAGAACCCCAATCAGGCGGGCGTGTGGCCGGCGGCCGTGCGGGAGATTGAGCGGTTGGCTTATCCGGGGGCCGGTTCGCGGTTGCTGGCATTGTCGCTGCAGTTGGAGCCCACGGCCAAGGGGCGTGCGAATTGTTGCGGCGCCATCAGCGGCGTTTCGGCGGCGGCGTTGGCTCGGTTGGGCGGTATTCCCTGTCAACGAGAAGCGGTGCTGACGGCCCTGTCGGTTTGCAACGATCCGCCACAAGAGACGCTGGTGGCCCTGTTGCCGAGCGTGTTTGGCGACGGGCGGAGTTTGACGGCCGCGCTGCTGGCCACCAATCATGCGGTGCAGAAGCACAATCAAACCGATCTGGCGGCGCTCCGCAATATTCCAGGCGACGCCACCTTGGAAACCGCCGAACAGTTGGCGGCTCTGCCTGCCCGACTTCACGAAATTATCGATCGCGCGCCGGCCGACGCGCCCTCGGCCGAGCGCGACGCCGCGTTGATGCTGGCCGTGGTGACCCGGCAGATTGAAGCCCCGGTGTTGAAGGTGACGGAGGTTTCGCGTTCGAGCTACAGCAGCGAAGAGGCGCCGGCCGCGGCGGCCGTGGATGGGGAGTGGAACGTGATCGACCTGAAGCAAATGTGGCAGCACCCCAGCGACAAGCGCCCCCTGATTGTGCTCGACCTGGGCGAGGTTCGCACCGTCTGCGGCATTCGCATCTGGAACTACAACCTGCCGGGCAACACCCATCGCGGCTGGCGAGACGTGGACCTGTTTGTGAGCGAGACGCCGTCGCTGCTCACGCCGGTGGCCCAGGGCCTGGTGCCGCCCGCCCCCGGTCGGGCCGACGTGGGCGACTATGGCACGACGTTGCCCGTGCCGTTCGTTCGCGGTCGGTACATCAAAATCGAGCCTCGCAGCACCTGGCGTGAAGACAGCTACGGCGGCGTCACCGAAATTCAGGTACTGGGCTTTTGAAGCCGCTGGCGGTGCTGGAGTGCGGCCGGGCCATCTCCCGCCAAGCCCATCCCCTAGCCCCCAGCAACCAGCCCCTAGCTAGTGAGCGTCGGGAAATGGCTTTGAGCGGGCGTTTTGCGGGGTGGCCGG
>CAYUMU010000097.1:0-23035 GCA_964445985.1 uncultured Pirellulales bacterium | reverse complement strand
ACGCGGCCCAATTTCTCCAACTCGCCGCAAATGACGACGTTTTTATCAGGCCAGGTCGGGGGTGAGGGGCCTTGGAAGCGGAGTTGGGTATGCTATGTCAAACGCGCGTAAAACCCCTCATCCCCAGCCCTTCTCCCCCGGAGTACCGGGGGAGAAGGGAGAAAAAAAGGTCGTGAGAGACTTTTATCAGGCCAGGCTAGGGTGAGGGGGAAACAGGGTTCTCGGATAGGTTCTTTAATCCGGCTGTTTGCCAGATTCCACCGACTTGGGAGTCTCGGTCTTGGGAGCAACCTCTTTCTTCGGGGCTGGCTTCTCAGTCTTTGACGTGTCGGTTCTCGGCTTCTCTCCCTTGGCCGGTTCTTTGGCCGGCTTTTCTGGCTGGGGTTTAGTCTGGCTCGGCTCGGCCGAGGGCTTCTTCGCCTCCGCTTCCACCTCGGCCGACCGCTTGGCAACCGAAGCGGTGTTCTGGTCTTCGCGTTCGATCAAATCGCGAATCCAAATATTGCGAAACCGAACCGGGTTGCCGTGAAACTGCAAATTGAGCGGCTGCCGTGGCGGGTGCGACTTGTAAGGCCGGCGCCGAATCCCAGGCGGTATTGCCCGCGATCGTGGTGTTGTTTTGGATGAGAACGCCGTTGTGCAGCACGGTGACCGACCCCGGCGTGACCAGCTTGTTGCCGTCAAAACGAGGGCCGCGGAAGAAGATGTCGTACGACTGCCACTCGCCCGGCTTGCGGCAAACATTGACCAGCGGCGGACGCTGCTTATACAGCGAGCCGCACTGCCCATCGAAATAAGTGTCGTTGTCGTAGCTATCCAAAATCTGAATTTCATAACGGCCCATCAAATACACGCCGCTATTGCCACGACCCTGCCCGCTTCCGGAGACCTTGTCGGGCGATGCCCATTCCAGGTGCAGCTGGCAATCGCCAAAGCTGTCTTTCGTGGTGATGCCGCGCTTGGCGGCAGTGGCTACACCGTCGGCAATTTGCCACGCATCGCCCCCTTCCCAGCCATCGAGGCTTTCGCCACCAAACAACACAATCGCGTCCTCGGGCGGCTGCTCCAAACCGAGACCCGCGGGCGCCGTCATGACCGGCGGCTGCTCCCACGCGATGCCACTGAGACGCCCACGTCCGGCGGCTCTTACGGCAGCACTTCAATTTGCAGTTGCCCCAGCACCCGAGCCACGGGCAATAGCGCCGTCAGGCCGTCGCCTTCCGCAAAGTTGGTGTCGAGCAATTTGAGGTGGCCGGCGCCGATGCCGCCTTGCCCTAGCGTCGCATCCAGGGGCAGCCACCGGCCGGAGAGATAAACCTCCGTCCACATATGGAAGGCAAACCCCTGCAAACCAGGCACATACACCAACCCCACCGCCGCCCTTGCCGGAATTCCCCGGGCTTTCGCCAGCGCGGCCAGCAGCACGGCATGCTCGGTGCAATCCCCCTCCATGCTCTGCACAACATCCGCCGCCGAACCCAGCACCGTGGCGTAGTTCACCTTTCGAATCGAATTGTGGACAAACTTTTCCAGCGCCAGGCAAATGGCCGCTGGGTTGGTTTCCGCCGCGACAACCCCCTCGGCCATGCGAACCACTTCCGGATGATCGCTGGGCACCAGCCGATTGGGCTGGCGATCGCTGGCCAAAACCCGTTCACCCGCCGGCGCGGGGCCTGCTGCCGCCGAAGCTCGATCCGACCCCTCTAACGTGGACCAATCGAAGGCCGTGACTTCCACGTCAGCCGTGTGACCGTCGATCGGCTTCACGGTTTGCAAGCGGTTGGTGGCGAAGACCTTCGCGGGATTGCTGTCGCGCAGCGTGACACGGTACACCAT
The DNA here is from genome assembly GCA_964445985.1 of uncultured Pirellulales bacterium. Lineage (GTDB taxonomy): Bacteria > Planctomycetota > Planctomycetia > Pirellulales > S012-138 > CAYUMU01. The sequence goes on along the minus strand of CAYUMU010000097.1, from coordinate 21,199 downwards.
TTTGGACTGTTGATGCGGTCGATCCAGCGGTTTGGCCAGTCGCACCACCGATCGTTTCCCCAAGTCAAAGCTGGCCTGGTCCGAGGACCGCGTGGCCAGGGCCTTCGTCGTCGCAATCAATGTTTGCTTGATCCCCACTCCCACGGTCTCGCGTTTTAGAATGTTCCCGTTTTCATCGGCCCACAGCAGGTATTGCAGGTTCGTCTTCCCAGGGACATGGAAATCCAGCTGGATTCGCAACAGATCTCTTGAGCCCTCGAGCAGGGTGACCGTTTCGCGTTGCGTAGCTTGTAGTTCATTCTCGGCAACGGCCATCTCCACTGGGTCGATGGTGCGAAGCTTGCGCTTTTCGCCGGGTTGCAACGGGCGTTGCCGCAAAGAGAATTCCACGCCTTGGAATCCGAACACCTCGCCGGCCAGCGCGATGGTCTCCGCCGGCCGCGAATCGCCTTGGCGTTCGATCGTCAGCTTGCCATCTTCCACGCGACCCGTGCAACGCAGCGGTTGTTGCCCCAGCATGGCCTGAAGGGTGAAATAGCGAGGTTGGCCCTGAAGCGTCTCCACGGCCGAAACCTGGATCGCCGGTTCGCTACCGTCGCCAAAGCGGTTGACGCGCAGCTTGAGCAAATGGTCCACCTTCACCAAGGGGTGCTCGTCCGTCGATTCCTCGGCCATCTGAATCACCGTGTGCGCATAACCGACCTGGGCATGGTCGAACAGCACGGCATCCCATTGCTCGAAAAGTCGCTCCGTTGCCGCCGGTGTTTGGAACTGGCCCTGGCTCGAAGGCGGGGGCGCCGAGGGAACCTCGGGATCGGCGCCGCCGCAACCGCCGGCAACCATCAGGCCCAGCGCCATGAACCAGGCTCGTTTCCAGCGCTCCATGGCAAGAATCCTTTCGCGAAATTTCGTGACAAAACGGCAGCCTCGCCGCCATATCCAAAGTGGCAGCCTTGGCAGCAGGTCACGTATCGTTGCGGCAACCTTCCTAGAATCCGTAATTTTCCGAACCAGGACAAGCTTCGACCGTGGGCAAATTTTGCCTAAACCTCAAACTCGGAGCGTGCGAGGCTTGGGAGCGGGATTTGCTAGGGGTAAATCGGTGGATTGATCCCTACCAGAAACCCTGTTATCCGACAATTTCTGTCCGGCACAAACGCGACATAAGGTTGAACAGAGGAATACCGCGGTCAAGTTGCCCCCCGCGTGTGGGGAACCGCTGCCAGAAGTAGTGATAGAGGCGTATTTTCTAACCCAAAACTCCGAGAATCTGCGCGGCAGGCAAAGCTTGCCATATAATCCATAATGCGAGCCAGGAGGGCCAGGCCGGCGAACTACCGGTCGGAAAAGGAGGGAACCTGCGCGGAATTGGCGCTCGTTCAAAAAACAGAAAGTAGGTTGCCATGCGACCCTGGCCCTGGTTTTCGATGTTCGCAGGCGTGTTGATCTGTTCGTTCGGCGCCCTGGGCGCCCACGCGGCTGAAAAAGGCGATGCGATCTCTGGCAACAGCGCCACGGTACTGACCGCGGCCGATTCCACCGCTGGCTCCGAAGCGAACAAAGCGGCCCGTGCCGAATCCAATCTTTTTTCGTTGCCGCCGCTGGAAGGCTCCGAAAACCACCCCCTCATGCCGGCGCTCCGCCGGGCCTACGCTTCGGTGGAGAGTCTTCGCGCCATTCGCGACTACACCTGCACGCTCATCAAGCGCGAGCGCGTGAACGGCGAACTGCTGCCGGCCGAGTACATGGACGTGAAATTGCGGCATGAGCCGTTTTCGGTACACATCTATTTTCGCTCGCCCACCGAAAAGCGCGGCCGAGAAGCAATTTTCGAGCCGTCGCAAAATCGTGGCCGCATCGTGGGTTACGTGCCCAACATCGGCACCGTCACGCTCGACCCCAACAGTCGCCGCGCCATGGAAGACAACCGCTATCCGATTTCCGAAGTCGGTGTGTTGAATCTCACCCGCCGCCTGGTCGAAGTGGGGCTGAGCGAACTGAATTACGGCGAATGCAAAGTCACGATGTTTGAAAACGCCAAAATCAACGAACGGCCGGCCACCTGCATGCAGTTTGAACATCCCACGCCCCGCCGCGAATTTCGCTACCACCTGGCTCGGGTGTACATCGATAACGAGCTCAATGTTCCCCTCCGCTACGAAGCCTATACCTGGCCGAGCGAACCGGGCGGAAAACCCGTGTTGGTGGAAGAATACACCTATCTGAACATGAAATTAAACGTGGGTTTGACCGATCGCGACTTCAGCCCGGCGAATCCTGAGTACAGTTTCGACCTGCGCTCGGAAGTGGTGGAGTAACGCCCGTTGCCTGCTGAAGTGGATTCGAAACACGCCCCCCGGGAAAGTGGCCTGCTCAACATTGATAAGCCCTCGGGCGTGTCGTCGCGTTACGTGGTTAATCAAGTGGAGCGGCTGGCGCGGCCCGCCAAAGCGGGCCATGCCGGCACTTTGGATCCTTTGGCCACCGGCGTTCTCGTGGTTTGTGTTGGCGCCGCCACTCGGCTTATCGAATACGTCCAGCGGCTCCCCAAACGTTACCGCGGCACCTTCCTACTAGGGCAACAGAGCCCCACCGAAGACATCGAAGGGGAGATCGAGCATCTGGCAAACGCTCCGCAACCTTCGCGGGCGCGACTGCAAGCGGCGCTGGAGCCCTTTCGCGGAGAAATCCTGCAACGTCCGCCCGCCTTTTCGGCACTCAAGGTGTCGGGCCAGCGAGCGTATGATCTCGCGCGACGTGGCCAGCAGGTCATCCTGGAACCCCGCCCGATTACCATTCACGACCTGCGGCTGATTTCCTACGACTACCCGGAATTCTGTTTGGAAATCGCCTGCGGCTCGGGCACCTACGTTCGCTCCTTGGGTCGCGACATCGCCGCGAGCCTGGGCACCGCCGCGGTCATGTCGGCCCTCGAACGAACCGCGATCGGCGACTTTACCTTGGCCGAGGCCGTGCGGGTCGAGGAGCTCACGCCCGAATCGTGGCGGGCGGCGATCCTGCCGGCAGGCCGCGCGGTGGCGGCGCTCCCTCGCCTGCCGCTCACGGAGACCCAGCTTCAACTCCTTTCCCATGGGCTTGCCTTAGACCCGGCCCGTTGTGCACAATTGCCCCCGGAAGCCGGCCACGAAGTGGCCGCGTTCGCCCCCGATGGCACGTTGGCCGCTGTCCTGACGCGACGGGGCGATCAATGGAAGCTGGTGCGCAACCTGGTGGGTCGCGGCTAATCTCTTGAACGCCAGCATCGGTTACTCTCGCCCATCCCTCTCGGCGGCGCCATGCCAGACAAGTCATTACCTAAGACCAAAGCCTGCGGCATTTTGCTCTATAAAGATGCGCCGCGAACCATGATTTTGTTGATGCGTCACGCCGACCGCTGGGACATTCCCAAAGGGCACCTCGAACCGGGCGAAGACGAGCTGACTTGTGCCCTGCGAGAAACGGAGGAAGAAACCGGACTGGCGGCAGACGCCATTCAACTCGATCCAGGCTTTTGCTTTCGCGAGGTCTACTATCCGCGTTACAAGCGAACCAAATTCCAGCCCGTGGAAAAAACCCTGGTGGTCTTCTTGGGCCGGGTGGCGGCCAACGTCGAAATTGCACCAACCGAGCACCTGGGCTTTGAATGGCTGCCCTGGTCACCGCCGCATCAAATTCAAGTCTTCACCATCGACCCCCTGCTGGCGGCCCTCGAACGGCACTGGGCCAACCCTTAGGCAATTGCCTCCCCGTGGCAGTTTTTCTCCCGCCAGGGTTGCCAACTCCCCCCGGCACACGGCAAACTCAAGTGCCGCCGGGCCACGGGTTTCCGGAGGCTGTTCCCGGGCGCGGGCCAAAGGGACGCCTTCCTGCGACGACTGACGAACTGCTTCGCGAGGTGCTTGCTTATGAATTCCATCGTTATGCAGCGCGAACACTTGCCCCCCGGCGAGTCTCTCTGTTCGTACTGCACGGCCAAGTGCTGCAAGTATTTCGCGCTCCCCATCGAAACGCCCACCACGCGGCCCGAGTTTGATTACCTGCGCTGGTATTTGCTGCATGAAGGCGCGACGGTGTTTACGGAAGACGATACCTGGTACTTGCTGGTGCACACCACCTGCAAGCATTTGCTGCCCGACAATCGCTGCGGCATCTATTACACTCGGCCCGAAATCTGCCGGGAGTATTCGACCAAGAACTGCGAATACGACGACACCTGGGTCTACGACCGCTATTTTGAAACGCCCGAGCAAATCGCCGAGTTTGTCGAGGCGATGTTCCCCGATCCCAACAACATCCGCAGCCAGCCCCCCGACCTGTTGCCCGTGCTGGCCTGAGCGAGGGTCCGGGGAAACCGACTTTTCCCCGTAGCGGTTCGTTTCCATTTAGATTTCCATCCTTTCCGAGTTTGGCATGAGTGGCCTGATCGAAGCCAAAACCCTCAAGGGCTTCCGCGACTACCCGCCCGAGGTGATGATCCCTCGCGAGAAGTTGCTGGAGACGGCCCGCCGCGTTTATCGCAGCTATGGCTTCGCCCCCATCGATACACCGGCGCTGGAATACCTGGAGGTGCTGCTCGGCAAAGGGGGCCAGGAGACCGACAAACAGCTCTACAAGTTTGAAGACAACGGCGGCCGGATGGTGGGGCTGCGATTCGATCTCACGGTCCCCTTCGCCCGCTTCGCCGCCCAGCACATTGGCACGCTGGGGACGCCCTTCAAGCGCTACCACATGGCCAGCGTGTGGCGGGGTGAGAACACCCAGCGCGGCCGGTATCGCGAGTTCATGCAGTGCGATTTCGACACGATCGGCACCCGCTCGCTCACGGCCGATATCGAAACGGCCCTGGTCATTCACGATCTGCTCCAGGCGATCGGCTTCGACCAGTTCACCATTCGCGTGAACAACCGCCAGGTGCTCAATGGCCTGTTGGCCCGGCTCGGCCTGGCGGAAAAATCGACCGAAATCCTCCGCGCCCTCGACAAGCTCGGCAAGGTGGGCCCCGAAAAGGTCGAAGCCGAAATGTGTACCGCCGCGGGCGCCACGCCCGAGCAGGCGGCCGACGTGCTGAAGATGGCGTCGCTCACCGGCAGCAACGAAGAGATCTTGCAGCAGCTCGAACCGCTCGTGGCAGGCAGCGAAGTCGGGCAAGCAGGCGTCGCCAACCTAGCCGAGCTGCTGCGGCAAACCGTGGCCGCCGGCATTTCGCCCGACCGCATCCGGCTCGATGTCTCGATTGCCCGCGGCCTCGATTATTACACCGGCGCCATCTTCGAAACCTTCCTCGACGAACTGCCCGGCATCGGCAGCATTTGCTCGGGCGGACGCTACGATAACCTCACCGGCGTGTACACCAGGCAAGAACTGCCGGGCGTGGGCGCATCGCTAGGGCTGGACCGGTTGCTGGCCGCCATGGAAGAACTGGGCAAGATCGAAAAAATATCCACCCCAGCCGAACTGTTTATCCCTTACTTCGAGGCCGACCGCCTGGGCGAGTACTTGCACCTTGCCCGGCAGTTGCGAGCGCTGGGTTTGGGGGTGGAGGTTTTTCCGGAAGCCCGCAAGTTGGGTCAGCAACTCAAGTACGCCGACAAACGCGGTTACCGCTACGCCCTGGTGATTGGCGGTGAAGAATTCGCCAGCGGCCAGGGACTGCTCAAAGACCTGGCGCAGCGAGAACAGACGTCGGTTGATCTGGCGGATCTGCCGGCAGTCGTCCGAGCGATACGCGGAACCTGAATTCATGGAGGGAGGGGCAACGATGGCCAATCGCGACAACCACTACGAAGCCGCCTTTGAAGCTTTCTTGCGCGAGCGGCAAGTGCCCTACGTGGCCGTGGACGAAAGCAAGCGGGCCTTGATGGCCGGCGACTCGCTCAAGAGCCTCGACTTCATTGTCTCGGCGGCCATCGGCGTGCGCTGGCTGGTGGACGTGAAAGGCCGGCTCTTCCCCTCCGGCGAACAACGCCAATACTGGAAGAACTGGTCCACCCGCGACGACCTGATCAGCCTGGCGCACTGGGAGCGGCTCTTTGGCGCCGGCTTCGCCGGACTGTTCGTGTTTGCTTACTGCGTGGTGGGCGAACGGGCACCCTTGCCCGAGGAACGATTGTTCACCTTCCGCGAGCAGCGCTACGGATTCATTGGCATCCGTCTGCGAGACTATGCCGAGGAAGCCCGCCAGATTTCGCCCAAGTGGGATACCGTGGCCCTGCCCACCCAGCGATTCCGCCATCTGGCCAGACCGCTCGAGAACTATCTCTAAAGGCTCGGGGCCGGGCATCGATCCACCACGGCTCTCGGCCAGATTCTCAACGGCGTGGCAGGAAGGACGTCACCCCGCTCAACCAGCGCCTTCGGGCTTCTTCATTGCCGCGGCGTGCAAAACAAGCACGGCGCCCACCGACACCAACGCCCAACCGATCCACCGCGGCGGCGTTACCGTTCGCAGGGGAGAGTTGGCATTCCCAGGCATCAGCGACGTGAGCCGGAACGTGGCGTTTTCTTGGGGCGAGCTCAGCCGTTGGGCCAGGAAAGTCGAGGTCGGTTGATTCAGCACCACCGCTTCCACCATCCGGAATTGCAAACCCAGGAAGAGCAGGATCAGCCCCATCAAGAAGTAATGATTGCGGTTCAGTTTCATGGCATCGTCCTCCACGTTGGGAGCGGAGCCGGCAGGGGGGATTGGTTTCGTACGGTTGAACCTTACTCGGATAGGCAGACGTTACCGCCGACGGCAGCGATGTCCGGGATCACGTATCCAATCGCGGTTGCCCGTCGTTTGAGCGCAACAGGCGTCTTCCCTAGCTGGTATCGAACCGCCGCCAACAGAAAATTCAAGCCCGCGAAGAACATAGCAGTCTTGCCGAAAATCGCGAAAGATTGGCCTCGGAACCACCGTCGCGCGCGGCGGCTCGGCCGGTTTCTAGCGGTGATACCGATCCGACGCGCGCCGCCATGGTCACGTTCGTCCGCCCCAGGCAGGACCAGTTCCCTTTGGATTGCCGCGAGATGCCCTGTTCGGTTCGACGTCGCGCCAAAAACTGGTATATAATCCGCGAATAAATGACTTCCCCAGCACGCCTGCGAGTTTCTGCCGTGAGCAAACCCAAGATTTTGTTGATGCTCGATTCCGATCCGCAACCCAGCGTGTTCGATGCCGTGGTGGCCGTGGACGCGGGAGCCGACGTATTGCTGCGTCACGGCCAAATCACGCCCGCTGAGGTGCGCGACCTGGTATACGGAGCTATTTTCACCCGCGGCGGCGACGATCTCCGCAACACGGCCATCTTCATCGGCGGGTCCGACGTGGCGGCTGGCGAGGCGTTGCTGAAAGCCGTGGAAAAAACCTTCTTTGGCCCACGCGTTTCGGTCATGCTCGATGCCAATGGCGCCAACACCACGGCCGCGGCCGCCGTGCTCTCGGCGTTCAAGCATGTGGCAGCCCCAGACATGCACGCCCTGGTGCTCGCTGGCACGGGACCGGTGGGGCAACGCGTGGCCAGGTTGTTGGCCGGTCTGGGCGCCCGAGTGCGGCTCGCGTCTCGCAGTCTGGAGCGGGCCGCCCAAGCGGTGCAAAACATCACCCGTTTGCTCCCCCAGGCCCAAATCGAACCGGTCGCCACCGATTCGGAGCCCACCACCGCGAAGGCTCTCGCCGATATCAACGTGGTCTTCGCGGCCGGGGCGGCCGGCGTGCAATTGCTGTCCGCCGAAGCGCGCGGCCAGGCCACGGCATTGCAGGTGGCCATCGACCTCAACGCCGTGCCTCCCGTCGGCCTGGAAGGCATCCAGCCCCAAGATAAGGCCGAACCACGCGGAAACGTGACGGCGTATGGCGCCCTGGGGGTAGGCGGCCTCAAAATGAAGATCCACAAGGCCTGCCTGAAGCGGCTATTCGAAGCCCCGCGTCACACGCTCGACGCCGAAAGCATCTTAGAGATTGGCCGCGAGCTGTAGCCCCCCGCCCGGCCACCCTGCCTTTGGCGCCGCGGCGTTTAGGTTTGGAATAACGACCTGCCGGTGGATCAAAAAAACGGCGGCTCTCCAAGCATGCGAGTTGGGCAGAAACACGCACACGCGGTTCGCCGAAATGGGGCAGGTATTCCGGACAGACCGTGGAGAGCCGCCAATGCTCATTTTAGGCAGCGTATCTGGGTTCGCGAAGGGCGTGACCGCTTGAAAAACCCGTGAGTAGGGGATTACCTGTGATTGAGCCGTGCGGCTCAGGCAGAGGGAGTGTCAACACGATCGTGCTTACGTACATTTTCGGTCATTTTCCGAGGCCCGATCCAGCCCCAATCCCCAAGATGGGGTATTCCCCCCGATCGTTTCACAACTCGGGCTTTTGGATCACGCCCTGGCGGTAGACACCGATCTCTTCGATGCCATCGCCATTCCAGTCGCCCACAATCGGCAAGTCGCCAGCCTGGCCAAACTCGATCACCGTATCTTCGGCATCCATCGTGCGATTGCCATTGGAATCGATGATCCATTTGCCATTGCGGAACACGCCGATTTCGTCGATCCCGTCGCCGTTGAAGTCGCCCACCACGGGAATGTCGCCCGCCTGGCCAAACTCCAACATGCTTTCGCCGGGCAGCCAGCGGCCGTCGCCGTTGTCATCCAGAATCCACGTGCCATTGAGGAACACGCCGATCGTATCCACACCGTCGCCATTCCAGTCGCCCACCACGGGGTGATCCGGCTTGCCGCCGTAATAGAACACATGGTCGATCACGTCGGTGCGAACATCGCCGGCCGACGTGCGCTTCAGCACGCGATGTCCCAGGCTGGTTTCATAAGCCCGCGGCGGCATGTTTTTCTGGGCGCCCGTGGTTTCGTTCTGACGGTCGGGCAAGCCGGGTTCCGACATCACCGCCCGCGAGTCTTCCGGCCATTCCGGGCCAAAGATGCCGATATCGGCCTTGCCATCGCCATCCCAGTCGCCCACCACCGGTCGGTCGCCGGCTTCACCCAACTTGGCCCACAAGTCGCCATCGTCCCACACGCCGTTGCCATTGAGGTCGATGTACCAGTTGCCGGCATGGAACACGCCCACCTCGGTCGTGCCGTCGCCATTGAAGTCGCCCGCCACGGGGATCGCGCCGGGCCGACCAAAGTTGAGCACGTCGTCTTCGCCCACGCCTTCTTTGGGCAGAATGAAGTGCCCTTGCTTCAGGTCGTCTTTGTGGGCCGAGGTAAACACATCGAGCCGGGCTTCCGACACCGAAACCAGCGCGTCGCCGTCTTTGTTGCCACCCCGAGGGTTGCCGGCGTCGATCACGCTCAAGTGCCAACTGTAAGTGGTCGGCGCGGCCTGCCCGCTGCCACCGAAGTACAGGTCGATGTTCTGGAACGGCACCGGCGAAGGTTGCTGACCCAGATGCAACGGACCCTGTTGTACCAGGAATGGCGATGGGGGAACCGGCGGCGCCGGGAACTTCACCTCGGGCGGCAGTTCCGGCGGCAGTTGTGGCGGCGGTGGCAACTCGCGAACGGCGATTTCGCTGAAGTTGTTGAACTGCGATTCCGCCGAGCCTAGCACCGTAATCCACGCGATGGCGTTGTAGCCGTGATTGAGCCCCGCCAGCGCCGGATGGTTTTCATTGCCAAAGTTGGCCGCCACGCCACCGGTGGTTCCCGCGGTGTCGATACCGTCGTGGTAACCCGAGGGCTGCCCTTGCAGCACCGTATAAACTCCCGGCGCCAACCCGTCAAAGCGGTAAAAGCCGGCCGCGTTGGTGTAGGTGGTAATCGCATTGCCATTGCTGTCGCGGAGCAGGTTGCCGTTGGCGTCGCCCAAGAGCAGTTGCACGCCGCCCAGCGGAGTATCGTCGGGCGTGAACTGCCCGTTCCGCTGCGCTTGGAGCGCGGCCAAACTGGGAAGCTGCCCGTTGGGATACGCCACGGCGGCGCCGTCCTGGAACACGTAGCCCGAAATGCTGCCAGGACCCACTTCGCAGAACACGTAGTTCACCGCGTGCTGGGCTGGTCCCAGCGTGATGCCGGTGATCAGGTCGCCCGGGTTGTGGGCCACGCCCCCCGCCGAACCCGCATGGTCGTCGCTGTCGAAATACCCGGCCGGCTGGGTCTCGCGAATGCTGTACGTGCCGGGGGCCACGTTGTCGAAACGATACGTGCCATCGGCCTTCGTGAACACGGTTTGGATCACGTTGCCGTCTTGATCGAGCAATTCCATCTTCACGCCGGCCAGGCCAATCTCGCCCGGATCGAGGTGGCAGTCGCCGTTGTCATCGCGAAACACATAGCCCGAGATGCTGCCCGGCGGCAGTTCGCCAAACTTGTAATTCACCGCCTGCAAGCCGGGCGTTAGCGAAATGCCGGTGATGCTATCGCCCGGGTTGTTGGCCGTGCCGCCCGCGTTGCCCGCGCTTTCCAGCCCGTCGTACCAACCCGCCGGCTGAGCCACCTGCCGCACGCCGTACACGCCGGGGGCCAGGTTGGTAAAGGAGTAATAGCCGTTGGCGTCGGTCGTGGCGAAGACGCCCAAACCGTTGCCGTTGGCATCCAGCAGTTCCATGGTCACGCCCGGGATGCCCGGCTCGCTGGCTTCCATGTTGCCGTTGTTGTTCATGTCGCCGTACACAAAGCCCGAGAGACTCGCCGGCGGCAGTTCGCCGAACTTGTAGTTCACGGCGTTGATGCTCGGATCGAGCTGAATTCCCGTAATGCTGTCGCCCGGGTTATTCGCCGTGCCGCCCGCGTTGCCCACGCTTTCGAGGCCATCGAACCAACCCGCCGGCTGGGCCACCTGCCGCACGCCGTACACGCCCGGCGCCAGGTTGGTGAAGGAGTAATGGCCATTGGCGTCGGTCGTGGTGAAGATTCCCAGGCCATTGCCGTTGGCGTCGAGCAGTTCCATGGTCACGCCCGCGATGCCCGGCTCGCTGGCTTCCTTGTTGCCGTTGTTGTTCAAGTCGCCATACACAAAGCCGGCGAGGCTCGAGGGCGGCAACTCGCCGAAGTTGTAATTCACCGCGTTTTGGCCCGGCGCTAGCGTCAAGCCGGTGATCTTGTCGCCCGGGTTGTTGGCCGTGCCCCCCGCGTTCCCCACGCTCTCGCGGCCGTCGAAATAGCCCGCCGGCTGCGCTACCTGCCGCACGCCATAAGTACCGTGGGCCAAGCCGGTGAACGAGTAGCGGCCTTGACCGTCGGTCACCGCCGTGATGCCCGTGGGGTTGCCCGCGGCGTCGAGCAATTCCATGGTGACGCCCGAGAGACGTTGCTCCCCGCCGTCCAGCGCCCCGTTGTTGTTCTGATCGACGTACACGAAGCCCGAGAACGAAGCCGGCGGCAGTTCGCCAAACTTATAATTCACGGCATGCACGCCCGCGCCCAGCTGAATTCCCGTGATGCTGTCGCCGGGATTGTTGGCGGCGCCGCCGGCGTTGCCCACGCTCTCCAGGCCGTCGAACCAACCTGCCGGCTGAGCCACTTGCCGCACGCCGTATACGTCCGGGGCCAGGTTATCGAACAGGTATTCGCCGTTGGCGTTGGTCGTGGCAAAGATGCCCAAACCGTTGCCGTTGGCGTCGAGCAACTCCATCTGCACGCCCGCGAGGCGCGGCTCGCTGGCTTCCATGTTGCCGTTGTTGTTCAAGTCGCCATACACATAGCCGGCCAGGCTGGCCGGGGGCAATTCACCGAAATCGTAGCCCGTGGCCGCTTGGTTCGAGGCCAGAATGACCCCGCCGATCTTGTCGTTGCCAATCAGCGACCCGCCCGCGGTGCCCGTCACTTCGTTGCCGTCGTAGTAACCGGCAGGCTGAACCTCGCGAATGCCGTAAGCCACGCCGGGCGTTAACCCGGTGAAGGTGTAGTAACCGTTGGCGTCGGTGGTGGTGGTAATGCCCGTGGGGTTGCCGTTGGCGTCGAGCAGTTCCAGCACCACGCCGGCAATCGGAGCGTCGCCGGCGTCGAACACCACGTTGTTGTTGGGATCGGAAAACACTCGTCCGCTGAGCGAGGCCGGCAACAGTTCGCCAAAGTTGTAGTTCTGCCCGGACTGACCGCTTTGGGTAAAGGCAACCTGGGTGATGCTGTCGGAGCCGGTCAAGCTGCCGCCCAGCGACCCCACGGCGTCTTTGCCGTCGATCCAGGGCGTGCCTGGGTGAACTTCGGTAACCCGATAAGACTGCGTGGGATCGAGCCCGCTAATCGACCACGAGCCATCGGGATTGGTCACCGTAAACACCGGCGCGCCGCCGGCGGGATCGAGCGGATCGACTTGGATCGTCACGCCGCCGATGCCCGTTTCGCCCGGGTCGCGCACGCCGTCGTTGTCGGCATCGTGATAGACGTGGCCGCTGAGCGTGCCCGGCAACGCTTCGCCAAACTTGTGCCCCGTGCTGTTTTCGCCGCCCAGCAGCGTAATGTCTTTAATCGCGTTGACCGATTCCACGGTGCCGCTGGTGCCCGCATTCGAGCCCGTGCTGAAGTAGCCGTTGGGCTGGGTCTCCAGAACGCGATAGGTGCCTGGCACGTTGCGCGTGAAGCTGAAATTGCCGTTGCCATCGGTCGTGGACCGCAGGCCGGTGTCTTCCCAAGCGCTGGTGTTGCTATTCCACTGCCACAGCGACAGTTCCACTCCCGAAATGCCCGCTTCCGGCCCGCCGTTGTGCTGGCCATTGAGGTTCACGTCGTGGTACACGGTGCCCGAAATGGTGAACGGCTTGACCTCTTGCTGCACGGTAAAGCCCGTGCCCGCGGTGCGTTCGTCGGTGCCTTCGCCCGGAGGCAATTGCGAGTCGAGCGGTACGTTCACGCCCGCGGGAATCAGGTTGTCGTAGCTGTCGTAGAAGACGGCGCTGCCGGTGGCCACTTCATGGTGCCCCAGCGAGTCTGTCCAGGTGCCGGTGATGATGGAGCCCTGAAACTCGGCGCCTTCCACCAGGCTATTGGGCGCGCTGTCGAGCTCGTCCACGTCGATCTGAAAGACCAGCTTCTCGCCAGCGTCCCAGCCCGAGATGTTCATGATCAACGTGGTCTTGTCGGCCGACAAGGTCCACGTGATGTCGCCGGCCTGAATGTCGGATTCGGGCGAAATGGTGAACGGAAAGAACGGTCCCACGCCCTGGCCGCTGCCGTCGATATCGAAGAACACGTCGCCGTTGTCGAGGATGCCGTTCTGATTGATGTCGCCCGAGATTTTGAGCTGCGTGAGCTGCGTGCCTTGCGCGCCGCCCACCCAGGTGATCTCGAAACGATCGCCCTGCGATTCGGCGCTGGTGGAAGACAGCTCGGTGAACACGGCCCCGATCTGGATCGGGTCGGCCGAGAGCATCAGCCGGGCTTCCATTTGCTCAAATCGGCAGACACGCGGAGCGCGAGCGCTGTTGCGACGGGCGCTATCCTCACGATGCGGCTTGCGAAACCAGCCCACGTTGAACCTCCGTGTTCCTTGGACAATTGATTCGGTCGAGTTCCATTTCAGCAAGCGGCGCCTCATGCTCCGCGTGCTGGTCGAGCCTGCTTGGCAACTGGCCTTGGATGGCAGTCGCCGTGGCTCCCGTGTTTGATTGATTCGGTGCCAGGCTGGCTTTGCAGCCGGATCCCAGAACCCTGTTTCCCCCTCACCCCAACCCTCTCCCGCGAGGGGCGAGGGAGTGTCATTGGATAGGCTTTAACGCGGAGGGTTGCCAGGCACGGTGGCCGTATTGCCCGCCCCGCGACGATTGAGATCCCAAAACATCAGCGAAGTATCGTAGCTGCCGCTCACCAGCACATTGCGAGTCCGATCGAGTGCCAGCGAGGTTACCGTTCCGGTATGCCCGACCAACCGCATGGTTTCTGTCTGCTCTTGCACATCCCAAACCCGCACAACGTTGTCCGTTCCACCCGTCACCAGTTGGTTGCTGTCGAGAAACAGCATGCTGAGCACTTTGCCCGGCCTGCTGGGGAGAGAATACAGCGGCTGGCCGGTGAGCACGTCCCAAACGGTCACGTTCAGACCTTCGCCGCCGGTGGCAATCTTGGCGCTGTCGGGCGAGAACTCCACCGAACGCACCCGGCGGCGATCTGCCTGAATCAAATGGATCTGCCGACCGGTCGCAATCTCCCAGATGGCAAGGCGGCCATCTTGCCCCGCGGCCGCCAACATTCGCCCGTCGGGAGAAAACGCCAAAGCCCGCATATCGCGGCAGGGGCAGTCAAGCTCCATCTGCAATTGGCCTTCGGACCGGTAAATACTCAACTTGGGCGTGAACCCCACCACGCCAAACACCGATCCTTGCGGATCGAACTGGGTTGCGTAGATGGCAGGCGTGTTCAGCGTGAGCGTGCGCGCCAGGGCGCCCGTTTGCAAATCCCAGAACAGAATATTGCGATCTTCTCCGGCCGAAATCAGCATGCGGCCGTCGCGGCTGAATGAAACGCTCCGGACCCAGTCCTGATGACCACGCAGCATTTTCGTTTGCGCGCCGTCGCTGGTTTGCCAAACTCGCACAAAATGGTCATCGCCGCCGGCCGCAACCTGGCTGCCATCGGGGCTGAGCGCCACCGCCGAGATCACCGGCGCCTGGGCTTGCCCTGGGTCCCGCGCAACCTGAATGGTGCGGATGGGCGTGATCGTGGCCGGGGGATCGGCCAATGCGACCCCACCGTGAGCCAACCACACCAGTCCCAGTTGCAGCATCAACGCCGACAGCCATCGCCGTACGGTCATAGGTCTAGGCCTTCACTAATTTCGGGGCAATAAGAAAGCAGGTGGACCCGCGCGCCTCTTCATGCAACCGGCGCGCAGCGGACCCCACCAGAACCTCTTTCCTTATCGGTTAGTCGCCCACTTGCAGGCGAGCCGAACCTGAGCAAACTTTGCCGAAAATTCCGGCTGGGACCGGCGGCAACGATATCTACCAGCGGCGACAGGCCGCCACTGCCACCGGTCGAGCCGCGATGCTATCATGGCAAGCGCCGCGAAGAAGTCTCAGGCTGCCCGGTGTTCGCCCCGTTCATAACAGGCCCAGCCATAACCTGCGAGATTGTGCTACTGATGCGTCCCTTTGCCCGGCTATTGCAGATTGTAGGCCTGGTTCTGCCGCCGCTGGCCCTGATCATGCAGCTTCTCAAAGGCCCCAATGGCCTCCCCTTAATCAACGTAGGGCAAATGCTCACCATGCTTGTGGCAGGAGTGAGCGCGTTCTGGCTCGGCCGCATTCTCGAAGGCTATTCGCAGCCCAAGTAGTCGTCGCCCACGACTTACCCTCCGACGTCGTTGGGGCTGGGCATCCAAGTTCAGGCGATAGCGAGGCCCGCGGTTCGTGGGGGGGACTCGTTTCCCTTTGGCCGCGTGATTAGCCATCAGCCCGCTAGCTTGCAGTCAGCGACCCGTCGCCCACTTTCAGCGACGAAGTACATGCATTGCCTACGCTTGGGCGCCGTCCAATGGGCATAACCGCGCTGTTCGGTAAACTCGCCTGCCGCCGGGGGAGAATTCCGGTGAAACAAACTCGGGCATTTGAAGAAACTGGGCAGACGCGACGATACCTGTTTCTGGCGTCCAAGCTTTCTCACGCTACCCAGTTTGTTTACCCTTAGGAGTCCTCCTCATGGCCAAACGTATTTGTTTGCCCGCTTTGTTGGCCCTCGCTTTCGTTGCCTTCGCCACCAGCGGAGCGGAAGCCGGTCTGTTCGGCAAGAAGAAATGTTGTTCGTCGTGTGAGCCCAGCTGCGGCTGTGCCTCGAGCTGCTGCGAGCCTAGCTGTGGCTGCGCCTCGAGCTGCTGCGAACCCAGCTGTGGCTGCGCCTCGAGCTGCGAGCCCAGCTGCGGATGCGCTCCGAGCTGCTGCGAGCCCGCCCCCTGCTGCTGCAAGAAAAAGTGCGGTCTGTTCTCCAAGCTGAAGGGCATGTTTGCCTGCAAGAAGAAGAGCTGCTGCTCGAGCTGCTGCGAACCGAGCTGTGGCTGCGCCTCGAGCTGCTGCGAGCCGAGCTGTGGCTGCGCCTCGAGCTGCTGCGAACCCAGCTGTGGCTGCGCCTCGAGCTGCTGCAACTAAGTAACGCGTCGCGGAAGCGACCCGATCTACTTTGCATAGGAAACGGCTCCTCGGATCTTCCCGAGGAGCCGTTTCTTTTTTGGCGGCCGCGTCTTCGCGCCCTCGTCTCCCGGCCATCATCCCTTCTTCATTCGGCAATCCAACGTTTGCCGCGGCGGCAGGCGCAATCTAGAATCAGTGCCGGCCGCCCATTCCCGCATACCGCCGGGAGAGGGTCGGCGACATCCATCGTCCACGCTGCCTGCGTCTGCCAGCCGAGGCAACGGCAACTCCGCGCCCCCCAGGGGCCCCGGCGGAGCGTTTTCATCCATCGGAGCCGGAACCTTGCCGAGCTTGACCGTCGAAAACTACCTGAAGGCCATCTTTCAGCTCTGCGCGGAAGCCGAACCAGCGCCGACGGGTAAGTTGGCGACCGCCCTCAGTGTCTCTCCTGGCACCGTCACCAGCATGCTCAAAACGCTGGGCGAAAACGGCCTGGCGACCTACACCCCCTACGAAGGCGTTTGCCTTACGCCCGTGGGCACCAAGCTGGCCTTGCGCGTCCTCCGCCGGCACCGGCTGATCGAGCTGTTCCTTTCGAAGACCCTAGGGCTGACCTGGGATGAAGTTCACGAAGAAGCCGAACACCTGGAACACGCGGTTAGTGAAAACCTGATTGACCGCATCGATGCCTACCTGGGCTTCCCCGATGTGGACCCTCACGGCGACCCCATTCCCAAAGCCGATGGCAGCCTGGCCGATCATGTGGGCGAACGGCTCTCCAGTTGCTCCGTGGGCGAAGGCTTCCGCCTGGTTCGCGTGCTGGACCAATCGCCCGAGTTCTTGCGATTCTTAAGCGAATCGCACCTGGAACTGGGAGCCGAAGGCGAAATGATTGCCAACCGATCCGAGGCCGGAATTGTGACCGTGCAACTGGGAGCCCATCAGGCCACCCTCGGCCACCAGGCCGCGGCGCAACTGGTGGTGGATCGCAATACTTCGTCAACCTAAGGGGCCATCGAAAAATAACTTCCCGTGTCGTTTCCCGTCCAATCCGTTGTTAATCGCCGCGTCGCCTCCGCCGCAACTGGATTCCCGCCTTCGCGGAATGACGGTTTGGAATGGGCATAGTTTCTTGCTCGTTAACATCTCTGCAAGCTGCAGAGAACTTTAATGCCTCAACGTCTGTTTGCGGTTTACCCGCGTTAAGTAATGTCTCCCTACAATCCAAGAAGTAAACAATCGATGCCCCCCTGAAAGTGAAAGGTGGCCCCGTTGGGTGAGCTTCGGTCGCATCCGCCGATTTTGCTGATCTTGGCCGCCTTCAGCCGGCATGCGCAGGCCCTCGATTGGGCGCGCGAGCGGGCCGAATCGGTTTGGGGACCGGTGGCCGCAGCCAGCGAGCGATTCGCCTTTGAGGAAACGGACTATTACGAACCCAGCATGGGGGCCGGCTTGCGCAAACAGTTTTTGGCCTTTGAGCGGCCGGTTCCGCCCGAGCAGTTATCCCAGATCAAGCTCGATGCCAACCACTGGGAACAAGAGTTTGCGCAAACCTTTCATGGCCAAGAACCTCGGCCTCTCAATCTCGACCCAGGCTATCTCACCCTGGCCAAATTGGTACTGGCCTCGACGAAGGATCACGCCCATCGGATCTATCTGAGCAACGGCATTTACGCCGAGGTCACGCTCAACTTTCGCGATGGGCACTGGCAACCGCTGCCGTGGACCTTTCCCGACTATCGCAGGGCCGACTACCACGCATTCTTTCAGGAGTGCCGCGCGGTGCTCAAGCGTCGCCCGCCAAGCACTTCTCCAGCTTGAACCGGCACTCCGCAGGTGGAGCGAGGCAACCGAGGCGCCCGGCCCAAAGAAAATGCCTCGCGAACCCGGCAGACCGGTGATCGCGAGGCACTTGGGTTGATCGTTTTGATCCGAGCGAATGGGTCTACACCAACTCGCCAATCGGCTTGCCGTCTTCCACCATGTAGACGGGGCGGCCCGCTGGGTTGACGAACTGAAGCTTGGTGTCGATGCCCAGCACGTGGAACACGGTGGCCATCAGGTCTTGCGGGCGGATGGGCGCGCTTCCCGGCACGTCGACCTTGGGAGCCGATTCGCCCACGGTTTGCCCCATTTGCAAACCGCCGCCGGCCAGGCCGAGCGTGCTGAGCGGAGCCCAGTGATCGCGGCCCGCATTGCGGTTGATTTTGGGGGTGCGGCCGAACTCACCGGTAATGACCAGCAAGATGCGTTTGTCGAGGTTGCGTTGCACGCAGTCTTCCACAAACGTGGCCACGGCATGATCCAACTCGGGCGAGCGGCGTTTCATGCTGCTTTCGATGCCGCTGTGCATGTCCCAACCGCCGTATTGCACGGTCACAAAGCCGCAGCCCAATTCGCACAACCGCCGGGCCAGCAGCAGCTTTTCGCCCAAGCCCGAACCGTAGCGTTGAACCACGCGGGGATCTTCGGTTTTCAGATCGAAGGCCGCCGGGGCGTTGCCCAGCACCAGGTTAAAAGCTTGCTGCTCGAACTTGCCGAGCCCTTCCATCAACCCGGTCTGGTCGGCCTGACGATTGACCCGATCGAGACCTTCAAGCAGCGTGCGGCGATCGGCGAAGCGATTCTCCGGCACCACCAGCGACATGTTGCGGCGGGCGTCGCCGTTGGGATCGAAGGGCGCGAAGGCCGTGCCCAAGAAGGCGGGGCCATCGGTGCCAATCCCGTTCAACCGCACGTAAGTGGGCATGCCAGTGACGGGATGATTCGATCCCCGCACCCGAGCCGCGATCGAGCCCATGGAGGGCCGGGTGGGCAGGCCGCCATTGTCGATATTTCTATTGTCGTAACCCGTCATTACATAATGGGTTCCGCCGCCATGCCCGCTGTTGGTGTGGGCAAACGACCGCACGAACGCCATTTTGTCGGCCACGGCGGCCATTTTGGGGAACGTGCCGCCCAGGGTCACGCCGGGGATCTTGGTCGTGACCTCGCCGGTTACGCTGCGGTATTCCGAGGGAGCGGTGAGCTTGGGATCGAAGGTTTCGACATGCGTGGGGCCACCACCGAGCCAAACCCAAACCACCGCGGTGTCTTTGACTTCTTGGCCCGCGGCCGCGGCAGCCTGGCGGGCTGCAAGCAAGCTGGGAAGCGAGATGCCGCCAGCCCCCAGCGCGCCCACTTTGAGAAACTCGCGCCGCGCGACTCCTTCACAGTCCCGGTAACGATGGTTGGTGAATAGATTTAGCACGATTGTCCTCCAACATCCTGAGAAGCAACGGGGCACCGAGGATCAACAACAAACCACGACGTAGGGCGGCAATAATGCATTGCGTTCGCCCCCCATCGCGCTGATAACAATTGATGGATTACCCCCAAGGGTTACGGGGTACTTTAACAAAACGCATAAAAAATTGCCAATCAATCTTGGGATCGGGGCTGGTGGCTGGGGGATAGGGGCTGGTCGTGACTGGAGCGGGGCGGTTAAAGGGTTTGCGGGTGTGTTGATCGGCGAAGCCTATTTGTCCGCAGGATCCGTGGGGGCTGGGATTTCGAACAGCAGGATGTCATGGCTTTTAAAGCCTCCGACGGCAAGTAAGCGGCCATTGGGAGAGAGCGCCACCGACAGCGCGGCATGTTCGGCGGTATCCAGCGTTCGCCAGACTTCGCCGGTATCAACTCGGAAGACAACCACATTCCCATCGCTGCTCACTTTCGCAAACAAGTCCGCGGCGGCCGAAAAGGCGCCGGCGTCTCGCCAAAAGAGCTTGGGGAGGGCGGCATCTGACGCGATCGTCGGTTCTGTGACTGTAGCGACGCTTTTCTTGGCGATATCCCAGGTCTCGAAGGGAGAAGTGATTTTTCCCGTGTAAGCGACCAATTGCTTGCCGCTGGGGGTGACTATCGCCCGTTCAAAATCGGACTTGATGACAATTTGGTGGCCCGATCGGACATTCCAAATGGGAAAGGTAATGCCGTCACCATCCCCCAGCAAGAATTGCCCATCGGGCGAGAATTCGAGCCATTGGTTCCACGTGTTGCCATTGCCGGGCAATAACAACCGTTTGCCAGGGCGGCCCGATCGAACATTCCAAAGTTGAACAGAGCTTTTGGGCAGCGGCATCCGATGGGTAGTCGCCACCGTTAACCCATCGGGGGAAAGTGCGAAGCCACCCGGCGGAAGCATCTTTAACAGGTTCGACTTGGGTAGCGTGCGAATGATTCGCTGCAGTTTTCCGGAGCGCACATCCCAAATCTGCAATTGAGCGCCCATTCCCTCCAGTGCCAAAACCTCGCCGTTGGCCGAGATCTTGATCTCGAACGGCACGGGCGGCATTTCTGGTAGTTCCCCAAATCGCCGGTTGGTGTTGTTATCAGGCAAACTATCTTGGTCGAAGCTGAGACGCGTTTTCGCTTCAGCCAAGTCCCAAACCTTGCCTTCCCAGGCCATGTTGCCGGAGACTCCCCAACCGCCCTCGCTCGGCTCGCCGCCCGCCGGATGCACCCCATTCAGAGACAGCGAGGCCAGACTTTTGCCGTCGCCAGAGAAAGCGAGGCTCAGCACGGGGTGCGAATGGCCAACCAGACGCCGGGGTTCGGCTCCCAGCGAGCGCATTGCCATCAGGCAAAACAACGAAGCGAATAGGCTGGCCCAGGCGATACTCCACCACTGCCTGCCCGTTGAGAAATGAGTCGTCATGAAGCACTGCCCTCCCTTCTGCTGACGTGAGAGAAAAGATTGCCACCACCCAGCGATTCTCGCGGCGGTGGCTCGTTCGCTCAAGCGAATTCCGGAAAGGCAAAATATGACCAAGCCGGCTGGGTGGCACTGTCAAAAGGTTTTTTTTCGTGTGCCCGCGGCTCTGCCCAGTGTCCATGGACGTGGAAGCGAACCATAACCGTTGATCTGCTCTTCCAATCGGGAGGGGGCGAAGAAGCATCGTAAACGGGGCAAGCACTTTTCCAAACCCGCGATTTGCACCAGTTTCCCTTTTCGCCGGCCTGCCACGGTTGAGCGATACGCGCACCGAGGCGGTGGGCTGACGGCTCGGGGACTATCTGCTCCCGCGACGATTTGTTCTGCCTGTCTGGCGATGTGCGCTGCGATTGTTTGTGCCTGCCTTTCATGCTTACGCCGCGGGCGTAGCATGGGACCCTGGCGGGACGCCCGTGCCACCAACTTTGTTAGGGGAGTTTCCAGAGCTCGT
>CAYUMU010000096.1:0-24068 GCA_964445985.1 uncultured Pirellulales bacterium | reverse complement strand
TTTTCGTGCCAAGATCAATTGGCTACGGTGTCAGACGATCCCCTAAAGTGCAGTGTACTAAGACACCTGCGAAATCTGCCGTTATACGAACTCCATATTCGCAACACCAAGGTAACCGATGCCGGCGCCGCATTGTTCAAAAAATGGGTTCCGCGCTGCGCGATCTATCGTTAATTGACGGTTATTTGCCAATGTTCGCGACATACGATTGACCAGGTTGAGTTCCTATCTGTGATGAATTCCCAACCTCGCTTTCTGTTGCTACAAGTTCGCAATGCCGACGACCCCATGCGGCGGGCTGAGGTGCTTTCGTTTGCCCGCGCGCTGCGGGTGGCCGAAAGGCAGATTGCGGTCTTCGACTTGCTTGCAGGGTTCCCTAACCAGGCCGCGCTGGTTGACTGCGACGTGGTGCTGCTCGGCGGGGCAGGCCATTACTCGGTGGCCGGCGACTCGCCTTGGCTCGATGGCACGCTGGCCGAACTCAGGCGAATGTGCGAGGCAGGCAAGCCAACCTTCGCTTCGTGCTGGGGCTTTCAGGCCATTGGGCGCGCGATGGGCGGGCGAGTGATCAACAACCTGGCCATCGCCGAAGTGGGCACGCTGCCCCTTACGCTAACCGAAGCAGGCCGCCGCGACCCGGTCTTCGGGCATTTGCCCAGCCCTTTCCTGGCGCAACTGGGGCATGAAGACCACGTGGTGGAATTGCCGCCAGGCGCTGTGCTGTTGGCTTCTTCCCCCCAAGTTGCCCACGAGGCGTTTCGACTCCCTGACGCGCCCATTTATTGCACTCAATTCCATCCCGAGTTGTCGGCCGCCGATTTTCTGGAAAGACTCGCAGCCTATCCTCATTACGTGACACAGATCTCCGGCATGGCGATGGAACAGTTCAACGAGCGTGCCCGCGACACGCCCGAGGCGGAAAGCCTGCTGCGGCGGTTTGTGGACATAGTTTTGGGATAAGGCGGCGTTGGAATTCGACCGTATGAGCTTGCCAAAGCTACCGTTTGATCTCTAGAACCAGATCATCGGCAAGAATGTTTCCGCTCGTCTTGGCGTTTGCCCGACGTAACTGTTAAGCGCATTTCCGCCCTTGGCGGGCTACGGCGCCATGGTGGGATGGCTTGGGATGATTTGGGATGGGATGGGCGATGAGCCGGATAATTGGCTGGCGATCGAGTCGCTCGTGGCGGAACGCCGCTCGGGTGTTGGCTGCTGTCCAGCGGTAGCGGCGCCGGCTGCGGTTGCAGCCCGGAACGGACCAGTTTCAAGCCGTATTCCAGAAAGTTGCGGCCCTGTTTCTGGCAGGTGCGAATCACACTCTTCAGATTCGCAAAGGCCTTGGCGCTGGGCTCGGCGCGGTTCACGCCGCCGCCACGCTGCGAATGTCCCGCTCGCCGCCCCCTTGAAAATGTCCCAATTCGTCGCGGTGCTTGATGCGCTTTCGCGGCCGAGGCGGCGCGGCTGGCGTAATGAGTCTGGCGGTTGTCCTCCCGCTGGTAGCGCTTCTCTCAAATTCGCGGCGGAAGGTCCAGGGATGACAGGTAGACGCAGGCCGCGGGGAGGTGCAGTGCCTGGTTCGTCAGCATCTACTGCCAGTTCGGATGATGAATGACGAGAACCTTTCGCAAGGACTTCGGCATGAGGAGATGCTTATGTTGCGTGTGGGGGGAATGCGTTGCCGCGACGTCCAACTTCTTCTTTGCAGTCTCAGGCGGCCGTTGATAGAATCGGCGGAGTGGTTAATCCGGGTGGTGAGCCTCCTGCTCGACATAGCTCTGTAATCGCTATGAGTTCAAGGGACAACCTACCTAACAGCGCGACCTGCCTGGTAGCAATGTGCGGCGCTGGTAGTAGTGCATAACACGTCTAGGGTGCTTTTCAAGCGAGGGGGCATGCATGAGTGCTGCCGGAGATGTATTAACGCTTGCGCAAGACAAGCTGGCCATTTTTTCTGAGCGGGTGCAAACCATTCGCCAAAGCCTGCACCAGGTGGTGGTGGGGCAAGACGAAACGATCGATCACCTGCTGGTGTGCGCCTTGACAGGCTCGCATGCCCTGCTGGTGGGCGTGCCCGGCCTGGCCAAAACGTTGATGGTTAAGGCGCTATCGGCGGCGTTTGACTGGAAATTCTCACGAATCCAGTTTACCCCGGATTTGATGCCCTCGGACGTTACGGGCTATGAGTTGTTGGGGCGCGAGCAGGCCGGCGGCGGACCGCAAATGGTGTTTCGCCCTGGGCCGGTCTTCGCCAACCTGGTGCTGGCCGACGAAATCAATCGAGCCGCCCCAAAAACGCAATCGGCGTTGCTCGAGGCGATGGCCGAAAAGCACGTAACGGTAGGAGGGCAGACCTACCAGCTGGAGAAGCCGTTTCTGGTGGTGGCCACGCAAAACCCCATCGAGCAAGAAGGCACCTACCCACTCCCCGAAGCTCAACTCGACCGCTTCATGATGGAAATCCGCTTCGGTTATCCCACTCCGGAGCAAGAAGAAGAAATCGTGCTCAAAACCACCTCAGGCCCGCCGCAGCTACCGTCTCCGGTTCTCTCTCGGGAAGAATTTCTGGAGCTCTGCGACTTGGTTCTGGCCGTTCCTGTTCCTCGAAACGTGGCCGCCTACGCCGTCAAGCTGTGCGGCAGCAGCCGGCCCGCGGATCTGCGGGCCCGCACCTTTGTGCGCGACTATGTGGCCTGGGGAGCTGGTCCACGCGGTTCACAAAGCCTGGTGCTGGCGGCCAAAGCCCAGGCCCTGCTGGAAGGGCGCACGGCGCCCACGGCAGACGACGTGCGTAAGGTGGCGCTGCCGATCTTGCGGCATCGCATCATCCTCAACCACCGCGCGGTGGGCGATTCCATCACGGCGGAGCAAGCCGTCGACCATTTGCTGCAAGATGCCGCCGCATGAGCCACCCCACGGCAACACCCAGGTTTTTCGAGCCCCGTGCGCTCAACGCTTTGGCGCACATGCGATTTACCACGCGGCATCGGGTAGAAGGTTCGTACAGCGGCCGGCATCAGTCGCGACAGCAGGGCGGCGCCGGCGAATTTGTCGATTTCCGCGAGTACACTGGCAGTGAAGACCTGCGACGCTTGGATTGGAAAGTGTTTGGCCGCACGGGAAAAGCCTTCGTTCGCCTGCACCAGGAAGAAACCAACCTGGTCTGCACGATTGCCATCGACGCCACAGGCTCCATGCGGTTTGGCGACGACGCCCAGGGAACGGGTCGCGGTTCCAAGTTGGAGTACGCACAGTACCTGGCGACGGCCCTGGCGCACGTGGTCAGCCTGGGGCAAGACCAAATGGGCCTGGCCGTGCTGCGCCGCAAATTGGCCGAGTACCTGCCGCCAGGCAGCACCCCTCGGCACGTGAAGCAGGTGATGGCCGCGATTGAGTCCCTCAAGACGGAGCCGAGCACCGAATCGGCCGCCGCGTTGCGGGATTTGTTCGAGCGGAACAAACGCCGCGGCGTGTTGCTGTTGATATCTGATTTCTTGATGGACGACCTGAGCGAAACATTCGCGGTATTGCGGCAGTTTCGCCACCGCGGCTTGGAAGTGATTACGCTGCACCTGATCCATCCCGACGAAGAGTCGTTGCCTCGCGGCACGGCTTTCCGGTTTGAAGGGCTGGAGGGCGACGGGGTGCTCGCCTGCTCGCCCGCCGATATTCGCGCTTCGTACGAACAGCGTTTTGCGGCTCATGTGGCCATGGTTCGGCAAATGGCGTTGGCCGCAGGCTGCGATTACCGCCGCGTTTCCACCTCGGCTCCTTATCTGGAAACCTTGGGTGGTTTCCTGGTCGAACGGGCCGGATAGCGGCCAGCGACTTCGGATCGCGATACCACGCTTCTCTTTTACGAGCGGCTGCCGATGACTTTCGCCTATCCTTGGATTCTGGCTTTGGGAGCGGTCGCCGCCGCCGCGCCGGTGATCGTGCATTGGTTAACGCGTCCGCGGCCGGTGCGAATGCCGCTCTCAACGCTGCGATTCGTGCGGGAAGCGATTCGCCAGCGGCGATCCGCGCACCGTTTGCGCGATCTGCTGATTTTGGCGTGCCGCACGCTGGCGATTCTGCTGCTGGCCGCCGCGTTTGCTGGCCCTCGCTGGGGCGAACCCTCGCTGCTCGACGACGAAACGGGCGACGCCGTGCGGGTCGTGCTGCTCGATGTCAGCCAAAGCATGGCCGCGGCCGACGGCAATGTGCAAGCCTTGGACCGGGCTCGCAGCGCGGCCGATCGCTACCTACAGTACCGGCCTGGCCTGCGGACCAACCTTATTTTGGCCGGGGCCGAGCCGCGGGCGGTATTCGACAACCCCTCCACCAATTTCGAAGCCCTCCGCGACGAGTTGGCCCAGGCGGCCGCACTACCGCAGCGCGCCAACGTACCTCGAGCCTTGGAGTTGGCCAGCCGCCTGCTGGCGCCCGTCAGCGAAAGCGACCGCCGTCGCCGCGAACTGGTAATCGTTAGCGATTTTCAGCGCAGCGGCTGGGCCAACGCCCGGTTTGACGCGCTGCCCGAAGGCGTCAAGATCCAAATGGAATCGGTGGCGCCCAGCGTTCCGCCCGCCAACCTGGCGGTTAATCGGGCCATCTGCCGGCCGCTGGGGGCCAATCAGGACCGGCTGCATTTGGAAGTGGCGGTCGGCAATTACAGTCCTGCCGCCCGCACGGTGGAAGTCGATGTCGAGTTGGGCGGCGCGGCCTACCGGCTGTCGGCGGTGTGTGCCCCCTGGGATGAAACAGTGGTGACGCAGGAACTGCCCGCTCCCAGCGAGGGCTGGCAATGGGGAACGGTTCGACTGGTCGATGTGGACGACGCGCTGCAGGCAGACAACGCACGGCCGCTGGTGGTACAGCTTCGCGGCCGGCCACAGTATGCCTTGGTAACTGAACAACCGCCGGACTTGCGGCCGTCTTCGAGCCATATCCTCAGTTGCGCGCTTGCTCCGGAGTTGGAGCGGAATCCGACAGAGCGTCGCGTGCAATGGGTTGAGCCGTCGCGGCTCGACAACCAATCGTTAGCCGACGCGCGCTTGATTGCGATCAATCGTTGCGGCAAGCTGTCGGCCGAGGCCATCGACGCGTTGGCGAGGCAAATCACGCGAGGGCGGCCCGTTATTTATGTCGCCAGCGAGGCCATCGACGCCACCAATCTCGATCGGCTCGTCAAGGCGGCGCAGTTAAAACTGCCGGTGCGCTTCGCCCCGCCGCCGGCCGGAGCCTTCCGACGAGATCTGTTCGTCACCCAGGCTGTCGCCAACGAGCAGCCGTTTCGGGTGTTTGGCGACAGCTTGCCCGCGGTCTTGGGGCAACTACGGTTCTCGGGCGGCCTATCCACGCTCCAGTTGACCGCGGGCGCAGCTCCGGCCGAGAGCGTGCTGGCCAGCTATAGTGACGGCACGGCGGCCATGGTTTGGGCACAGCACGACTCGGCGGCCTTGGCGATCATCAACGCCGACCTGGCCGCATCGAACATTTGGAAGACCGGCTCGTTCCTGCCGATCATCGACGAGCTCGTGCAGCGGCTGCTCACCGCAGATACGGTCGAAGCGGTGTTCCATCCCGGCGAGTCCCTTGTCGCCCGCATCTCCTCCGCCGCTGCCGCGGATTCAATGAAAATACTCCGCGAGGGTTCTGAGAACGCGGAAGAAGTGTTGGGCCAGTTGACCGACGACGGCGCGGGCACGCTTTGGCAATGGACGTCGCCCTCGGTTCCGGGCATTTATCGCTTGGAAGCCGGCGGAGCAACCCAGTTTGTGGCAGCGATTGTTCTGCCGTCGACCGAGGCCGACTTGAATAGTCTGCCGGCCGAGGTGGTTCGCGAGCGATTGGCGGCTGGCAGGGAAGTTCATTTTCGATCACGAGTGGGCGCTGGCCAACGCGAGCCCGACCTGTGGAAGTGGTTTGTGGTGGGGGCCGTGCTTTGCCTGTTCGCCGAAATCGGCGCGCTGGTGGCCTTTCGCACGTGAGCGGTTTTTGAGGCTTCAACCCGCGGGGATTCAACGCCTGAGGTAGCTAAGAACGTGGGCTTCCGACTCGCTTGGCTGAACAACGTACTGGGGTAGATAACACTTCTGTTTTTGGCGCTTTTGAGCATGCTGACCTTTCAACCTCACATCCCGCTCTCCCTCTGGCTACCGCTCGCTCTAGCGGCGGCAGTCATGCTGGGCATTTATGCCGCGGTCAGCTTCCGCCGCATGCCGCGGCAGCGGTTTGCCTGGATCATCGGTTTGATGGGCGTCACCCTGGCCTTGCCACTAGCCATCTTGCTCAACCCCACTTGGGTTCAAAGCGTGCCGCCCCTGCCGGGCAAGCCGCTCATCACGGTGCTGGTCGATCGTTCGAGCAGCATGGCCACCACCGATGGCGTCGGTGGCCAGTCGCGGTTCGCCCAGGCTGCCGAAGGGGCCAAGCGGATGGCTTCCCAACTGCAGCAGAAGTACGAAATCCGGGTGCGGCTGTTTGATGAAGGTTCCGCGCCGGCGGCTGAGGGTTTTGCTGAACTCTCGCCCGAGGGGGCCGTTACTAACCTGGCGGGCGCCATTGAAGACGCCTTGGGCGAAGACCGTCCGCAAGGTCAAGCCGTGGTGCTTTTGACCGATGGCGTTGATACCTCGTCGGCCCCCGGCGCGGCCCTGCGGCGAGCGGCCGAGAAGGCCAACGCCTTGAGCAGCCCGCTGTTTGTGGCGGCGATTGGTTCGCGGGAAGGCGTTCGCGACCTGGAGATCACGCTCAACCTGTCGCAGGAATTGGCGTTCGTGGGCCAGCAAGTGCCGGTGGTGGTGCGACTCCGGCACAGTCACCCCTTGCCGCGGCAAACGCAGCTCACGCTCACCCGTGATGGCGAGATGATTTCCACCCGCGAAGTGCAACTGCCCGCGGCCGGCCACGCGGAAGAAGTACTGTATATTTCGCAGCCGCAAAGTGGTCTGTATCGCTACCAGGTCGCTGCCACGCCGCTTGCCGACGAGGTCACCGAACTAAACAACACCGCGACCCTGCTGCTACGGGTGGTGGAAGAACCGGTTTCGGTGCTGCTGCTGGAAGGCAAGCCCTACTGGGACACCAAGTTCCTGATTCGAACGCTCGGCGCCGATCCATCGATCGAGCTCACCAGCGTGGTGCAGATGGCGCCGGGGCGGTTCTTGGAGCGACACATCGCGCGTTCTCCTTTGGCAGAGCCTAACGCGGCTAACGCACCCGCGGAAAGCCCGCCCGTGGCAATCCCCAGCGCCGACGATCCCAGCGCGAATCAACCGGCCAACGCCAATGAACCCGCGGGCGCCGATAACGCCAATGCCCCATCGGGCGACGTCAATCGCCACGTCCGCGGTCAATGGCAGATCCACGCCGACCCACAACAGTTCCTGGCCAACCGCGATTATTTGCGCCGCTTTCAGATCGTGGTTTTGGGACGCAGCACCGAGCAGTTTTTATCCGACGATGCGATCCGGGAACTGCGTTCCTGGCTGCAAGAGGGCGAAGGGTCGTTGGTATGTTTTCGAGGATCTCCTTCAGCCCAATTCGACCAGCGGTTGGGAGCCCTGATGCCAGTTCGCTGGACGGCCGGGCGTGAATCGCGGTATCGGCTGGAGTGGACCGATTCGGGGGCCGCCATGCAGTGGCTGCCCGAGGCCGGCCGTTTGAGCCGGATGCCGTCGCTGGCCGCGACCTCACTGCCCGAAGAACCCAAGCCCCTGACCACCGTGCTCGCCACCGGCCGGGGCACAAGTGGCGAACCCATCCCCTTGATGTCGTTCCGGCCCGAGGGGAATGGCCGGGTCGTCGCGGTCGAGGGGGCTGGAATGTGGCGTTGGGCATTTTTGCCGCCGGAGCATCAGCAGCATGACGCAGTCTATGGCACTCTGTGGCGGAACCTGGTGCGGTGGCTGATTTCCAACGTCGGGTTGCTCCCGTCCGAGCAATTGGCCCTGCGTCCCGATTCCGTCTCCTTTGGCGCCACGCAACCGGCCACGGCCACGCTGCTGGTGCGCGACGTTCTGGCGCCACCTCCGCAGGTCGAGTTCTACGAACAAGATACACAGGATCGCCGCACGGTGGCCCCTTTGCCGCAAGATGGCGCCGGCGGCGTGTACAGCGTGAATTTTGGCGTGCTGCCCGCAGGCCGCTACGTGGCGCGCACTCTCGGGCAGAACGACGCGGCCGTGGCGGAAACAACCTTCGATGTCGTGGGCAATCTCAAAGAACAACTGGAAATCAGTGCGCGACCCGAGGTGTTGGCCGACCTGGCTGCTCGTAGCGGAGGCGGCGTGCTGAGCCAGCTCGAGGGCGAAGAACTGGATCGCGTGTTTCACGATTACCTGGCCCGCACGCGACCCGAGCGGGTGGTGCGCGCCGCGGCCTGGGATCGCTGGTGGGTGTTGGCGGCCGTGGTAGGAATTTGGGCGGGCGCCTGGGGAGTGCGGCGCGCCTCGGGCCTGGTGTGAAGCCACGCCAAACAAGTGAAAGAGACCGGCATTCTCCGGAGGAACTCAGAATGAACCAGCAGGGTGTTACACGGCAGGTGCAGCGCATCGCCTTCCGGCTAAAAACCGTGGGAGCAATTGCGGCCCTGGCGTGGGGGCTGATTGCCTTGGGCGCGCTGTTGCTGGCCGCGGTGTGGCTCGACCTGCTCTTCGACCTGCCGGCAAACGCCCGCCGGGCGGCGCCGTGGCTGGCGGCGGCCCTCGCTGGAACAGCGGTGCTGTGGCTGGTGGTCCGCCACTGGAGGTCTTGTCGCGAGCCCGATGTGGCTCGCCTGCTCGATCGCGTGGGGCAAACGGGCGGCATGGTGCTCTCGGGCTGGGAACTGGAGCGGCAGGCTCGAGCCGGGACTGTCCCTCCCGCCACATTGTCTGCCGGTTTCGCCCAAGTGGCCATTTTGCGTGCCGAGGAGCGGGCGCGGGGGGTGCCCAGCCAAGCAGCCGCGCCGCTCAAACCGGTCAAATGTTCGTGGAGCGCGCTGGTGGGTTTTGCGGCCTTGCTGGGGTTGGCGGTGCTGGTGGCTCCGGGACTCGCCCGCACGCAGTGGCTGAGGTTCCTCCACCCCGGGGACGATGTGCCGCCGTTTACCCGCCTGGAGTTCGTCGTCACGCCCGGCGATGCCAGCGTGCTGTACGGCGATTCGCTCGATGTGTACGCCGAGGTTCGCGGCGAGCCGGCAAACGAGGTGGAGTTGGTGCTCGCGCGAACCGGCGGCGAGGAAGCCTTGCCCATGTTTCAAGAGGCCGATGGCCGCTGGCGATGCATGCTGGCGAAGCTGACGGAGCCGGCCGAATACCATGTCCGTTCCCTCCGTTCCCGCAGCCGCCGGCACGCCATCGCCATTATCACCGTTCCCAAAATTCTCAATGTACGGGTGGAAGTAACGCCGCCCGCCTACGCCCAAGGGATTGGCTACTACAGAGGCAATTTGCCTTTGGCGGGCGTTTCTGGTTTGCCAGGCGCTAAAGTACGGGTTTGGGCGACGAGCAACCGCCCCCTGGCTGGCGGCAAGCTCGTGGTATCTCACGCGGAGCAAACCAGCGAACACCCCATGCGGCCGGCCCCGGAAGACTCGGCGGCAAATCTTACGTCAGCAGGTTCTCCGGAAGAAGCCGTCGGCAGCTTTATCATCACCGCGAGCGGAAAGTTTGAAGTGCAGGTTCGGGATCGCGATGGCCAGTCGTCGCGCGAGTCGGTAACCGCCACGATCGCGTTGCTTGCCGATGAGCGGCCGTTTGTGCGGTTGTTGCAACCTCGCCAGGTTTCGCTCGCCACGCCATCCGCCAGCCTGCCGGTGGAATTGGCCGGAGAAGACGATTACGGCATCTCCCGGCTTCAGTTGTATCGCAACCTGAACGATTCGCGTTCGCTGCCCCAGAACATTTCGCTGGGAGACCAGCCGCCCCGCCGCCGCAACGAAACCGTGTATTTACCCTTGGCCAATTATGGACTGTCGCCGGGCGATCAAATCAAGGTGTTTGCCCGCGTGGAAGACAACGATCCCGCCGGCGCCAAGGGCGCCGAGTCTCCCATCGCCGTGGTCCATATCATTTCTCAGCAAGAGTTCGAACGAATGCTGCGAGCCCGCGAGGGCCTGGACGTGCTGCTTTCCAAATATCGGCAAGCGCAGCGGATGCTGGAAAGTCTCCGTGAAAACTCGGGCAGGCTGCGCGAAAAAACCAAGGACAAGCCGGGCCTGCTTGAAAAGTCGGAACGTGAGCAGGCCGAACAACTCGTGCAGCAACTGCGGCAAAACGCCCAGGCTTTGGCGGCCGCGGCCAGCCACGCCCTGCCGTACGATATCGATTCCGATCTTTCCCCCCACCTGGAAAAATTGGCCCAGCAGTTGGAGCAGGCCGCGGAGCAGCTCAAACGCAAGTTGGAGCGATTGGACCTCGACCGCCCAGGGCTCGATCTTGAGCTATCGGCCCTGGCCGGCATGCTCGGCAAGCAGAGCGACCTGCACAACGAACAGGCGGTGTCGCCCTTGGAGCGCCTGGAGCGCGTGGTTCCGCTGATGGCCGATCAGGCCCGATTTACGGCCCTGGTGCAACAACAGCGCGATTTGGCGGAGCGAATCGCTCCGCTAACCGCGCTCGATGGCGAAGATTCTCCGGCTCTCAAGGCCCGTATGCGCGACCTTCAAGACGAACAGTATGCGATCCGCCAACAACTCGACTCCCTGCTGAGCGACATTGAGGATCACGTTCAGCAGCTTCCCGAGGATCCCGAGTACGACGAACTGCGCAACACGGCCACCGAGTTTGCCGCCGCGGTGCGGAAAAGTGGCGCCGCGGAAGAAATGGCCCAGGCCGAAACCGGGCTCGCCGAGTTCTCGGGCACCTTGGCCCACAAGCATGCCCTGCGGGCCGCGGAAATCCTCGAGCAATTCCTTAGCCAATGCCAAGGCATGGGAACTGCCGCGGGCAACTGCCTGGTGTTCAGCCCTGGTTTCGGCGGTTCGTCCGCACAGTCGCTAGGGCAAACCGCCGCCCAACTGCTGGCGGAAATGGGGCTCGGATCGGGCCAAGGGAGCGGAGGCGGAAGCGGCTACAGCGCCAGCCGAAACTCCATGAACAACATGGGCCTGTACGGGGGCATGCCTGCGCTGCTGGGGGCCGATGGCGGGGCTGGTCGCTCCACGTCCGAAAAGGCCCAGACTGCCAGGGACGCGGCCGCCGGACCTGGCGGAGACAACCCCGACCAGTCGACTTTCGCCGAGCTAGCGTCTCCCGAATTAGAAGGGGGTTCGAGCGCCAGCGGCGTGCCGCTGCATTACCGCCGCCGTGTGGGCGAGTATTTCCGAAAGCTTTCGGAAGAGTTAGACACTTACCGCTGAGCCTCGCCGCAACCTGCGAAATGGATTCAACCAATTCGATCGAAGGAGCCCGTCATGAAAAATGCCTCTGAACTTTGCCCGGCCGCGACCCTCGATCCGGCCCGCCCTGCGCGCGCCGCGCGACTTCCCTGGCCGCACCGGCCGCGGCGATCCTGGCTCTTGGTCGTGGTGGCGAGCCTGCTTTTGCAGGCGGCGGTGCCGGCCCCGGCCGAACAAGATGGGGCGGCGACTCCAGATCAAACCGTTTCCAAACCGGCTGCCTCGCCCACGGCAACTTCTGCCGGGGCGTCCGATGGCATGATTCCCGATCCCAAACAGTCGGGCGGTGAGCCCGATGGCGTTGTCCAAGTGGCCAACCTGGTTTACGCGGGTGTCCGCAGCAGCCGTTGCTTCTCCGATCACTTCTTGATTCGGGCCGAGAAAGAAACCGCCATCAGCACGAGCCGCCGATTTCATGCCGTGAAGCTGGCTAGCGACGATCTTTACGAGTTTCCCATGGTCATCATGACGGGCGAAGGGGCGTTTCAATTGCCCGAAAGCGAACGTCAGTCGCTCCGCCGCTACGTCGAGCGCGGCGGTTTTCTGCTGGCCTCGGCCGGCTGTTCCTCCGAGGAATGGAACCGCTCCTTCCGCACTGAAATGTCGACCATCTTCCCCGAACATCCCCTCACGCCGCTGGGCATGGACCACCCCATCTTCCACACGGTTTACGACGTTGCCGAATTAAAGACCAAGCATGGCAGCCCTCGACCCATTGAAGGCATCAGCATCAGCGGGCGGATCGGCGTGCTGTTCTCGCACGATGGACTCAACGACACGCAGCACACCCAGGGCTGCTGCTGTTGCGGCGGCAACGAGATTCTCAACGCCGAACAAATCAACGTCAACGTGTTGGCCTATTCGCTCACCTATTGAGGATCAACTGGCGGGGGCGTATCCGCCATCCTATTTGTTCTCCAACGACTTTTTCGTGGCCCATCCATGTTTCTTGTCCGCTTGCTAGCCGCTGCCTGGCCGCCCCCGTTGGGGTTTTGGCTGGGAGTTTGCGCGCTCGGCGGGCTGTCAGGCTGCGGAGAACGGGCGGCGGCTCCCCAACCGCTGGTGTTGGTGGCCAGCGGCGATACGGCCGGTTGGATCGTTCCTTGCGGCTGCACCTCGAACCAATCGGGCGGCCTCCTCCGCCGCGGCGCCTACTTGGAGCAACTGCGCGCGAAGGCAGATGTTCTGTATGTCGATGTAGGCGGCGCCCCCAGTGGCGACCGCCCTTACGATCGCGCCAAGTTCCTGGCGATTCTTCATGGCGAAGCGGCCCTGAACCTGGCGGCGCACAACGTGGGCGCCGCCGAGGCAGCCCTGGGCGCGGAAGAACTACAGCATCTGGCCGCGGAGTCGGGAGTGGAGTTCTTGGGCGCCAACGCTCGCGACCCCCACGGCACGGCGCTGGGCGCCCCCTACCGCATCTGGTCGCAGGCTGGCCGCCGCGTGCTCCTGCTGGGTGTGCTTTCGCCCAGCTATTCCTCGGCCCAAATCGTGGTTTCGCCGCCCCAACGAGAGATCCTCCGTATTCTCTCCCAGACAGCTGGGCAGTGGGATCGGGCCATCGTGCTGGCATATCTGCCCGAGAATGAATTGCGAGCCCTGGCTGCCACGCTGCCCGAAGTGGACGTGGTCCTGGGCGGTCCCACCGGTCAGGCCATGTCGCCGCAATCGGGCGGCCCCCCGATGCTCGCCGCGGCGACTAACAAGGGCAAGTTCCTCGTGGAAATTCAACTGCCACCTCAAGGCCCTCTCTCCGGCCGCGTGGTCGAACTCAACCAAACTTGGACCGACCACCCCGAGCAAGTGGCCAACGTGAAAGCGTTCTATCAAGCCCTGGAGAAGCACGATTTTACTCCGTCCGAAACGTCGTTTGCTCCGCTGGCCAGGCAACTGAGTCCCGACGATCGCTTCGCCGGCACGGCAACCTGTACCCGTTGTCACGCTCAAGACACTGTCCTCTGGGAAGCCTCGGCCCACGCCCACGCCTGGCCAACCCTTACCGCCAGCGGGGCGCACGTCGACTCTTACTGCCAGCAATGTCATACCACCGGGTACGGGTTCGAAGGTGGCTTTCGTTCGCCGCGGCAAACGCCGGATCGCGTGTCGGTGGGCTGCGAAAGCTGCCATGGCCCCTCCGCGGCCCACGCCGCCCGTCCCGCCACCCCCACCGGGTTCGGGTCCAACGCCAGTTCGCAGTGCCTTGGCTGCCACGACCGCGAAAATAGTCCTGATTTTGAATACCAAGCCTATTGGGCTCAAATCGTGCACGGGGCGCGAAGTCTCGACGCCAGGGCTTCCCTTCCGCCGACAGGCCGCGTGGAACCCGCGTCCGCAGGAGCAGAAAAATGACTCACGTAGCGTTTTCCTTCGTCATTGCGATTCCGCGGGCCGTTGCGGTCGCGTTAGTCGTCGCCACGAACCTCCACGGGCTGACCCTCGCGGCCGAAGATAGCGATTCCTCAATGGAGGCACAGCCCACCCGGCCAATCGAGGTGGTCCCGCTGGTATCGCCTCTGCAAGACCAACCTGCCGCGGCGCTCA
The DNA here is from genome assembly GCA_964445985.1 of uncultured Pirellulales bacterium. GTDB lineage: Bacteria > Planctomycetota > Planctomycetia > Pirellulales > S012-138 > CAYUMU01. Next base: position 10,165 of record CAYUMU010000096.1, on the reverse strand, counting down.
CACCTCCTCGGCCGGCTGAAACATTGCAGGCCGGATTGGAACGCGCCCAGGCCGAAGGCCGCCCCGCACTGGTAATTGTCGGCGGAGCAAGCTGCCCCTGGTGCCGGCGATTAGACGCCGAGCTTCAACAACCGGCCGTGCAAACCGCCCTCAGGCGGTGGACGGTGGTACATGCAAGCTTAGACCACTCCCCCGAAGTTGCTGCCCGTCTGGCGGTGGGCCCCATTCCGGCCATTCGAGCATTGCGCGGAAGCGGGGCCACGGTGGCCTCGCGCGATGGCTACTTGCCAGGAGAAGCGCTGATTTCCTGGCTCGATGAGCATTATGCCAAAGCCGCCGCCGAAGCAGACGCCGCGCTCACCGAGGCCAATGAACCCGGCGAAGCGACCGTTCTAGGGCTCGTGCGCCACCTGGGCGACCGCGATCCGCTCATTCGCGAAGCGGCCATTGGCCGATTGGCGTCGGCCCCGGCCGTGGCTGGCCCGCAGTTGATGGCGGCCCTCCAGCAGGGCAATCTGGCGGTGCGTCTGTCGGCGCTAGAGGTGTTTAGCCTGTGGGGAGCCCCGGTCAATGAGGTCGACCCCTGGCAGTTACAAACGCTTACGGCCGATCGATTGGAACGCCTGACGGACTGGCAAAGCACTTTCTCGGCGCCGACATCCTCGGAAAATAAAGAACTGTCCGCGGACGAACTGGTGGAAGCTGGCCGGCAAATCGACCGCTTGATGCGTATGGATTCCGCCGCGGCGAACGCATTGTCGGCACGCTTGGCGCGGCACGGCCGGGCTCTGCTGCCAGAGCTGCATCGACGTTTGGAAGCCGCCGCGACCACGACCGAACGAGAAAAGCTGCTGGCGTTGAGGTATCGACTGGCGGCCAGTGACGCCCTGATGCTCCGCTTTCCTGGCGGTGTGTCCCGGCTGGCCAACTCCGATCCCCTGGTCCGCCGCAAGGCGGCCGATCAGTTGGCCTCGCTGGCAAACAGTGCCGACCAGCCGCTGCTGCTGGAACTATTTAGCGATTCCGACCCGCTCATTCGAGAACTGGCCCTGCGGGGTTTGGAGCACCTGGGCGGCGAAACGGCAACCGCCTCGCTGGTGCAACTCCTGCAAGACCCCGAACCCAACGTCCGCGCCGCGGTGCTCAAGCAACTTACGGAGCAAGCGGCCGGTCGGCTGGTTCCCCAGGTGGCCCGCTATGTTCTCAAAGAAACAGATCCCGACTTGCTCGTCCACGCCATTCGATACTTTCGCGAGGTGCCTTCCACGGGTTCGCTCAAAGCCGTGATGCCCCTTTTGGAGCACGCCCAGTGGCAGGTTCGGGCAGAAGCCGCTGAAACATTGGGCAAAATGGCGGAGCACCTTCGCGACGACTACCGAGGTTCGCGGAGCGGCGCCAGCACCGAGCAATTGGCGGAGGTCTATGCGGCCCTGGCCAAACGCCTCGACGACGAAGATCCCTTCGTGATTGGGCGCGCGGTCGATGGCCTCTCAGCGGCGCCCTCCACCCTCGTCGTCGAGCCCATGCTCAACGCCGCCGACCGCCATCCAGAACTCGCGGCCCACATCATCGGCGCGGTCGCGTCACGCTCCGACGCGGGCGCGATCGGCGGACGCCTTCGCAAATATATCACCGACGAGCGTCCCGCCATTCGCCAGGCCGCCCTGCTGGGATTGGAAGAATTGGGGAGCGACCGCCAGGACTGGGCCTTGCCTGGGCTTCGCGACGCCGATCGGCAAGTTCGTATCGCCACCGCCGAATTGTTGGCCCAATCCTTCCAAGGCATGGTGGAAGGGCGGCGGCGAGAAATTGAATTCGCTCACATGGAAGCCCGCCACGGCGGCACTTACACGGCGCCGTCACGACCACTGCCGATGGTTCGCATGACCGAAACGGCCGATGGCGAAGCGACGATCACCGTGGAAGAGCCTGGCGATTCGCCCGATGGCACGAACCGGGCTCAACCTGCCGACCCGCCCCCGCTCCCCGGCCACGAAAGCCTGGAACGCATGCTGAAGCTGATCCGTCCGCTGGAGGAATCAGCTCACCCCGATTGGCTTGGCGGCAACTTTTTCCCGGTGCAACCCGAAGACAAAGGGGCGCCTTTTAGAATGGATCCGGCCCTTTTGCCAGGCTTTCCCGGTCCCAAAGAACAGTCTTTGATCGACTTGTTCGCCGAAATGCTTCAAGGAAAGCCCGCGGAAGAGACTCGGCCCATGCGACGGGGCAAAGATGTGGAACAACTGGCTGATTGGGATGCCTGGCTGCAAACGCACTACGCCAGTCAGCGAGGTCAAGCCGACTACGGCGACCTGGTCCAAGCTTTGCAAGAAATGCTGCGAGCAGATGATGCCGCCGAACGCATGGCCGCCGCGGTTGCGCTAATTCCGCTGGCACAATCGGAAGTGGCGATGCCGGTGCTGCAAACGCTGGTTCGGGGCGATGCCACCCTGGTTCCACCGGCCGCGCGGATTCTTCCTTGGCTTCCCTGGTCGGCGCGGGTACAAGCCTTCAACGAGTTGCGCGCGCTGGCTGCCAACGATGGCGTTCAGGCCCAGTTGATCGACGCCCTGGTCAGGGCGAAGGATGGGCGTGCGGCCGCCGTGCTTTGGAACATGCTGGACGAGCCGGACCTGACTCGCGGCGCCGCGGTTGCTTTGTCCGAGCCGCTGCTCGAAACCACCTTGGGCAGTCGCTACGACGCCAGCCGGGCCGATGACGAGACCCGTCGACAAGTCGCACTCACCGCGGAATCTCACCTCAAAGCTCCCACCGAGGCCGCCCGACTCGTGGCGTTGATCCAACTGGCCCACGCCGATGCAGACCTCGCCCGCGAAGCGGCAGCCAAGATTGCCGAAGACAAATCCGCCAGCGAAGAGCACCGCGGCCACGCCTTCCAGATTTTGCTTGCCAATACTTCCAGCGAAGAGCGCACGGCGCTGGCAATTCCCGCGTTGTCTGGCGATCCTCAACGCCAAGAACTGGCAATTCTGGTGTTGGCCACCGGTCCCGATTCCTTGCAAAGCCTGTCGGGCGGCAGCTTCTATATCCCCACCGCCGACGATCCTTATCGCTCGCGCGAAGCGGGGCCGATCATTCCCACCGCCCCCGCGGGGCTCGCCGTGGAACACGTGCTGCCGGCTCTCGAACATCCCGAGGCTCGGGTTCGCGCCTATGCCGGGTACCTGTTGGCGCTGCTGGGCGATCGCCGCGGTCTTGACCACCTGCTGACTTATTGGAAGCAAGACGCCGGCCGCGACTACGAGGCCGAAACACTCGTGTTCCGCGCCATTGCCAGGCTCGACGCCTCCGATCAATTGCCCGTCCTTCGCACGATCTACAATTCGGTGAAAGAGGATTCCAGCCTGGGCGAGTTTTATTGGACGATTCGCATCATGAGCGGAGAAGACATGCTGCGCTTTCGCAAGCAAATTCGTAGCGAACTGGACGATCCCGATCGGCTGCGCTAACGATTGACCTCGCAACCGACGGCGCCGCCTCCGTTGGGTCGTTCACCTTGTTTCCGTTTCCCCTATTCCATAAACAACCCTGTCTTTCCCGAAGGACTCCGCCATGCAATCTCGGTGTTCGATTGCCGCCTGGACCGCGCTTTTGCTTTTTGCGGGCTTGCCCGCGAGTCGACTCCTGGCCGACCCGTTGCCCGCCGATCAGCCCACGGTCAGCGTGACCGCGACCCATATGCTTACGCGTAAGCCCACCGAGTTGGTAATGCAGATTGAGTTAGTCGGTCGGGCTCCCACCCTCAAGCAGGCACTGGGCAAACTCAAAGACAGCACGCACCGCGCCGAGGCCGCCCTCAAAATCCTGGGCGCCCTCCCCGATTCCATCACCCTGGGTAATCCCACTGATTCGGGCAAGGCAGGCACCAGTCAAAGCCGACTCGAACAAATGATGCGACAACGAATGCTGGGCATGCGAGGCAAACGGCCCCAGGGGCTCGAGGTTCCCGAAACCGTCACGCTTAGCCAGCCGCTCACGGCACGATGGCTGCTAGCGGGTGATGACGCCGCCGCCAGGCTCGAATCGGCCGCCGCGCTTACCAAGAAGATCACCGATGCCGATATTGCCGGCGTCAAAAGCTCCGACGCGACCCTGGCCGAACAAGAACTTATCGAAGAAGCGGAGCTGTTAGGGCAGGAATATGGCGAAGAAGAACAGGCGCCAGCAGGCACGCCCTCGTTTTTCTTCATGGCCACCATTAGCCCCGAGGATCGCCGCCAGGCCATGCAGTCAGCCTTCGACCGCGCTCGACAGGAAGCCGCCGATTTGGCCGCCGCGGCCGGCATGCAACTGGCGGGACTAGCGCGAATCGAAAACGCAAACAATCCCTCCCAGGATGAAATGATAATGCTGATGCAATATGGCTATGGCGGTCGGTCGATGGGGCCAACCCCCGACTTCGAGTTCGACGCCAACACCACGTCTTTCACCCAGGACTTGAGCAAGGCTAAATTCTCCTTCAACGTGCAGGCCACGTTTTACCTTCAGCCCCAGGCGGCAACCGGCGCTCAAGATTGACCTGCGAACGTCGACACGAGAGCCGAACAACATACCTGCCACGGCAAGGGTGGATTACGCGGCAGATGTCCGTTCATCTGCTGCCGTACTTCTCCCGCAGTTGCCTGGCGGCTTCCACCTCGTTCTTGAGCTTGACGTAAACCTCGTCAATGCTCACCACGGCCGCGGAGCCGGGAGCGAAGCCGCAGTCGGGATTGAGGGTGATCCGCTCGGGCGACAGATGCCGCAGGGCCATTTCGACGCGGCCGACAATCGTCTCGACCGAGTCCACCTGGCCCGGCTGACAACTCACGCAGCCGAGCCCCACTTCCATATGTTCTGGCAGATGGCGGAACACGGACATGTCGCCCGCGCCCGGCGTGGTGAATTCCATGGTTACGTGGTGAACTTTCAGCCGGCCGAGCTGCTTGAGGATGGGATCGTAGCCGCCGCGGTGCTCGGCTTCGCCTCGGGCACGGGCTCCGGCCCGCCGGCACAGATGCACGGCTAATTTCACATCATTGACGGCATCGGCTACCTGGTTGTCCATGTCGACGGCGAAGTCGGCCGCCTGGTCGGGGTTGGCATAGCCAGCGCGAACCCGCGGATCAACAAACAGGCACAGGTGCGGGTCATCGATCTGCACCACGGAAACCCCCGCGTCGCGCAGCAGTTCCAATTCGCGGCGCAGGATCGGCACGCAGTCGCGAATGAACGATTCGCGGGTGGGATAGGCCTTGGCCGATTTTTCGGGGTCCCACATTCGCTCGCCTAACAACGCGGGCGCGGGGAGCGTGGCCTTGATGGTGCGGTTGGTCAACTTTTGCAGGAATGCCACTTCCTGGGCGATGAAACCGGGCTTCTTTGGCGACAGCTTGTCGACGACGACCGTCCATGGACGCCCGTCCACGGGATTGCGGCTGAGTTCGAACCCGTGCGCCAATTCGGCAATGACGCCAATATACGACTTGCGCCACCACTCGCCGTCCGTCACCACATCCAGGCCGGCGGCTTCCTGCATGGCCACGGCGAAGTGAATCGCCGAGCCCATCAGCCGCTGGTAGTTTTCCGGCGAAAGTTGGCTGTCGTCGGCGATCAGTTCCTGCACGAATGCCGGCCTCGGCAGTGAACCGATCACCGAGGCGGGAAACAGCAATCCGGGGGTCATGGGCTAGCTCCTGAGATGGCGCGAAAGCCAGTGCTGCCGCGCGTATTCAAAATCTTCTTGGGTATCGACTTCGATGTACCCGCCAGGGGTATCCACATGTGCCGGCTGCGCGCCGGCTTCGATCATGTCCTGTAGGAGATGGATCAAATAGGCCTTCTCGAACACCTTGGCCTCGCGCCAGGGCTGGCCCGCAAACTCGCGTTTAACGCGGTGGTAATGCTCGCGAAGCTGGACGGCGCCGGCCGCCGAGAACCGGGCGACGCCGATGTACTCGCCATAGGCATCGGTTTCGGGGATCTCTCGATGGATTTTGGTCACCGCGCCGTTCTCCACGGTCACCTTCTCGGCGTCGTCGGAGGGATGCTGCAAGCGTTGTTCGTAACGCACCAGCCACGCGGTATCGACACCCAGGGCGATATCGGCGGACGACTCTACCAGTTGCGAAACCACCCGCGGCGTAAACAGGATGTCTGAATAGCAGCAGATGAACGGCTCGCTCATCAGGTCTTCCGCGCAGAACAGCGACTCCAAAATGTTGTTATGCTCCCATTGAGCATTGTGGCGGAACTCCAACTGAGGGTAGTCTCGCCGCACCTTCTCAATTTGGTAGCCGCCGATGAAGGCGATTCGGTCGAGGCCGGCCGTGCGGAATGCCTCCAGGGACCAATCAAGCAGACTCTGGCCTGCCACTTCGGCGTAGCATTTCGGCGAGTCTGCCGTGGTCGGCATCAGCCTGCGTCCGCGGCCCGCCGCAATCATAATCACTCGCATGATCAGCTTTTCTCCTCTTGTTGAGCCGTCTGGTTCCACAGCAGCCCGGCCAGCACGGCTGCTGCAAAGGCCCAGCCGGCCCAAATGTAGATAGCGGTTTGCCAGCCGCCGTGGCTGGGATCCTTGTAGTAACCGGTGACGATATCTCCAGCCGATGCCCCCATGTAACCAACGAAGTTGACAAAGCCCGCGGCCGCCGCGGCCGTTCCGCGGCGGGCCAGGTCGGCAGGCGCCGTTCCCACCAGCAGTACCTGCGGACCGTAAATGCAAAAGCCGATTACCATCAACAGGGCCACGGTTCCCCAGGCGCTGTACTGCGAGATCGATTCGTACGTCAAAGTTAGCAGGCTGAGCGAAAGCAGCAACACGCAGATGACGGGCGCCCGGCGGCTGCCAAAGAAGCGATCGGTTGCCCACCCGGCGACGTAGGAACCAGCCACGGCGCCCAAGGCCAGCACCACGTAGTTCAAGGTCGCGGCGCCGACGCCGATACTCTGGGCCTTCATCAGATGGGCCACGCCCCAGTCCAAAAAGCCGTAGCGGCAGGCATTGAGCAAGCCCAGCGACAGCCCCAGCAGCCAGAGGGAAGGGTTCGAGAGCGTGACGGCGACATTCTGCAGCCAATGGCCCCGCGGCGCGGCGGCCGGCGCCTCAGCCGTGAACTTGTCTTCGCTGGCCTGCGGCTCGTGGGGCGACTCTCGCAGGCATACCAGCATAAAGATGCCAGTCGCTGCGAGCAGGATGGCCGGGAAGTATAAGGCGCCTCGCCAGCCGAACAGTTCGGCCGATTGCCCTGCCACGAAATACGTCAGCCCCAGCGTTACCTGGTAACCCGTGCCGATGATGCCAATGGCCTTGCCCCGCCGCCAAACCGGCACCCAATTGGCCACGACGCGCACGGTGGGCGGCCAGCCCAGCGATTGGCAATAACCGTTGGCGGCCCAAATAAAGAGCAGGAAGTAAAAACCCGTGCTAAATCCAAACAGCACATTCAGGGCTGCCGATCCGAACATTCCCAGCGCCAGCATCCGCCGCGCCGAAAACCGCTCCGCCAGCTGCCCGTTGAGCAGTTGCCCGACTCCGTAGGCCATTTTCAACGATGCCAGGATCCAACCGATTTGCTGGCTGGAAAGCCCCAGCCCTCCCTCGCCCACGGAGGCTTCCATGCCTGGCACCGCCGCCGACATGTTCGTCCGGCAAAAATAAAATGCGCCGTAAGTTAGCCACAATGTCCATACCACCCCCAACTCGCCCACTCGAAATGCGGTCGGCGGCACGTTCCCAGAGGGGAAGCCAGGATGAAGGGGACGTCCTGCAGGAGGCTTGGCGGCCACGGCCACTCCGACACGTGATTAGAAAGCGAAGAAGAATGCGCGGGGCACCCAGCCTTATCCCGAGGCGCGGCAAGGTGAGGCAGAGCAAGCAACGCAACCGGTGCGGGGTTGGCTCGCTCCTCTTACCAAGAGAGGGGGAATGGGGCGCGGGTGGAAGACCAAGGTATCCTGTGGGACCAGAAATTCAATCAATTCATTCCAGAGCCACCTTCCGTGGAAGGCCAACGCGGTTGCCAGAAGAAACACCACCAGGTGACCTCCATCAGGCCGCCACCCCGCCCTGGTTGTCGACGTCAGCGCTTGGATGAACGCCTCACCGAGCGCCTTGGCCCGCCCGATACAAGAATGCCGCTACAGACCTTCACCTCGGCCAGCGTGCGGACGGCGTCCGCGACGAGTTCCCTCCGCAGGTCGAGGTCGGGGTCATACGTGGAACTGCTTCTCTTGGAGAAATGGATGTCCGACAGGTGCAGAAAAATCAATGGCTGCGACACGTGGACGAATCTCCTTGGGGTGGCAGCGGGCATCACCCGAGCTGCGAAGGTCCGGCCCGTGCGATGATTTACATAAGAGCGCCTAACTCAACTTGGCATTCCAGCGGATCGAAGTCCCAATTACGGGATCATGTTAGGGCTACTAAAGAATTGCCACTCCATAATTTAGATATTTTATCAAGCAACGCGGCTTCCGTCCACCATGCGATCCAGTCCTGCCTGGGTTAGTCGAGTCATTAGATTGATGAGTGTGGCCGTGTATAGGACATTTGCATCGTAGATCGTTGTGACCGGATGGTCCATCAGTAGCCCATCCCGAGTTCCTGGGCCTCGACGGTGAACTGATCGAGTACCCTAGCCCTTAACCAAGCATAGCCGGCGTCGACTTTTTCGTTGAAGGTGTAAAAAAAACGAAATCCTTTCGCGATTTGCGGGGTTCAATGGGTGTCAGAGATACCATCAACTCCACCAACCGGAAAGGATTTCGAGTGAGCGCAATTATTGACCGTGTGAGCGAAGCTCGCAAGCAGCGTTTGGATCAGCGGCTCGACAAACACAATTTTCCCGACGACCTCTCCCAGCCGATGTTCCGCGGCGGCAACTTGCATGTGGAACTGGCGGAGCGGAGCGTCGGCACGGCCTACGGCGGGCTTGGTGCTAATATGACAAATTTTGCCCCGATGCGGTTCGAGGTGGTGCCTTCGTCGCACTCGGTAGGGTGTTAGAAGTTGTGCCTGTCCTTGGTTCGTCGCGGTATCGCCCCATCGTGGGCAAACTAGCGGCGATTGGCAATGCAACCCGCATTGTGGCAGGCAAGAATGCCTGCCTACGTTTGCTCGCGTTCGTGTTACCAGGCGAACGGGTCGCCCGGTAGGCCTTGATCAGGTGAAATGAATTTGATGTCGGGACGTGCCTGTCGAAGCCGCCCATGTAACTCGCCCGGCTTGTAGAAGCTCTCCTCAAACTCACTTGCGATGCAAACGATTCGCAGCGTGCTAATGCCGGCGAGGGCATCGTAAACGCTGGGATGCACGAAAGGCTCAATGAGCATCATTTGCAGTTTGGGGGCGCTTTGAAGCACCATTAACTCTTGCCCCCTTACAAAGGCTGGGGATATAGACAGAACTTCCAACTGCGGGCATTGCGCCACGTATTGAAGTTGCGCGATCATAGAATCGTGCTGTGGACGGTTGCAATGAAAGGCGAGCCATTTTAATCGAGGGATTATTGGGAGCCAGCGCAAGGATCCCGGCGACACGTGAGATAGTTGCAAAGATGTCAGGCACTTTGCGTCTTGCAGCGGTTCCAAATGGTCTGGACCGATTTCTCCCAAAGCAAGGGCTTCGAGATTTGGTAAATGACCTATTGATTCAATTCCTTCAAGGCTGACTTTGCAGCCGCCCAACCGTAGCCGCCTGAGATTCGACAGCCCGCGAAATTCCGAGAGCGAACCCTGCAACTCACCCAAGATAGAAAGCTCAACGACGTCTTCCCATTTCGCGACACGAGCGATCTGCGAAGCTGAAATGTTCCAGCTAGCAGGGTCGTATTGCATTCTTATATTACCCGATAGTCGAACGCCATCGGGCAACTGCTCGAGTTCCCAGCCACAGCTGTACAATGCGCGGGCATCTTCTTCAAACAGCCTTCTCTCTCGCACGTAGTATAAGACGCATCCAAAGATCGCGACGACAAGCAGCATCCAGCGGATGCTAAACCGAGGGCGAAAGAAGAACGACGTTTTAGGGCGTCCCTGGGCTGAATCGGTTTTAGAGATGGTCTCAGAATTCATGGGGGGGGATACAATAGTAAGGGACCGGACTCCGCTAGTCCTTAACCAAGCATAGCCGGCGTCGGCTTTTTCGTTGAAGGTGTAAAAA
>CAYUMU010000095.1:0-24761 GCA_964445985.1 uncultured Pirellulales bacterium | reverse complement strand
GAGATTACCCTGACGGAATTTGCAATTTTCAATTTGCATTTTTCAATTTTCAATAGGCGGTTGAGGTCGCGGACCATTCAGGATCGATCCGCTCGAACCCGACCAAATGCCGAGCGGCGCAAATACCCGCCGCCGCGCAACAGAACCCGAGCACGCCAGCAACCGTTTTTTATCAGGCCACCCCAGTCCCCAGTCCCCAGCCACCAGCCACCAGCCACCAGCCCCCCTTCTTCACCACCGGCAAGCGGCCCCTGTTTCCAAATGGCCGACAGGCCGTTGCCAGGCGGCCCCGATTTTTTTGCCCGCTTCGAGCTGTTCGTCGTTGTAGTCGAGGCCCAGGCCGGCGCCGGTGGGGAGCGGCATGATGCCTTGCTGGTTGAGGTTGAAGACTTCGGGGTTGGTGATCGGCCGTGTCCAGGGGTTGCCGCTGTAGCCGTCTGCTACCTCGGTGTTGTAATGGATGCCGTCGGCGCACTCGAGCAAACAGCCGGCGGGGCTGCTGACCATGGTGTGATAGCAGGCCATGAATGCGATGGCCGAAAGCGGACAGTGCGGCGCCACGCCGAGGCCTGCCGATTCGGCCAAGGCACTGATCTTGCGCAAGATCGATGGCCCGCCGCAATGCACCAGGTCGGTCTGAATCAGATCCACCCCGCCCGACTTGATCAGTTTGCGAACCGCCCCCAGCGTGTACATCCGCTCGCCGGTGGCCACCATCACTTCCTGGGCCTGCTGCCGCAGGGCCGGCATGTCGTCGTCGTGCTCCTCTTCCATGGGCTCTTCGATAAAGAACGGCCGGTGCGGGCGGAGGGCTTCGAGCAGAGCGCGGGCCGTGGCTGGCTTGCCGCGGCCGTGAAAATCGAAGCACAGGTTGATGTCGTCCCCCACGGCCTTGCGAACGTCGGCGGCAACCTGGGCCGCAATGGGGATCCGTTTCCACACGTCGAGCGGCGGCAAGAACGCGCTGGCGTTCATTTTGACCGTGCGCACGCCCCGTTGATCGACCAGGCGTTTCACCTTGGCGGCTGCCGAGTCGGGGCCGAAGCCCGGCTGCGGCACGTGGCCTCCTTCCCAGCAGTAATACGGCAGCCCTTGCTGATGATGGGCGCCGCCAAACACCTGATACAGCGGCACGCCGAGCCGCCGCGCCCAAAGGTCCCAGAGAGCCGTATCGATGCCGCCGATGGCGCTGCGGGTGACGGGTCCGTTGCTGTAGAACTGGTAGATGAAGTAATCGGGGGCAATGGTGATGGCGTTGGCGTCTTTGCCAATGAAGAACCGCTTGGCGTCTTCGATGGCCCCCAGCACGGCGTTGGGCTGGCCTTCGAGCGTGGCATCGCCAATCGCCCTGCCGAACTTCGTGCGGACCTCCACGAACACAAACCGCGGCGGATAGCCGTAGGCCACGATGTCTTCAATGGGATTGGCTTCGAGCTGCCGGCGATCGGCGAGGGGGTTGTTGGTCATGGGTGGGGCTGGTTTGGTAGGGAAGGAGGTTGGGGCGTGGGACCAGCCCACCAATACCTGGGGAACGCTCGCGGGCGGAAAACCCGCTCGGCAGGGGTCAATCTTCCACGGGGCGAGGTGACCTGGCAAGTTAGCAAGCCGCAAAAAGAGCCGAGTCGGCGGTTCCTGAGCCCCCCAGAAAGGCCCCCGGTTGCGGCGAGTCCGCACACCCAGGCGTTGTTGATGTTCTCGATCCTGCCGCGCCGCAGGCCCAGCGAACTCTACGCCCACCCGTGCTCGTTCGGCAACACGCAGTGTCATGTCACGATTTGCTGAGCTCGGCAAAGTCATCGGCAACCGCGTCGACCTCGCCGGTCTCATGATCCCACCAATAAACGGTGTGCTGCAGCGTGTTGGGCTCGTCGGGCATCGGAATCAGGATCAGAAGATCACCACCTCCATTGGCGCCGATGGCCACGGCGCCCGCTGGAAAGCCATGCCAGTGGTTGCGAGCCGAGTTGGTTTCGCGGTCGATGCTGTTGCAGGTGCGTCGAATACGGGTTCGATCCGACGCGTCGAGAAACGGAAATAATTCAAAATCATCGATTTGAGTTCGTACCGAACCGCCGTTACTTTTCGACATGGCAATCACAAAGGACGCGGGGAAGCGAACCCCAAGCTTGACCTCAGTCTGCCTAATCCACTGGGAGTCGACGGGGAATGGCATCTGACCGCTGGGCTCCGTGGCATGGCGTAGAACAAATCACTCACCGGCTCGGGTAGCCCGCTCTGAGCCTGAGCGTAGGGCGTGGTTGGTTCGCTGGCACGGCCAGCTATTCGATCCAGCTTACAACGGGGACGAACTTCTTGCAGTCAACAAAAAGCCTCAGCCGCAAATCCGGAGCGGGTCGCCCCCGCATTGTGGCAGGCAGAATGCGTGCCCTGCATTTGCCGCGTCATCGAGACGCTGGGGCCGACTTCAGCTCAACCGCCCGAGATAACGCAACTACGAATCCTCCCTTGTAAGCCTTCAAGAACAACAGGTCGTTCTCTGGGCGGATGCCACGGGCGATCGTGACCTCGTAACTGACCACCAGCGCGTCGCTTTCATTCGTCGACTCGTTCAACCAGGTATTGCCATACTCATCGGCCAATAGCTCAAAGGATGATGCCTTCTCATTCTGTGTCATCTTACCAGTGCAGAGCGTCCGGTAAAGGAATCCTCGTTCACTCGGGCGAAACTTGCCGATCGTCTCTGATTTCGCCGGCCGATCCATGGCGAACTTAATTGATACGTCTTTGGATTCATGATCGCTAAATGAATCGCCCAACAGCGTTTTCGTCACAGCCTTATTCAATTGCCAGCGTCCTTCCAAACTCTGCATGACATGGTTGCCGAATTCTTCCGCCAGCGCATGCGAACCAGAGAGCGTCAATGCGATACAAGTAAGACATGCGAGCCACGAATGCCCTGGCTTGGACATCGGCGGCGGGGCAGTCATGAACTTGCTATTCAAAGAGTCCACAGCGCAGCTCCTTATCGGTATTCATGTAGACCCCAATGATAACCGTCCATGTTCCAGGGGATAGCGAGTTTCCTCACAACGACCGGCCGGCTTCCGCTGCTACCACGCCCTTGGCGGTGGGCTCAGGGACGTGACACGCGCCCCGCGTCAGTCTTTGGGGCCACGGGGAGGGAACACAAAACATCGCGAATTTCGATCAAAATATGGAGCACTCGCCGGCGATTCGTTGAAGCATGCGAGTACGGCATGGCAGGTTGCATATGCGAGCGCCATTGGGGTGGTATCCACGGGATTGGTGTGCAATTTGTGAACGATGACGCCAACACGTTCTGATTGCGGGATGTAGCTCAGCGCGTAGGCAGCGCCAAACCCAATGGAAGCAATGTCACCGCCATGTTGATCAAGGAGTACATTGCCATCGAACATCACCAGCGGATGCCCCTCGGCACGAAAGATCGCGGAGAGCGTGATTTCCGCGAATATGGCCCAGCCACCAATTTGCTCGGCGAGGCGATATGAGCCAGTTCGAACCGCGGGCATTGTTTTCTCGACGAAGGTGTTACCCGATGAAGTTTTAATGAAATATAGAAGTGTTCAGTAGCCGTCGGATGCCTCGACGATTACCTTGACGAACTCGTCGAAGGCTTCCGTCTCGTAGGGTGTAAGATCCGCAATGGTTTCGGAGCGGGCGGCGAACCGAATGGCCGCCGTGCCGATGCTGGTATTCTTCGACTTCATCAGTCCGGCAAGTTCCATGAGCGGTTTGGGTGGAAGCTCAAAAAACTTTGCCAACTGGTGAACGGTCATCACCCGCGGCTGGACGTTGGGGTTCTGTTCGATAGCCACCAACTCCCGCAGATCAACACCAGCGCGAGCAGCGAGCCCCTCCGCGGTTAGCTTCTGCTTACGGCGGGCAAGTTCAATGAATTTTCCAAACACACCTGACGACGGCAAAGCACCCGCCTGAGGCATGCCCAAATCGTATGCCATGCCGCCCACACTTACCGAAGGATGCTGGTCTTCGAGGTCTGCCATCCGACGAAGCCAGTTTTCGTTTGTCAAATTGCTCTTAGAAATGTGACCTTTCATTTTGTGTCCTCCAAATTCAGACGCCGACGGGCTTCGGAACTCGACAACTCAAAATAACTGCACTTTAGGCGGCTTCCTGTCATTCCGTTTTCTTCAAACGGCGAGGGACAGCAGGCGTTCCAGGCGTGCTCGGATTTTCGCTTGTTCAGGGTTCTCGGGTAGATCGCTCAAGAATTCTTTTCGCAGCATTTCGCGGGCAATTCTTCGTCTGCGGTCGGCGTGCGAGGGCCGCCGCGCCGGGTTGTCCCACGGCCGGTCGCTACGGTCGACGAGTTGCTCCGCCGGCTCGTCCCAGCAGGCCAGTTCCACCAGCGTGTATTCACTTGACCAGTTGGCAGTGCTCAACGAGTACGCAACTCCGTTGGAAACGGTTACCGCCAACTGTTCGCGATGATTCATAATCGCCAGGACTATCATTCCGAAACCGATTTTCGCAATGAGCTGGAAAACCAGGGCATTGAACTCTGGACAGCGGCCATGCACCGCGCCCCCAAAACCAAAGAAGCTCAGAACCTTGCCAAGCGGTTCACCACGCATCCGAAGTCGCTGCTCGCCCAGGTGATCCTGCTTCCCTTACCGCAGGTGAGCTTCCCGTGGGAGCACCCCGAACTCGCTCGCTTCACGGCGGCGCACCGCCAACTGCTGCACCATGCACGTCTGTTTTCAGAAATCACCTACGGAGCGGCCATCCTTTACAACCTGATGCTGGCCGAACTCCAGGGCAGCAAGGAACTGGAAGAAGTACGTCGCAGCGATGCCAAGGACTGGTTGCAATCGCTTGATCGTGCCGCACTGCTTCAGTGGTCGCTCAATTGGGTGACGCCGCTGGCATTCGCGCATGAACAAATTGTCTCGCCGCCAACCCTCGATTTCTGTGGCAAATGGCTCAGCATGGTGTGTTCGCAGAGCGATTCACTTTTCGACGATCCCGCTGCACGGGGGCTGATCCGCACCCGCGAAATCCGGCTCAAGGGCGGTCGCTCGCGGTTTACGAATCCACGCGCACTCGATCAGTGGCGAGGTGCGGCCGGCCTGTTCCGGCTAAACTATCGCTGGCCGACGGTGACGCAGTTTGCCAGCGATTTGCAGCACGGGCTGGCGGGGGACGGGCATGCTTGATCCAAACGCCCGCAGCCTCCTCGTCGATTCGCTCCGGCCGCCCGCCGGTTACGTATTCTCCGCCGGGCTTGCCACGACCTACACGCTTGACCTGACCACGTTGCTGTCAGTTCCGCTGCATCTGGCGTTGCTGTCCGCCGGCAATCGCAAGGAGATGCTCCAGGACGGCGTCGCTCTCCTCGAAGCACTGCGCCGCACCACGGATAAGCTCGCCATCTTTTGCCAGCAGGGGCGCATCGGAGCACCGAACCTGCCACACGTACTCTACGGACTGCTTGAATCTTGCGTCGTCGAAGTCAATGCACCGAACAGCGGAGTGTTTCATCCCAAGCTGTGGGCACTGCGGTTTCAGAACCAGTCCGATACCGATGACGTTCTGCTTCGCCTGCTCGTGCTGTCACGCAACCTCAGCAATGACCGTTCGTGGGATTTGAGCCTGAGCGTCGATGGCGTTCCGGGAAAGCGGACAGTTTCCCAGAACCGCCCCCTTTCCGATCTGGTGTCTTCTCTCCCCGATCTGGGCGCGATGTCGCCCTCTCCGCGAATCCGTGAGCACTGCTCGTTGCTTGCCGACGAAATACGCCGGGCGACGTGGGAGTTACCGGGAAAGTTCGAGTCGCTCACGTTTCATGCCATCGGGCTGACTAAGAAATCCTGGCTGCCGAAGCCGTCGAAACGGCTGGCGGTCATCTCGCCATTTGTATCGGCGGGCGCTCTCGATTCGCTTGCGGCAACCAGCCAGCAGCCGGTGGCGCTGATCGCACGACCCGATGAATTGGCTCGCATTCCGAAGGCGTCGCTGGATCGTTTCGGGACGATCAAGGTTCTGCATGAAAGCGCGGAAACCGAAGACGGTGACGACGCCGTGGCCGCGCAGAGCCAGACGCGCGGATTGCATGCAAAGGCATACATTGCTGAAGACGGCTGGAAAACCACTCTGTACCTGGGATCAGCAAACGCAACAACCCCGGCGCTGCTGTCCGGGGCGAATGTCGAAATACTCGCGGAACTCACCGGGTACAAAAGCGCTGTCTCGGTGGGATCGACGCCATGCTCGGCGATGACGGGTTGCAGGAGTACCTGATCGACTTCGTTCCGCCAGAGGAACCTCCCCCTGCGTCACTGGAAGAACAGGCCGAAGACATCATTGATTCGGTCCGGTTGGCACTGGCGCGGGCGAAGTTGCAACTGGACTGCTGCCCAGCCGGTGATGACGTATGGGATTTGAAGCTGGCATCGAAAGCCCAGATCAACCTCGACCAGATAGCGTCAATTCGCCTCTGGCCGATTTCGCTGGTGCAGGAACGAGCCGTGGATGCAACGTCACTGGCTACGGCGGGCGAAGTGGTCGTGCCGCGTTGTGCCACGGCATCGGTTACTGGTTTTATCGCCTTCGAGTTGGTCAGCACGCTATGCAGCCACACCGTCTGCTTCGTCCTGAATGTTCCGGTTGAGAACATGCCGGCCTCGCGCGAAGCAGCGGTGCTGCGAACTATCATTGCCAACCGCGAGGGCTTCCTACGTTACCTCATGCTGCTGTTGCAGGACTTCGATTCCGCCGCGAGCATGAGCGAGCTTGCCGCCACCATCGGTGGTGCGTGGAACTCGGCAGCCAGCGGACTTGATGCACTGCCGTTGCTGGAAGAACTGACACGGGCCTATTGCCGTAATCCCAACCGCCTGCGTTCAGTGCGGACACTGGTTGAGCAGCTCGGCGGCACCGCGCAAGACCGCGAAGTCATTCCGGCAGAGTTCCTATCGCTGTGGAAAACATTTGACTCGCTTTTGCCGGAGGCGGGCGAATGAGCACGCAGAAGATTGATGTGACTGCTGCGATGGGTGGTCTGAAAGACTTTCAGCGCCGCACCGTCGATTACGTGTTCAACCGGATGTATCTCGACGAGTCGCCAGCCCGCCGCTTCCTGGTGGCTGATGAGGTCGGCCTCGGCAAGACGATGGTTGCCCGCGGCATCATTGCCAAGGTGGTGGAGCGTCTCCAATCGCAGAAGATCGAACGCATTGACATTCTCTACATCTGCTCCAACGCGACGATTGCACAGCAGAACCTCAACCGCCTGAACGTCACCGACCAGGAAACGTCGTCGTTTGCTACACGGCTCACGTTGCTGCCCACCGAACTGGACAGCCTGAAAGCAAACGGGATCAATTTCATCAGTTTCACGCCGGGCACGACCTTCGACTTGCGGTCGCGGGGAGGAAGGGTTGAGGAACGGGTTCTCATCTATCACATGCTGGCGGGGCATTTTGGCATTCGCAGCACGCCGCTGTTCAACCTGCTCCAGGCGACCGTGAAGCGACCTGCGTGGACGCGGTGGATTCGGCATTACGCAAGGAAGTACGACGAGTCACTGGCGGAAGCATTTCGCCATCACCTTGAATCCGACGCTAATTTCCTGGACGAACTCCAGGCCGTCTGCCATGAGTTTCGGCGTGTAAAACGAATTCATGGTGGACTCTCCGAAAAACGCTACCGGATGATCGGGGAACTGCGGCGGCGGCTTGCCGACGTGTGCATCGACGCTCTTGAGCCCGATCTGGTCATCCTGGACGAGTTCCAGCGTTTCAAGGACTTGCTCAATGGGCAGGATGAGGCTGCCGAACTGGCCCAGCAACTGTTCCGTCACCCCGAAGTCCGAGTGCTGCTGCTCTCGGCGACACCGTACCGAATGCTGTCCCTCGATCACGAAAATGAAGACGACCACTACGAGGATTTCCTCAAGACGCTCGGTTTCTTGTTCGACAACGACGACCAGAAGATTGCGGAGATCAAAAACGAATTTCGCCGCTTTCGCCAGGCGGTTTACCAGATAGGCGGAGACGCAGGCGCTTCGTGGTGCAGTGATGAACCACATTGGCAGCGATATTCCCGAATGGGTGAGCGGGCATCAGGCGAACGGCGAACCACTCCGCGACAGCAGACAGCATCGCCGGTTCGGGCGGGACGGGTTGCGGGAGTACCCGCTGCAAGACATCAGCCTGCTGCTTTCGGCGAAGGAGCTGGAGTACCGGGACGCGCCTAAAGGCCGAGACCAGTCCGAAACGCAGAAGGCGGAAAACCGCCGCTTGGAACTGGAAATCAAAGACCTGACCAGCCACAGCGTCGAGCAGTTCGCCCGCGTCGTCGGCCGGTCGGAGTTCACCGTCCGCGAATGGTGCCGCCGGGGCCGCATCCTGGCGGAGAAGAAGGGCAGTGGCCGAGGTGCCCATGCAGCATGGGTGATTTCCCACGGTGAGCTGCTTCGTTACCAGCGCGAGGGCTTGCGGAATCCCTCATTGGCCTGATCCTTCCCAAGGGCCGGCACGGTGTCGGCCTCAAATGACCTGAATCCCGTGTTTCCCTGTGGTGGTGGTTTCCCGTCATGGCCCGGCGCAATCAAAAACCCGATTGCCGAATCCGAGAGGATGCGAAGAGCATCGTCCCGGCCGGGTCACCGGACTGGATCACGCCGGAACTGGTCGAGGCGACGATCCGCACCTGGCAGCCGTACTACAAGGAGATGCTCACGCCCGAAGAAGCCGTTACAATGATCCTGAGCGTGGGTCGGTTGTTTGACGCCTTGTCTTCGGGGTCGTAGCCATGAAACAGTTCGCCGCTTTAGCACGGGTCAGTAGTCGGGAACAGGAACGCGAGGGGTTCAGCCTGGAAGTGCAGGAAGAGGGCCTCCAGCGGTTTGCAGCGCAGGCCGGCGGCGAGATCGTCAAGTTCTTCAAGATCGCCGAGACCGCCAGCAAGGGTGAAGAACGCAAGACGTTCCGCGAACTGATCGCCTACGCCAAGAAGAACGCCTTCGCCCTTGATGGCCTGCTGTTCTACAAGGTGGATCGTGCCTCCCGCAATCTCTTCGATTACGTCGAACTCGAACGGCTGGATTCGGAGTACAACCTGCCGTTTATCTCCGTCTCGCAGCCGACGGAGAACACGCCCGCTGGCCGCATGATGCGGCGGACGCTCGCCAACATGGCCAGCTTCTACACCGAGCAGCAGTCCGTCGATGTCCGCGAAGGCTTGGCCCGGCGTGTCAAGGAGGGCTGGTTCGTCGGTCTGGCTCCCTACGGCTACCGCAATGCCCGCAAGGATGGCCGGGGCATCATCGAAGTCGATCCCGAACCGGCCGCCAACGTCAAACGCATCTTCCACCTCTACGCCTACGAGAACCTGACACTCGATGGCCTCGTCGAAAAGATCAACACCGAGGGGCGACTCTGGCGGAACTCGCAGCCGAAGTTTCCGCGAAGCTCCGTCCACAACATCCTCAAGGACCGGGCCTATATCGGCGAACTGGAGTACAAGGGGAACTGGTATCCCGGCAAGCACGAGCCGCTGATCGACCGGGCGACCTGGGACCGGGTGCAGGCGCTACTTGGCGGCTCCGTCTACCATGCCACCACGCTGACCTACGCCGGACAGTTCATGACCTGCGGCCATTGCGGCCATCCGATCACCGGTGAATTGGTCAAGAAGAAGCGGAAGGATGGCGGCGTCAACTACCACGTCTATTACCGCTGTGCCCGCTACACCAGAAAGGATCATCCCCGCATCCGGGTGAAGGAAGCGGACATCGAAGCCCAGGTGCTCGCCATCTTCGACAAAATGAAGGTCGAGGACGCATCCGTCCGCGACTGGTTCCGCATGGTGCTGGCCTCCCAGACCCGCGACGCCCAGGCCGACAGCCGTGCTCAACGCCAGGAACTGACGCGGCAGGAGACGCTCATCATCCAGCAGCAGGACCGGCTGCTCAACATGCGTCTGGCCGAGGACATCGACCAGGAACTCTTCGCCAAGAAGCACACGGAGTTACGCGACCGGCTGGCGTCCATCAAGCTGCAACTGGACGTGCTGGACCGCTCCCACGACGAAACCGCC
The DNA here is from genome assembly GCA_964445985.1 of uncultured Pirellulales bacterium. Classification (GTDB taxonomy): domain Bacteria; phylum Planctomycetota; class Planctomycetia; order Pirellulales; family S012-138; genus CAYUMU01. Next base: position 14,696 of record CAYUMU010000095.1, on the reverse strand, counting down.
GAGTTGGCGGCCAAAGTGTTTGAACTCTCGCAAACCCTGAAAGAGCAATGGCTTATCGCCGATTATGCCACCAAGCGGCGATTGCTCGAAATCGTCTGTTTGAACTCTGTCCTCGACGGCGTAACCCTTTGCCCTGAAATGAGAAAGCCCTTCGACGTTCTCGCCGAAGGGCTCGTTTCTGAAAATAGTCGGGGTGATAGGATTTGAACCTACGACCTCTTGACCCCCAGTCAAGCGCGCTATCCAGGCTGCGCCACACCCCGAGTTTTTTGGTTGGTCTTTTAGCAGCTGGGCTGCTGTGGGACTCATTGTGATTTTTTCGGATCTTGCCGCCACCCGGTTTGCCCGCTGGGGGGGAGGGCAATGTTTGCAAAGGTGGCGGGGTTCCGAAAAAGATCGTTTGGTAGTTATGCCACAATTACGCCCGCTGTTCAACTGACTGCTGGCAGAAAGCGGAAGTTCGCGCCGGGGGCCGGTTTTTCTTGTCGGCGCGGCGCCGACTGGCGCTGGGCTTCGTGGCAACCGTCGCTGGAAGCTTGGGTAAGGTCGTCTTTTCGAGAGGGGGAACTTGAGTCGAAAGCCGCCGCGCGTGGCCGTGACCGCAGCGGGGTTTCTGGTTCTGGCAGGTTAGCGAGGGTTGCGAGGGCGGAAGCCGACGGCTTCGTGGCGATCGCTGAAGATGGACAGGCAGTGGTCCAGCTTGTTGGCCTTGAGGGCGCTGCAATTGGTTTCGGAGAGTCCGCAGAGCCTGAGGATTCCGCCGCTGGTGGAAACCCGCTGGTTGAGGTTCACCAACTGGCCCATCGTCCAACTGCGGAGACGCTCCACTTCGTCCAGTTCTAGTACCATGCGGCTGGTGAAGCTTTGCCGCAGCAAGGACCACAGCTTTTCGGCCAGGGGTGGATGGGCGTCTTGATTCGCGTCGGTGCAGTGCAGCCGCACGAACAGCCAATCGGGGCCGCGATCCAAGTCCAATTTCCAACCGGGAGCCAGATCAATCATCGACGTTGCTCCATCAACGAAGGGGCATAACTGTAATTACAGCGCGACGCTGTGCGACAGGCTGATTATTAGGGTTTGCCGCCGGCGAAGCAACTATGAGCGCTAATAATATTCGGCCGTGTGACGCTAGCATGTGGCTGATTTGCGGCCTGCGGTGGAAGCCTTGGCCGATTGGGTAGATTCTGGTGGCTGGGAGAGGTCTGTTATTCTCATCAGGCCAGCCCTGGCCCTCTCCCGCGAGGGAGTCATTGGATAGGCGCTTACTTCTCGCTGATGCACCACAAATTCTTGAACGTGCGAATGAAGATTTCGCCATCGGAGATCGCCAGGCTGGAGTTGGTGTTATCGCGATCGAGCGGGTTGGTGGCGAGCAGTTCGTACTGAGGGCTGGCCGCGAAAACCTGGGTGCTGCCGTTGCGCATCAGCACGTACAGCCGGCCGTCGACGTGGACCATCGACCCCCAAGTGGTGCCGCCGCTGGGCCGCTTGGTCAGTTGCCACACCTCTTCGCCCGACTTGAGGTCGTAGCAGTGCGGCACGCCGTTTTCTTCCACCATGTAAATATGGTCGCCGATGATCATCCCGGAGCCCACCCGCTGAATGTTCTTGGGATGCAGCCACAGACGGTTGGCGGTAATGTCGCCTTCGCCGCCCACTTTCACCGCGAATGCCGAACCGGTATAGCCCGACATGGCCACCGCCACGCCGTCGCTATACAGCGGCGAGGTATACACGTACTTGTTGAGCCCTTCACAGCTCCACAGCACCTCCCCGGTTTTGGGGTCGATGCCGATCAAGTGCGGGATGGTGCTCAGCAGCAGTTGATCGCGTCCGCCCTCCTTGATGAGGATCGGCGTTCCCCACGACCCCTCTTTTTCGTCGTGTTCCCACACGGTTTCGCCAGTTTGCTTGTCCACGGCCAGCAAAAAGTTGCGGCCCTCTTTCTGATTGGGCCCGCACCACAAAATGGCCAGGTTTTCATACAGCACCGGCGAAGACGCGTTGCCGAACGAGTGGTCCCACGTTCCCAGGTCGGTGCGTTTCCACAGCTCTTTGCCTTCGAAGTCGTAGCAGTACATGCCGGCCGAGCCAAAGCTCACGAACACCCGCTCGCCATCGGTCGAGGGCGAGGCGTTGCCGTACCAGTTGGCATTCCAGTTGCGCTCGACCTCGGGATAGGCCACGTCTTGCTGCCAGAGCTTCTTGCCATCGGTGCGATCGAAGCACAGCAGGCTGCGGACAAGCCCATCTTTGTTGGCCTGGGTCAAAAAGATGCGGCCGCCGCTGACGATGGGCGTCGAGTTCCCTTGATGCTCCAGCGGCGCCTTCCATTTCACGTTCTTGGTGTCGCTCCACTCCAGCGGAATCTTCTTCTCGCTAGAAAATCCTTGGCCGGTCGGCCCCCGCCAGGCCGGCCAATCCTCGGCCGCGGCCGGCGAACCCCAGGCCACCGTCAAACCAGCCAACAACGCCAACAGCGCGAAAGAGAATTTCATGGGCACGGCCAACCAAAAAAGGAAACGGGGGGCACTCGGTAAGAATCGAGCTACGGGCAGCAACCCTGGCGCAGCCCGCTCGCCAACGGCTTGAGGAATTTCAATCTATTCATCAACAAATGCCGATGCAAGCAAATTCAGGCCGGCGGGGCCAAACCGTCGCCGCGGCCCTGGCGTTCTCCCCACCAGCAAAGTCACTCACGCCCCCCGGCTCGCCTGATACAAATTGTAGGTAATGTGAGCCTGCCCCTGATGGTGGCCTTCGTGCCAACCCAGAATGTAGAGCACCTGCTGGAGGGTCAGCCCCCGCTCTTTCAACGCCTCGGGAATCTCGTTCAGCCGGTCGTCGCCATAGTTGGTGAGCGTGGCCAGCAAGTGTTGACGGGCTTCGGCCAGCACGGTGCGAATCTGATCGACCGTGGGAATATCGTCGTCGGGCGTGCTGCCGCCGCGAAACCGCGGCCACAACTCCGTAAAGGCCCCCGGCTTTTCGGGCGCCAACCGCTCGGTGGCGAAAATCTCCTCCGTCACGCCAAGGTGCATGAGCTGCCAGCCAATGTGAGCGCGACCCGGCCCGGGGCGCCACCCCAAAACGGCCGCCGGATCGGGCTCCGCCGCGATCTTGTCGAGCAGCCCCAACGTGCGGGCACGGTAAAACTCATAGCTCTTGGCAAAGGTTTCCACGGCAGACATAACGGGGTGCAACTCCAAAGGTGAGGAATGCGAATCTCCAAGTCGTCGCCATTCTACGGCCTCGGGCAAATCTGTCCGAGGAAATTGGACTGGACCCGCGTTCTTTCAAGCAAAGCTCATTGACGACGCTTGGTCCCACGAGCGGCTTTCTCGGCCAGGGCCGCGGCCGTTTCCTCGGCGGAAAACAGCCGGAATCGCACGCGATAGGCCTGATGCCCGGCGGCCAGTTCCTGGGGATAGAGGGCTTCGATTTCGTCGCGGAGCAACTGGGCCGAGGCAAATCCATCGGCCACCGCGTCGGCCTCGGTCAGTTCGTTCAACTGCACGGCATCGACGGCCAGCACGCGAATGTAGCCCACGCCGGGAATGTAACTTCGCTGCCCGGCCTTCATGCGACAATGTTGCCAGAGACGCACGGTCTGGGTTTTGGAGCCTGCCCGAATGGCGGCCAGGAATCGCTTCTTGAACAGCAGCATGGTGGTCGCTGGTTGCCCTCGGTTTGGAAACGGAATTCGGCTGGTCCGCGATTCGGCGGCGAAGAAGTTCCCCGTCCGTCCCGCGCCCTCTGCCGCTACCTAATTGACGCGACGCCGGGGATGCCACCTCGCGATTTTACTACCGTGATGACGACGCTGAACATTCTTCATAAGAAGAAGGTACTCGACCGCGACAAGGTGGGGAGATCTACTGGTGGGGGATGACGATCAACACCATGATTATCGCGGGGTTGGTCATCGCACTGGGCGAAGTCGTCGACGATGCGGTCATCGACGTCGAGAACATCGTTCGACGCCTGCGGTTGAATCGGATGAGCGGTACGAGCTTGGGGGGCCATTGCCATTGCCGTGCGCGGCCGGGTCAAACAAGTCTGCGCCAGGTTCCGCTGCCGCCACCGCTGCCGCCACAAATGTTGACTTCCCCACGGCCACCACGGAAACTGACTGGCGTGAAGATCCGGGGAGCACGCGTGATTCAGCGTGGAGCGGTTATGCATCTGGACAAAGGGAAGCACGCCATGCAGCAACATCCGTCGCCGAGCGCTCAACCGCCAAGAACTCTGGAATCAAAAGCCCTCGATCGACGGGATTTTCTCCGCGGCAGCGTGGGCGTGGCCGCGGGCGTGAGCCTGGGCGGCCTTTCCGCCGGCTATCCATCCGCTTGGGCCAGCGAACTTCGCAAACAAGATCGCCGCGTGCTGCTGATCTGGCTGGCGGGCGGCTCGAGCCAGTTGGAAACTTTCGACCCCAAGCCCCGCAGCGCCACGGGCGGGCCTTTCTTGGCCATTCCCACCGCCGTGCCGGGCGTGCATTTCTCGGAATTGCTGCCCAAGACAGCGAAGCTGGCCGACCGCATGGCGATCGTGCGTTCGCTCGATACCCGCGTGGGCGACCACGGCCAGGCGGCCAACCTCATCGATACCGGCCGCACGCCCGAGCCCGGACTGGTGTACCCTGACCTCGGCACGGTGATCAGCAAGGAGTTGGCCCAGCGCGAGAGTGCCGTGCCCGACTATGTTTCGCTCTACCTGGCGACCGAAGGCCATCGCGCGCCCAATCCGGGCTTTTTGGGCGGCGGCTACGCGGCCATGCACCTGCGCGACAGCCTCAAGCCGGGCAACCTTACGCCCCCGGCCGAGCTGGGCGATAGCCGCCACATGGCCCGCGAACACCTCAGGGCTTACCTCACCGAGCAATACCAACGGGAACGCTCGGCGGAGGCGGTGCGGGGGTACAACAGTGCCTTCGCCCGCGTGCGAGGGCTGATGAGCGCCGACGCCCTGTTCGATATCGAAGATGAGCCGCCCGCGGTTCGCGATCGATACGGCCGCTCGGAGTTTGGCCAGCAAGCCCTGGTGGCTCGGCGGCTGATCGAAGCCGGCGTGCCCATGGTGAAGGTAGCCCGCGCGTGGTGGGACAGCCATCACGACAACTTCGAAAGCCACCGCGAATTATGCGGCGATTTCGACCACGTGTACAGCGTGCTGCTCGCCGACCTGGAAGAACGCGGATTGCTGGAAAATACGCTCGTGATCACGCTCAGCGAGTTCGGCCGCACCCCTGAGATCAACAAGAACGTGGGCCGGGATCATTTCGCCACCGCCTGGTCGTTTTCAATGGCCGGGGCGGGCGTGCAAAAGGGAGTGGTGCATGGCAAGACCGATGGCCTGGGGCGCGAAGTCACCGATGGCAAAGCGAATGCTGGCGACCTCCTGGCCACCATCTACCAGGCCGCCGGCATCGATCCGCACATGCACTACGAAGTAGGCGCCCGCCCCGTGCCACTGGCCCCGGAAGGCAGCGAAGCCATCAAAGATGTGCTGGCCTAATGGTGCCGGGGCTGGGGAATGGGGGGCTGGGGAATGGGGGCGAGTGGCTGGTAGCGAGTGGCGAGTGGCTGGTAGCGATCCTTCCAATCCCCAATCCCAAATCCAATCCGCCCCAGCCCCGCCCACAACCACCCGATCCGCCCTCTTCAACTCCGCACTCCGAATTCCGCACTCCGAACTTCCCCCGGTCCCTTGCTGTTTCTGCCCTAACTTTTAGAATCGCCCATGCCCATTGGTCGAGTCATCTTGTGCGAGTCCAGCGGCGATTGGGCGGTGGCATTCCGCCGCGCGGCAGGTAAGTCGCCCCTCCCGCTGCTTGAAACCCGTTCGCTGGCCGAATGTCGCCAGCATTTGGCCGAAGCGCCCGCCAGCGTGGTTGTGCTGGAGCTAACTTCCGCCAAACTAGGAGAGGTGGCCGCGTTCCTGGGAGAGCTTCACCGGTTCCCCCTGGCGCGGGCCATCGTCGTCACCCAGCGCGAGCTGGTGGTGTACGAGCAGCCGCTGCGGGAATTGGGGGCGATGGTCGTCACCGCGGCCTTGCGCCACGTGCCTGGCCTGGTGGAAACGGCGCGGCGCCGCCTGAACCGCGTGGCCGAGCCGCCAAAATCGTGGCGCGAAACGCTGCTCGATCGATGGCGGTCGCCAGCCAACCCATAGCCGAGAAAGCTTCGGGAGAGTTCCTGAAGCCCATTTTCCCCAACGTTCAACTCAGCTTGAACCGAGGGCGTTCCTCCGAAATTTTGCGAAGAGATTTTTCATGGAAATCAATCAGGCCAACGTCGAAAAAGTGCTGGCCGAGTTCAAAGACCCCGAAACAGGCCGTAGCGTGGTCCAGCAGAAACAGATTCGCGGCCTGAGCGTGAAAGATCGCCAGGTGTCGTTCACGTTGGCCCTGACCACGCACTCGGCGCCCCTCTGGCAAGAAACCCGCGCGGCCGCCGCCACGCTGCTCCGCGAGAAGTTCCCCGAGCTAGCCCAAGTGGATGTGAGCCTGGCGGTGCATGAACGGCCGCCCATGAAACTCGGTCAAATTGGTCTCACGGCCAAGAGCGTGATCGCCGTGGGCTCCGGCAAAGGGGGCGTCGGCAAAAGCACCATCGCCACCAGCATCGCCTACGGCCTCAGCCGCGCCGGCTGCAAAGTGGGTTTGATGGATGCCGACGTGTATGGACCAAGCATCCCCCACCTGCTGGGCGTCGATCAGCGACCGCAAACCACCGACGACAAACGCATCCTCCCGATCGAGAAAGACGGCATGAAGGTCATGTCGATGGGCTTTCTGGTGCCCCGCGGCGAAGCCGTGGTGTGGCGCGGACCCATGCTCCACGGCGCCATCACCCAGTTCTTGCGCGACACGCTCTGGGGCGATCTCGACTACCTGGTGATCGATATGCCCCCCGGCACCGGCGATATTGCGCTCACGCTCTCGCAATTGCTGCCGCTCACCGGGGCCGTGGTGGTTTGCACGCCGCAAGACGTGGCCCTGCTCGACGCCGAGAAGGCCATCGCCATGTTCCGCAAAGTGAACATTCCCGTGCTCGGCATGGTGGAGAACATGAGCTACTTTCTCTGCCCCGATAACGGCAAGCGCTACGACATCTTCGGCCACGGCGGAGCACGGCAACGGGCCAAAGACCTCGAGGTGCCGTTCCTGGGCGAAGTGCCCATCAACATTCAAATTCGCATCAACGGCGACGAAGGCCGCACGGCCGACAACTTCACCGAAGTCGCCAGCCGCGATTGCCTGGAACAAATCTCCCATCGCCTGGTGAAAAACCTGGCAGACAAACTAACCACCGGCAAAGAACCACCACCGCTGCCTTCGCTTTCGGTGCTGTAGGGATCATAGTTTAAGGGGCGGCCGATCATTTACCTCCTGGATTCGCGTTGACACTTTATTGTCTGCTGCGAACCGAGTGGGTAGCGCATGCAACGCAGGCGCCGACGCAGCCACCCGTCGGATAACCGCATGTCCCGACTTGCGACCCGTGTGGGCGGGCACCAACCGCAGCTTGGTCGGCTTCAGCAGAATGAGGAGCCTGGCGTACGGGCGCGGACCCGCACGGGTAAGATTAGACTTCTGAGGTTCCTCCTTCTAAAATCGCACTGTTTGAGACTCAGTAAACAACCCCTGCGGCTCACACTCATTCCCGCGAAGGCGGGAATCCAGTTGCGGCGGGTACAACTCGGCAATCCACATCGGCTTGGACGCGAACTGCATAGTGGGAACGGATTCTTCGACGGCCCTGTACTGCATCGATCTCCTTGGAATGCCTGGCCATGGAACGACAACTCGAGCCCGAAGTGATGGACACCGCCGAAGAGGCCCTGGCTTACGACGCCATGGACCACACCGAAGTGAATCGCATCTTTGTGAACGATTTGCTCTCGGCGTACTCCGACGCTGCCCGCGAAATCGGTGGCGAGATTCTCGATCTGGGAACCGGAACGGCACAGATCCCCGTGGAGCTTTGCCGCCGCGGCGAGGGACCGACCGTGTTGGCGATCGATCTCTCCACCCACATGCTCGACCTGGCTCGCGGCAATGTGGAAGTGGCGGGGCTCACCGACCGCATCCAACTCGATCAGGCCGATTCCAAACGGCTGAAGTACGAAGGCAATCGCTTCGCGGCCGTGATTTCCAATAGCATTGTGCACCATATTCCCGAGCCGCTGACCGTGCTCCGCGAAGCCTGGCGGGTGCTGGCCCCCGGCGGCCTGTTATTCTTCCGCGACCTGCTCCGGCCGGCTGACAGTGAAACGGTGGATCGGCTGGTGCAACTGCACGCCGCGGGGGCCACCGTGCATCAGCGGCAAATGTTCGACGACTCGCTCCGCGCGGCCTTGAGCCTGGCCGAAATGCAAGACCTCATCCGCCAACTCGGCTTGGAAGAAAACGCCGTGCGTCAAACCACCGATCGGCACTGGACCTGGATCGCCTGGAAACGCGACTGACGTTGACTAGAATCCGTCATTCCCGCGAAGACGGGAATCCAGTCGCGGCGGAAACGGCTCTATAATTCACATCCGCGCGGATGCAAGTGCGAAGCTATTCTTCGACTCCTTAACGCGGGTCAACCGCAAACGGACGCGGGCGGCATTAAAAGTTCTCCGCGGCTTGCAGAGATGTTAACGAGCAAAAAACTAGCGGCGAAACCGAAAAGTTTCGCTCAAATATCGCTGCGCCCGCCAGGCCAGGGTGCGGCTGCCGGTATGGATTTTGGCTTTGCCCCGCAGCCCGGGACGCAGCAGGCCATCGGGGTCGCTCAGCCTCACTCGGGCTTGATAGGCAACTTGCTGCGGACGCTCGATGCCGGCTTCGTCGGTCACCGTGGCCAACTCGCCCCCGGCTTTGTTCGACAATGCCAGCGAGGTGGACTTCAAATCCAAGCAGGCGATCTCGGCGATGGTCCCTGCCAAAATGGTGTGGGGCAGTTCATCCAGCAGAAGCTCAACCTCTTGCCCTTCCCGCACAAACTCAATTTGCCCCTGCTCAATCACCAGCACGGCTTCCATTTCGGCCGGGTTGCCCACCTGGCACAATAGCACGCCCGGCGTCACGTGGCTGCCCAGGTTGCGTTCTTCCAGCGGGGAACCATCCCACTGCGGCAACCGGCCATCGGCGCTGGCCTTGGGCTCGCGGGCCGGCGGCGGCATCACCAAACCATCGGCCGGGGCCAGCAGCGTGAGACGTTGCCGCTCGGTTTCCTTTTGCTTCAATTGCTCGTCGAGCGAAACCAAAGCCTTCTCGGCTTCCGGAATCTGCCGGGCAACTTCCGCGTCGCCGTACCGCTCGCGACGCAGGCTGTCGAGCCGCCGGGCCAGCACCTCCCGCTTGCCTGCCAGCTCGGAAAGGGCGCTTTCGATTTCCTGGTTTTCCAATTGCGCCAGCTCGGTGTTCTTGGTTACCTGCTGCCCCGGCTTCACGTGAACCGCGACCAGCGTGCCGGGCGTATCCACATACACCCTGGAGGCCGAGTACGGTTCCACTTCCAAGGCGCACCGCACGTTGTAAGGCAGCGGAATCAGGCATGCGCCGGCAATCACCGCGGCCAGGCAGGTCAGCGAAATCATCACGCGCATCGGTTTCACCTTTTCCATTCTTCCCGGCACCCAAAAGAAACGCACCACGGCAGCCATCGGCATCACCACCAGCCCCACCACCGAAACCCCCGCCAGGGCGTAGCCCAGCACCTGCAGCCGATAGGGCTCAAACACCTTCGTCAAAAACCACAAGATGGCGAACAGCACCACCCAGCGATAAACGGACGCGGCCACCGTGTACGCGGCAATCACGCCCCGTCGCCGTTCCGGCAAAAAAGGATCGGCCGTGGGCTCGATGCCCAGGCAAAGCTTTCCCAGCCAGCGATTGAGCAACTTGGACGACTTTTGCCGCAGGTTGGGAACCTCGATCAGATCGGCCAGAATGTAGTAGCCGTCGAATCGCAGCAGCGGGTTGGCGTTGAACACCAGCGTGGAAACCGAGCTCACGAACATGATGCTCAAGCACAGATGATGCAGCAGGCCCGGCTCGCTGAACCACCACAGGAACGTGCAGCACGCGGCAAGCACCAGTTCCACATACATGCCGGCCGCGCCGATGGCCGCCCTCCGCCACTTGCTCGGCAGCATCCAACTATCCGAAACATTGCAGTACAGGCAAGGCGCCAGCACCAGCAACATCACGCCCGCCTCGTGGCACCGACCGCCAAAATGACGGCAGGTCAGGGCGTGCCCCAACTCATGCAGAATTTTCGAGCCCGTCAGGGCCAGCATCAGGCAGATGGCCCCCGTAGGGCTGAAGAACTGGTGGAAAGCCGGCAACCGCCGTTGAAAAGCGTCGAACTCCACCGTAATCAAGGTGAGCGCCGCCAGCATCAGCATCAAACCGGCCAGCACGGCCAGCGGCGCGAACATCCAGCGAACCGCCGGGTAAATCGCATCGAGCAGGCGGCCCGGATCGAAGCCCCGGAACCGCAGGGCCAGCACATTCATCACGGCTTGCGAACGTTCTTGCCGTTGCCGCTTTTCCGCCCGAGCCTGCAAAACTTCTGCCTGGCCGGCCGCGTCCGAAAGCAGCAAGCCCGAGCCATGCACCGAAGCGATAAAGCCCTGCAGCTCTTGCACGCCGAGCTGCTGGCCGGGGAACGATTGCTCGAACCGCCGTTTGATTTCGGCGAGCGAAGTCCGACCATCCAGCTGTTGCAAGATGGCGTACTCTTCGTCCTGAAAGCGGAAGTAAGTCAGCGCCAGCGGGTCTTTGATGATCCAACTGGAACGGCCCTCGTAACATTGCCGCTGGGCCGAAAGATCGGCGCGTAAACGCAGCGGAACAGCGCGGGCAGAATCTTCCGTGGCGCCGGCGGAAGCCGGGCGCGCGAGCGGGCGTTTGCGTTGAGGACTGGCTGCAATCACCGGGGGAAAGCCTGCAAAGAGAGAAGGGGGCGAACGTGGCCAGGTCTCAAGACGCTTCGAGCCTATCCAAGGACTCCCTCGCCCCTCGCGGGAGAGGGCTGGGGTGAGGGAAACAGGGTTTTCGGATAGGCTCTTGGACCCACTTGGCTGGCGAAACCGGCGCCGCGGGGCCGCCCCCCTGCGAGCCCCGCGGCGTGGTTTCACCTGGTTATGGTTCAGCGGCGTTGCACGTCGCTCGGTTGCTTCGCCAGCGGCATCGCCGCCAGTTCAATGGCCACCGCGGCCGTCATGCCGGGCCGCAACAGCCACTCGTTGTTGTCCAAACGATTCTCCACGCGGGCGGTCACCCGGTACGAACCATCGGCCTGCACGTTGGGATCCACAAAGATCACGCGGCCAGAAAATCGCTCGTGCCGTCCACGCTCCAATTCAATCTGCAAGTGCACGGGGCGTCCGCTGATTTCGGTCGCGCCAAAGTGGCGGCTGTTGATAAAGCCTTCCACCTCCAACTGGTCCATCCGCACGGCGGTGAACACCGTTTCGCCCTCTTGCACCCACTCGCCCACCTTCTTCTTCACGTCCACAATCAGGCCGCCCAAGGGAGCCGTGATGCGTCGCCGGGTAATCTCCGCTTCGGCCGCATCCAGCTCGGCCTGCTTCACCGTTTGGGTGAACTTCGCCAGCCGCTGCTCGAACTCAGACTGCTCCACCTCGAGCAGGGCTTTCTGCACGGTGAGCTGCACGCGGCGCAGTTCGCCCGAGGAATACGTGTTCGGGGCTTTGCGGTTGGCTTCCATCATCTGCAGGTACTCGGTCTCCACCACCCGCAAGGCCGCTTTCGAATACCGCACCTTCACGTCGTTCTCCGCCAACTGCTTGGCCTTGTCGCGCTCGCTTTCCGCCGAAAGCTTCTTGGCCTGCGAGAGCGTGTCGTCAATCTGCACCAGCCGGGTGCCTAACTCCACGTCCATGCCTTTGCGGGCTTCCACCGCGGTAATCACGCCAGGCGCCTGGGCGGGCACTTCCACTTCGTCGATCAGCGAAATCAAACCGTGATTGATCCGAGCAAAACCGTCCTCGCCCGGGTTCGCCGCCGAGTTTCCGTCGCCTGGAGCCATCAATGCGGCGGCCAAAGTCGCCAGGTGCAGTAGGCTGTTCAAAGCAGTCTCTCCCGTTCATGCTCATCCGGCTCGTTGCCAGTCGCGGCGCCGGTCGGAATCAATTTCGTATTCAGAGGGGAATCGCGCCATCGTCGCCTTTCGCTCCGCGAAAGGATCTGCTTTCGCGGAGCGAAAGCCGACGATGCTTCTCGTGCAGTCAGGCTCTAAAACAGGATTCGCGTTTGCACAAACGCCCACAGGTCGTGCAGCCACACGTAGCCCAGTGATCGCTCGCCGCACGCAACCTTCGCCACCACGGTCGCGCCGGGACGAAGTTGCGGCAACTGCTGCTTGTCGATGGTAACTTTCACCGACACGCTATTGCCCGCCTCGCTGTGAACCTCGGCCCGCCGATGAATCTCTTTCACATGGCCCAGGTAGCTCACCCCCGGATCGGTCGCCAAGATGAACCGCACCTGCAGTTCGCCGCCGCTCGCCTTTTGAGCTTCCAGAATGTGCCCCATCCGATCCTCGGGCATCCGAATATCCAACTCCCACTCCCGGCTGGGATCGGCTACCGAAAGCAGCACCTGCCCTCGTTCCACCGGCCGGCTGACCAACCGATCGTGAACGTCCCAGGTGGTCACCATGCCGTCGATCGGGCTGAAGATTTGCAGTTGCTCGCGCTGCTGCTGAGCCAGCCGCAACTGTTCGTTGAGCGAGATCTTGGTTTGCTCCAGTTGAGCCATTTCGCCCCGCAGGCGGTCCTTCTCGGCCGGCCGAAGATCGCGCTCCGAAAGCAGCGTGTTTTGCACGGCCCGCGACCGCTCGACCGTGGCGGCGATTTGACCGTCGAGACTCGCCAACCGTTCATCGAGCGCCGGATTCTCCAACTGCAGCAGCGGCGTTTGCGAGCTGGCCAACACCTGGTCGCCATGCCGCACGTTCACCTGGGTGACCACGCCGCTCACTCCGGCGAAAACTTCGCGCCGTTGCACCGGCTGCAAAATCCCCCGGCCTTCCAGCTCGAAGTCGGCGGGAACCAAACACAGCGCCGCCACGGCCGCGGCCAGCACGCCACCAACGATGGCCGCCTTGGGTAGCGATGGCAGCGAGAACAGGCCCGCCAACCGGCGAAAGGCCGAGACCAGCGCGCCGCCATCGAACGCTAGGCTGTTCGCCAGGGCGAGGGCCGCGTGTTCGCGCACGCCTTCCATCCGGGCTGCCATCCGTTCCTTGGGCCGCGCGTCATCAATCTGCTCGGCCATCAGCACGCCCAGCACCTTGCCCTGGCGCGATCGTTGATCGTGGGAACTGCCCGGCTCAACCAGCGGGTACACCGCCAGCAATCGCGATTGCGATTCGTCCAGATAGCGCTGCGCGGCCGATTCCAATTGCGGCGGCAAGTCGGCCGATTGGCCCTCGTACCACAGCGGCTCGCCCGAGGAGGCCACGGCTTCGGCCAGGTGGTTCATCAGTCGCACCAGGTCGCTGCGCGAATCGAAGCGGTCCTGGCCGCTGATCGCCGCCACGCGGTACTTGCCACCCTGGCGAACCAGCACGGTTACCCGATCGCACTCCAGCAGTCGCCGGCCTTCGTCGGCAATTTGCCGCGAAGTGCGGTTCAGGTCCAAACTGCCATGCACGGTGCGCGTGAACTCTTGCAGCCGGTTCCAAACCGCTTGCCGGTCGCGAAATTCACGCAATTGACGATCTTTGAGATACTCGCCTGCTAGCGAGCAGGCTTGCAACAGGTAGTTCAAATAGCCCCGCTCGGTTTGCGGGTCGGCGCCGGGCCGTTGAAAGATTTCGATCACGCCCTGCGTGCGTTCGTGGTCGCACACCGGCGCCACCAACAGCAAAAAGCGCGTCGGATTGCCGGTCTTCTCGGTGCCCGACTGCGGAGCGATGGCGGCGCCTTCACCGCCACTGAGCACCTGAGCTAGCAACTGATCGTGCATTATCCGGCGCGAGTCGTCCGTCAGGTCGGCATCGGCCAGGGCAATCTGATACTCCAGGGCCATGCTGCCATCGGCCTGACGCATCCAAACCGCGCCACCCACGGCATGCACGGCCGAAACCACCCGCGATAGCAGTTCCCCGTGGAATTCTTGCGGCGCCAAACCGGCCTTCGCAAGCTGCGCCATCTCTGCCATCAGCACCCGAATACGCGAGCGGGCCGCGGCGACCTGCTTCGGATCGAGGGTTTCCGTGATCGACATGCTGTACCGAAAGGCCAGAGGGGGAACGTCGGGCGGAAGACAAGCAAAACACCCAGCAGGGGCCATCCACTCGTCGTCGCCTGGGGGGAGCGAAGGCAAACCCCGCGATAGCCGGTAAAGCTTCACCAGGCCGCAAAGTTTGCCTGACCGGTACAATCGGTTTTCGCGGCGAGCATCTTGAAGCAAACCGCGATTTTCCCCGGGAGTGGCACGAACCCATGCGGCACGGGCGTCCCCGCCCGTGATTGCAGGCAGCATGCCAGCAACCGCTCCCCTAGCTTACACACGCTGTGTGCCATGCTTAGTTTCTTGCTCGTCAGTTACGTTCACCTCGGTCGGCAAATCCAACAATGGAAGCCCGCCAACCAGGGCTCAATCAAAAAAACGGGAATGGCCCGCCCCTCGACCACATCAGCTCACGCCCGCTACGTAGCCCTCCCCC
>CAYUMU010000094.1:0-25020 GCA_964445985.1 uncultured Pirellulales bacterium | reverse complement strand
AGCCCAACCCTTGCAGCGCAAGAACTTACAACAACAACTGGGGAAGTTGGGCTAGTGACGCACCTTCGGGTGACAGAGCTAGGTGAAACGTGTCGCCAGTTGCTTCCCAAGAAGTGCAATGCCCCGCACTAACCGCGTCAATCGCTGACATGATTTCATCAGCGGTAGCGATTGATCCCTGTATGTCTAGTTCGAGAAAACTCGCAACGGTCGATGACATTGGCGCGACATCGATTCTGCGCAACCCGTGATCATCGATGAAGCAGTGCAAAGAGTACTCGCTAACGAACTGAATTCACCCGCCGCCCGATTGACCAACCAGTTGACAGGACGTTTTAGCGGTCGGGTGCAACGATGGTTAGGTGGTTAGTTGACGCTTTACCACCAGCGACTCAACGACCGCATAGAAGCATGACGTACCCAACAAGGAATATTGCGGCAGGCACAATGGGGAGTGGGCCACAAAAATACAGCACAACGCCCAGCAAATCCACGCTTACAGGCAAAATCATTATAATGTAGATGAGCGGGAATGACACGAGGAACAGACCGAGCGCCGCAAGCATTACGACGGTGCTTTTTTTGCGGTGTTTCTGTTTGGCTGGCAAAGCCTGAATTCTGATCGGTTCATCCATGGGCAGCGTGTCTGGTGCGGAACACCGCCTAACGTCCAGGATCACCGGGCGGGCGCGAGTGATCCACCATTCCCAAACCGGCTGTTCGCCCGCTCCGGTGCATCCGTTTATGTTGCGAATCGACGTGCTATCACCATTTCGATGAAGTCGCGGTACTCGTCAATTTGTTCAACGAGATCAGCGTATTTATTTGACCGCCTTGCGAACAGGCGCAACCGCCACCAATCTGGAATGGCAAAAGTGCTCTCGCCCTCGAGTGCAAAGTCAAAGTCAATTCCGTCGTGTCCGCTTGTTCGTGTTACATCGACACCAATCCCGTGTGTTCGATAACTCCAGCCGGTTCCGGGTAGAACGTGCCGGCCACGATATTCTCGTCGAAGTACATCTTGCGGTGATTCCAAATCGAGTTGCTCTACGAGTAAGGCCGCGGCAGCATCACGATGAACCAACCAGTCGTCGATCAATCCGTGAACCGTGGCCTCGGCGATCATTGAAATTTCACAGTCAAGTCAAGTAGGGCGGTTGTTCATCAACCACCACCGCGGTTGGTCGCCGAACAGCCCACCGATTGTCGATCGATTCCGACGCGGTCGATTGTTGGTGGGACACTCAGAGCCCGTTCGTGGTAGCCGGCCGGCATGGCGCTGGAACCTTGGGGGTGGTTGGCGAGCAACCACATCTACATTTGCTTGGTTTTTGGCCGTATTGACCCTTCGCGCGCGACCTGGCGGGGAGCGGCGATTCTACCCGCATTGTGGCAGGCAGCAGCCTGCCCTACATTGGCTAACGGAATGCCGTTGAGCGGCCGCGGCGGCGCACGCGCGACGCTCGACCGCAAGAGGAGTATACCGCCGCCGCGGTCCGCTCCAGCGGCTGGTTAGGCGGCAACGGCCTACGGCGGCGGACGGAACCTCTGTAGGGGGATGGCGAACGACGGCGCGTTCTGCTTCGTGTTGTTCGTCAGGACGATCGACGCGTTCGGGAGCATGCGTTCGTGGATGGAGAACTGAATGAAGCCGGGCCGGTCGCCGCTCGCCCACTCGACCGGCACGCTCAGGATCAGCTCGTCCCCCTCGCGGACGACGAGGGACGCCCCATTCAGTTCCTTGATGCCCGGCCCCTTGGCTGCGTCAAAGATGACCTGCACGAGAATCACGCCCGTCCGCCGCGTCGGCTTCGCGCCCTCCTTAATAGTGTGGTCGCGGAAGCGGCACTCGATGCTGAACCCCTGATCCGCCATCTTTTCCGGCGTCACCTCGGTTGGTGGACCGACCGCCGCCCGCGCGACGGAGACGACCACGAGGCAGAGTGCCGCAATCAACGGCGTTGTGAAGCGTCGCATGTTGCCGCCTAACTACTGTTTATTCGGAAAAGTTCTTAATAACCTGCGCACGTTATTCGGAATGGAAGCCATCAAAATCGGCCGGGCTGCGCACGCCGCGGCCGCCTTGATTCAACACATGCGTGTAAATCATCGTCGTTCTAACATCACTGTGGCCGAGAAGTTCCTGAACGGTGCGGATGTCATATCCGGCTTCGATCAGGTGCGCCCGCAAACGAGTGCCGGAAGGTGTGAGCCGTGACTCGCTTCCGAATATCGCTCCGCTGCGCCGCGGCGGAAATTGCCCAAACCAACGGGGAAGTGCCCGTGAAAATGCGCCACCCGCGAGCAGTATATGCAGCCCCCCGTGAGAGTCAAGAAAATTCGGCGCGCGGCCACACGCAGGCGTTTGTGGATAAAGTACCCGCCCGTCGGCCGGCTTTCGCCGAAAGCGGCCTAATCAGCGGTGCTTTGCAACGAACCCGCGCCGTCATGCCTCAACGGACGTGGAAGCGAAAAACGCGGTGGGAATGACGCCGCCACCAAGATTGCGCCGCGCCGTCTGCTTGCCAAATTGGCTGGCGGCGAGATTCACCTTCCGGTTCGAGGGCGGGCTCGGCGAGCCGCGCCCTATCGGCTTGTGGCGCACTATCCGCAAGCGTCTGCCAGGGGGGAGTTATGTCCACTCTCCGCTGAGCACCAGGCGTTCCAACTGCGGGATCAGACCTCGCATGGCGCGGCCGCGGTGGCTGAGGAAGCGTTTGACCGTGCCCCCCAGTTGGGCGAAGGTTTGGTGATATTCGGGGATTTCGAACAGGGGGTCGTAGCCAAAACCGCCGGCGCCGCGGGCTTCGAACAGGATCCGTCCGCCGCAAGTTCCGCGGCTTTCTGCCCGAATGGCGCCGGCCGGATCGGCTAATGCCGCGTAACAAACATAGTGGGCTCCGCGCTGTTCCAGAGGAAGACCCCCCAGGCGTTCCAGCAGCAGACGGTTGTTGGCTTCGTCGGTGGCGTTGGCTCCAGAGAACCGCGAGGAGTACACGCCGGGCTGTCCCCCCAGGGCATCGACGCATAAACCGCTGTCTTCGGCCAGCACCCACTGCCGCAAATGCAGCGCTTGCTCGGCCGCTTTTTTGTGGGCGTTGGCCGCGAAGGTATCGCCGTCTTCTTTCACTTCGATGGCCTGGGGAAGGTCGGCAAGCGTGACGAGTTGCAAGCCCAAGTTGAGCGGCGCCAGGAGATCCCAAAGTTCTTCCCGCTTTTTGCGGTTATGGGTGCCGAGCACCAACATCAGCGAGGACGGCATGGCATTCACTCCAGCGGGGCAGGGCAGGGGGGAGGTCGCTCTGGCGGCATTCTCTCGAATGCGGCGCGGCTTGCAACCGGCTGGCGCCCGCCTGAGAACCCCAGGGGAGCAGATGGCGGTTTTTTCACTTCCTTGGCGCAGGCAATCCAGGGACTTACGATTGGAAAGAGCCTATAATGGCAGCTGACTCCCACCTCGAATTGATCGACTCCCGCCTGATGGACCTATAGCGTACCCGCCCCGAGGAAAAGCTGTTGATGTCTACCATTGAACCCAGCAACCAGGTCGATATTCCATTTGCCGTGCCGTTTACGCATCGACTGCGATTTACGGCCGACGTGTTGGGCGGCGACGACCGCGTCTTGCTGGACTTGCTGGAAACCTCGAACGAGGGGCCAGCCCGAGTGCAGTTTTGGCTGGATGAAGGCCTGGACTCGGGCGAGGGCGATCTGGTCGCGCGCATTGAAGCCCTGGTGGCGCGCCACCCGGATCGACTCGTGCTGGCTGGCAACGTGCAGTTGGCGCCGGGGGGCGAAGCGATCAAGAACGACGTTCACATCCTCGAGCGAATGCTCAAGCTGTTCAACCACCACCATCTGGACCGGCGCAGCTACGTGGTGGTGATTGGCGGCGGGGCCGTGCTCGATGCCGTCGGTTTCGCGGCGGCCATTGCCCATCGCGGCATTCGATTGGTACGGCTGCCCACCACCACGCTGGGCCAGGCCGATTCGGGCGTGGGCGTGAAGAACGGCGTGAATCTGTTTCGCAAGAAGAATTGGCTCGGCGCCTTTGCCGTGCCTTGGGGAGTGATCAACGACGAAACTCTGTTGGCCAGCCTGAGCGACCGCGATTTTCTGTGCGGATTTTCGGAAGCCGTGAAGGTGTCGCTGCTCAAAGACCCGCTGATGTTTCGCGAACTGTGCCAGCTGGCGCCGCGGATTCAGCAGCGCGACATGGCGGCGGCCTCGCCGGTCATTCGGGCTTCGGCCACGTGGCATCTCAAGCACATTACCCAAGGGGGCGACCCATTTGAAATGCTGGAAGCGCGGCCGCTCGACTTTGGGCATTGGTCGGCCCACAAGCTGGAGCCGATGACCGATTTTCAGCTTCGGCATGGCGAAGCGGTGGCGATCGGCGTGGCGATCGACAGCGTTTACTCCACGCTCAAGTTCGGCTTTCCGCAAGCCGACTCGCAAGCCGTGCTCCGCTGCCTGGCCGACCTGGGCTTTGCGCTCGACCACCCGCTGCTGGCCGAAACCGAAACGCTGTTCCAAGGCCTGGAGGAGTTCCGGCAGCATCTCGGCGGACGACTCACGCTGACCATGCTGCGCGGGTTGGGCATGCCCTTTGAGGTGCATGAGGTCGATCGAGCGAAGATGCTGCGGGCCATCGCCCAGGTGCGCGATTTCGCTCTCTCCAGCGGGCAAGGCGTGACGGCCGGCCGTTGATTCATAACCCAACGCGTTAGCGAGGGAGTCCCACGAACGTCCCTCGCTAACGCGTCGGGTTGCAAATAATAAGGCATTCAGCCCCGCCTGATTTGTAGCTGCCAATGTTTTCTCGTTCCTAACTCTTGACCGACGGCGCCGCCCACGTGAACCGAATTTTTCCTTCGCTGGCCATGGTGGGTCTCACGTTTGTTGTGGTTTCGATCGTGCTGGGCCTCACGGTCGATACCTCGGACCTGACGACCGAGGCGGCGCGCTCTTGGAAACGGGTTCACATGATTGCCGGAATTCTCTCTGGCATTGCGGTGATGCTCGTCAACGGCATTGTGATTACCTATTTCATTGGCACGAGCCGCTGGTGCCGCGAAGTGGTCGATACCTATCAACTCGATCTCCGGCTGGCGCAACGCAGCGCGGCCCTCAAGCGGCGGGCGTTCCCCGTTACCCTGGCATGCATGTTGGTGGTCGTCATCATGGTGGCCCTGGGGGGCGCGGCCGACACGGCGCGCACGCTGCCGCAACCTCCACTGGGCATGACCTGGTCCGACGTGCATTTGCTCGGCTCGCTATTGGGCACGGTCTTTTTGATTTGGGCCAGCTACCTGCAATGGACGGCGATTACCGTCAACCAACAAGTCATCGCCGCCATCTTGGAACGGGTGCGCGAAGTCCGCCAGGCCAAGGGCCTGGAGGTGGAAGACGAAGCGGCCTAGGGAGCGGTTGTATCTACATCCTACGGCCTTATAGGCTCTTCAAGAATCATGCGTGCCTGCGTTCAACGAGTGAGCCAAGCCAGTGTGGCCGTGAACCATGAGATCGTGGGCCAGATTAGCCGAGGACTGCTCGTGCTGCTCGGCGTGGCGACTGAAGACACTGCCGAAGATGCCACGCAACTTGCCGACAAAATTGCCGGCCTGCGGATCTTTGATGACGAGCAAGGCAAAATGAACCTGGCCTTGGCTGAGATTGGCGGCGGCATGCTGGTGGTCAGTCAATTCACGCTGCTGGGCGATTGCCGCAAGGGCCGGCGGCCTGGGTTTTCGGCGGCCGCTCCGCCCGAGGTTGCCGAGCAACTGTATCAGGTTTTTGCGAATCGGGTTGCGGCCGCTGGCATTGCCATCGCCACGGGCCGCTTCCGCCAACATATGCAAGTCAGCCTGATCAACGATGGCCCCGTGACGATGCTGCTCGATAGCCAGAAGCTTTTTTGAGTGGGCAGGAAACGAGAACAGCGTCCCACAGCAATTTTCTGATTAGCGTGGCTGACGCAGCCAGACTCGACGGACCATTGAGGGGTCTTCCTCGGGCGTGTAGGCATCGGGTGGCGTGACGCCAGGGCCTGCCGTATACGGGACTGCGCCGGTGGGTCCGGCGATGTTGGGCGGAGCGGGGCGTAGTTGTTCATCGGCCAGGTGCGGCGCGGCGTGGTCGTGCAGATGCTGGGTCCAGTCTTGTTCGTTCAAAATCACAAAACTGAGCGCTGCTAGCTTGGCGAACGTGGACACATTTCCCCAGAGCTTGGGCCCCCACAATTTGAACGCCGTGCCGAACGACTTCTTTCGTTTCAACCGGCCGCGATGCCAGTACAGGCTATAGAATTCGTCGAGCAGTAAGTGTGAGAAAAAGCCGATGAGCACCGCGGCCGCTTTGAAGAGCCGAATCTCGGTTTGTTCGCAGTCGCAAATCAGGTAGGCCAACTCGGCGAAGATAAGGCCCGCGGGAATGCTATGAAACATGCCGCGGTGAACGGTGTATTTGCGCAGGAACCAGCCCACGCCAAAGCGAATAAACAAGTAGACCATCGCTCCCGAGAGCACCATCATGTCGGTGGTGAAGCCCAGGTGGCGAAAGCGATCGATCATGAGCATGGGCACCACGGCCGCGCCGAATGCCAGGCTTTCGCGCAGCGGCACGCCGCTACCGCTATCGATATCGGGGAGCATGCCAGAAACGCCACACAAACCCGTCGCCAGCAGGCATTGATCGACGGGCACCTGATAGCCAAAGTGGGCTCCCAGGCCATAGCCAACCCCCAACACGGTGCTGGTGGTAATGTGGGTTCGAAAGCCGGCCATGCGTTTCCTGCCGCTGGCAAAGGTGAGGGGGTCGCGGGACACTATCGCATGCCGACCCACCCAGCAAGTCCGGTGGATCGCCCCCCTGTAGTTAGTCGTCGCGAATGAGGGCCGGCGAGCAGCAAAAGTGGAATCGCGATCCGCTGGTCTCGCCAGCACTTTGGGCTGCCAGCGGCGCAGGCTTGCCCCCTGCCCCACCGCCTTTATCGCGCGGATCGATCTTCGGTTGGCTTGCTGTCGCTGATATACTCCGCGCATGGCCGGGCTTTGCCGCCGGTCTCATTCCATTGCGCCTGAGGAGCGGTCGCGTACCATGTACGATATTCTGATGCTTGCCGTTTTAGGAGGCTGCGTTCTATTCGGCGCATGGAAAGGCATGGCCTGGCAGTTAGCTTCGCTAGCATCGCTGGTGGTGAGCTACCTGGTAGCCCTTCAGTTTGCCGACGTGCTGGCGCCGATGATCGGCGCCGAAGAACCTTGGAACCGCTTTGCGGCCATGGCCATTTTATACGCCGGCTCGTCGATGGCGATTTGGATGCTGTTTCGCGTGCTCGCTAGCGCCATCGATCGCGTGAAGATGCGCGAGTTCGATCGCCAGCTTGGCGCGCTGTTTGGAGCCCTGAAGGGCGTGCTGCTGTGCGTGGCGATTACTTTCTTTGCCGTCACGTTGTCGAGCACCGCGCGGGGGATCATCTTGGAATCGAAGTCGGGCTATTATATCGGCGCGCTGCTCGACCGAGTGCATCCGCTGATTCCCGAAGGCATGCACGAAACGCTTCATCCGCACTTTGAAGAGTTCGAACGCAAGCTCAAGCCCGATGGCTCGCCGCAAGAAGGGGAGCAGCCCTCCGCGCCCCAAAAACCTTTCCTCCCCTTCGACTCGGGCTATGCCACCGGAGGGTCCAACCAGGCCACGCAGACATCGGCCCAATTGCCGGTTTCGCAACCGCCCAATCCAGGGATTTCGGCGCCCGGAAAATTTGAGCAGTGGATGGATGGGATCGATACAGCCCGACGGGTGACCGAGGCCGTGCAAGGAACCTCCTCCCCGGCGACCAGCCCCCCTGCTCAAGATCGTTTGGGGCGACTCTCGGAAAACATTCGCTGGCTGGGCAACATGGCAGGCTTTCGCGGAGTGGAAGCCGTGGAGGCCGACAACGCGCCCCCCGCGCCGAACACCTCCACGCGGCCCTCGCCAGCGATCCCAACCTGGGGTAACCAGCGTTGAGCAAACCTCTGACCCAATGGGTTTCGCGCAACGGCCAACGCCAGGATTGGCGCCAGCGTCGAGCCAGGGCAGGGGAGGACCGCCGAAGCTGGACCGACGAGCAGCAGGGCGAACCGCGGAACGATCGCCAAGACAACTTCCGCCCCTTTGAATTCGCTCGCCAAGCGACCTCGGATTGCCAACTCCGCGGCCATCTCCAAGAAGCCGCCATGGGCATTGTCGCGGCCATTCTCAAGGCGGTTGATAATGACCGCCGTTATCGGGCAGGGAGCCGCCGCTCGGCGACAAAACCCCGTATTTCCCGCGTTTTTGGCCTACCAGAACCGAACATAACCGACATTATCGGACGTTGGGCATAGAGGTCGAATGGTTTTGGGCCTGGCTGATTACCGGGTCCTTCTGGCGTGCCCCAGGACGCGTTCGGACACCGCCGATGGCTTACGGGAGCCTGCCTGAGAGCGGGTTGGCAGCGGCCGCTGGGCGAGTCGGTTTGCTGAGCCGTGAACTTTGTCCTGGCCGCGTTGGCGTTTCACTCAGCGCGGCGACGTGTCTAGAATGGGAACAGTTGCCCGCGGCGCCGGGGGCTCGTCCACGGGATGCGTCGATGCACCGTTGGGCGTGCCCGACTCGCCAGCCGCCAAAGCCTGTCGCCGCAGCCAACCTCCGGAGGAGATTCCGATGGCCTCGACGGATATTGAAACTCAGGGTCTGATCACGGCCGCCCAGTTGTGGGAAGAGGGCGCCGCCGGGCGTTGGGAATTGGTGCGCGGAGAACTCAAAGAAATGTCACCCGCCGGTTCGCGTCACGGAATCATTGCCATGCGGATCGCATGCCGTTTGGCTCCGTTTATTGAAGTGCATGGTCTCGGGGTAACTTTTGCGGCCGAGACGGGGTTCTTGCTTGAACAGGATCCCGATACCGTGCGGGCCGCCGACTTGTCGTTTGTGGCCAACGCTCGAGCCTCACTTGCGGCGGAGGAAGGTTTCTTTCCCGGCCCGCCCGATCTGGCGGTGGAAGTCCTTTCGCCAAGCGATCGCGCCAGTGACGTGGCCGACAAGGTGGAACTGTGGCTCAAGAGCGGGTGCCGCGCGGTGTGGATCGTGGACCCGCGCCGCGAGAAGGCGAGCATTTATTTGCTGGAAGCCGGCTACGTGGTTTCCCGAGAGACCGACGTGCTGCGCGATGACGCAATGCTACCTGGCTTTGAGTTGCCGGTGGCCGGGCTTTGGGGAACGTAGTCCGCCCCAAATGCGTCTTTCGATGGCCGCGTTTGCTCCGCCACTGACTGGGTTCCCGCCCCCCGTCTTCACGAGGGCAGGCTTCGCGGGAATGATGGTCGTTATGCTATTCGGCCACATTGCCCAGCGCGGCGGCGGCTTCGGCTGCTTCGCCTTCGAGGAAGGGGCCCATCTTGCGGAACTTTTCGTAGCGGCTTTCCACCAGCTTATCGATGGGAACCGTGAGCAGTTCTCTTAGTTTCCGCACGATGTACATCTTGAGGGCGTTGGCCGTTTGATGATGATCGCGATGCGCGCCGCCCAACGGTTCCTCGATCACGTCGTCCACCACGCCAAACTCTTTGAGATGCCGCGAGGTGATCTTCAGCGCTCGGGCTGCCTGTTCTTTATAGGCGTCGCTTTTCCAGAGGATGCCGGCACAGCCTTCGGGGCTGATCACCGAGGAGTAGGCAGGTTCGAGGATGGCCACGCGATCGCCCACGCCGATTCCCAAGGCGCCGCCCGAACCGCCTTCGCCAATCACAATGCAAATGACTGGCGTGCGGAGCCGTGACATTTCGAAAATGCAGTCGGCAATGATTTGGGCCTGGCCGCGTTCTTCGGCGCCCACGCCAGGATAAGCGCCGGGCGTATCGATGAAGGTGACCACCGGCATGCCGAACTTGGCGGCCAGCTTCATCTTGGCCAGAGCTTTGCGATAGCCTTCGGGATGGGCGCAGCCAAAATTGCAGGCGGCCCGTTCTTTGTAGTCGCGGCCTTTTTGATGGCCGATGAACAGCAGCTTGAATTCGTCGAGCTTGGCGAAGCCGGCCACAATGGCGCGATCGTCGCCAAAGCACTTGTCGCCGTGCAGTTCGACAAAGCTATCGAACATCAGATTGATGTAGTCGGTGGTCATGGGCCGCTCGGGGTGCCGTGCCACTTGCACGGTTTCCCAGGGCTCCAGATTGCCGTAGATTTTCTTGACCAGTTCCATCCGCTGCCGCCGCAGTTGGCGGATTTCGTCCTGAATTTCTGGAGTGGCTTCGGCCAGTTCGAGTTTGCCGAGCCGGCTTTCCAAATCATAAATGGGCCGTTCGAACGCCAGGCGATGCTGTTTGGTGGACATACGATGGGAACCTTCTGAAATCTCAAAGTGATCGGCGATCAATTGTTAATTGTAGAGTCGTCTCCGCCGCAACTGGATTCCCGCCCCCGTCTTCACGAGGGCAGGCTCTTCGCGGGAATGACGGGGCGCATTCCGAGAAGTAAATGATCCGTCGGCCCCTTGGGTTGCTAATCATCTTTGCTGGCAGCGGCGATGGCCTGGGCGGGCGGGATCTTGTGGATCGGCGTGGCCCGCATCGCGGCAACCAGTTGCTCAAGTTCCGGCCGGCCGTCGGGCTTCTTGGCCATCATGTGCCGCAACAGTTGAGAAAACTCGGCCGTGATATTGGGGTTGTGAACTTCGACCACGGGAACAGCGCCGCGAAGGTGCTTGTTCAGCAGATCGTTGGTGCTAGCTCCGGTGTAGGCCTTTTTACCGGAGACTAGCTCATACAGCATGCAGCCCAGGCTGTAAACGTCAGCTTTGGAGTCGACCACCTGACCCCGAATTTGCTCGGGCGACATGTAGCTGGGGGTGCCTTGGACTTTGCTTTTGCCGGCGAACATTTTGGCCAGTCCGGTTTTTTTGCGTTCGGCCAGGGCAAAGTCGATCAGTTTGAGGTTGCCGGTGTCGTCGACCAGGAAATTGTCTGGCTTCACGTCGCGATGCACCCAGCCTTGGCTGGCCAGATAGGCCAACGACTCGGCAGCCTGTTCGGCAATGCGGCTGGCCAGGGGGGCGAGCGACTCGAAACCTTGAGCCTGCAAAATCTGTTTGAGGTTGGGCGCCGAGAAGAGCTCCATCACCAGATAGACTTCGCCTTTGTATTGGCTGAATTCCACGAACTCAATGATGCGGGGATGCTTGAGGTTGCGGCCGACTTCGTACTCGTGTTTGAGCAGCTTGATTTCTTCTTTGGATTGCTGCTCGCCAACCAGCAACCGCTTCATGGCATACCGAGATCGCTTACCATCGAGGATGACTTCCCAGATTTGAGCCGTGCGACTGCTGCGAATCAGGTTGAGTAATCGATAGGGACCGACGTACGACGTCATGAGTTCACTAGCTCTGCACCTACGGCGCGCGGAGTCGCGCCAAATTCCCCTCGGTTGCCCATGGTAACCCCAATGGTGGGTTTGTGTAAGCATGTAGTTGGGGTTGGATCGCGCCGTGGAGCTTTGTCTGGGGGAGTCAGAAAATTGCGCGCCCCCCTGCCCTGCTCAACTGTCATGGTTCATTTGCCCTGGTTGGTTCGGCCGGGTTTGCCCGGTTTGAGCGCTGGTGGTTGTTGGCGGGCGGCGAAGCTCCACCAAACATCCTTGGGCAGGCAGCCCATGCCGATGAACAGCAGCATGACACCCCAGGCGATGGCCAGCGAGAGCATCACGCCTTCGGTGAAGCCATAAGAGTGGAGTCCGGCTCCCAGTTCGTTCACGCCAAACCAGGACCAGCTGACAAACATCATGCCGGCCACCGAGAGCACGGCCGTGCCGCGTTCGCGCACCATGCCATCCCAGCGGGCGTGCAAAACGAGGGCATTCCAGAGCACAATAATCAGGGCGCCATTTTCCTTGGGATCCCAACCCCAGAAGCGTCCCCACGAATCATCGGCCCAGAGACCGCCGAGCACGGTGCCCACAAAGCTGAAGAATAGCGAGAAGCAGAGCGTGCCGTAGGTGATGCGATAGAGATCGCGTTCGAGCTTCGGGGTTAGCGACGGCGTGGCGACGCCGGCAATGATGTAGATCAACCCGACCAGGCCGGCCAAATAGGTGGTGGCGTAGCCCAGCGTGATGCAGGTCACATGGGTGGCCAGCCAGAACTGGGTATCGAGCACGGCTTGCATGACCACGAAGGTATCGCCGTCGCCCGAAAGAAAGTGAGCGATGCCCAGCGTGGCAAAGCCAGCCACCGAGGCCACGATATTGCCGACGCCAATCCGGTAAATGCTGTCAATGACAATGCCAAAGAGGACCATCCCCCAGCCAATGAACACCGCCGAAGAATAGAGATTGGTCACCGGCGGCCGGCCCGAGATATACATCCGGCCTAACAGGGCGAACGTGTGAATGAGGAACGTGAAGCAGATTAACCAGAGAGCCGCGCGACTGAGGGCTTTGCTCCAGCCGAGCCAGGACAAGGCCGTGAGGACAAACGCCGCCAGGTAGAAACTGGCCGCGTAGAAAAATGGACTGACACTGTTAAAGTACGACTCGAACTGAATCTTGGACTCCAGCGGCGTGATTTCCGGATTGGCCGCCGCGAGCTGACGATAGTCGGTTACCGCCTGGTTGAACTTGGCGCGAAGTTTCGCGGCCGCTTCTGCCGGCGTGGGGGCGTTCTCCGCTTTATTCAATTCGGCGGCCGGTTCCTCGAACGCTTTCTGGTAGGTCGCCATCACCTGCTGCAAGCCTTCGAAGTAGGGGTTTGGCTTGAGCCCCTGCGCCGAGCGAATGGTGTTTTGCAACCAGGCCATGGGGAAGACTTCCCACGAGGGCTTGCCATCGCCGGCCAGGCCGCCCAAGGGACCCGATGTTTCAGGCGCTTCGTCTTGCGAGGGCGGAACCGAGAGCGGCGGCTGGGTGCGCTGCAATTGCTCCAATAGCTGCATGAACTGTCGGGCTTCGGCTTCGGTTTCTGGCTTGGCGACGGTGAACGACAATCGCAGTTTGAGGTAGAGCCGGCGTTTCTTTTCAAACTCCAGCAGTTTTCGCTGGTAGGTATCGAGCTGTTCGGGGCTTTCCTGCTCGAGTTTGGCGGCCTCGGTGAATTCGTCGGCGAGGTCTTTGTCTAGCCTGGCTTCAAATTCGGTGTAGGCGTAACGCAGGCCTTCGCGAGGCGAGAGTCCGAGCTTGTCGAGCACCGCAGGGTTTTCGATGCGGAAGATCGGGTAGGAGTCGGCCACGCGCGGCCGCGACATGAGTTCCATGAGCCAGCGCATGGCAGGTTGGCCGCGGCGCTTGAGCTTGACCTTGGCGCCCAGTTCCTCTAGCTCCGCGGTCAGCGCGTGGGCCTGGTACGACGGCGCGCCTTGCAACACCAATTGCGGCAGTTTGCTGTCATCGACCTTGGCGAGGGCTGGCTCGGGCTTGGTGTTTTGCACGGCCAGCTTCACCTGGTCGGGCTTGGTGCCAAGCTCATTCAAAGTCACGTCGTAAAGAGCAAACGATTCGCTGTCCGAAAGAATCAACATGCTATTGCGGGCCAGCGTATCGAGCGGCTTCATGCGGCCTTCGTACACCAGCGGAATCTTGCCGGCCGAGTAGTAATCGATTTCGCCTTCTTTGGCCTTGGGCGGTCGGGCAATCATGCCCGCGATAATTACGAACGTGGCCAGAACCGCGGCCGGGATGATCCAGTTGATCATGCGTTTATCGGGCGCGCCGGCAGGAGTCGGCGGATCATTTTCCTCGACGACTTCGACTGGCGCCTCGGGCTGACGGGCTTTGTGCCGTTCCTGGAGCGATCGGGCCAGGACCAGAGCCGAGGAGCCGGCCACGAATCCTCCAACACCGACCGATATCATACCGAACGTGGCTAATGTTTCGGAGGCGGAGCGGCGGCGGAGGAACCGCATGAGCACCAGCCAGAACTGGTAGAACATGCCCGTGCCCACGATCATGCAGCACACGTAGGGGATCATCCAGCCAAAGTTGGTGACCACTTGCAGCGTGGTGATTTCGCGACCATCGGTCTCATCGATGTTGTAGCCGCTTTGATAGAAGGTTTCGCCGTAAGCCCGGAGGGGATTGTTCATCCAGATTTTGACTTCGTGCGGCTTGGCTTGGGCCGGATGCTCAACTCGCACCAGCGAGGAATAGTCGCTTGGGGTTTCCGTGCCAATATAGTTTTCGCGGTGGACGTCGAGCGCGTGGATGGTGTAGGGCTTGTGAATGCGTTTGTAACGCATGAACAGATCGTAGCTTTCGCCGTCGACCGTGACCGTTTCGGCAATGGGCTCGCGGCGAAGCGTGAGCAACATGCTCAGCAAATAGGTGCCCAGCTTTTCGTCAGTTCCCTTTTTATAGAACGTGACATAGGCCGAGGAAATATCGACATTGGAACTGACATCGGTGCCAGCGCCGGGCCGGGCCCACACGATCTTAAAGCTGCGACCGGTGCCCGAGTCGGCCGGGTTTTCGTCGCCCGGCTTCAGGGGCAAGATATTGGAGTTCTGAAAGAACTCTTGGACTTTCAGATCGAACGGCAAGGCGGCATCGGTAATTCGCGCGCCTTCTTCCAAGCGCGACTTGGGAATGGTGATTTCGACGTCGAAGTCGGAGGCGGTTTCTACCCCGCTGGCGGCGAGCAGGCCGAGCAGCGGCGCGGCGTCGAACAGGCCCGCGTTCTTCAATTCTTCGCTGCCCGACCGCACCACGGCCAGTTCGAGCGTGCGGATGTCTTGCACGTAGTTGGATTTCTCGCCTTCGTAGATGGTCATTTGGCTTTCGACCGCCATCCAGCCGGTGAGCATTTCGCTGATCATGAGCAGGCCAATGCCGGCATGCAGCAACACCACGCCGCCGCGTTTGTGAAAGACCATGACGCAGCCCACCAACAGCACCGAGGCGGCGAATTGACCTTTGAGCAGTTGCCATAGAATGCGCATGGAGGGGTCGCTGAGCCTGCCCGACTCGCCTTGCACGAGCGTCCAGGTGAGGGTGGCCAGAATGCCGATAGCCAGGGCTCCCAGCAAAAAGCGTTCGGCCGTTCGCCGTCGGTCGAGCATGATGGCGCCGAAAATGGAACCGGCGCCGAGTAACGCCAGCACCACCTGGAAAACTCGCCAGAGCACGCCCCACTCCACCAGCGGCTGGTCTTGCACATTGCCCGACTCGGTGCCGCCGCTGGCAATCACCAGGAAC
The DNA here is from genome assembly GCA_964445985.1 of uncultured Pirellulales bacterium. Taxonomy (GTDB): domain Bacteria; phylum Planctomycetota; class Planctomycetia; order Pirellulales; family S012-138; genus CAYUMU01. The sequence continues at coordinate 9,816 of CAYUMU010000094.1, read as the reverse complement.
GTGGCCAGGCAGCCGAGGCCTAGCACACCCAAGCCTGTATAAAGCCGCGTGCCCCGGGCTTGCACCGTGAACCGCAACGCGTGGGCGGACAGGAGATTGAGGGCCATCAACAGGCCGATCAGATTACCGCCGGGAAACCAAAATTTGCCCCCGGCCGGCTGCGTATGGGGGAAGAAAGCCTTGGGGGTAAAAATCTTCAGATCAACTTCGGCAATCCAGGTGCGGAAATACTGGTCGATCACGCGCCAGATATCCATGCCTGGCTCGGCCTGAGCCAGCGTGCCGAAGAGAATCAGCAGGATCGAAACCGCGAACAGGACCACGGTCAGCTTCAGCGAAGCGAGCGGGCTGAGCACCATCCGCACGACGTCCCAGGCGGTGGTTGCTTCCCAGGGCGATTGCGGGTACTGGCCGGGATAGTTGGCATAGGCGGGCCGATCGCCAGGATTTGGGTACGGCGGTTGCTGCTGGGACATCGACCAACTCCGTGAATGATTCCAACTTCGAATCGCCCCAGGTTGCTTAGCAGAGCGATGAAATAGATGCGTGAGGGGGGGACCCGCTGGCAGCACGGCCCTTTTCCGTTTGCCTGGTGGCGGTTATTTGATTTCAAACTGCACGGCTTCGGCAAACTCAAGAAAGCGGTCTTTTTGCTTGGCGGCCAATTCGCTGTCGCCCAGCAGTTTGAAGAACCAGGGCTTGCCTTCCACGAGGGCCATCAGTCCCAAGATGGTTTTTTGCGGATCCGCGTCGGGCTTGCCGATCATTTCGACCAGCAGGGCCGGATATCCGCCGACCTGGGCGGGAACAATATTCTCTTTCAACTCTTCCGCCGTAATCGGCGGCAGGTCCACTTCGTTCCGCCAGCGGTTGATGTTTGCCATGGCATCTTTGGCGTTGGGCCCCAGCTCAATGACCGTGACCACGGCTTTATGTGGGCCGTCGATGATATCAAAAGCGGCCGTTCGCAAGCCACTGGCTGGCAGCTCGGTCCAACCCTTGGGCGTGGTGTACTTGAGGGTAACGGAAACCGCCCCCCTGCCCTGCCCCGCTTCGGCCGGCGCGCCCCGCGGTCCGCCAGCCATCGGTCCGCCAGCCATCGGGCCGCCAGCCATGGGGCCACCTGACATGGGGCCGCCGGAGAGTTTGCTGGCCTCGGATTGGCCAACCAGGTTGACGACGGTGGCCTGTTCGCCCGCGATCGCGCGCTGTTGCGTTTCGCTCGCCAGATCGTCGGCCGTAAGTGGTTTGAGATTCAATTGTTGACGCCAACGATTGACGTTGGCCAACACATAGCTGTCATCGACCGCTCCGCCGGCCGGCAGCGGGATCACGGTAAGTTCTGGCCCCCCCTGCCCTGTCCCGAGTTGGATGGTGGCAAACCGCATTCCGCGCGATTGGCCCTGTTTCTCTTCCCACCCTTGGGGAAGCTTCCAGGTGGGCTGTCCTTCGCTGGAAAATGTTACGCTATCGAGGAATGCGTCGAAATCCTTGGCATGCGGCCCGACCTGTGCCGCAGGCCCCGTCACTTTGAAGAACCAGGCCTGATCGCCCTGGGGAACCAGCGCCGCCAGGGTTCGGACGGAGATGGGCCGCTGCTGAGCCCTTTCGAGGTTGTAAACCCGTTGGACCGAAATTTCTTCCTGCCGACCGCACCCAGAGAAGGCCGCCAGCATGCCGGCGGCGACCAGAAACAGGCCGCGACCTGCCCAACGGCGACCCGAAAGGGCGAGGGGCGAAAGACGATCGACCTTAAACAATAAGTGCAATGAGGGCATGAGTTTGTGTGACTTGGTGGCGGTGGGCGGCCGAAGCTGGGGAGGCGGGTAGGAGGCGTGGCGGAGCGCTACGCGATCCACCGACCTCAATCTGATTATAGTCCCCGAGTCGGCCGAAAGTACAAATCGCGACGACTTTTCCGGCCGGGAATTGGGAACTTTTGTTATCGCCGACAGAAACCGAACCCGAGCCCAGCGGGTGACGTGGCGGGAACGACTGGAAAACCAGGGCGTTTGCGTCAAATGTGTAAAATGAAGCGGCGAATAGACCGTGGGAGTCGCAGTGAGCTTCCTCAGCCGACGCGCAAACAGCGACCGCGCCTTCCCAGGCAGGGGTGAACCCCGCCAGGGTACGTCGATCGCTGCTGTGCGAGTGGAAGGCGATGGCCCGCGGGCGGGGAGCGGCAGGCTGAGAATCCACCGTCGGCTGCCCAACCGTTTAGTGGTGATGCGGTTCGAGCTTGGCGCTCACGTCTTTGCCATCGAGCGGCAGCAGCAGCAGCAGTTCGGTCATTTCGCCGCCTTCGAGCGCTCCGATCAACTGAAAGGGAGCTTTTTCGAGCTTGAACTGCGAGGCTTCGGCGCCTTCGCCGACGGCTGGCAGGTCATAGGTTTTGGTCTGTCCGCCGGTGGTGACGGAAATCGTTACTTTCTCGGCGGCGATGGGGACTTCGTTCTTGAGCTCTTCATCGAGGATATAAACGGTAACCGTGTCGGTCTTGTGATCCACAACCCATTCGGCGTGCCGTTCGCCGGGCAGTTCCACGATCGCGCCATCGTGGGGGCCGTGCGCGTGATCGTCGTGGGGATCGTGAGCCGGTTGGTTATTGTTGGGGGCGGGCGCGGGTTTCTCGCCGCAACCGGTCAGGGTGCAAAAGCCCAAGGCAAGCAACGAACCCAAGGTTCCCTTGAGCAAATTGTGCAGCAGCATGAAGATCTCCTCGGTCGACAGGTAAGGAAACGAAGCGGGGCGCGGACCGGCTGCGCAATAACCCCCTTCCGCTACGCAGGATGATTGCCGAGGGTTCGCTGGGCGTCAAGGAGTGAAGTTGGGCCGACCGCGAACATGGAAGGACGCCCCCCCTGCCCTGCCTGGGCGCCTTCCGCAGCCCGAGATCAACAGGCTGCTATTCGCTGCCTTCGGTGCAGGCTTGCCCGGGTAGACTCTGCAACCAGGAGGTGGTTTCCCAGAAGAGCAGATAGGTCGTGATTTTCAGTTGCCCCTCGTCCACCGGCTCGTGGTCGGACACGTCAAACAGGCGGCGGGTCCATTCGAATCGCACCGACCAATCAAAATATTCGTCGATCGAAATCGTGAGGTCTGGAGGCTCTTTCATCGCCAGCCGCTGGAGCTCGCCTCGAAATTCCACCATTTGGCGGTCGAGGTGGGCGATGTCGATCGTTTCGGCCAGCGGCAACATAGAAAATGCGCGCTCGGCGGTGAGTAGTAACGGCATATTTGCCTCTTTCTGCCACGAGAGAACCATCGAACGAGGACGTGGGGCGGACGGCGCTCATGCCGGCTCGTTAGTTCGGATCGCGTTGCTCTCCCCTTGGTTGTTCCACGATCGATCCGGCTTCGTTGGCAATTAGCCCTGCCGTGAACTTCAATCGAAGCGCTGTGTGAGCCAAAGTATAAAAGATGGGAATGGTGATCGCGGCGAGAACCCGATGCCAGGCCCAAATGTCGTCCTGACGAGTCTCGCGCGACAAGGCGATGCTGGAAAATAAAATGCCGCCGATCATCGCCAATGCCACCAGGGCGATTGCACGTAGCAAATCGATTCGCGCCGCCGGGGCGTAATTGAGAAATGCCGCCAGGGCAAAGACGAGCGCGCAACCGCGGCTCGGCCAGATCCAGGCGTGCAGATTGTCGCGGAGATGAAAGGCGAGCGGAAACGGTGAATCGCTGAGCCAATAGACGATCGAGACCAACAGCAATCTCAGGGCGAAGGGAATCGCAAAGCCAAGCATCCCCATGGGAATGGCGTAGAGCAAACCGCGAACAATGCTCGCCCCGTGAGAAGCCGCCGGCGCTAAGGTGTTCATCGCCGGCGAGCGATAGGGATTCGTGGGATCCGAAGTCATTCCTCGCGCCCCCATCCAAAGAATCATCGCTGCCTGGTCGGTGAATGTTGCCTGGTCGGTGAATTCCGCGCCCCCCCTGCCCTGCCCCGCTCTACTAAATACCTTCGTCCCCACCCCTAAACAAGGTGGTTCTCAGGCCGATTCTGCTCGCAAACGGTGCAAGGCGTGCCAAGGAAGGCGGCTTGAGCTGCCGGCAGGCATGGCACGGATTGCCGTGGTTTTTGAGATTTTCAAGTGACATTGCACACCAATCGAGATTTTGTCCGTGAGAAGTCGCCGCTGGCATCCCAGTTGCTTATCGCTGCTCCCCATGATGATGCACACCCATTCTTCTGCTTGGTATTTCACTCCGGGCTTTGAATTCCTGCTCGGTTCGCGCCCTCGCAAGCAACCGATTCATTTGCATTCATAGATTGCCGTCGCGCGTTCCCGTCTGTCTTTATCCATTATTTTTCTTGGAGGATCGATCGATGCCAGATCGAAATGCGCTGCGGCGCGGGTTTACGTTGGTCGAGTTGCTGGTGGTGATTGCCATCATTGGCATTCTCATTGCGATGTTGTTGCCGGCGATTCAGGCGGCGCGCGAGGCTGCGCGGCGCGCGAATTGCGCCAGCAATCTGAAGCAGTTGGGAAACGGCGTCATGCTGTATGCCGATCGCAACAGCGAGCAGATTCCGCCTTTTGGAGTATGCTCCACGAGTTGGAACCATAGCTGGGTGGCGCTGATGTGGCCGGTGATGGATGCCCAGCCGGCGTACAACGCGCTAACACTTTATGTAACTCCCGCCGACGCGGCCTCGGGCAATTTGGCCACGCACGTCAACTTCCGCTCACCGGCAATGACTTGCCCCACGCGTGGTTTTCGCACGCTTGCCAGCGGTACTTTTTCTGGCGCCCAGGCCTCGGACTATGCGGCGATCTGCGTGACAACGCTGCCTTCGGAATTCTACACCAGCAGCCCCACCAGTGGTCCTGGCTACGCCTTGGCGACCTATGCGACGGACGCCGCGGCGAAAGCCTCCACGGGTTGCATTATCAATGCCGCGAACTATATGACCACCGACGCCCACCAGGTTCGATCTCGCGTGACGCTGGGCGGCGTGACCGATGGTTTGGCCTACACGGCGCTCGTGGGCGAGAAGCACATGAATCCCAACCGGCTGGGAACCGCCGACTACGACTATCCTCCCATCGGCGTTACCTACTACCCGTACTATGGCGGCGTGCGAGCTTTGGGGGGCACCGTACAAGGTTTGGCGCAGCGACCGGACTTTCCCGAGCAATCCATTTCTGGCTGGAATCCGCAGACCGATTCCGCCGCCGTGGCAAACTACTATTATGGCAGTTGGCATCCTGGCATTACTCAGTTTGTGTTCGGCGACACCCGCGTGCAGGCGGTGAAAAACTACGTGGACCAAGCCTCGCTGGTCTCCATGGGCGGACGCGCCGATGGTCAGCCCTATAATTTGCCATAACATCGCAGACCCAGTACCCAGGGTTTCACCCTGGGCTGGTGGAACCGTCCTTTCAGGACGAAAACCATTGGATTCCCCGGTTCAGCAGGTTTCTTACCCGCCATAGCCGATGTCCTCCAGATTGGCCCAGATGAGCTTGTCCCGCATGGCGGACTGTTTCGTCTGCTCGCGGATTTTGCGGCTCATTCCGCCCCCACTTTTTTCTTGCACCAGGTTCCCCGCTGTTGTCGCCCCGCTGGCAGGGATGCGGCTACTTGAGCCGTTCGATATAGCGGGCCGTGATGTTTTCCACGTTCCGATAGCTGGGCTTGTAGGTAAACCGCTCGGGGTCCACCGACAGGTTGAATTGCACTTCGAAGAACTCCATCACCAGCATGGGCTGTTTGTTCCTGGCAGCTTCGCCCTGTTCAAATTCCAGGCGGTAGGGGAAGAGATCGTTCTGCCCCAAGTACAGCACGACCCGATGCGGGGCCTGGTCGGGCAGTTTCGAAAGGTCGGGGGTCTCACCGGCTTCGATGGCCTCTTTTTGCTTGGGCAGCAGCTGCGCCAGCATGGCAGGCTTCCACTGGCCCTCGAGTCGGAGGACGGGCCATTGCCCTAGTTTGCCGGCCGTTGGCGCGCTGAACTCAAACGACTGATTCAGGCGGCGCAGCAATTCGGGCAGTCCGCCGATTCCCAACCCCATGGGGGATGGCGCGGCGGAACCCTGGGCCAAGGCGGCCAGCACTTCGTCCACGTTCACGCGGGTAAGCTTGCGGCTCTCGGGGTATTGCTCAAAGGTCCAGAGGGTTTGGCCATCGCATACCTGGAGGTGACTGCACGTTTTGTTGGCCGCTTGCAGCTTGAGCTCCATGCGACTGTGGCGGCTCCCCGGCGTGCCTTGGTAGTAGTTCCCCGATCCAATCAGCTCTTGGTTGAACATCTCCACGCGATAGCGCACGCGGGCTCCAATGCCGCCGTATTGCTCCAGCCGCAGCACCGCCTGGCGTAAAACGTCGGAGCCCGCGATGGCCGAAAGATCGGCGGCGGCGGGGTTGCCTGAAGCGGCGGAAGCGCGCCCCCCCTGCCCTGCACTGCCGGGGTTCTGACTGCTGGCGGGCGGCTGCGCGCAGAGCACGCCGGCAATGCAGGCAACCACGAGCCCTGTTCGCATGGCGGGGACGAAAATTGCCTTGTAGGGCGTGCGCCGGTTGGAGCGATTAATGATCATGGTCCGGATTTGACGGATTTGCCAAAGAAACGCGTCGTATTAGGCCGAATCAAGGCTCAGAGAACCACATTGCTTGTCTGGCGGCTTGCCGTACTAGCACGAGCAATTGCCGATTCCCGCGAATCGGCGGGCCGCATTGTAGGAGGAGGCGCCTCGTGGGTCCACGTCAGCACGGTGGACCAACCTGGGGCGCGTTTGCGGTGGTGGAAACGATGCCGGTGCGTTTGGAGGCGCACACGACCGCTACATATTCCGGGCCAACGGATGGCCCTCGTGCATTTCATTCCTGGGGGGACGAAATGAAGTCCAAGATGGCACTTGTATTGCTTACATCGCTGGCCTTGGCGGCCGGCTGCCACTGGCATAAGAAGTGCGGACCTGCATGCGAGACCGGTTGCGGTCCCGAATGCAATTCGTGCGGACCTGCCGGTTGCGGACTCAAGGGTAGACTCGGGTGCGGACCGCATTGCGGACCGAACGGCTGTGGACCGCACTGCGGCCACAAAAAACAACATGGCAGGGACTACAACCTGCCACCCTCGGCCATGCTCATGCACCCGGGGCCGGGCGTCGATGGTCCTGGACCGGGCGTGATGATGTTTGATCCGCCAGGGCCGCCCATCGGGCAGCCGGTTCAGGTGCGGTTCATGCCTGCCGGCCTGCGCGTGTTCTGGACCGCCGGCGGGCCGGGCATCTTTGCCCAAGACCCGCTGATCGCTCCGGGCAGCCTGGAGTTTCCGCAGGGGGCCATTTACCGGCTCAAGCTGACCAACATTCCGGGCGAAGGCCGCGAGGAAGTGGCGCTGTATCCCACGCTGGAAGTGGGACCGGCCACGCCGCGCACCGAAGCCTTCTTGGCTCACAACAAGATTCCGGTGCAGTTCACCCTGATGGATTTCGATCAGGTGCTGGCAGGCAACTTTGTGACCAAGGTGATCTACCTGCCGGATGAAGAATACCAAGACGCCGTGGCTGCCATCGAAGAACTGGTAAGCACCCGGCTCGAGCCCGGCCAAGACCCCATCATCGAAGCCGACCGCCGCGGCACCATCCTGGCGATTGTCCGCATGGGTAATAAAGACCTGGAGTTGCCCGTCGCCGGAGCCGCCAACCCTGTGATTCAGGGCGCTTCGTACCAGACCGGCGCCAACGGCGAAGCCATTCCAGGCCCGATGCCTGGCACGGGCGCCATGGTTCCCGGCTATGGACCGGCTCCGGGATACGGTTACGGACCCCCGCCGGGCTACAACGGCGGCCCCGTGCCCGAGTTTGCTCCGCCGAGCGTGATTCCGCCCTACATCTCGGGCGTAACCGCTCCGGTGTATGGCATGCCTTATACGGGCACGCCGATCGGGTTGCCTGGCCCGCCGCACATTCCCTTGGGAGTGCCGGCTGGCTTGCAACGTCACACGATCCAGAATCACACGCATCACGCTATCCCCGGTCCGGTGCCTCACGTCGATATTCACGTGAAGCAAACGCCCGGCCTGAGTTATCCGCCTCCGGCGCACAGAGCTTACATCCACGAGGAAGTAACGCCCGCGCCCAACGGTTTGCCCAACGGCGGCCGGCGGCCCACTCAGCATGATCCGCACCACGGCTACGAAGAGGTTCACCCCTAATCGCCGCCGTTCAAACTCAGCAAAAGCTCGGAGCCAGGCGCCTAACGCCTGGCTCCGGGCGTCCGAGTTTGGCTTCGAAATTCAAGAGCCTGCCCCTCCAAAAAACTTGCTGGGAAGCTTGTGCGGCCGAACGATTCGGTGCCAAGTCCAGAGGGGGGGACCGGCCACAAGACCTTCGACCAGGGATGGATGTTACTGTGTTTGCTTGCTTAACCACCTTGGCCCGACCCTGCCGCTGGATGATTGCCAGCGCGGCAATCGCGGCACTTGTTGCGGGAGCGACTCGTTCGCTGCTGGCACAAGCGCCGCAGGTTCACTACCAGAACCATGCCGCAATGCCTCCGGGAGCGATTGGAAGCTGGCAGCTTCAGCGGGGCGGGCCGATAGGTGGTTATTTCCAGCCGGTCCAGTTCCGATTGCCTTCGGGGGCGAAGGTGGGACTGGCAGCCGGCGGGCAATTTACCGACCCGCTGCCCACGGTTACCGCCGGTTTCTTGATCGGCCAGGTGTACCGTTTGCGGGTGACGAATATCCCCAGCTTCGATGGCGAAGAAGTCTATCCCACGCTGGAAGTCATCGATCGCACCTATCCGCCGCCCGGCTACGAAGCCCGCTATCCGATCGTGATTGAAATCGCCTTCGACGACCTGGAATTGGCGATCGGCGGCCGCTTTGTCACGCGGGTGATCTACCTGGAGAATCCCCAAGGGGCCTTTCCCCGGGTCGAAAACCCCAAAGCTCAAGAATGGTTCGACGTGCCGCCCGGCCACGATCCGCTGCAAGCGGCCGACGCCTTGGGCAGGCCCGTCGCCATTTTGCGAATGGGCGGACGCACGCCCAGCAACACCGCGCAACCCGACCTGCGGTTCTTGTACGGTTGCCCTCCGTTCAAACCCCTCCCCTACATTCCTGGTCCGCCCGAAATGATCGGCGCGCCCCAGGGAGTGCCGGGGAATACCGTGCCGCCTGTGCCCACGCCGCAGGGCAACCAGGCTCAGCCGGGTAGTAACGTACCGCCAGCCGGATCAGTTCCCATGCCGCAAATTCCCGCGGGCGACTCGACGGGACTGCCACCACGAACCAACGCTTCGGTGTCGTATTCGCAACCAGGCCCCGCGGGCGTTCCCTGGCAGCAGTCTCAAATGCGACCGCCGATTGAGAACAGCGCCTTGTTGCCGGCTCAGTATCAAACCGAACCGCGCATCTTGCGGTAACGCAAGCGTTTCAGAACACAACTGGACGTCCCAGACACCAGTCGCCGCCACATATCCGCACCATCTGCTCACCGAGGGCGCGCCGCGATGCCGCTACCAACATCGACCTTCGCCGACCAAGGCTACTATCCGCGCTGGTGGCGGATGCTGGTTATCGGCTGCGCCACCTTGGTGCTCTGCTCGTGCCGAAGTCGCCACGCCATGCCGCCCGGCGCGATCGCCCCCGGCCCCGAACCGGGCTCGCCCGTGCCGATGATGCCCCATGGTGGCATGCCCCACGGCGCGATGATGCCCCCGGGCGCCATGGGTCCCGGAGGCATGCCGCCCGGTATGATGCACCCCGGCATGATGCAACACCCAGGCATGATGCCACCTGGAGCGATGCCGCCGGGGTGCATCATGCCCGGCGGCATCGCTCCAGGTGGCATC
>CAYUMU010000093.1:0-26139 GCA_964445985.1 uncultured Pirellulales bacterium | reverse complement strand
TCGAAGACTACCTCGACGACGACCCCGCCTACCCCCAGCCCATGAACCTCCACCCACCCCGCCACCGCTAACGATCATGGGCCGCCGCAACACCTCGGAACCCGACGCGTTAGCGAGGGCCTCCCCCAACCGGTAGCTGGTAGCGAGTCGTTACCGCCGGGCAACAGCGATCCAACTTTCACAAAACCTATCTTCTCAATTTGCGATCGCAGGCGGCCAGCCCCTCCTATTTGACGGTTGCGCCACCCATGTCCGGAAGACGACCATCAGGAGCCTGGATTCGTGGGTTCCTCGCCCGCAGCGGAGGACATAGGCAGCGCAGCGGATAAAGCCTCCCGATCTCCACGGGAACTCCAGGCTCTGCACTTCCTCAATCGTTGCAACCCAGCTTGGCCTGCCAACGGAGTTCCATCCGATCCCCATCCACGTAACAAATATCGCCCCGAACGAAGAATTCACCTCGGCAATCAACCTGGGGATGGTGATCGACGTCCCCAGAATCACCACTAATCTCGCAGACCGTGTGATATGTCCATACGCCCTGAGGATCGATCGACTGCAGCGCTTCGTGAATCGTTTCCACGTACTGGCGACAAAAAATTCGTTCGCTATAAATCCCGCCACAAGTGAAATAGCAATAGTTGAAATCCCAACCGACTTCGAAATCGTCAGAATCCCATTTGCTCTTCAAAGCCTCTTCAATGGCTCCTTGCACGGCAAATATTCCATCGCGGAATAACGCCTTGTCTTCTTCTGTCGGTAGGTGGAGATCCCGACAAGCTGTTCGATATTCCGTCGCGTACGCATCTGCCTCAAGAACCTTGAATTGCATCGGCCACCTCAAAAAGTTGCCTCTGATTCGACCAATCAGTCACCCTCAAACCCGCGAAATCGTCTCAACCTCGTCCACTTCTTCCGGCCCCGGTATCGGCAGTTCATCCACCGTGGCATCGCCGGCGTTGGGAAACGGGTGGATGCCAGGCAGTTTGCCCGCCAGCAGCCGGCCCAGGGCCGCGGTGGTTTCAAAGCGGATCAGCACAATCCGGGCCACGGCCATGATCGGCACCGCGAGCACCATGCCGATCGGTCCCCAAAGCAGCCCCCAGAAGGCGAGGGAGAGTATGATGGTCACCGGGTGCAGGTCGAGCCCTTCGCCCACCAGCTTGGGCTGCACCGTGTTGCCGATCACGATTTGCAGCACCCCGGGAATGGCCACCACGCCAATGACTTCGCCAATGCTATCGAATTGCCCCACCGCGATGGGCAGCGGGGCCAAGGTGGCGATCACCGAGCCCACCGAGGGGATGAAGGTAAGCAGAAAGGCCAGCAGCCCAAACACGGGCGCGAGTTCCAGGCCAAAGAACGCCAGGATGCCCCAGACCATCAGCCCCATCAGCACGGCCAGGGTAACCATGGTGCCCAGGTAACGGCGAATCTTGTCATCGATTTCGGCGTAGATGCCGCTACGCACCAGGTGCGAGTTGCGGCCGGCCAGCAGGAACGTCACGAAGACCACGACCAGAAACCCTTGCACGATGCCGTTCAGGGCCGTGCCGCAGGTTTGGGTGATGAAGGTGGGGAGCTGTTCGCGGAGGGTGCTGGTGAAGCCTTGCAGGTCGAGGCCCAGGCCCCATTCGTTGAACTGGTCGATCACCCGCTTGGTAAGCGAGGCAAAGTTGTCGCCGTACTTGCCGGCCGTGGCAAACACCTGCTGGCTGGAGAGCGTGAGCAGCAGCGCCATCACGCCTTGCACGGCCAACACCAGCAACAGGGCCACGGCCACGGCGATGGAGCGCGGGAACCGGAGCCGCACGACCTGATAGTCCACCACCGGCGAAACCAGCGACGTGATGAAGATCGCCAGCACGAACGGCACCATCACGGCTTTGGTAAAAAACAGGGCAGCCGACGCGGCCACCACCGCCAAGATCATCAGCGAACCGGTGACCAGCCAGGCTTGTTCATTCCGCAAATTTGACATCGAAGGCCCCGCCTTGGGTTAATGCTCGGACGGTGCATTTTCGCACCGCGGCGCATTTCATCAATATGGTGGGGCGATTTTGAGCCAGACCCGGCTCGAAGAAATCGCATCGCGGCGGATGCGCTTCGCTGAGCGCATAAAAAAAGATCATGGCAGATCGATCCGTCGAGCTGCCATGATCTCTATCCTGAAACGGGGCCTCATGGCCCCGCCCTCCCGGCAACCTATCGTTGCAAGAGTAGTATCGACCACGCGGCTGGTTCACTGCAGATGAATCGTCGCGGTTTCTCCCTGAAGTCGCAAAATCCCCACCGCGACAGTGGTTAGCAATCTGCGAATGGTTCTAGCCGCGACGGCCGCTGCCGAATGTATTGCCCCTCGTAAGCCGGGAGCGGCCGTTATAGCTTGCCTAACCGCTGCCGCAACCAAGTGGCCGGGGTCAGGCTGCCCACGCCGGCTAGGGAATGTCCCGCGTCTGCGGAGCCCCCAGCAACCAGTCCCCAATCAAAGCGCGTGCTCGAACGTCTACTCAGCGAGCAATGCGGCCAATTGCTTGTCGATTTCCGCGGCGCGGCTCTGAGCTTCGGCCAATGTGAGCTTGGGCTCGCCACCGGGCCGGCGATGACCGATTTCCCACAGCCAGGTGCGGTCGAGCGTGCCGCGCCGCTCGGCGACCAACTTGAACACGGCTTGCCAGCGGGCGTCGTCCGCGTGGTCGCTATGGCCAGTATCGATCAGCTTGCTCCCCGTTGATTTGCCCAAGTGGGCCAGCACGGCTTCGGCCATGATCTCGTGCCCCAGGCTGTTGGGATGAATGGGATCGCGGCCGAAGCACTTCTCCAAATGCTTGAGGACCGGCGTTCGCACATCGACAACCTCAACCCCCGCCTGATCTTTGAGCGACAGAATGTACTGGGCATAGCGGGCCAGCACGTCGTCGTAATCTTTGTAGGGCGTTTTGTAGCCGTAGTCTTTGCCGTCCGCCGGCTCTTGTTGCGGAGACGCCTTGCCGGCATAGGGGGGCGGCGTGAGCAGAATGACCCGCTTGGCTCCGGCCGCTTGGGCTTTGCGGATCAACTTCTGAATGCCCCCTTGATAGGCGGTAAAGCGCTCTTCGGAGAACGGGTGGTAGATGCCGTCGTTCATGCCATAGCAGGCCATCACCACGTCGGGCTGCGTGGCCGCCAGCACGCGGTCGAGTCGCTCGTGAACGTCGGGCCGAGGGAAGGGATGGTGGTCTTCTGACAGTCCCGACGCGGTTTCGCTGGCCAGGCCCAGGCCGATGAGCGTGGGCATTTCTTTCCGGCCATGCAGCAGCAACCAGGTCTCCAGGTAATGGATGTAACCGCCGGCCGCCGTGATGCTGTCGCCCAAGCAGAGAATCCGCGGCCCGGTGCGGGGAATGGGCGCCGCTTCGTCCGGTTCGCTGGCGATTGCCAGAGGGGGACCGCTCGCCCAACACCCACAAAAGATTGTTGCCGCGGCCAACAACAGCGGACGGATACGAACGACGCGAACGGGCAACATAAACCAATCTCCTGGCGACAAGGATCGTCGGCGCGGCAAGGCGCCCCCCCAGTATGGCGACGGGCTCATCCGCGGACCACCCTTTCCCGCGGATCGCCCGCGGTTCAGCATTGCCCCGACGATGCGCTGCTTCCTTCCGCCCTCGGCACATGGTTCCGTATTCAGGCGAGCACCGGCTCGACGACGGTTCCATGCACATCGGTCAGGCGGAAGTGGCGGCCTTGGTACTTGAAGGTCAGCCGCTGATGGTCAATGCCCAACAGGTGCAGCACCGTGGCTTGGAAGTCGTGAACGTGTACCCCGTCGCGGGCGATGTTGTAAGAGAACTCGTCTGTTTCGCCGTGCGCGTGGCCGGCCTTGACGCCCCCGCCCGCCATCCAAATGGAGAAGCAGCGGCCGTGATGGTCGCGACCGTGGGTTTTCTGGTTATCGATGTCGCCCTGGCCGAAAACCGTGCGGCCGAATTCGCCGCCCCAGATCACCAGCGTGTCTTCGAGCAGGCCGCGCTGCGCCAGGTCGCGAACCAAGGCCGCCGAAGGTTGATCGGTGTCGCGGCATTGAATTTCGAGCTGGGTTGGCAAGTTGCTGTGTTGATCCCAGCCGGCGTGCATCAGCTGAATGAACCGCACGTCACGCTCGGCCAGCCGGCGGGCCAGCAGGCAGTTGGCCGCGAACGAGCCGCGACGATGCACGTCGGGACCATACATCTCGAGAATGTGCCGCGGCTCGGTGGAAAAGTCGGTGAGATCGGGCACCGAGCTCTGCATGCGGTAGGCCATCTCGTACTGGGCAATGCGGGTGAGAATTTCGGGATCGCCCACCGCCGTGTGCTTGAGTTGGTTGAGCTGAGCCAGGTCGTCGAGCAGGCCGCGGCGCACCGCGGAATTCATGCCGGCCGGGTTGGAAAGGTACAGCACCGGGTCGCCTTCGCCACGGAACTTCACGCCTTGAAACTTGCTGGGCAAGAAGCCGCTACCCCAGTAGTAGTCGTAGAAGAGCTGGCCACACGAAGCCTCGCGGTCGCGGCTGGTCATCACGCAAAAGGTGGGCAGGTCGCGGTTGTCGCTGCCCAGTCCATAAGCGAGCCAGGCGCCGAGACTCGGCCGGCCGGGTTCTTGGGCTCCGCTGAGAAACAGCGTGACCGCCGGGGCATGATTGATGGCCTCGGTGTGCATGGTGCGAATGAAGCACAACTGGTCGGCAATGCCAGCGGTGTGCGGCAAGAAATCACACAGCCAGGCCCCGCTTTCGCCGTGCTGGCGAAAGGGCGAAATGCCAGGCAGCAGCGGCTGAGCCTTGCCTTGCGTCATGGTCGTCAGCCGCTGGCCCATCTGCACCGAGGCGGGCAAGGGCTGGCCGCGCAGCTTGGCCAGGTGGGGCTTGTAGTCGAACAAATCGACCTGGCTGGGAGCGCCGGTCTGCATCAAATAGATCACCCGCTTGGCGCGCGGCGGCACGTGCGGGGCGGGAAGGATGCCGGCCTCGCGGGTGTTCTTGGCAACCGTTGGGCCGGGCTCCGCGTAGCCGTCTTGACCAAGCAGCGAAGCCAGCGCGACCGCGCCCAGACCCAGCGAACGGCCCAGGAAATCACGGCGGGCCAAATCTGGAAACGATGGAGCGCGTGTGGGAGCGATCGGTTGAGGCATGTCAGTCCCAGAATATTCGGCGGGTAAGGCAGGCAGAAACGAACGGAGGATAGGGCTGGTCGGGCCGGCGGCAATTTCTTTGCGTCTGGGAGATTACTGGGCAACCTTGCAAACGTGCTTTCCATTGTAGTTGGCCCTGCTGGCATAAGCACGCGGAGAGCAGCGTGGCCTCGGACTGCTATCGTTGCTGCCGATAAAACGCCTTGGGGAGGAGGTTCTCTTGTTCGCTCCTCATTCGGCTAAATGGCCAAGGGAGGCCGGCCTGATGGGCCACTCGCTAGGGATGCGTTTCCGCGGGGTATTCAAAGGCCTGCAACTCGGTGACCGCCTCGTCGCTCACCAGGCAGGCTTGATAGCCCGGCGCCGCCGCGAACTCGTGCCAATTCCAAGGGCATGCCGGCAGTTTGGGGCCGAGTGCCAGCGGGTGGGTTTCTCCTCGGCCTTGCACGGCGGTCACATCGAACGCTTGCAGGTCAATCGAAAGCCCCGCCCCCACGGCCTTGAGGGCGGCCTCTTTGCGGGTCCAAATGTGGAAGAAGACTTCTGCCTGACGCTCGGCGGGAGCGTTCCCTAACCAGTGGGCCTCGGCGGCGTGGAACTGCCGGCGGGCGATGGAGTGAGCATCGGGCAGGGGGCGAACCCACTCGACATCAATGCCCAACTGGCCGCCTCGGGCAAAAGCGGCCACCGCCAGGTTCTCGCTGTGCGACAGGTTGAACGATAGCTTGCCGCTGGCAGGCGATGCCAGGCAGGGCTTGCCGAATGGCCCTGCCTCGAACACGACCTCGCGCGGCGCCAGGCCAGCGTAGGCGGCGACCAACGTTCGCAACACGCCCCGCCCGGCGGCAAACCGCTCCGCATGGATGGGCTTGTAAAAGGACTCGGCCCGGCGACGTTCGTCGGCGTTCAAATAGCCCCAGAGGGCCACGCGGTCAGACCTGCCAGCCAGCCAGAACCGCCATAGATGCACGGCGCCAGGCGGCAGCTCGGGAGGTTGGACGGCGGGTTGCCAGGCGAGGTTGTTCATGCCTGGCAGTTTAACGGGCTGACCGCTGGCGGGGGAATGCGACCTCTGGATTGCTGGCTATCCCTCTTCCATGGTGACTTCCAACGTGCCGGAGCGCACGGCCTGCATCAGGATTTCGTGATCTTGTTCGCTCTGGTCGGCGTAGGCAATGGAGAAGTCGGCGATGGCCTGGTCGAACTTGTCGTTTTTACCGAGGTAGCCGCTGATGGTCGCGGGCTCGCCCGAGCGGGCGTGAGCATGGGATAAGGTCCAACCGCACAGTTCGGCGTACTGAATCATCACGCTGGGCGTGAAGACTTCGACGAGCGGCTTGATCTTCATGTCTTTGAGTTGCCGAATGTAGAAATGCCGGCCGGCGTCTCCTTCGGTCCAGCCCAAAAACAGGTCGCTGGCCGATTGCATCATGCGGCAGCCATGCACCACCCGCTCGCCGTGGTTGGCGTGCTGGCTCTTGCCGGCATAGGCTTCGAGGACCGACGGGCGGGCGTGTTTGAACTGGAGAAACAGCGGGTCGTGCTCGCTGGCCATCAGCAGCAAGATGCCACAAAAGGTGCCCACGCTGCCCACGCCGACGACCTTGATGGCAAAATCCATCAGCGTGAAGCGGTCGAGCAAGAGACGCCGGTCTGCTTGCATGGTTTCTCGATAGCTCGCGAACGCTCGATGCACCAATGCCGTTTGCTCTTCGTGACCCTGTTCGTGCCAATGAAAGATCAAGGGCGGATTTTCCTTGATGGCCGGAGTCAGGCCCGAGAGGGTGGCCAGTTCGGGAAACTCATGTTCCAGGACGCTCCGCTGGCGGGCCCTGGCCAGGCGTTTCTCGAATCGCAAGCGAGCTTCTTTGTCTCGGATGGTTGGCAACAGGCGCTCGGCGTCGATGCTGTCGTACCACACGTCGAGCACCGACATGTTGCCGTACTGGGCCATGCGTTCGCGGTACGAACGCACGCAGGTCAGCACGCTATCGCGGGCCGTGTCTTCGCTGAAACCGTTGTCGCGGCAAGCCAGCACAAAACTGGCGGCGAGGCGTTTCACGTCCCATTCCCAGGGGGCGGGCAGGGTTTCGTCGAGGTCGTTAATATCGAAGATGACGCGCCGCTCGGGGGTCGCGAAAGCTCCGAAGTTCATCAGATGGCAGTCGCCGCAGGCCTGCACGCGGATGCCCGCCGCGGGCGTCTGGGCCAGGTCGGCCGCCATGTTGAGCGCCGCGCCCCGATAAAACGTGAACGGGCTGCGGATCATGCGGCCGTGACGAATGGGCACCAGGTAGGCCATCCGCCCCTGGTTCGACTGCTCGATCAGGGCCAAGGGATCGGGCCGATCGACCGCGGGCCGCCAGGCGGCGTGCGACTCGCGTGGGCAGTTATCGCGCAGGCTTTTCCCCAAAGCGCATCGCTCCATTGGAGGGGACCTTGGCGGCGACAGGCCGTGTTCGAGAGACGCCTGCTTCTTGGACGGCCTTTGCAACTTTCCCATGGAAGACACCCCGGAATAAAGGACGATACGCGCCCTGGGAGTGCGGCTGAATAGCCATGGATGACTGAGAGCGGAGCCAGGGTCGCTCATATATCAAGCGTAGCCACACGGTCGCTCGTGTGCCAATCAAAGTCGCCAAGTGGATCAGCCACGTTGGCCCGCGATTCACGGTTCGAGACAGATTATTGACGAATGGGTCAAATTGGCCCGTTAGTCGCGGCGGGTATCGACCGCTCGGCTGCGCAAATAGGTGGCGTGCCAGGTGTGCCAGTCTTCTTTGCCGTACCCGAAGTTGACGCCGGTCAGCGAGATCAGGGCGTTGCGCACCGGCTCGTTGGCGATCGGCTTGTGGTACACCGTGGCGCGGCGGCCGACCGACAGACCGCCGCCACCGTTGGAGCCGAAGGTGGCCGAGGTGCCGGGGCTGCCGGAGACGACGCGGAACTTGTGGGTGGTGACCAGGGCATCGATCAGAGGGCCAATCGCCGAGTCGTCTTTGAGGTAGATCAGGCCCAGGGCAGCCCGATTGACGACGTTGTTGTCGGAGCTGCCGAGGGCGGTGACGAACTTTTTGACCAGGTCAGGGCGGGTTTGCCCTTCCAACCGCTCGCGAGCAGCCGCGCGGGTGTCTTCATCGGGATCGTGCAGCGAAGCTTCGCCAATCAAGTCCCACGCGCCGGGGCTGCCAATGTTGAACAACATTTTGTGAAACTGCTGCCGCACCGCGGGCCGGATCTCGCGATCGGGCGCCATGTGGTAGGCAATGGCCCCCACGGCGTTGGGATCGCGGACTTCGTCCATTTGGGCGATCACTTCTTGCGGCTTGCTGCCAATGTATTTCTTCCATTCGCTCACCTGCCGCAGCCAGGCTTTTTCGGAAAGCTCGTTCTGGCGGCGGCGCTCGCGAATGGCAACCTCCTCGGGCAACACCCATTCGCCTTTGTATTTGACAAAGCCGCGATGGGTCATGAGCTCGTCTTGCGTGGTCCAGACTTCTTCGTGACGAAAGAAGCCCAGCGCTCGGCGGGCCGCTTCGTGATCGGTGTTGAAATCGAGCACGCGGCGAAGGTGCACTTGGCGCTCGGCCGCCATGTTCTTTTCGCGGCACCACTCGGCCAACGCCCATTGGCCGTCGAGCGTGTCGGGGTAGGTGGGTTCGAGTTTTTCGTATTCGAGCTGCTTATCGCTGATGTTGCGCACGTTGTGCACCAGGTCGCGGGCAAACGCCAACCGCACGCCGTAGTCCGATTGAATCTGGTACTGGGTGCGGGGGAACTCGCTGGGGTTGAGCAGCTTGCCGCGAACTTCGCCGCCGCCCGCCAGGGTCAGGGCAACTTCATCGGCGGCGGCCCGGGTGGCAAACCAAGTGGGGAACCACGCCAACAGCAGGGCCAAGCAGAGCCGGCTTGGTTTATGGGTGAGACGCATGGGGCGCTCGCTTGCTTTTGGATATGGAAAGGGGGGGCCAGCCACGTTTGCGAGGGGAACCGCCGATGCTTGCCGCTCGAATGGGCGCAGCCTGATCCGGCCGTGGCCTTATCGCGCTGTTTCCCGCGCTGTTCCCCGCGCGGAATTGGATACCCCTACAGTATACGCCAAGGGGGGCGGAGATTCCAAACCTTTGCTGGCATAGCCTCGCGGCAGGGGGGGGCTTGGAGGGGTGCGGATTTACAGCCAAGGGCCGTGGCGCTATATAAGAGGCAGCCTGAGGCCGGGTGGGCCTGGGCCAAGGAGCCGGATTCCGCGGAATTTGCCGCGGGTAAGGACGCCGCGCTCCGCTGTTTCCCTCCCCGTGGGCTGATCCATTCCGATGCAAGCGGTCATTATCGACAAGCCATACGAATTTGTGCCTGCCAAGCAGGGGAATTTTTGGCCAGGTGTTTTGAAGCGGTTTTTGCGGCGGTGGCTCAACAAACAGGCAGGGATTACCCAGATTGAATACCGAGGGCTGGAACATTTGAAGGCCTCGTACGCGGCCGGGCATGGCATCTTGCTGGCCCCCAATCATTGCCGCCCTTGCGATCCCCTGGTGGTGGGCACCCTGGTGCGGGAGCTGGGCCGACCGGTGTTTATGATGGCCAGCTGGCATTTGTTCATGCAAAGCCGCACTCAGTATTGGCTGCTGCAGCGAGGGGGCGCCTTTAGCGTGTATCGCGAAGGGCTGGACCGCACCGCGATCAACACGGCGATCGACGTGCTGGTCGAAGCCAAGCGGCCGCTGGTGATCTTCCCCGAGGGAGCGGTCAGCCGCAACAACGACCGGCTCGAAGCCCTGCTCGACGGCACCGCCTTCATCGCCCGTTCGGCCGCCAAACGCCGGGCCAAGCAAGAGCGAGGACAGGTGGTGATTCACCCGATCGCCCTCAAATACATCTATCACGGCAACCTGGAAAAAGCGGTCAACGGCGTGCTCGGAGACATCGAGCATCGGCTGTCGTGGCAACCGCAAACGCAACTTTCCATGTTGGAGCGCATTCGCAAAGTAGGCCATGGCTTGCTCACGCTGAAAGAGCTGGAGTATCTTGGCCACGGTGAAACGGGCGACTTCGGGCCGCGCATCCAGCGTTTGATCGATCACTTGCTCAATCCGTTGGAAGAAGAATGGGGGCAGACAGGTCATACGGGCGGCACCATCGTGCGCGTGAAACGGCTGCGGGGAGCGATCGTGCCCGACATGGCGGCCGGCGAAATCGACGAAGCCGAACGTGCCCGGCGGTGGCGGCAACTGGCGGACTGCTACCTGGCTCAAAGCTTGTCGCTTTACCCGCCCGATTACCTGCGAACGAGTCCAACCCCGGAGCGGGTGTTAGAAACGGTGGAACGCTTCGAAGAAGACCTGACCGACGCGGCCCGAATTCACCGGCCGTTTACCGTGATTGTGGAAGTGGGCGAACCGATCGAGGTGGGCACGGAGAAGGTGCGGGGCGTCGATCCGGTGATGGAGCAATTGGAGCAGCGCTTGAAAAGCATGCTCGCCAGGCTGGCGGCCGAAGGGGGCGATCCGCTGCCGATCCCCGAGGGCTGGCTGGCGCATTCGGTATAGGCGGGGCGAGAAGGAAATGCGGAGTTCGGAGTTCGGAATGGATGTTGGTTGGTCATGGTCTGTTTTTTTATTGTCCTCTGGCTCCGATTCTATCCCATTCATTTTTTGACACATTTTTGAGTTTGATATGGCCCGCGATGTTTCTGCGCCTTCCGCGCGCCCTGTTCGTTTGTGGATATTGCGAGGGCTGCTGGTGGTGCTGGGGCTGGCCACCTGGTTTGCCACGCAAAGCGCCATCCAATCGCGCGAGGTAAAAAGCAGCGAGGCCGAAATGGCCGCGGCCGGCGAAGTCTTGCTGCGCGGCGACGCCCTGCTGGAAGCCACCCGCGGCGCTTACGACTTCCTCACGGCCGACAAGCGCCGCGCGTTCGCCTTGCTGATTGTCAGCAGCCTGTTCATCGACGTGCTGACCTTCTTCTTGCTAGGTCGATCCATTTTTGGGCCGAGTATCCGCCCCTTCTTGGGTCTGCTGCTGCTGTTTGGCTTGCGGCAAATCGTGCAAGCGCTGTGCGCGCTGCCGGCGCCGGTAGGCATGGTGTGGGAGCCGCCCGGCTTTCCCTCGATCCTGGTCACTTACGAAGTGGCCAACGACTTCTTCTTTTCGGGCCATACGGCGATTGCCATCTACGGGGCGATTGAACTGGGGCGGATGGGGGGCTGGAAGACGGGCCTGATCGCCACGCTGCTGGCCATTTTTCTCACGGCCAGCGTGATCCTGGTGAGAGCCCACTACACGATGGATATTTACGCCGGCGCGGTAACGGCGCTGTTGGCGGCCGCCTGGGCGCCGAGGCTGGCTCCGCCGGTCGATCGGTTGCTGGCCCGGCTGGCCGGCATTCGCCCGGAGCCGGAGCATGGCGCCGCGGCGCGCGATCCGGCAGTGTGAGCCAGCAGTGTGAGCCGGTTGGCCCCTGCCTGGGCGTGCTCGCCAGGCGTTAAAACCCTCCGTGCAATCGGCGGAATCCATCGCCGCCGGCCGCGATTTATTTGACAGCGGCCATTGATGACCTAGGGTTGATTCGACCTTTCAGCCCAACGAGGGAAAATCGCACTCGCGTCACCTCGTTGCCGTGCCGGGCAGCCGCCGCCGCTCGGCCCAAGATTTCCAGGGCAGTTCCATCCCTGTTTCGTAATCGCTGTTCCCCCCCACCGAGGATCGACCGCGAATTTGCAGGCCACGGCCGGCTTGTTCGAAAGCCGCTGGCCGGCGATGCCGCTCGATGGAACTTTCCGCCGCATGCAGTGTTTGCCTGACGTACACCATTCGCGCGTTCCCACGTCGTTTTTTCAAGGCAATACAAATATGACTGCTCTCGTTCCACCGATTGCCCCCGCGCCGCCTGGTCTGGAGCTTGGCGCCGCGCAACCAGAATCGAATCTGCGGTCGCAGGTTTGGAGAGTTCTCGCTGGCATCTATCCCTTGGAGCAAGAGCGGCGCAATCGAGCCCGATTTCCTTATCCGCGGTTGATTCGCTTGATCCCGCTGAATACCGATGGCAGCCGGAGCGAGTTTCCGCCCGTGACCGTGGTGGGCAAGCATTTGGCCGAAGATGGGCTGGGCTTTTACCATGCCATGCCGCTGCCGTATCGCCAAATGTTGGCGCAACTGGAATTGCCTGGCGGCGACCTGGCGTCGTTCCTGGTGGTACTGCAATGGTGCCGATTTATTCGCGACGGCTGGTATGAAACGGGAGCGCGGCTGGTGCGCCCCGCTTCGCCGTAAAGGGCATCTGGCAGCCCCCCCCTCCCAGGACGAGAAGGTTTTGGCGATTTGTGGAACCCGCTGGCCGGGTAGCCTACAATCGCGGCGAACCCCTCTCACCTGGAGTGCCACGCCATGCCTGACATCGATTGCTCGCCCGGTTCTCATGCGGCTCACACGCGCCGCCGCTTTCTCCAGCGGGGCGCAGCGCTCGGCGCCGGCTTGTGGGCGACTGCGCGGTTTTCGCCACTGGGAACGGCGCCGGCGAACGCGGCAGGCGGCATCGCCGATCGCTACGCCGGCTTGCAAACCGATAAATACCTGGGCCCCGTGGAAGTGCTCGCCACGATCGAAGACCGCGAGGTCTTTACCGAAGGCCCGGCCGGCGCGCCCGATGGCACGGTGTACTTCACCAATGTGCCGGTGAACAAAATCCTTAAGTGGGATCCGGCCACCAAGCAACTCTCCGTGTTTCGCGATAATAGCAATCAAACCAACGGGCTGTACTTTGACGCCCAAGGGCGGTTGCTATGTTGCGAAGGGGGCGCGAAGCGGATCACGCGCACCGATATGACGACCGGCAAGATCGAGGTGCTGGCCGACAAGTTCAACGGCTTTCCATTCGCCGCGCCCAACGATCTGTGCACCGATGGCGCAGGGCGGATTTATTTCAGTTCACGTCCTGGCGGCGAAGATCCCACCAAGGGCAACGTCAATGCCGTGTATCGCCTGGACCCCGCCGGCCAGGTGACGCAGGTCTTGCATTGGCCGAATATCCATATGCCCAATGGGATTGTGACATCGCCCGACAATAAAACGCTGTATGTCATCGAATCCCATCCCAATGCCGACCACCATCGCGATATTCGCGCCTATGACCTGGCCAGCGACGGCAGCTTGAGCAATGAGCGGGTGCTGATTAACTTTTACCCTGGCCGTAGCGGCGACGGCATGTGCATCGACGCCCAGGGGAATCTGTATGTCGCGGCCGGCTTGCACAAGACCCGCAAAACCAGCGAAACCTTGGATACCAAGCCAGGCATTCACGTGATTTCGCCGGAGGGGAAATTGCTGGCGTTCCGCGAGACGCCGGTCGATACGGTGACCAACTGCGCCTTCGGCGGCAAAGACCTTAGCACGCTGTACGTGACCTGCGGGAACCTGCTGCTGGCCATCCCCAGCAAGATCCCCGGCAAGCCAAGCTACCTGCCGTAGGTCACGCACCCCGTGCGTGACTTGCGGGCGGGTGATCGCACAACCGCCGCGGTTGCGCCCGCCTTGGGCCTGGAAATGGGGTTTTCCGGTGGTGTCGCTTCGCTCGGGCCGCCGGCTACCGGCTGGAAACCCCTGCGGGGTTAAATACGTACGAGTTCCGCTGCTCTCATTCAGGTCGGGAAGTTATTCTTCGGCCAGCCCTTAACGCGGGTAAACCGCAAACGGACGCTGAGGCATTAAAGTTCTCCGCGGCTTGCAGAGAAGTTAACGAGCAAGAAACTAGCGAGTCGTTTGTCGCAAGTGGCGATGAAGCAGTTCAACCTCGGTGCTTAGCGTGGGCTGCAATTCGGCTAATCGGCTGGGAATATCCATGCTCGCATGGGTGATTGTCAGCACGACAATGGAATCGGTCTGCACGTCGCAGACCAAGCAATGTTTGGCCACGCGGTAGAATTTAAGCGCGGGGTGCAGATCGACAATCACTTGGGCCAAGCTTGGTTGAAGCTTCAGTCGCTCGAGCGCGGCTTCCAGTTGGTCAAGGTATTCGTCAGCTTTCGCCTGGCCCCATTGGTGAGCCGAGTACTCAAGAATGTCCTCAATATCGGCCGCCGCGCGATGGGTTAAAGCGAGTTTCGCTGGCGGCGGCGCCTTCACTTCTTGACCTTTTTCAGCAAGGCTCGCAGATCGCCTTTGAATTCGACCGTACGACCGGCGATGGCGTCTTGATAGCCTTCCAAAATGGCATCGCGGACCTGGGCAGCGTCCAACTGTTGCTTGCGCTGTCGCAGTAGATCGCGAACGAATTCGCTGGGAGTGGCATACAACGTGCCATCGCCGCAGTTCGCATCCACGAAAGCGCGAAGATCATCCGTAAGCGATAAATTGAGCGTGTTTGCCATGGGAACTCCTTTCATGGAATCATACCATGGTGGCATTTATTGTCAATATTTGTCATGCTAGGCCAGGGCCCAGCTACCGAAACAACCGCCACGGCTTGATCGGCGGCGACCCCATCAGGCCGGTTTTTTGTGGCGGGGCCGGTGGGTTGGCCATGGCGGTGGCTGGCGGCTGCTGCCGGCGAGGGGTGGGCGAATGTTTCCGCGGATCGTCGAGCACCGGCTGGGTGTGTCGGGGGTAGGCGCCCAGGGGCGATGGCCGCTCGCGGCTGCCAGATGGAGCGTAGCTGGGCTGTTGGTAGCTGGCTTCGCGCAGTTCCAACCCTTCGCCCATGACCGGCACTTCTTCGAATAGCGGCGGCATTTCGTCTTCTTCGATTGTTTGCCGTCGCAGCAGCGGTTCGTTGGGCGGGCACCAGGGGCCATGGATCACGCGGCCAATGTCCTTGCCGGGGTTGATCCAGTTGCCTTCGGCGTCGAGCCGCATGGTGCCCAGGTCGAGGTCGAGGCTGCGGCGCTGCACTTCGTAATCGACCCACACGCTGAGGAAGTCGTTCTGCACGCTGAGCAAGTCGGAGAGGGCCGAAACCAGGTCGCGGGCCGCCGTGGCGCCCAGTTCGGTTTGGGTTTCGTCGCGGGGCGGTTTGAACAGGCCTTCCTGGGCCAGATCCACCTGGTCGAGGGCCACGTTGATGGCCTGGCGACGCAGCTCAAAGTTGAGCTCGTCGAGCCGCATGATCCGCAGTTCGTTGCGGAGCACCTGCTGCACGCCATCGGTAAACGCCATGTAAGCCCGGCGGGCTTGCTGGTAATCGATGATGGATTGGCGATACACGTTGCGCTCGGCCACGCGGGTCAGCGGGGCGTCGAACTCCAGGCCCACCTGAAGGCGGCCATTGCTTGAGCGCAGCCGGAAGGGGTTGTCGCCGGTGTTCTGAATGTCGCCGTTGAAGACCACGTTGAGGTCGCCCTGCAGGTTCTTGGCGTTGAATTCGATCAACCGCCAGGAGTCGACCAGCCGGCTGCGGGCGTTCATCCAGTCCAGCCGATTGGCGGCCGCCAGGGCAAAGGCCTCGTCCTCTTCCATTTCCACGCGGTCGAGCTCGATTTGTTCCAGGGCCGAGCGGGCTTCGATCAGCATCAGGTTGGAAGCTTGCTGGGCCAGCTCGTCGAGCTCGTTTTGAACCTCGTCGAGCGTGCCGGTCAGCGGCAGCACGAACTGCTCCAACGCTTCACGCACGCCTTGCAGCGGATGCTGTCGCAGGGCCTCGACGGCCGCATGAAACCGGCGTTGGGCCGCGTCGCGCAGATTGGGCGGAGCGTTCAATTGCAGGAAGGCAATTTCGCTCGATTGTTGCAGCTCGACCAACAGCGGCCGCACCTGTTGAAAGTATTGCAGCAACTGGCCATCGACCTGTGGAAAGCGCTGGAACTCCTGCTGTAAAAGCTGGTCGTAGCGAGGCCAGGGCTGCTGGCCGCAAAGGTAGTTGTCGGCCAGGGTCACTTGCTCTTGGAGAATGGCCACGCGTTTGAGGAAGGCTTCCACGCCAAACGCTTCGCGAGCCAGGTCGTCGCAGCGCACCTGCACGTCGCTCTCCCCCAGCCGGCGCAGGCTGCGAATCCGCTCTTCTTTGGCGGCGAGCAAGCCGTCGAACATGGTTTGCACCTGGCCGAACCGCTGGCAGCTTTGGTTCTGAAGCAGCGGCGCCACCCGCACGGCATAGGGAAAGTTCGACAGGCGATCGAGTTGCTTGAGCAGGCCCTTGGTGGGGTCGAGCAGGTCGGCAATTGCCTGGTAATCGTCTTGCAGTTGTTTGAGATTACTGGGGCGCTGCATCTCGAACAGCATGGTGGCCAGGCCCAGCGGCGTGCCGCCATACAGGCCGGCGGCTTCGAAGGCCGCGGCGCCCGGATCCAAGAAGCGGGCACGGTCGAGCAGCTTGACGGCCAGCTTCGATTCTTCGATCAGCCGCGACAGGCCCCGAGCGCGGCTGCGAATTTCGCGGGTTCTGCGGTCGAGGTCCGGCTGCGGCGCCTGGAAGGGGTCGTCGTTGCCGGGGTTGTTGAGGTTGTCGGGCGCTGGCAGTTCTTCGCGATCCTGGTTGTTGTCCCAGCGGGGGGAGGGCGCGCGCGGCTGATCGCCCGCTGGCGGTTGGATGGGCAGCACCGGCGGGGCGCCATCGAGATTCATGCCTTGGGCATTTTCGAGCGCCAGCAGCGGTTTCGGCGGCCCCACCGCCATGCGGGCTCGCAGCAGCAGGGCGCGATTCCGCAGGTCGAGCAGGTCGGTTTGAATGAGCTCGAAGCGGTCGAGCAGGGTGTCGTCTACCTTCACGCACAAGGCAGGCGGCAGGCCGAGGTCGAGCTTGTAGGCGTCGAGCGTGGTTTCGTAGGCGGCTTCGGAGGTTTTCAGGCGGCTTTCGGCGTTGTAGAGCGATTGCCGCGTGAGCTGCAATTGCAGCCGGTCGATGCGGCCGGCGTCGAAGAACTCTTCCATGAGCCGCAGGCTGCCGCAGAGTTGATCGACGTTGTCTTGCTGGTTGGTGATTTCGCGCTGGTTTTGCAGCAAGCCCAGGTAGCCTCCGGCCGATGCGGCGCCCGCCCCGCCGGCAAAACCGCCGCCGCCCGCGGTGCCCACCCGGCCGAAGCCGCCGCCCACGCCGCTGAAACCTTCCAGGCCGGCGCCGCCAAAGAGACCGCCTTGGCGGTTGGGTCCGCCGCTGACGTTGCGGCCGGTGACGATATCGACATAGAAGCCGCGGCGATACTGTTCCATGGCCCTCACGTTATTGAGCAAAGCTCGTTCGCTAATGGTGAGCCGCTCGAGCACCTGCGCGCGATTTCCCCAGCGGAGCAACGGCTGCACAAAGTTGAGATTGAAGATCGTGGTGGGCATGTGCATGTTGGGGCCGGCATATTGCCACACCATGCTATTGGCGAAACCCACCAGCAGCTCGCCGCCCGTGGCGTACAGCCGGCGGGCTTCCAGAGCGGAATCCACATCGAGGATCGATGAACCGGGCGGACGGCCCGAGCGCACGCGGCCATCGGCGGTATAGAAGACGGAGTTGCCGCCGAAGAACTGGGTATCGAAGCGGAACCGCTCGAACGACACGTCGAGGGCGGAGAGATACAGCTCCTCCAACTGCTCTTGGTAATCGCGATTGTTGAGCAGCGCGGCTTGCACCGCGGCCTGCTCTTGATCGAGCACAATGCAGCCGTCGCGATCGCAGGGCAGGAACATCGTCCAGGCCGGATTTTCGACATACGGCGTATGGTTGAACCTTTCGTCCCAGGCGTAGGCTTTTTTGTTGTCCACCCATTCCATGTATTTATGGTTGGTGGGGTCGTCGGGCGGCATGGCGGGGTAGTCCACCGGCCATTCGCTGGCAAAACGCGATTTGGGATTGGGGTAAATGTTGTAGTCGGGCAAGGCCCAGCGGGGATCGTGGTTGGCCGCCCCGATCAGTCCGTAGGCGGCTTCATCGGCGTCTTGGCGATACCAAACGCGAGAGCAGCCGGAGTGCGGGAGCAGCATTGCCAGCAACAGCCCTGCTGCCAGCAGACGCCTCACCCAGGCATCGCCGTGGGCGGCGGCATGGCGAAGGTATGCAGGCTGAGTTGTGGGGTGCAACATCTTCGTGGCGTATCATTGGGGAAGTAGTAGGGGCGGCTGCGAGGCATCGTCCTGACTTCACGGCCGCGGAAACACGGCTGCCAGAAAGCGTGGATCACATTTTCTGGTAGGGTATTCCCGCTAGCCGGCGCCGTTCGCGCAGAGTAGGGCAACGGTTACCAATTCGGCTGGAAAGCGGCGCGGACTTGAGAGGTTTTAACGATTGCGGCGACTTTGCCGACCATGCGGCGGAAGTGTAGATTTATAAATGGCTTGGAGTTCAGGGCTGCCCATCCGGAATTTCTTGACACCCCTTCCAGGGCTGCCTATGATCGATTTGTTACCGCGGATTTGAGGGAGCCTCATCCGCTCGTCTCTACGCGCCGAAGGAGGCGGGATGAGCTTATTAAGCAAGATATTGCTAGGATTTGTCATTTTTGCCGCTTGCGGCTTTTTGTGGGCGTCGTCGCGCGCCCTGAAAACGTGGTCGGCGTACCGCGACGTCTATAACCGCTACGCGGTGGCGGTGGATCGGGTTGAAGCCGAGGTGCTCGCGCTGCGCGAGGGTTCGGAGACCGAGCCCAGCATTCGCGATCTCAAGACCGAACAAACAATGGTCTACTTCGATCGCGGCCGGGTTTGGACGGGTTGCCAGCCTCGCAGCGTGGATCTGCAAACGGGCATTGTGCAGATTCGAACCGGATTTCCCGATCCCCCCGAATTGCCCGTGGGCACCATCGTGCATGTTTTTGAAACCAGCGACGACCCCGCGCTGGGCAATCGCGGCTATCTGGGCGAGTTTTCGGTCACGGCCTCGGCCCCCCCCGACCCGAACGGCCAGGCCGCGAATGTCACGCTCGAGTGGCTGCATAAGTACACCATCGCCGACGTGAAGGCTCAGATCCAACGGATTCAAGGGGCCGACGTCACCAGCCTGACAGCCGCGGCCGATGCCGCCAATCTGCCCCAACTGGCCGACGGCATCAATACGCTTCGCGATGGCATCGCCAATTCTCCGCAACTGGACGAAGGCCAAAAGCTGGCGGCCCAGTTTGAGATTGGGCAATTGGCCTTCATGGTGCGCTCGATGCAACGCCTGGCCAATAGCTCGGGCCCTTGGGCGTTGTACCAGGTGATGCCGGGTGATTCTTACGAGCGGTTTGCCGAGATTCCGCAAGATGAATTGCTCAACCGGTTCCCGGCGGCCAACGTGCAAATGATGAGCCCCGAAATGGCGCAGTTGCGCACCACGATTCGCAGCTTGGCGCTCAACGAATATCTCAAGCACGGCGCGGCCCCCGATGCCGAAGCGCCCCTGGAAGAGGTGCAAGTGCGGGTGCGATTCAAAAAGAACTTTGGCGATCCGGGCGTGGATCAACAGGCCCTGGCTCAAATGCAGATTCGCGACTTCACCAATGAAGCCGATCCGGGCCGCCGCGTGGATGTTACCCGGCTGGTGACCGAGGGCCAGGAAGCCTGGATTTCGGCCGAGGTGGTGGAGACCCTCAAGGGGATGGGGCTGGTAGACGAAATGGAGCGGCGTTATCAGCGTCCGCGCCGCGACTATACCCAAATTTTCAACGACTTTTATCGGGCCTCGCCAGTGCTCGACGACAAAATTCGCGCGATGCTGGCCGACCGGGTGCAGGCCCAGAACGCCGCGACCCTGGCGGAAGCCCACAACGTCAAGCTGCAACAACACGTGCAAAAGCTAACGGCCGAACGGAACTTGTTGACCGAAGAAGCCCAATTTGTGTCGGACCACGTGGCCGATTTGGAAGAGCAACATGCCGAGCTGCAAGAACAGATCGACCAGCTCGAAAAGCAAAATCAAGAATGGGCGGCCCTGCTGGCCGAAGAACAGTTCCGGCTGCAAAACCGCATTGAATCGGCCGCTTCGGCGCAGGCTTCTTCGCAGTAGCTTGGCCGTCTCGGCCAAGAGGAACGCTACGCGGGTTGGCATGAACGGCCGGTTGCTTGGATCATTGGCCCATTCACGGGCGGGACGCCCTTGCAAGCTTGGGCACTGGGTTATTGGGCACTGGGTTATTCGCCGTCGGGCAATAGTGCCTGCATCACGAGCGCTTCGCCCCGGCTGACCAGGGGGTTGTTGTTGACCCCGATCACCAGGCCCCGCTGCGGCGCGCGGACGGGGGACGAGTTTTCTCCAAATGCGTCGGCAATGAACCCCAGCACCTGGTGGGGCTCGACCGTTTCGCCCAACTTGACCTGCAGCCGCAAGATGCCGGAACGGCGAGCGCGAATCCAGGTGGTTTGCTCAAACCGTTGCGGCTTGTAGCGAGGGCGGGGGTGATGCTTGCCCATGCCCAGGGCGGCCATCACCCGCAGCACGCCGCGCACGCCCAAGTCGATGGCTTCCTCGTCAAATCGCATGGGCTCGCCGGCTTCGTACAGCAACACATGGCACTGCCGTTGGGCCGCCGCCTGGCGGAGTGAACCGTCGCGAAGTTCGGAGTGCAACAGCACGGGTGGAGCGAAGGCCTCGGCGCAGCGAAGGGTTTCGGGGTCGCGGAAGTTGGCCCTGATTTGCGGCAGGTTGCTGCGATGCTGGCTGCCGGTATGCAGATCGATGCCGTATTGGCATTGCTGCACGACTTCGGTCATGAACAGGTGCGCCAGCCGCGCGGCCATCGAGCCGGACGCCGAGCCGGGAAAGCTGCGGTTCAAATCGCGGCGGTCGGGCAAGTACCGGCTTTGGTTGATAAAGCCGAACACGTTCACGATCGGCACGGCAATCACCGCTCCGGCCAGGTCGCGGGGATCGAGCTTTTGCAGCACGCGGCGAATGATCTCCACGCCATTCAGCTCGTCGCCGTGCACCGCGGCGCTCAACCACAGATGCGGCCCTGAACGCGCCCCGTTGACCACCTCCACCGGCAATGACAACCAGGTTTGGGTCGGCAATCGCGAAACCGGCAAGTCAAACCGTTGCCGCCGCCCCGGTTCCACGGCCATGCCCTTGATGCGAATGAGTTCAGACATGGCGTTAATGCGGAGTTCGGAGTGGGGAGTTCGGATTGCGGAGTTACAAGCAGTCGGGGCATGATTCTTTGGCGAGTCTGATCCACATGGGATCGCACGTTGGAGTAAGGGACCCACGCCCAATTATTCAAAGCATCACCGAACTCGACCAGGCTGTCGTCTTCGATGAGCAGCCACACAACATCGGGTTAAGATTCCCAGGCAAGCTGCAGCACCCTTTCCCGGCCTGATCATCATCCATTATATCCCGAAATTTCCCCAAGGATTAGCCCGTCACGGAGCCGACAAACCCGCCTCTCGGCAGTCCGCCGGCAGGAAACAGGGCACGAAAGCGCGGTTATCGCTTCTCCCATCGAAGCCCGCCGTGTCATCGTGATTCATGGCCAACTGCTCTGCGCGGGGTTGCTGGGAAAATGCTTGCTTTCAGCTTCGAAATGCCTACTGGCTGGCGGGAGGCCGGGGCTTCTTCTAAAATCAACTTCGTGACTGGCGAATCGTTGTTGGTATCGTTCGCATCCACCGCACGCATCCGTACGGGAGCCAGGGGCCATGATTGCGATCGTCGCACGCGCGCTCGGGTTGGCCGCCAGGGGTTGTGGCCCTTTCGAGCGGGATGTTCCCGCACCCACTTCGGCGGCGCGTTCCGCGCGTTTCCGCGGCTTCACGCTCATTGAGTTGCTCGTGGTCATTGCGATCATTGCCTTGCTGATCGCGCTGTTGCTGCCGGCCATTCAGGCGGCGCGCGAGTCGGCCAGGGCTGCCCGCTGTCGCGGCAATATCCGGCAGATTGTGCTGTCGCTACAAATTTACGAAGAACGCAATGGCTTCTATCCTTCGGCCGGCTGGGGTTGGATGTGGCCCCCCACTCCCAGCTTGGAACGCGATCTTCAGTCGGGCTCGTGGATCTACCCCATCTTGCCGCTAATGGATCAGAGCTCGCTGTACGGCGCCGACGTGAGCACCCAGGTTCTGGTGAAAACGCCGGTCGAAGTCTTTTACTGCCCTAGCCGCCGTCCCCCGGCCGCCTATCCTTGCACCAACGATGAATTGATTCCGAACATCACGGGCAACGTGAACAAGAGCGACTACGCGGCCTGCGCTGGCGATCACAACGACCCCAACTCGGCGGGCATTTCGCGGTCGTTCTTTCAGCCGCTGTCGTTTGCCAACGGGTCGGACCCTGCCTGGTGGGCTTCGCAGGGCGAAGTTCGCGACGCCACCGGCATTATCTTCCAGCGCAGCAACGTGACGCACGGCCAGGTTACCGACGGCGATACCTATACCTACGCCGTGGGGGAAAAAAACCTCGATCCCGAACACTACATGGACGGCGCCGGCGTGGGCGACAAGGAAAGCATCTTCCATGGCGCCAACGACGACACCAGCCGCGTATGCTGGCCCGCCTCCGGCCCGCCGGTGCGAGATACCCCAGGCTTTTCTGACCGCAACCTGTTCGGCAGCGCCCATCCGATTGGCTGCCTGTTTGGGTTTCTCGATGGCTCGGTGCGACCGGTGCGGTTTGGGCTCGATGTGGAAACGCACCGCCGCTTGGGCAATCGGCACGATGGGTTGCCGATCAATCTGGAATAATGCCTTCCCCCCCGCAGGCGACTCGGCCGTGTTCGGCCATCGCCTGGCGATGCCGCGCGAACTCCCTGCTGCTCTTACCCGTCGCCCGCCCCCCCCATGACCAAGCTTGCCTGGCTAACCGATGTGCATTTGAACTTTGTCGAGCCCGGCGATGTGCTGGCGCTGTGGGCCAAAGTGGCGGCCAGCGGCGCCGATGCCGTGCTGCTGGGGGGCGATATTTCTGAATCGATCGATGTGGCCGACTATCTGCGGCAGATGGTGGCGGCCGTGAATCTGCCGATTTACTTTGTGCTGGGCAATCACGATTTCTACCGCGGCTCCATCCGCGAGGTTCGGGCAGCGGTGGCCGCATTCGCGGAACAGAACCCCCGGCTCACTTATCTTACGGAATCCGGCTACATCTCCCTTTCTCCGCGGCTGGCGTTGGTGGGGCACGATGGTTGGGGCGATGGCAGGGCGGCCGACTTCTTTAGCAGCACCATCATGCTCAACGACTATTTCTTGATTGAAGAGTTATCGGAACGCCCCTGGGACGACCGTCTGCGGCAACTCAATGCGCTCGGCGATGAAGCGGCCGAGCATGCCAGGGCCGTGCTGCCGGAAGCCCTCGAAGAGCATTCCGAGGCCGTGTTCCTGACACACGTTCCGCCGTTTCGCCAGGCGTGCTGGCACAATGGCAAGATTTCGGACGACGATTGGGCGCCCCATTTTTGCTGTATCGCCCTGGGGGAAGCCTTGATGGAAGTCATGCAGGCTCGGCCCGACCGCCAGCTTACCGTGCTCTGCGGCCATACCCACAGCTCGGGCAAAGCCCAAATTTTACCCAATCTGAAGGTGCTAACCGGCGGCGCCCAGTACCGGCACCCCCAGCTCCAAGAATTCCTCACCCGAGAATAAAACACAGCCCCCCCACCAATCCCCAGCCACCAGCTTTGGCACGCGAATTGCTTAGAACCATAAGCCTTCTGGAATGGCTTCGCCAACTTCTGCTAGGAACACAGGTTGGAAGAAGCTGTCCCATGTCGGGGCCGGTATCAGAAGAGGCATAGGCCCACGTCCCGCAACAGGCGTGGTGTAACGTAGAAAGCGGCTAAAAGCTGGGGCTGGACCGGAGAAGAGCCAGTACCCTGGGCTCGGTTGAGAGTCGGCTTTCGCGTTCAAACGAGTTGGGGGCTGCCCATCATCATGGGAGCCCCCAATTCGACTGTTGCAAAATGCCTGCATCAAAATGAAACACATGTTGCGAAACGCAACACTTCTGGCGACGCTCGCCGCTCAATCCTGCCTGCCACTGGTAGTGAATTTGTGCAAAACTTTTGGGCGAGCTGAATTCCGCTGGCGGTCGATGGAGGGGATGTGGCGCGACGAACTGGTCCGAACCCCCCATATTTTGTTGACTTCTTGCCCAGTTTTCTTACCATGAACGCTCGTCAGCGTGCGCCCGTTCTGGGCGCTTCCCCTGGGGAGCAGAGTACCCCACGTCGTTTTTTGGAGAGCAGAGTCATGTTGCATCTTGGGTCTTTCCGCACCGCGAGGCTGCTGGCCGTTTGGGCCGGTAGTGCTTATGCGGCGCTCCTGGTCGCGGCTGTAGGCATCGCCGCGGACGATGCCGGAGCCAGCCGTGACAAACCAGAATACATTGATCAGCTCATCCGTCAGGGTTGGGCCGACAAGGGCATTACCCCCTCGGCGGCTGCCACCGACGAAGAATGGGTTCGCCGGGTGTTCCTCGACGTGTTGGGCCGCACGGCCTCGGTTGAAGAAACCAAGGCATTCACCGGCGACAAGAACAAAGACAAGAAGCGCCGCCTGATTCAGAAGCTGCTGTACTCGGATCAATACATCGAAGAGTACGCCCGCAACTGGACCACGATTTGGACCAACCAACTGATCGGCCGCACCGGAGGCACCGATCGTCGTTCGATGGTCAATCGCGAAGGCATGCAGCAGTACTTGCGCCGCACCTTCCTTACCAACAAGCCGTACGATGAGTTCGCGTTTGAAATCATCAGTGCCCAGGGCGCGAACACGCCGGGCGAGCCCGACTACAACGGCGCGGTGAACTTCTTGCTCGACAACCTGCAAGAGCAAGCTACCCCGGCCACGGCCAAGGTGTCGCAAATCTTCTTGGGCATTCAAGTGCAATGCACCCAGTGCCACAATCACCCCTTCAACGATTGGAAGCAGGATTCGTTCTGGGGCTTCAACGCCTTCTTCCGCCAGGTGAAACCGATCCGCACGATGCAAGGTCGGGAAATCGCCACGGTGCGGTTGGTGGATGAAGATTTTGCTGGCGAAGGTAGCGATCCCGAAGAAGCCGAGATTTACTACGAGCTTCGCAACGGCCTGCTCAAGGTGGCCTATCCCACCTTTGTGGATGGCACCAAGATCGATCCCAGCGGTTACGTTTCTGAAGTGAACCGCCGCACCGAGCTGGCCAAGTTGGTGCGTCAATCGCCCAGCCTGGGTCAGGCTCAGGTCAACCGCATGTGGTCGCACTTCTTTGGCTATGGCTTCACCAAGCCTGTCGAAGACATGGGGCCGCACAACAGCCCCACGCACCCCGAATTGCTCGACCGCCTGGGCCGCGAATTCGCCACCTACGGTTACGATCTCAAGCAGCTCATCCAGTGGATCACGCTTTCTGAAGCTTATGGCCTCAGCAGCAAGACCACCTCGGGCAACGTCAAAGACGACCCGAACATGGGCGAGCGCCCCATGTTCAGCCATTTCTACATGCGCCAAATGTCGGCCGAACAGCTGTACGAATCGCTGATTGTCGCCACCGAGGCTCACAAGACCCGCGGTAGCTACGAGGATCAGGAAAAGCAAAAGTCGGAGTGGTTGCAACAGTTCTCCGTGGCCTTCGGCACCGACGAGAATAACGAAACCACCACCTTCAATGGCACCATTCCGCAAACCCTCATGATGTGGAACGGCGACCTGATTCGTAAGGCCACCAGTGCCGAACAGGGTAGCTTGATCAATCGCCTCGCCAGCAACAGCATGAGCAATGGCGAAAAGATCAGCTATCTGTACATGGCCGCTTTGGGCCGCACCCCGGCTCGGGCTGAAATGAACATGGCGCAAACGGCCTGGACAGCTCGGGGTGGTGATTCCACCGCCGCGCTGCAAGACGTGTTCTGGGTCGTACTGAATTCCAACGAGTTCATCCTGCAGCACTAAACAGCGCTGCCGAAACGTTTGCTACGAGTCGCCCGCACGTGATTGCGGGCGACCAGGTGGCGGGCAGCAACGTCCGCCACACACCACAACCAACAAAACTTCAACGAAACATTCATCCACCTTCAGGAGTATTTTTTATGACACTCACCACTCCCCGCGGTATGTCTCGCCGGCATTTCATGTCGCACGTCGCTGGCGGCGCGGCCATGGCTGGCACGGCCATGTCGTTCA
>CAYUMU010000092.1:0-27278 GCA_964445985.1 uncultured Pirellulales bacterium | reverse complement strand
AGGCTGTTGCCGGTTTGTTCGGCGTCTTCGTCAGAAAGGCGATGCAGCTGCTCGACGAGGCGGCGAGCTTCGGCGGCCGCCTCGATTTCGAGCAGGTCGATCAAGCGCTGGAAGTGCTGGTGGCGCGACATGGGGGTGCGGCGTGGGTTCTGCTTATTGGAAGCGGAGCGAGCGCCGCCGACTTGCGGGGTGGCGTGCCTCTTACGAGGTAGCCAAGGCGTCGCGGCAAACCCTCATCATATTGCCGCCGAGGATTTTTTGAATGTCGTCGTCGCTGTAGCCACGCTGCACCAGACCCACCGTGAATAGCGGCCAGTTGGACCAGGCCAGCGATTGGGCGCGGGGGAAGCGGCCCCCCAGGGCGCCTTCGGGCCAGAGCGATGCAAACCGCGTACGGCTCTTGCGACTGCTGGCCGCGGCTTTGGCCGCTGGTTCGTTGGCGTGTCGCGAGGTGTAGGCCACGTCGGTGCCAATGCCTACGTGCTGCACGCCGAACTTCTTGACCACGTGCTCCACGTGGTCGAGCAGGGCGGCAATATCGGCAGTGCGGCCAAGGAAGCTGGGGATGCAGCAGATGCCGACCAGGCCGCCGGTGTTGCAGATGGCCTTGATTACTTCGTCGGGCTTGGCCCGAATGTGGTGCTGCAACGCGGCGCAGGCGGTGTGGCTGGCGACCATGGGCTTGGTGGAAGCCTGGGCGGCTTCGAGGCTGGTTTGCCAACCGCTGTGGGCCACGTCGACGATGACGCCGACGCGGTTCATTTCGGCAATGGCCAGGCGGCCCAGGTCGCTGATGCCGCCGTTGGCCAGTTCGGCGCAGCCATCGCCCAGCATGTTGCGGCGGTTGTAGGTGAGGTGCATCATGCGGATGCCGAGTTGAAAGAAGATTCGCACATAAGCCAACTCGGCGGGGGCCGACTCCCATTGCTGGGCCAGCGGCACGCCGTTGCCGGTGAGGTACAGGCAGTGCAAGCCTTGCCGTTTGGCTGCTTCGATATCGCCGGGGAGCGAGGCGCGGACCAAAGTGTCGCGGGCCATGTCGGTCAGGTAGGTGAAGCGGGCCAGCCGTTTGATGAGCGTTTGCGGGTCTTGCCCTTCTTCGCCGGCGTTTTGAAAGATGCAGGTCACGCCGGCCGCGTCGAAGGCGTGTTTGAGCTCGGCCCTTTCTTGGGCAATGTCGGCGGCGCGGGTCATCGACATGTCTTCACGCAGGTCTTGCAGTTCGCCCGCCGAGGCGCCGGCTTCGATGGCCGCGGTGAGGGCGGCGCCGTCGGGGGCCGAGCGGGGAGCGAAGCCATAGGTGTCGAAAACCAGCGAGCCGTAGTGCAGTTCCAAGCCGCGCTGAAGCTCGGCGGCGGTGGGCTTGAGGACTTCGAGAGCCGATTCGCGGGCCGCAATGATGCTGGGGCTATCGGAAAGCAGAAGGGGAAAACGCTGGGCCGGCGCGTCGTCGGCAGCGGAGGTTTTCATGCCCAGCAGGGTGGTGGCCGCGGCGGCGGACAGGCCTTGCAAAAAGTTGCGGCGGGGGAACGATGGCAATAGCGAGTACGGCATGGTGGGCGTTTCTCCGTGTCGATGAGCGGTGGGGCTGGCTGGCGAGCGGGGTGTGGTGGTGCGGGTGGGGTGCGTTGCCGGCCTGGCGGTCTTCCCGCAGAATAAATGGCGGGGGCGACGGAAGCGACCATTTTTGAGGAAGAAGCCAAGGCGACCATGGCAAAATGCGATGAAGGCTACCTGTGCGACGTGTGCGGGAACGACGTGGCGGCGATCACCGACAGCGACCTGTACCTGCGGTTCGTGATCGGGATGATCGAGCCGGAGGTGCTGCATACCGCGCGCGAAAGGCACATTCGCTGCAACCCGGCCCTGGCGCAGTTTATCGTGGACGAAAACTTCACGCCGGTGCAGGTGGAAGGCCCCTTTGATAAACGCGAGCTCGACGCCGACTTTGTGCGGGAGCGCGAAGCCCTGGTGAGCCGCGGCTACCGGCGACTATGGGAACTGGCGCAAGGGCGGGAGGCGAAGATTATTGATTACCCGCTGGAAGAGGTGCGGGCGCGGCTTAGGGACGAGTATGGGGGATAGTTCGGAGTGCGGAGTTGGGAATTCGGAGTGGGGAGTTGGGGGAATTGACTGGGCAGCATTTGAGAATGCTTAAGTACTTGTAGCGAGGTAGCTCGCCAACCCCAAATACGGTCAGCCGAGCACTGACGAGAGCGACCTCGTACCGCCTTCGACCCGAATTGCGGCAGGCGACTCGCCTGCCCTACCTTTATTGTGTCGCTGAAACCGCTTGGGCTTCTGTCATGTCCAATCCCTACGAATCGCCAAAATCTCGGAATGATAGTGATTCGACCCAAGAGGCGGGGACGACCTGGCGGCGACGATTTGCGTTGGTGCTGGTCATCATGATTGCCCTCAACGCTTCTCGTCTCTGGTTCACGTGGCGTGCATTTCAATTGGATGGAATGGAAAAGGTCGGTTTCCCATTCGTGTTTTTTGAGCGGGGCGGCTTCTCATACCACGAGAGTTGGTACTACGAAATGCTCGCAATGGATGTCGGTATCGCGTTCGTCGCGGCGTACGTAATAGCGTATGTTCTTCGCGACGGATGGGGGGCTGCGTTTCGAAACATTCAGACGTGGGGCCTCGACGACATCTACGAAGAAAAGTACGCAGACCCCGACTGTGAGATCGAGACCGAACCAAACAGCGAACCGGAGCCGCCAATCACGCGGAATGTGAAATTATAGTTTTTGGCGTGCCCTCTGCCCGCGCACGGGTGCCCTTGTTTGTGTGGCCATATTCAAATGCAACGGAAGTGTGCCACTGTTTGAGTGCGAATCGACCCACCACCATCAACACGCTTTCCACGCACTCAAGCAGTGCCGAACCGCCCACGGCTTGGCCAACAAAGTAGAACGCCCGTCTCCGCCGCGCACTGCTTGCGGTCGTGGCAGGCGTGCTCTGCAAGGCAAGACCCATTCGACCGCAAACAGTGGCACGCGTGCGAGACCCGAGTTCAGGCCGCATTGGGTGGTTGGCTAGCAACCACCCTGCCTTGGTTTGGTGTTTGTAATCGCAGCATCGCCGCCACCCGATACGCCTGATCCAGCGAAACCGTGAGCGGGTTGGCGAAGGGCTTGAGGATGCGGTTGAGGCGCGCCACGTCTTCCGGCGTATCGACCGTGAGCCGGAATTCGGGGCGGACGCCTTGCCAGGTGGGGGAAAGTTCTTCCACCTGCAAACTGCCGGGGAATTTTCGCAGGTAGGGGGTCACGTGTTCGCGGCAGTAGGGGTCGGTGGTGTGGGCCGCGCCGCGGAGGGTCGCCGCGTGCATGATCTCGGGCACCCCGTGCGAGAGGTCGCGGAGGTAGGTGTAGTCGTTGCCGCGGCGGAGGTGATGCGCGATCAGGTCGGCCGTGCGGCGGGCACAATACAGCGGGTTGTCGGCCGTGGCGCGGATGATCAAGTCGCCGTCGGCCAGGTCGGCTGTGGCGGCCAGGTAGCGGGAGAGCACGTCGCCCGCTGAGCCGCGGCTCCAATCCACTTGCAACTGTTCGCAGAGGGCGATCGTGAGATCGTCTTCATCCAGGTCGGTGGTCGCCACGCGGCAGTCGATGGCGAACTGGGGCAGATAATCGCCCACGCTTTGCATCCGCCGCACCACGTGCTCCAGCATCGGCGGGCCGGCCAGCGAGGCCATGATCTTGGCCGGACGCCGCACCGAGCCAATCCGGGCTTGAATCACGATCAGAACGCGAGGTGTCATGGCTCTTCCTTGAGGGCAAGACGCGGCCAGGGCCGAAGGGCGCCAACCTGTTAAGCATCATTCAAAATCAGCGGGCAACAAGCACGAGTCGGCCGGGATGTCGCGGCGGGCAACATGGCCCAACAGCTGCTCGCGCTGATGCCACGGCAAGCCGGAGCCGGCCGATTTCAAACAGAGCATGTCTTCGGTGACGCGCGCGCCGCGCGGAATGTTGCAGCGGCTCACCAGCGAGCGGCCGAGCTTTTGCCGGGCCGCGGCCACGCTGGCAGGCACGCGTTTCACGCCGTCGCCGAGAGCGGCTTCCACGCGTCGCAGGTCAGCCACGAAGGCCGGCAGCTCGGCCACCGTGAGACTGCAGGCGTGATCGGTGCCGCGCTGGTTGCGGTCGAGCGTGATGTGTTTCTCGATTATCACCGCCCCCAGGGCCACGGCGGCGATGGCCACGGCGCTGCCCAGGGTGTGGTCGCTGAAACCAACGGGCAGGGCGAACCGAGCCCCCAGCGCGGCCATGGCCCGCAGGTTGACGTCTTCGTCGCGGGTGGGGTAGGCGCTGGTGCATTGCAGCAGCGCCACCTGGGTGTGCTGGCGGTGGATTACCTGGAGGGCCTGGGCGATTTCAGCCGGGCCATCCATGCCACAACTCAAAATGACCGGCTTGCCGGTTTCGGCAATGGCGGCGAGTAGCGGCAGATTGGTCAGGTCGCGGCTGGCCACTTTGTAGAAGGGCGTTTCGATCAGTTCCAGGTCTTCCACGCTTTGCTGATCGCAGGCGGTGGAGAAGTAGGTGATGCCGAGACTCGCCGCGTAATCGCTCAGTTCGGAATGCTGTTCGCGGCCGAGCTCCAAAGCCTGGCGGTGTTCGCCATAGGTGGGGCCAAAGCTGTGAGGGTTCAGGTAGGGTCGCTGCCAGGCTTCCCAAGTGAGTTCGCTGGGGAGGTGCCGCTTGCAGAACTTGACGGCGTTAGCGCCGGCGGCCGCCGCGGCGGCAATCAACCGCCGGGCCGTTTCCAGACAGCCGTTATGGTTCTGGCCAATTTCGGCAACCACATAACAGGGCCAATCGCCACCCAGGCCGCGACCGGCAATCAGATCCCAGTTGCTGGAAACCCCCATCGGTCGTTCCTCCTTGAACGGCGTTCGTGGGCAATATGGTGCTTCGCCTCGCGGGCTTTGACCATCTATCGATTCGTTCTGGCGAACCAGGCGGCTGCATTGCGGGCGGCTCTGGCGCGGACAGATTCGAGCGGACATTATGCCGGGAATGGGGTGCTGGCGCAAATAGGAGTTCTTGCGGTAGGGGCTGGTTGCTGGTGGGGGCTGGTTGCTGGGGGCTCGCTTGGTGTTCCACCGGGGGGGTGCCGGAGGTTGGGAATTCGCGGAATTCTCTTGACCCACTCGGGCAATTGCCTTAATACATAACGATGATTGGATGCGATTGTGTTCTTGCCCATGGAGCACGGTCAGAAGGCCGCCGTAATGGAAGTGCAACTTCCACAACGGTGAACATCGGCATTTGATCGCCACGCCCCACACCCTCCCACCCAACCACTCCTGTTGAAAGGCAGTCACGCATGCCTTTGCCGCTGCAAAGCCGGTTTGTCGTTTGGATGGGCAAAGCCAGCCTGATCGCGCTGGTTCTAGCTAGTTCCAATAACGAGGTTGGGGCCGCTGAAGAAGAAACGGCTCCCACTTCCGACCTGTTGCATGTGTGGATCGATCGGGCGATTGAGGAGCCGTTGAAAGGTCAGCCCATCGCTCCCCTGGCGAGCGACGACGAGTTCGTTCGCCGCATTTATTTGGACCTGGCAGGCCGAATTCCTTCCACCTTGGAAGCGAAGGCTTTTCTCGACGACACCGCGGCAGACAAGCGCGAAACGCTGATCGATGCGCTGTTGGCGGCGCCGGAGTTTGCCCGGCGGATGCAGCAGGCGTTCGATGTAATGTTGATGGAGCGGCGGGCGACGGCCGTGGTGCCTTCCAAAGAGTGGGAAGACTACCTGCGGAAGTCGTTCGCTGAAAACAGGCCCTTCAACCTGCTGGTGAAAGAGATTCTGGGCGCCGGGGGCGATGAGTTACGGCCCGCGGCGCGTTTCTACCTGGACCGGGGGGGCGACCTCGACGTGCTCACCCGCGACATCAGCCGGTTGTTCCTGGGCATGGATTTGCAATGTGCCCAGTGCCACGACCACCCCGTGTATGGCGACTATTACCAGTCGTATTACTACGGCATTTACGCGTTTCTGAATCGCAGCTACGTATTCACCGACGCCAAGACCAAGAAGAACACTTTTGCCGAAAAGGCCGATGGCGAAGTGGCGTACAAGTCGGTGTTCGATGCCACGGTGGATGTGAAGAACTACAAACCGCGACTGCCCGAGGCCGAGGTGGTTGAGGAACCGACGTTTGGCAAGGACGAAGCCTACGTGGTGGCCCCGACGAAGACCGAAGGGGGCGTTCCCAAGTTCAGCCGGCGACAACAATTGGCCGAGCAAATCGCCGCCGGCGATCATCCTCGGTTCAGCCGCAATCTGGCCAATCGGTTGTGGTATTTGATGATGGGGCGAGGGCTCGTGCATCCACCCGACCTCGATCACGGGGGTAATCCGCCCTCGCACCCCGAATTGCTGGATCGCCTGGCAAAGTCGATCCGCGATCACGATTTTGACGTGAAATACCTGATTCGCGAACTGGCGCTTTCGGATACCTATCAGCGCGGCAGCCTGATGCCGGCAGGGATGACGGCCGAGCAGGCGGCGCCCGAGCGATTCGCGGTGGCGAATCTCAAACCGCTGTCGCCCGAGCAATTCGCCTTCAGCCTGATGGAGGCCGCTGGCATTAGCGACGCGGAGCGAGCCAAGCAAACGCCCAAAGTCGCCGCCGACAAGCTGCTGAAGGACTTGCCAGCCGATAGTCCCGAACATGCCGAACTGCGAGCCAAGTTGATCGAGCAAACCGTTCACGACGCCTTGCGTGCCAACGTGCCGCAGTTTGTCACTCTGTATGGCAGTTCGGCCGGCGAGCCTGAGCAAGATTTTCAGGCCACCGTGAATCAGGCGTTGTTCTTCAACAATGGCAGCCTGATGCAAGCCTGGTTGAACCCGCGGAGCACCAGTTTGCTGCAGCGGTTGAGTTCGAGCCAAAACGTGCCGACCGAGGTCGACGAGGTGTACCTGGCCATTCTCACGCGGCTGCCCAGCCCTGAAGAACGGGCCGAAGCGATCGCATTGATCGGCAATAGCGGCGCGGAGAGTCCGGCCGCGCAAGTGGAGCGTTTCAAGTTGTTGGCTTGGGCATTGATGGCGTCATCGGAATTTCGTTTCAACCATTAGCCTTGATGGGAGGGGGGTGGGCGATCGCCGAGTTGCGGCCGGTTTGCCCGGCTCGCCTCCGCGAAGTTTGGGCCTTCCCCCCCTCGAAATCTAAAGAATCATTCACCCCAGTTTGTGCCGCACAGGAGTTGGATCAATGAAGTGCAACTATGCGTGTGGATCGCAGGAACACATGTTAGGCCGCCGCGCTTTTCTCGGCAGCAGCCTGATGGGAGGGTTAGCCGGCTTGAGCGCCGGGGCCGGAGTTTCGGCATTTACCAACCCAGCCATTGCCAAGCAGTTGGTGGCTGACCAAAAGCACATGCTGGTGATCTTTTTGGCCGGCGGCGTGAGCCAGCTGGAAACCTGGGATCCCAAGCCCAAGACCGATACGGGCGGACCTTTCCGGGCCATCCCCACCTCGGTGCCTGGCGTGCATATTTCGGAGCTGCTGCCCAAAACGGCCCAGCAAATGCACCACATGGCGTTGGTTCGCAGCATCAACACCAAAGAGAACAATCACGCCAAGGGTCGCGTGGCCATGGAGACGGGCCGCCGCGAGTCGCCAGCGTTCACTTACCCTCACCTGGGTTCGGTCACCTCGAAGTTGCTCACGCACGA
This sequence comes from uncultured Pirellulales bacterium, assembly GCA_964445985.1. Lineage (GTDB taxonomy): Bacteria > Planctomycetota > Planctomycetia > Pirellulales > S012-138 > CAYUMU01. Next base: position 19,577 of record CAYUMU010000092.1, on the reverse strand, counting down.
ATCGAATCCCCTGCCGGGCTTCATTCGCATTAGCTCCAAGGGGGGCGGCGTGAACAATAAGGACGCCGCTTACCTGGGGCCGAAGTACGCCAGCGTGACGCTCAATGGCGGCGAACCGCCGCAGAATTCGCTCCGGCCCAGCGCGCTGGCGGCGATGGACGACATCGCTCGCAACGACATGCGCCGGCGGGTGAGCGACCGCTTTACGGCCCGTCGCCGCACGGCCGATACCGAGGCTTACACCTATTCTTACGAGCAGGCCCAGCGGTTGATGGAGCGTCGCGATGCGTTCGACGTGAGCAAAGAGCCGGCGACCATGCTCGACAAGTACGGTTCGCACGATTTCGGCCGCCACTGCCTGCTAGCCCGGCGGCTCATCGAGCAGGGTGTGTCGTACGTGCAAGTGAATCACACCAATTACGACACCCACTACGAAAACTTCGATTTCCATATCGAGCAGTTGGGCGAGTTCGACGCCACGTACGCCTACTTGCTGCAAGACCTGCACGAGCGAGGCCTGTTGGAGAAAACGCTGGTGGTGGTGATGTCGGAATTCGGACGCACCCCCAAGATCAACGAGCGTTACGGCCGCGACCACTGGGGAACCGCCTGGAGCGTGGCTCTGGCGGGCGCCGGCTTGCAACATGGCGCCGTGGTTGGCAAGACCAACGCCAATGGCACTCAGGTCTCCGATCGCGAAGTCGATCATGGCCATTTGTTCCACACCTACTTGAGAGCGGTCGGGGTGAATACCACTGATTCGTTTACTTTGAATGGGCGTGACATGCCCGTTGCCGATCCTGCCGCCTCGGCCATCGATGAATTGCTTTCTTAGAAGTTGCACCAGGATTCGAGGCGGCATGTTTCACCCGTGCGCCGCGGCGGCGCGACCGCCTCGCGGCGCACGCGGTGGTTTTCTTTTTCCGCGTATCAGGCATTGGCCAGGCCGGTTTGAGGAGTGGTTCCCCCATGAACGAAGCAGATCCCCAACAGACGCATTTGGCCACGGATTGGACATACGCCAGCCCGCTCATTGCTTGCCGCATTGATCCGCGGAGCAAGTATCTGTTTGCCGGCGCTCAGGATTGCACCCTGCAACGGTTTGACATGGCGACCGGCAAGCCCACGGCCTGCCCTGGCCACGATAGCTGGGTGAGGGCCATCGCGTTTTCGCCCGACGGCAAGTTCACCTACACCGGCGGTTACGATGGCTTGCTGATCTGCCAGGAAACGGCCGCGGAGACCCCCCAGCCGGCGCGAACCACGCCCGCCCACGATGGCTGGGTGCGATCGGTGGCGGTGAGCCCCGATGGCAAGCTGCTTGCCACCTGCGGCAACGACAACCTGATCAAGCTTTGGAATGCGGCCGACGGCAAGTTGGTCCGCGAATTGGCAGGGCATGCAGCCCACGTGTACAACGTGGCGTTCCATCCGGCCGGCGGCGACTTGGTTTCTTTCGATTTGATGGGCGTGGCCAAGCACTGGACGCTCGCCGACGGCAAGGAAAATCGCGAGTTCAAGATCGAAGCGCTGCACAAGTTCGACAACACCTTCCAGGCCGACATTGGCGGAGCCCGCAGCATTGGCTTCAATGAAGATGGCTCGCGGCTGGCCATCGGCGGCATTACCGAGGTCAGCAATGCCTTCGCCGGCATTGGCGTGGCGGCCGTGGCCGTGCTCGATTGGGATTCGGGCAAGCAGGTCCAGTTCCATCGTCCCAAGGCCGAGCTTCGGGGCGCAACCTGGGGGCTGGCCTATCATCCGCAAGGCTTCTTGATTGCCGCGGCAGGAGGCGGCAGCGGTGGCTTCCTCTACTTCTATAAGGAAGAAGAGGTCAATCCGTTCCACGAGCTCAAGCTGCCCGGCAGTGCCCGCGATATGTCGTTGCACCCCGACCAACTGCAAGTCGCGGTGCCGTTTTTCGACGGGCATGCCCGGCTGTTCCGCATGGAGAAGAAGCCCGAGCCGCCCAAGAAGGAAGCGCCCAGCAAGGACGCCAAAAAAGCCGATGGCAAAAAATAGCGGGCAGACCAGCCACGGCAGCTTGGCGTGCTGGTAGTGCGGCAGCTTATAATCGCCGCATGGGAACCCATGAAGAATAACTTTCGGGCATAGTCGCCTTTCGCTTCGCGAAAGGATTTGCTTTCGCGGAGCGAAAGCCGACTTTGTTTTTCGTGCAATCCATGACCAGCAACCTCCATCATGGCCGGCATCGCTTCGCCGCCTGCGGCCTCATTGTGCTGCTATGGATCAGCGGCGGAATTCTATCCAACGCCGTTCGTGGCGAGTCGCCGCCCGAGGCTGCCGAGCCTACGGGCCAGTTCCTGGTGCTGTCCGATTTCCATTTCGATCCGTTCTACGATCCGGCGCTTTTCTCGCGGTTGCAGCAGGCGCCCGTGGAGCAATGGCGGGCGATCCTGGCGGAATCACGGCCGGCCGGGTGCAACCCCGTGGGGCGCGACACCAACCATGCCTTGCTCGCGAGCACGTTCGACGATGCCAAGACACGGTTGCCACGGCCCGATTTCATCATTTGTGCGGGCGACTTCTTGGCCCACGATTGCGATACCGAGTTCGATCGGCTCGCGCCTGGCGTGCGGGCCGCGCGGCCGGAGGTCTTTCAACAGTTCACGTTGAACACGTTGAAATTCGTGATCGCGGAGCTGAAACGCCGCTTCCCCGGCGTGCCGCTTTACCCTGCGCTGGGCAACGAAGATTCGTTCTGCGGCGATTATGACCTGACACCCGAGGGGGATTTTCTCCGCGATTTCTCGCAAGCCTGGGCGCCCACGCTGTTTGTTTCCGCGCCGGAACGCGAGGCGGTCGAGCAATCCATGGTCAAGCTGGGGTGCTATTCGCTTTCGCCGCCGGGGCATCGCAAGCTGCGGCTCATCAGTTTCAATAGCGTGTTCTTCTCGTCCGACTATCACGACGATTGCGGAGACCAGGCCTTGAAGCCAGGGGGCAAGTTGCTGGCCTGGCTGGAGGCCGAGCTCGTTGCGGCTCGGCAGGCGGGGCAGAAAGTCTGGCTGATCTCGCACATTCCGCCCGGCATCGATTCGTACGATACGGCCCGAGCTGCCCGCAATGACAGGCCGGCGGTGGAGTTCTGGCAAGCCAGCGACCTGGCGGCGTACTTGCAACTGGTGGCGCGGTTTCGTTCGACCATCGCCCTGGCCCTGGCGGGGCATACCCACATGGATGATTACCGCGTGGCGCGGGTTGCCAACGAGCCGGTGTTGTTTACCAAGTTGGCGCCAGGCATTAGTCCCATTTTTGGCAACAACCCCGGCTATCAGGCATATCAGTGCGATGCGGCCTCGGCCGCGATCACCAACTACCAAACCTGGGCTTTGCCGCTGGCGACCGCCCAGCCGCGGCAAGGTACATCAGGCGGTGCCCTGGTTTGGAATCAGGTTTATGATTTCAACAAGGCCTACGGCCCCACGCAGTTCACGGCTGCCGGCATGAATCGCTGGTGGAAATCGCTCGTGCCTGGTTCCGCGGAGGCCATGCGTTATCGGCAGTATTACGCGGTCGGCTCGCCCAAAACGTTTCCGCTGACGGATTGGCCCATCCATAGGGCGGCGATCGGCTGCGCCACCGTGGAAGAATTCCAAGCTGGCCTGGCGGGAGAAAGTTCGCGATGATCCATCTCACCGAAGACGACGTTCGGGCTCGCCTTACCATGGCCGACGCCGTGCGGCTGGTCGAAGAAGCCTTTGCCCAGTTGGCCGCCGGCCAGGCCGACAACGTGCCACGAGCCCGTTGCCTGGCGCCTGGCTTTGTGCTCCACGGCATGAGCGCCGCGGCCGCTTACTTGGGCCTGGCTGGCTGGAAGTGCTACGCCACCACCAAAGCCGGCGCCCGGTTTCATGTAGGCTTGTACGACACGGCCAGCGGCACATTGCAAGCCCTGATCGAAGCCGATCGGTTAGGGCAGATTCGCACCGGCGCCACCACGGGCGTGGCCGTGAAACATCTCTCGCCGCCGGGCGCCAACCGCCTCGGGCTGTTCGGATCAGGCTGGCAGGCCGAAGCTCAACTGGCCGCCGTGGCCGCCGTGCGACCGCTCGAAGAAGTGATTGTGTACAGCCGGAAGCCGGAGGCGCGCGCCGAGTTCGTGGAACGAATGTCCGCCGAGTATGCCTTCAAAATCGTGGCTGCCGACCAGCCGCGTCAGGCCGCCGAAAACCTGCCGCTGGTGGTCACCGCCACCAGCAGCCGCCAGCCGGTGCTCGAGGGGAGTTGGCTCGCGCCAGGCACATTCCTGGCGGCGATGGGATCCAACTGGTTGGAAAAAGCCGAGATCGACGTGGCCACGGTGGCGCGCGCCGCGCGGGTAGCGTGCGACGATGTCGCCTGCTGCCAGAAGGAGGCCGGCGACTTTGTGGCCGCTATTGAACAGGGCGTTTTTAACTGGGACCAGGCCGAGAACCTGGGCGAGATCATTGCCGCCGCTCGGCAAGCGGGCTCGCCTTCCGATCCTGACGCGAGTCGTTTGGAAGAAGTCGGCAGGGATATTGTGCTCTTCAAGTCGGTTGGCATGGCACTGGAAGATGTGGCCGTGGCCGCCTGGGTGGCGCGGGAAGAACTGCTGGCCGCGGGCGTAAAACGGCCCACTTAATGAAGTCGGCTTTCGCTGTCGCTTTTCGCTCCGCGAAAAGATTGCCCGGCAACTAACCCCAGGTGCCTGTGCAGCTTTGCTGCGGGTTTATTCCCCTGGCGTCATGTCGATGATCGTGCTTGTCCGCACGCATCGCAAATCCTTTCGCGGAGCGAAAGGCGACTTAGCTGCCGGCGTTTGCTTGTTCCGGCGGCAAGGCGCCATTATTCTGAACCAGGTGCTGCCGCGATGATTGCGACTTAGGGGGCCTGGTTGGCGGAAGCGGCACAATCATTCTCGCGAGCGATGGTACGCCCGCTGGCGTTTGCCGATTTTCGTGTTTGGGGGATCGTAGTTATGTGGCGGTGCTTTGTGTGGGGCCTGGCCGTGGTGGGCCTGGCGGTGGGCTGTCGATCGGGCGAGCAGGGCGTTCAAGAAGGCAAAAAGAACGTCGTGCTGCTGCGCTACAAGCAAGGGAGCGAAAGCACCGAACAGCGCGAGCAGGGCTTTCTCGACACCCTGGCCGCCGAGTACCCCGATATCAACGTGATGCTGTCTTCGGAATATGCCGGCACCACGCAAGAGTCGGCGCTCGATAAGGCCCAGCAGGTCTTCAACAAGTACGGCGACAAGGTCGACGGTATCTTTTCCGTTTGCGAGCCCAACGGCGTGGGCATCCTGCGGGCTTTGGAAAACGCCGAACTGGCGGGCAAGGTCAAGTTCGTCACCTTCGATCCCAGCCCTCGGCTGGTGCAGGCCATGAAGGAAGACAAAATCCAAGGCATTGTGCTGCAAGACCCTTATCAGATGGGCTACCGGGGCGTGCAAACCCTGGCCAGGCACTTGGCGGGCGAAAAGGTGGAGAAGTACATCGATACGGGCGAGTACGTGGCCACCGTGGAAAACATGGCAGGCAAAGACGCCCAGGGGGCCGATATTCAGCAGTTGCTCGAACCGATCCAATTTACGGATGACCTGAAAGCCAGGCCGGCCGAGAAGAAATACACGTTCGCCGTCATCCCCAAAGGCACCACGCACGAGTTTTGGAAGTCGGTCCACGCCGGAGCCGAGAAGGCGGCCGCCGAGGCGGGCAATATCGAGATCATTTGGAAAGGCCCTCTCAACGAGGCCGACACCGGTGAGCAGATCAGCATCGTGCAAACCTTCGTCGCCCAAAAGGTGCATGGAATCGTGCTGGCCCCCAACGACTCGGGCAGCCTGGTGCAGGCCGTGCAAGACGCTCAAAAGGCCGGCATTCCCGTGGTGATCTTCGATAGTGGGCTCGACGACAAAGAGGCCTACGTGAGCTACGTGGCCACGAACAACTTTGAAGGGGGCGCGATGGCGGCCCGACAACTGGCCAAGGCCCTGGGAGTCGAGCCGCGGAAAGGGCTTGAGGATTTGCCTGCCGCCGATCCTTGAGAATGATGGCGATCGTTTCTGGGGGCATTGCTGTCGGCTGCGTCTTTCGGTGTGATTCGTGGTTGTTTGGCGACAGCCTGACCCCAGCCAGTTGAAGTTCGCCTGGGGGCTGGTTGCCGGCAGTGGCTACTTGGTATTCCACGGCCGGTGAGCGGCAACCTGACCCCAGCCACCCCGCCGCTTGCCTTACTCGCAGAGCAGACCATGCCCCTGCTGCACATGAGCGAAATTTCCAAACGCTTCGGGGCCACCCAGGCGCTGGATCGCGTGTCGCTCGAAGTGCGGCGCGGCGAGGTGCTGACCCTGATCGGGGAGAACGGGGCAGGCAAAAGCACGCTCATGAAAATCCTCAGCGGGGCCGAGCAGCCCGACGCCGGGCAGATCACGCTGGAAGGCAGGCCGTTCGTGGCGCGAGGTCCGCACGCGGCCCGACTGGCCGGGGTGGCGATGATTTACCAGGAGCTGAACCTGGCCCCGCATTTATCGGTCGAAGACAACATGCTGCTGGGCATGGAACGGCACGCCTTGGGCTGGATCCAGCGGCAGCAGCAGCGGCAGGCCGTGCGCGAAGCGCTCCAGCGACTGGGGCACGCCGACCTCGATCCGCAAACCCCGGTGGCGAAGCTCTCCGTCGGCATGCAGCAACTGGTTGAGATCGCCAGGGCCCTGGTTGGCCAGCCTCGCGTGGTGGTGTTCGATGAGCCCACCAGTTCGCTCACCCAGGCCGATACACGGCGGTTGTTCGACGTCATCCGCCGTCTCCAGACGGCCGGCCTCGGCATCATCTATATCAGCCACTTTCTCGAAGAAGTTCGCGAGATCGGCGATCGCTACACGGTGCTCCGCGATGGCGCCCTGGCGGGCTCGGGCCGGCTGGGCGAAGTTTCAGAAGAGCAAATCGTGGCCTTGATGGTGGGCCGCGGCGTGGACGAACTGTTTCCCCGCGTGCCACATCAACCGGGCGAACCCATTCTGGCAATCGAAGGACTCAGCGGCATCCGCGTGCCGCGCCAAGTTTGCCTGGAAGTGCGCCGCGGCGAAATCCTGGGAATCTCTGGCCTGGTCGGCGCTGGCCGCACCGAGTTCTTGCGCACCCTGTTTGGGCTCGACCCGGTGCGCAGCGGCCAGGTGCGGGTGGCGGGGCAGGCGCCTCGCCATACTCCTCGCGGAATGATCGCCGCGGGGCTAGGGCTGGTTTCCGAAGATCGCAAAGGCGAAGGGCTCGCGCAAAACCGTTCCATTGCCGACAACATCACGCTCAGTTGGCTCAAGCCCTACGGCGCCTGGGGCTGGCTCAACCTGGGGCGGCGGCGAAAGGCCGTGGAGCAAAGCATGCACGCTCTGCAAATCAAAGCCGCTTCGCCCGAGCAAGCCGTGCAACAGTTGTCGGGCGGAAACCAGCAGAAGGTGGCGATCGCCCGCGTGCTGCATCAACAGGCCGACGTGATCTTGCTGGATGAGCCTACGCGGGGAATCGATGTTGGCGCCAAGGCCGAGATTTATCGCCTGATGGGCGAAGCGGCCGCGGCCGGCAAGGCCGTGATCTTTGTGAGCTCTTATCTGCCGGAACTGCTAGCCGTGTGTGACCGGATTGGCGTGATGGCCCGCGGAAGCCTGCGCGAGGCGCGGCCGGTCGGCGACTGGACGGCCGAAACGATTATGGCCTGCGCTCTGGGCTGACGGCCGTGCCGCGCGACGCGGCACGCTTGAGCAGCGCCGGCTGAGGCGGCGAAGCTTGCGCGGGTGTCGCGCTCGCGGCCCGTTTTTGACGAGCGGCCGCTCGTCCTCCCAAGGCGCACGCCGAGCGTAGTGCCGCCCCCAGCGGTTTGCGGAGCGCCACGCCGGCGGCAACGGCCGCAAGCAGGGCAAACAGCAGCGCCAACAATGCCGCGTCGGCATCCGGGGCAGGCAGCGAAGCCAGCAAGTCAATCAGCATGGCGCTGGGTCTTGCTCGATGGGAAGAAGCGGGAAAGCGATCAGGGTGGGGAAAATAGGAGGGATCGCTTGCGTTGTCAATGCCGACCCAAGGAACGCCGACCCCCGAGGAAGTTTGCCGCCCAGCCGCCGGCCAACTATGTTAGGGGGATGCAGGCCGGAACCGGGCGGGAGGCTTCCCCCTGGACGAACGTACTGGAATTTGTTGCCTGCCTATCAACCTTGTTTCTTTTGTGCCGAGAAAGCTCGCCCCCATGAAATATCCATCTGCCTGCCGTCGCAGTTTGTCGGCCGTGGCGGCCTTGATGGCCGTGCTGGGAACTGTCCAAGTTGCTTGCGCGCAGCAAGAGCCGTTGCAGCTCACGCTCAAGGTTAGCGCGGGGGCCTACGATCGGCGGAATACGCCGGTGGCGGTTCCCGTGCTGCTGCCCAACTATCTGCGGAATGCAACCTCGGTGGTGGTGCTCGACGGCAAGGGGGCCTCGCTGCAAGGGCAACTCACCGCGCCCAGCATTGCGGCGGCGGTGCAAGAGTCGCCCAATGCGGCCTCGCTGCGAACCCTGCACTTCATTCTGCCCGACCTCGAGTCCAAGCAGGTTGCGACGTTTCAAGCGGTGATTTCGCCCGCCTCCACCCGCGGCCCCGCGGCCAGTTGGACACATCAGGCCGGGGTGTATTCCGAATTCCGCTTCGGCGATCGGCCGATCTTGCGTTACATGAACATGCCGCTGGATAACGCCAACGCCGCCGCTCGCGAGCAAACCTACAAGGTGTTTCACCATTTGTACGATCCGGCCGGAGAGCGGCTGGTCACCAAGGGGCCGGGCGGACGCTACACCCACCACCGCGGCCTGTTCTACGGCTTCAATCGCGTGACCTATGGCGATGGACGGAAGCATGTGGATACCTGGCACTGCAAGGGCGACGCTCACCTTTCCGACGATGGCCTGGTGTTGGAAGAGGCCGGCCCAGTGCTGGGGCGGCACGTGGTCAAAGTCGGCTGGCACGGAGAAGGACAAGACGTGTTTGCCCGCGAGCTGCGCGAAGTGACGGCCTACATTGTGCCGGGCAAGCAGTTGGTGGAGTTTGCCTCGCGCTTGGAAACCACAGGCGGCATGGTGCTGCTCGACGGCGACCCGCAACATGCTGGCTTCCATTTTCGGGCCGACGACGAAGTCGCCGCCAAAACGGCCAAGCAAACCTATTACTTGCGGCCCGACGGCCAAGACAAACTGGGGGCCACCCGCAACTGGGACGCGAAAAATCGCAATCCGGCGGCCATCAACCTGCCCTGGAATGCGATGAGCTTTGTGCTGGGCGACAAGCGTTACACGGCCGTGTACTTGGACAGCCCTGCCAATCCCAAAGAAGCGCGGTATAGCGAACGCGATTACGGCCGGTTCGGTTCTTACTTTGAGTACACGCTCACCAAGGAACAGCCGCTGGTGGTTGATTACCGGCTGGCGTTGCAAGAGGGCGAGATAACCATCGACGAGGCCGCCGCCCTCAGCAACGACTTCGTGCACCCCGTTGAGGTCGAAGTTTCGTACCCCGGGCCGTAGTTTTTGGCCAGGAAATCGAAGCAGTTTGCTCACAGCTCGGCATCGGCTTTTCTCCACACCATGCATCCTCGGCCCCCCGTGCTTACCTGCGAACAGGCCAGGGCGTTCGATCGCGAGGCGGTCCAGCGCTATGGGATGCCCAGCGTGCTGTTGATGGAAAACGCCGGCCGTGGCGTGGTGGAGGCCATCGTTGCCGCGGGCTTCCCCGGCCCTGCCGTGATTTGTTGCGGCAAGGGGAACAATGCTGGCGATGGTTTTGTGATTGCCCGGCATTTGGAATCGCGGGGATACGCCGTGCGGATGGTGTTGTTTGCCGAGCCGCACGAACTGCGTGGCGACGCCGCTCTGAACTTCGAGATTGTGCGGAGGAGCGGAATGGATCTGATCGCGGCGGTTGGCTCGCAGGCTGTGGCTGCGGACCAGTGGACAAGCGCCTTGTGCGAGGCAGGGGTGATTGTGGATGCCCTGCTGGGGACGGGCGTGAGCGGGGCTCCGCGCCCGCCATTGGATGGCGCGATCGACGCCATGAACGCGGCCGGTCCGCCAATTGTGGCGGTGGATTTGCCCTCGGGCTTGAACGCCGATACGGGCGAAGTGGCCGGCCAAGCGATTCGGGCCACGCTCACCTGCACCTTCGTGGCCGCCAAACCAGGATTGTTGAAAAAGGCCGCCAGGGCGTATGTCGGTGAGCTCAAGGTTGTGGATATCGGAGCCCCGGCGGCCCTGGTCGCAAGATTCTTGCCATCGAAGTCGTAAAGCGATTCCCCCCAATCGAGACTGCATGTGTGCGAAGGGGGAGAAAGCCGTCAGTTGAACCACAATTTTTTCAACGATAGATCTGGGCGTTGGGCAGCGCCAAACGCAGCCGCGTAAGCCCTGAATCGCTGATCTGCGTTCCCGAGATATTGAGATATTCGAGCGATTGCATCGAGGCCAGCGCGAGTACCGAGTGATCGGTGACGGCCGTATTCTGCAATTCCAAACGGTTCAATCGCAACCGGGCCAGATGCTTGATGCCATTATCGGTGACCTCGGTGCCGGCGATGTCCAACTTCTCCAAACTACGAAGCCCGGCGAGGTGCAACAGGCCCTCATCGCCTAGCTGGCTGCGCCGCAGATAGAGCGATTCCAGGCAATGTAGCTTGGCGAGCGATTGCATTCCGCCGCTGCCAACCTGGGTATGCGATAGCGTGAGCTCGGTGAGCGAATCGAGCTGTTCGAGGTGGCGAAGCCCCGCATCGGTAATGTTGCCGGTGACGAACGTCAACTTCTTCAGCGACGACAGGCCTGCCAGGTGGCGGAGGTCATCGTCCTGGATCGAGGACGACGAAAAGAGGGCTTCTTCCGCGTATGTCAAAAAGTGAGCGGCGGTTCGTTGGCGAATCCAAAGCGGAATGATCGATCGCGCCTCGGGGTGCAACCGGTCGCTGGCCTGGTTCGAGTGAGCATAATAGACGGCGCCGCCCAGGCGGTTGACTTCGCGCACCGCCTGCTCCTGCACGCGGGCTCGCCCCAATTCCATGACCAGAAAGGTTCCGCCGGTCGCCATGATGACTGTCAGCCAGAGACACGCCTTGAGCCAGAGCGGAATGGCGAAGCCTGCCTGCAGCTCGTCGCGAGCCGCGCCCATCCACGAGCGAACGACCAATTGCCGGGTTTCGCTGTTCTCCGTTTCGGCAGGCAATGGCATTACCACATGGATGCCAACACTGTGCAGCGCTCGACCGACGTAGGCCAACGTACTCATACATGTTCCTGATCGTTAAAGGACGGCCTAATCAAACTGGGCACAAGGCCGCCGAATCTCAAACATTGGCGAAGGCGGGCGGGCGTTGTTTCTTACAAGGCGATCTTTTTTGCATGCCGCGGTTGGGAGCGGCTCCACCAACATCTCCGTCAATCCATTCAGGAGAACACACCCGTATGTTGAAAGTATGATTGAGCCGCAAAGATTGAAACTTTGGCCGGCTCGATCCATGCACGGCGGTTCGCCATCCGAGATAGCCGTTAAGGCAAGTCGCGTGCCATGCCGGCGGGATGGCGCCTGCCGAATTGGGGAATGAACCAGGCCCGCGGACCCTCCGGGGGGCAGAAAAGCCCGGAGTTTCCCCGCCAGAGCGGCTCTTGAGCGGCACTCAACCCGGATCGGGAAAAATCCCCAAAAAACCGGACCTCGTCCCTCCTTATGGGCGGAACGGTGGAACTGCTATCGCGGGCAGTTCGTGCAGAGCGTGCCTATCTGCCAAGCAGCAGCGACCCATCGTGCGAAAATCGATGCACAGGCCGCCACTTAAATGGGCAGCCAATCGAAATAAAACTGCTTGAACCCCAGCCGGCTCGGCGGCCCGGCGTGGCCCCCCGTTTTGCCGGTTAACTAAGAGGCGTCGGCCGCGCCGGGCACGACCCTCTGGCCTTGAGGATCTACAATGATCACGCTGCCGCCGTAATCCACGTCTTCTAGCGGTTGCTGAATCGCTTTGCCATGTTCATCGAGCTGAATATCGGCGGCGGCCGTTTTCTTGTGGGCGACGGTCATCAACTGATCGTACAGGGTGTCGCGATCGACATTGTTGAGCTTGCTCACGGCCGTGGCGACCTCTTTCAGATACCGCAAAAATAGGTTGCGCCGTTCGCCTTCCTGTTTCACATGGGCGCGGCGGCGGAGGTACATGCCGAGCTTGCGGCCCACGGCTTGCAGGGCCAGGCGGATTTCCTTTTGGATTTCGGGGTAGCCCGCCACGGCCTCTTTGCTTTCGCTGGTGAACGGCACCCACACGCTGGCCATGTGAACCATGATCGACACCGGCCCCGAGGGCATGGAGTTTCGCGACTGGCTCAAACCATAGCTGCGCCAGTTGGTGCCTTGCACGGTCTGCGTGATCACGCAGGCCCCCTGCTGGAACTGCAACGGCACGCGGTTGGCGAACCGCATCACGTTCATGGAACTTCCTTCGTCCAGGTTCACGTTCTGCAGGGCCTGATGCAGAATCTCGATTTCTTTCGAACGGAGCTTGTGCGGCACCTTGCGCGAGCCAAGTTTCGAGCTCTTCACAATCCGGTCGGCCCCTTCGGCCCCCACGCCGGCAAACGTGGCCATCACAAATTGTTTGAGACTGCGGGCGTCGCTTTCCGAGAGCAGTTCTCTTAGTTGTTCCAGGCTCACGCGCGTGGACGTGGATGCGCCGCCGTAGGCCAGCGCCACTTCAATCTGGAAGGGATTGCCGCGATAGACCGAAGGGGGCCGCGTATGCGCCGCGTAGAACTCGCCAGGCACCACGTGGCGAATGCCTTCCAGCAACAGCGGTTCGCCCACCGGCGCCAGGCAATCGGTCGAAGGGGCCGAAATACGGGTTTCTTGGATTGCCTTGTAAAGACTATCGACCTCGTGCCGCCCAATCCGGGCCGGCCGCGCGCGACTGCTCAGCTTGGCGGTATCGCAAATGCGTTTGGCGATGATCGGGCTGACACGCGTGAAACTGGTGGAGAGAAACTGCGAAAGCGTGGGCGCCTTGGCGTCTTTGAGCATGGTGGCGAGCATGCCCAACTCCACGCCGTAGGGGTGCGGCTTGATTTCCTTGGGCTCGGGCGGCAGCACATCGGTGCTGCGGAGATAGTCGCGAACGTTGTTTTCAGGATCTTGGAAATGCAGTTGGACGTGGGGATTGGCGATGGCCGTCTGTTCCAGATACTCGTCCACGCTCCCGCGACCCCGTTGATAGCGGGCTTCGAGCTCGATGGTCACCCGCGTGCCGTGGGCCACGCTGTCTTTCCACTCGATGCCGAGTTTTTCGAGCTGCTGCTGGCCCTTTTCGCCCGGCTCGATATCCACGCCCTCTCCGCGGCCGTTCAGAATCTCGGGCTTGTTCTTCTTGGTATCGATTTGGATTTCGAAGTAATGCACCGGCTTGCGGGGCGAGGTCTTCGAGGCAATTTTGACGGGCTTGCCAGTGGTGAGCACGCCGTACATGCCGGCGGCGCTGATGCCAATACCTTGCTGGCCGCGGCTCATGCGCAGGCGATGAAACTTGGAGCCATACAGCAACTTGCCAAAGATCAGCGGGATTTGTTTTTTGACAATGCCCGGCCCATTGTCTTGGATGCCAACCTTGTAACGATTGGGGGCGGTGGCTTCGATATGGACCCAAACCTCGGGCAGAATGCCCGCCTCTTCGCAGGCATCGAGCGCGTTATCGACCGCTTCTTTAACGGTGGTAAGCAACGCCTTGCGGGGATTGTCGAACCCGAGCAGGTGGCGGTTCTTGGCAAAGAACTCGCTGACCGAAATATCGCGTTGGCTGGCCGCCATGGTTTCGGCCGTGGAACGTCGGCGGCGTGGCTGCGACTTGCCGTTTTCGCCAGCGTCGCTATTCATACTGGCCCCATTGCTCGCGGATTTGTGGCCATTGCTTGCGGGATCGATGGCTTCTTGCCGCGAGGCGGTTCGAGCGTCGGAAGAACCTGCCAAGACGATACACTCCTCAAGAAAATGCGGGGATCCAAGGTTGGTGGGGTAGCGCGAACAGGGGGAGTCGGTTCCATCGACACAATTCGTACCAAGTTTACCACCCTCACCGCGTGCGGTTTGCCCCCCACTGCCGCGGCAATTGTGGCAGAGAAGCGGGCGAAAGCCAACCGGCAAAGAACGTCTGAGGGCGCCAGCCGATTCGCCGCGGGTACGAAGCGACAAAATGGCTCTCAAAACCAGTACGCAACGGTTCCCATGGTGGCGCGCCGCGTGGGTCTCGGCAGGCTTCCACCGGTATCGATTCTAACGGTTTTTCAGCCGCAATCCCAGCCATGTTCGCTTTGTAGGGGCGCTCCTTTCCACGAGTGCGCGACGCCGGTCCACAAAGACTAACCCCCTTTCGCTGGCGCAGCCGAAACATTCGGTAGCACGCCGATTGTCGTTAGTGTTTCCGAGACGAAACACCCGCGACGAACAACCGGCGAGCGGCCTCCGGCTAGCCCCCAGGGGTTGGTGGAGGAATTCCACTGGGTCAACGGCGTTCTATCGGTCCCTGGTCAAGTTCGATCGCGTCGCCCACGCCTTGGTGGAAGATTCCTCTCTCCCAGCTTTGGGGGGCAATGTTGGCCGCAATTTCGCGGGCAAGCCATGTCCCGCGCCCGATGCGATTGCTCAGACCCGGCATACAGACAACCCTAACAACCCAGGAGCATGGCCCACTATGATCCGCAAATTGATCTGCCCGCTGGTCGCCGGCGTGGCGCTGGCCGCGGGCGGCGCTACCGCCTCGGCCCAAGAAATGGTGGAAGGCATGGGAGTTGTTCCCCAGTCCATTCCCCCCCTAACCTACAACTACTACTACCCGCCCCAGGGCGCCGCGCCCTATCCGCCGCGGCTTTATATGAGTCCTCGGCCGGTGCCGGAGTTCGTGGGCTATACCTGGATTAGCTACGGCCCGCTCGCGCCCCACGAGTTCCTCTGGCGCAACCACAGTCGCCGCTACTACCGCGATCACGGTGACGGCGGCAGCACCGTCACCACGATCCAGTGGTATTGATCCACACCACAAGGACTTTAATCATGAAACGCACTCGATTCTTGTTCAGCGCCCTGGTGGGCCTGGCCTGCGGCTGGAGCGCTTCGCCCGCGCTGGCGCGGGATCCGGCCGGAGGAACCGAGATGGTCCCCCCGGGAGCCTTCTCGCACCACGGCCACGCTCAGGCGCCGCAAACGGTCACCAACGGCGGTTCCGGCTACGCCGTCCATGGCGGAACCACCTACGAAGGCGGTTCTTACCAAGGAGGCGGCCCCGTTGCCGATGGCGACGTGGTTTACGGCGGGGAATGGCACTCTGGCTACTACCACACCATGTGGGGACGACCGGTGGCCCTGGTTGTGCCGCCCCAGGCCAATTACCAAACCAACTACGCCTGGGGAGTGGGCAACACCACCGTGACGCCGATTTATCCCCAGTACTACGGGCCGTCTTACGTGCCGACCGTGGGCTACACCCCGCGGCCGGGTTACCTGCCCACGCCCTACTGGCCCAGCGACACCCGCCAATTTGGCGTGTACTACATTCGCGGTCCCTGGTAACAGGCTGGGCGCACTTGCAGGAATTGCCGCGGGGCGCGCGACAAAAAACGCGGCGGGTTCGATCGTGCTTGATCGAACCCGCTGCTTCGCATTCGGGCGCGGCTTCGAGCACTGCCAAGGCATGACGCTTGGTCTCCGTCGGCGCTCGTCCGGATCTCTGCTCTCCCCCCTGGGCGAAAAGTCGAACTTTTTACTTGCCAGACATTGTCATGCTTATGAGAATGTTTGACTGTAAGAGGCAGCGGGCCGCCGCGGCCTGAGCATCCGATTCAACATTCGTTCGCCATGATGCCTTCGCGACAGAACGCAATTTCGATTGGGACCAGCGCTGCGTTCCATATCGCGCTATTATTGTCACTGCTCGCGGTCACTTCGATTCGGTTTGTGCAAGTGGCCACGCAGCAGGGTCGCAGTTCCATTCAACTGGTGGCGCAATTGGCGTCGGCCCAACCGAGTGCGAGCAAGAGCGAGCCTGAGTTGCAGATCGATTTCGAGCCGGCTCCGCCCGAAAAGCGGCCGCCGGAGCCTGAAGTGGCGCCAGCCGTCGATATCTTGCAGCGGCGTCCGCCGGCCATGGTCACGGCCTCCGTCCAGCGACAGTTGCCGCCCCTTCCCAACCAGCCGCCGGTCGATCAAGAAACGTCTGCCACCCAGTCTCCTGCTCGTCTGACACAGCAGCCCCGCACGAAAAGCGTTCCCCCTCAGCCCCTTGCCAGGCAAGAGGCCAACGAGGAATTGATTCAGGCCCTCATTACCGTCTCCGCGCCGATGGCCATCGCCAGCAATGGCGCCCAGGTCGATGAACTCCCTCGCGAGGCCCCGCTGAACCCGGCCCCGCAATATCCGGCGGCTTCACTGGCCGCCAGGCACCAAGGCCGCGTGATGCTGCGCGTGCGCACCACCGCCGAGGGAGCCGTGGCCAGGGTGGAGATCGCCGCAAGCAGCGGTTACGCGTTGCTGGACGAGGCCGCGCGCACGGCAGTCTTGAGCTGGCGGTTTTTGCCGGCGAGGCGAAATGGAGAAGCGGTGGCGTTTGAGTTCCAAATGCCGATCCGGTTCCGCATCCGTTCTTAATTTGCTGGGTTGATCCTACGGAAACCGAATGTTCGGCCGCAGGATCGCCATCGTAGCCACCCAGCTTTGCCCAACCGGCACAAACGGCAACCGCCGCCCTGGGTTGGCACGCAAAACATTCCAACGAATATACGAATGTTCGAGCGATTGCCGATAACGGAAGTACCGGATCGTGAGCAGGATGCCGCGAATCCGCATTGTTCCTATTTCGGGGATTGACTCGCTGGTAGCGTCATTGCCAAGGCCTGATTCCCCACCTTAGGCAGACAGATTTCAAACATTGGCAACCGCAGGGAGGCGGATCAACGATGCGATGCTTTCTGACTTACCAGACCCTAATACGCTGGGGGGTGCCGGTGCTGCTAGCATCGGCCTTGGCTCTGTTGCCGGCTGCCAGCCGCGCCCAAGCCCCGCCAAGTGCTCCCATGGTTCCCATGGTTCCCGAGGTTCCCGAGGTTCCCGAGCGGATTGTGGAAGCGGAGCAAGAACAAACAGCGCCGCAGCCAGCCGAGAACCCGTTCCCGCCCAATCCGAATCCTTATCCCACGCCGGCGCCGTTGGCTTCGGTGCTGCAAGGGTCGATCTTCGATAGCCCCAACGTGCGGGGTTACCTGGCCGAGAGTTCCACGACGGGCACCCTGATCAACATCGACAACATCGCCAGTCCGCTGAGCGTGGACGTGATCACTCGCGACCTGATTCAGGATCAGCAAGCCCTGAATTTTACCGACATTATTCGCAACTCGCCCGGCGTAACGCCCGTGGGCGATGGCCTGTTTCAAGACCGGATTTTCATTCGCGGTTTGGAAGTTCGCAGCCGCGACTTTCGCAAGAACGGCTTTCTCGACCCCACCTACACGCCGCGCGACTTCGCCAACATTGAACGGGTAGAAATCCTCAAAGGCCCCGCCTCGGTGGTGTATGGTTCCTCGGCCCCCTCGGGCACGGTGAACTTCGTTACCAAGAAGCCCCTCGACGACTCCTTTGGCGTGGTGGGCGGCCAGTTTGGCAGTTGGGGTTTGCAGCGATACACGGCCGACGTGAACGGCGTGGTGTCGGACGAGCACAATATTTTTGCCCGCGTGAACGTGGCCTACGAAGACACCGACAGCTACCGCGACTTTGGCTTTACCGAACGTCACCTGATCGCGCCGGCTTTAACCTGGGCGCCCACGGCCTACACCAACATTACCTGGGAAGCGGAGTTCATCGAAAATCGCCGCCGCGGCGACCAGGGGTTGCCGGCTCTGAATGGCGACGCCCGCGCCTACCGCTACAACATTTACGCCGGCGAACCGGCCAACGATTTCATCTACACCGAAGATTACCGCACCCAGTTGGTCTGGACGCAAAAACTGGACGAGGACTGGACGGCCTCGATCGGTTTGTACACGGTGTTCTACGAATTTCCGGCCTCGCTTTCCTACCCGGTCGCCGGGCCGTTTCCGCCCGTCGCGCCCAACTCGTTCGCCCGCCTGCGGCAAGACGACGAAGACCAAGAGAGCTCCAGCTCGCTGATCGCCAACATCGCCGGCAACACCGAAATCTTGGGCATGAACCACAAGATCGTGGCCGGCACCGAGCACGTGTATTACGACAGCGACGCGGCTTTCCGCGGCTTCCAATTGGCCCCCATCGACCTGGCCAATCCGCAGTACCTCAATCCGCCCGTCGGTCCAACGGCGTTCAACACCGATTACCCGGTCTTCCGCCAGGTACGTCACGGTTACTACCTGCAAGACTACGTTGAATTGAACGAGTATGTGCAGGTGCTGGGCGGCGTGCGTTTCGACGATATCAAACTGACGTACGATCGCAATTTTGGCTTGGGCTCCGTTCGCACCGAACAAAATTTTGAAGCCACCACGCCCCGCGTCGGCCTGGTTCTCCAGCCCATCCCCGATATTGTGTCGATCTATTCCAACTACAGCCGCTCGTTCAACGTGCCGGGCGGCGGCGGGTTTGGGTTCACCAATGCCGACGTGCTGTCGGAAAAGGGGCAAAGCGTGGAGTTGGGCGTGAAGACCCAGCTCTTGGATGACCTGTTCTTTCATGTCGCCGGTTTCTGGGCCGAACGCGACAACGTGCCCTTCTCGACATTCACCGGCATGGGGCCGCAGTATTTTCAGGTCGGTTCCGAACGCGCCCAAGGCGTGGAATTTGAAATGCTAGGCCAAATCACCGACGTGTGGAGCGTGGTGGGCACTTACGCCTACACCGACACCCGCCTGACCGACCCCGTGAACCCCCTGATCTTTGGCCAGCGGCAACGAAACGTGCCGCTGCACTCGGGCAGCTTGTGGACGCGCTACAACCTGCTGCAAGACAGCGAACAAACCTTCGGCGTCGCCCTGGGCATGGTGGCGATGGGGGATCGCACGGCGAACCTCGCCGGCTCGGTCGATCTACGAGACTACCTGCGTTGGGACGGCGGCTTGTTCTATCGCCGCGGCTGCATCGATTCGCAACTCTACTTGGAAAACCTGTTCAATACCGACTACGCCGCTAGTTCCATCAACGAGTACAACATTTACCCAGGCGCGCCCTTCACCGCTCGGGCCATGATCAACTGGCGATTCTAAACCCTTAACTGCCGTTTCACCCGTTCACAGCCACTCCTCCGAAACGAAAGCCGCGAACCTGAATTCGCGGCTTTCGTTGTTATGTTTGAAAGCGATTGCCCGTTTGTGCAGGCGTTCTATTTCTTAGAGTGCGCGGCCTCGATCGACTTCGCCACTTGTTGGGCCAACACGCGCGAGCTTGCGGGCATGAAATGCACATTGCGTCTCCTGGAGTTGCGTCCGCGGTTCTTCTGCGTTGCATTGCGGCTGGCCGAAGGGCAAAATGGAGTCCACCTTTGGGCCTGCACTTTAGGCGGCTTCCTGTCATTCCGTTTTCTTCAAACGGCGAGGGACAG
>CAYUMU010000091.1:0-27371 GCA_964445985.1 uncultured Pirellulales bacterium | reverse complement strand
GTACGGATCCGCGGGAGCCCCGGCCGGGCAACCAGCCGGGGCGACCCAGCCCCGAGCCGCATTATGGCAGGCAGAATGCCTGCCATACATTTGCTTGTGTCGATACCAATGGGCTTTGCCAGTGGCACCCGAAAAAATGATCAGTGCCACCCAAGGCGGCCGAGGATTACGAGACGTTCAACCGCGAATCCAACCTGAAAGGACCGATCAGCGATGCCATCAACCGAGCAGCAGCAGAACTTAAAGCCAACCCCAAGCGAAAAAAGTCCATCGGAAACCGACTCGCCCAAGAACTCCGAGACATCGTACGGACCCCTGACGGCGGAGGAAAAGAAGCATTTGCTAAGTCATTTTCGGGAGATTCAAGAAAACCTGCGGGCTTCGGGCACGGAGTCGTATGGCCCGAAGAATCGCTAGTCGAGCGGTTCGCCAAAGCCTACGAGTCGTTGGGGTACGCGACCTATCGCCCGTCGCCGTCAATCCGCGATATGGTGTTGAGGGCCTATCGGGATTGGGTCGAAGTCGAGCGGTACGCGAAGTGGTCCGAGGATGACAAACGAAAGCATCCGCGAGGCCAGCCCGGCAACCCCGGCCAATTCGCTCCGAAAGATTCGGCATCCGGCTCGGAATCCACCGAGAAAGAGAACAGGGAACCTCTTAAAAACCTGTTCACGAAGGTAGAATCAAGTTTGCAGGCTAGCTCAATTCATCAATTCCGCACCAAAGACTCGGCTTTCAAAGCGGCCTCCGCAACTAAGCCCGAATACGACGCTCTCCTTGACGAAGGCACTGGCCTGGACAAGCGGTTGGGGGCAACGACTCGCCGAAACGACAAACCTGGCGAGTGGGCTGCCATGCTCAAGGAATTTGAAACCGGCGAATCCAAAGGTCCGGTTGTCATTCTGGCGCCGATCAAGAGCGAGGCGTCGGCCAACAAGAAAATGATGAAGTATCGCGGAAACTGGGGGTACATGAAAGACCTGGTTCGCGGAACCGTCGCGGTTGATTCCATCCACGATATCAAGGGCACGATCGACGAAATACGGGAAGAAATGGCGTCTCAGGGGTGGAGTATCACGGAGCGGCCAAACAACCGATTCGGGAACCCAACGCCAGACGGTTATCGGGACGTCCAACTCTTGATTACCAAGGAGGGTGGAATTACTTGCGAATTGCAAATCAACACCAAGGCAATGATCGCCGCCAAGGAGGGGCGAGGGCACGAACTATACGAGCAGATACGCAATGTAACCCGAGCGGCACACGCGGAGGGGAGAACAACCACTGCGGAAGAGGTCAAGCAACTCGCCGAGTGGAGGTCTGACTCGACAACCATTTACACGGACGCCTGGAAAAAATCTGGGGGAGAGTAGCAATGGAACCAGAATACGAATACGGAATCTCAGAAGGGTTTGTACTGCGACTTCCGCTTAAGACGATGATGCTTGAGATTTACCGCGGCAATGGCGAGTGGGAGTTTTACGACGACTATGAGGAGTGGGCCACGAACACAACGGCCGTTAAAGAATCCGAGGCTAAAGAGGCCATGAAGGAATTTGACGCCACGCTCGCCACGGAATGAAGGGTGACTCATGGCTAGCGATGGCATGCTCCTCGTTGAAATCGTAACCCACGTTTACAGCGGCCCCGGCGCCCAGTACGCTCATTTCCTCCGCTACCAGATTGACTCCCTGTTCCGCTTTCCCCCGCAGCGAGTAGAGGCGATGCTGACCGTCATCTACCCCGAAGATGACAAGCCCACGCACGGCGTGTTGGAGGAATACCGCTGGCCCGTCGAGCGGGCGTTGATGATCCGGCCTTGCCCGCGTCCAAGGTCGCAGGCATTGAAACGGCCCATCGGCCGCAATGAGCGGGCATTGAGCACGCGGGCGGACTGGGTATGTCGGGTAATGCCTGGCCTCGCATTGCTCCGCGTTTGCTTCCGTTTGTCTGCCCCGCCGGTGGCTTCTATGATTCCCGCATGGTGGAAGCTGTAGCCAGACCGGCCGAAGTTCGCGCCGTCCGGTCCCGTCCATTCGCCCAGGGGAACGAAGCACCATGTTCGCAGAATCGTTAGGCAACTTGGGCATTCTGTCTGTCCAGTCCGGTGTTAGTTGCGGGGGAGCCTGGATCAACGAGCCTGGCGGCCCCACCGTCGACTCCCTCAACCCGGCCACGGGCGAAATCATCGGCCAGGTGCGTACCGCCGACCGCGCCAGCTACGAGCGCGTGACGCACGCCGCTCAAGCCGCCTTTCACCGCTGGCGAAGCGTGCCTGCCCCCGTGCGTGGCGAGCTCATCCGCCGCCTGGGCCTGGCCCTGCGCGAGCACCGCGCCGATCTTGGTCTGCTGGTCACGCTCGAAACCGGCAAAATCAAGAGCGAAGGCGTCGGCGAAGTGCAAGAAATGATCGATATGTGCGACTTCGCCGTCGGCATGAGCCGGCAATTGCACGGCCTGACCATCGCCAGCGAACGCCCCCAACATCGGCTCTTCGAGCAATGGCATCCCCTAGGGCCTGTCGGCATCATCACGGCCTTCAACTTCCCCGTCGCCGTTTGGGCCTGGAACGCCACGCTGGCCGCCGTCTGCGGCAACGCCTCGGTTTGGAAGCCTTCGCCCCGCACGCCGCTCACCGCCATCGCCGTGCAACACCTGGTGCATCGCGTGGCCAGCGAGCTCGATGAACCGGCTACCGACGTGTTCAACCTCTGCCTTGGCCACGATGCCCAGGTGGGCAAGTGGCTGGCTGAAGACCCCGCCTTCCCGCTGATCTCGGCCACCGGCAGTTGCGAGATGGGCCGTAGCGTGGGCCAAACCGTGGCGGCCCGGCTCGGTCGCAGCCTACTGGAACTCGGCGGCAACAACGCGGCCATCCTCACGCCTTCGGCCAATCTCGACCTGGCCCTCAGGGCCATCGTCTTCGCCGCCGTCGGCACCGCCGGCCAGCGCTGCACCACCCTGCGACGCTTGTTCGTGCACGAAGACATCGCCGCTGACGTCATCGACCGCCTCAAAGCGGCCTATGCCAGCCTCACCATTGGCAACCCCTGGGAAGACGGCGTCCTCGTCGGCCCCCTCATCTGCCCGGCCGCCGTGGCCCACATGCAACAAGCGCTCCGCGCGGCCGAATCGGCCGGTGGCGAAATCCTCCACGGAGGACAACCGCTCGAGCAGCCAGGCAACTTTGTCACGCCCGCCCTGGTCGCGGCCCGGCCCGAAATGCCGATCGTATCGACGGAAACCTTCGCCCCCATTCTCTACGTCATGAGCTACCGCCATCTGGACGAAGCCCTGCGACATCACAACGGCGTGCCGCAAGGGCTATCCTCCGCCATCTTCACCGATCGCATCAGCGAAATGGAGCAATTCCTCTCTCCCGCGGGCAGCGATTGCGGCATCGCCAACGTCAACATCGGCACCTCCGGGGCGGAAATCGGCGGCGCGTTCGGCGGCGAAAAAGATACCGGCGGCGGCCGCGAAGCCGGCTCCGACGCCTGGAAAGCCTACATGCGCCGCCAAACCTGCACCATCAACGGCGGCCAACACCTCCCCCTGGCCCAAGGCGTGAAGTTCGAACTAGCCGGTGAATAACCCCACCCCAAATCCTCACGCACGCTTGGCACAGAACCGGTATGCACCCCCGTGCGTACCACCCGCGCCGACGATCAGCCAAGCCTGGCAGTTCCCGCGTCCAGCAGGTAGGCTCGGCAGTTCAGGGCGCTTTGCCACAATGCCAACACAGTTGGGCGACAACGGCCGCTTTGGGAGTTAACCTGTAGTCAAGCCGGCGGTAGAAACGGCGGAGCGGCAGCAGATGATTTCAACTTTGAAAAAAAAACAGGTGCTTTTGATGAACTCGATGCGAATGGTCACCGTGATGATGGGGCTGCTGCTGCTCGCCGGGAGCGCCGCCGCCCAACCTCTGGTCCACGAAGGAACCGCTGGCCCCGGCCTGGGCAAGCACATTGTCTTCCTGGCAGGCGATCATGAATATCGCTCCGAAGAAACGCTGCCGGCACTCGCCCGCATCCTCGCCAGGCATCACGGTTTCAAGTGCACCGTGCTTTTCAATGTCGACCCGCAATCGGGCGAGATCGTGCCCGGCAATTCCAACATGCCCGGAATGGAAGCCCTGAAGACCGCCGACCTGGCCGTGGTCTTCTTGCGGTTCCAAAACTTTCCCCCAGAGCAAATGCGGCACCTCGATGACTATCTCAATCGCGGCGGCCCCGTCGTGGGCCTCCGCACGGCCACCCATGCCTTCAAAATGAATGAGACCGACCCCTTCGCCAAATATGCCTTCAACTCCCAAGGGTCCGACTACGAACTCGGCTTTGGCCATCAAGTGCTAGGACAAACCTGGGTCGGCCACTACGGCCGCAATCACCAGCAAAGCACGCGCATCACCATCGTCGACGGCAAGCAAGATCACCCGATCTTGCGCGGGGTCAAAGATGTCTGGGTCCAGGCCGGCGGCTATGTCGGCAAGCCGACCACGGGCGAGGTCCTCACCATGGCCCAACCCCTCAATGGCATGCGGCCCGATGCGCCCGCCGATGAAACCAAACCCCCCATGCCCTCCGAATGGACCCGGGCCTACACCTCCAAGTCGGGCAAAGCCGGCCGCGTCTTCACCTCGCTCTACGGCACCCCCGAAGACCTGCTCAACGACGGCTATCGTCGCATGCTGGTCAATGGCTGCTTCTGGGCACTGGGGCTGGAAAACGCAATCAAGCCCGACGCCAAGATCGCCTTCGTCGGACCCTTCCAACCCAACACCTTCGGCAACGGCAGCCACGCCCGCGGCATCAAACCCCAAGACTATGCCGGTTTCGAAAGCCCCATTCCGGCCAACCACAACACACAGAATCCCTCCGCGCCGGCTCCAAAGAAAATCGAACAACAGCCGAGCGGAGCGAAAGCCAACAACGGCGAGCAGCAGGCGCAGGCCAAAGCCGAAGCTCCCCCCTCTGGCAGCAGAGCCCGCGACGTATTCACCACAGGCAAGCCGGCTCGATTGGTACGCATCGAGCTGCCGGGCGACAAACGCATCCTCACGCTGGCCGAAGTCGAGGTCTTCAGCGGTGGCAAAAATATCGCCCCCGCTGGCAAAGCCACGCAGTCCAGCACCATGGGCAATAGTGCCGCATCGAGAGCGATCGATGGCAACAAAAGCCCCGACTACAACAAGCAAGGCCAAACGCACACCTCCAACGCGGGCGAACAGAATCCCTGGTGGGAACTCGATCTCGGTAGCGCGCACAATATCGAGAAGATCGGCATTTGGAATCGTAGCGGCTTCGAGAGCCGTCTCGAGAATTTCAAGGTCACGCTGCTCGATGCCGACCGGAAAGAAGTCTTTCACGCGGCAGGCATCGCCGCCCCGCAAGTGCTGGAATTAGACGTCCAAAACGAAGGCCGCGTGAGCTACTTCGATTACAACGGTCGCGCCGGTTCGGCTGTCGTGGCCGGCGCCAAGCCAGCCAGTAACAACCCGCCGCCCGACGCCACGCTGGCCAACGTGCCCGCCGACTACCGCGACCCGCTACCGTTCGCCTTCCAGAAGGGCGACGTCGTCGCCATCCTTGGCAACGGCCTCGCCGATCGCATGCAGCACGACGGCTGGTTGGAAACCCTGCTGCAAAGCCAGTTGGTCGACCAACAGGTGCGCTTCCGCAACATGAGCGCCAGCGGCGACCGCCCCAACAACTACCCCCGCAGCTCAGGCCAGCTCTCCATGGCCGCCTATCTGCAAAAGGTAAAGCCCACCGTGGTGTTTGCCTTCTTTGGCTACAACGAATCGTTCGAGTCCAAACCGGCCGAGTACCAGCAACTGCTGCTCGACTTCGTCCAGAAAACGCGCGCCGCCAAACCCAGCGGCGAAAGCTTCCCGCGAATCGTCCTGTTCAGTCCCCTCGCGCACGAGAACACCCGCAACCCCAACCTGCCCGACGGCCGCATTCATAACGTCCGGCTCGCGGCCTACACCAGGGCCACCGAAGCCGCCGCGCAAGAAGCGGGCGTGGCCTACGTCGATCTGTTCCACCCCTCGCTCGATCTCTTCGAGCACGCGTCGCGGCCCCTCACCATCAACGGCGTCCATCTCTCGGAAGAAGGCAACCGCCAACTCGCCGAGGTCATCGCCCGCCAACTGCTGGGCAAGCCGGTCGGCGATTCCGCTTCGCTGGGCGCGCTGCGCCAGGCCGTGCTCGATAAGAATTTGCACTGGTGGAACCGCTACCGCGCTTCCGACGGCAACGACATCTGGGGCAGTCGCTCGACCCTGAAATTCGTCAACGACCAGAGCAACGCCGACGTGCTCCAGCCCGAACTCGTCATGCTCGACATCATGACCGCCAACCGCGACGAGCTCGTTTGGGCACGCGCCGCCGGCCAAGACAAGACCATCGACGACAGCAACGTGCCGCGGCCGGTGCCGGTGATCTCGAATGTGGGCGGCGGCAGCCAAAGCTCCAGCGCGGTTAAAGAAGGTTCGCTGAACTACCTCGGCGGTGAAGAGGCCCTCCAGCACCTGGCCGTGGCCCCCGGCTTTCGCGTGAACCTGTTCGCCGACGAGGCCCGCTTCCCGCAACTCATCAAGCCGGTGCAGTTGCAGTTCGATACCCAAGGTCGCCTTTGGGCCGCCGTGTGGCCAAGCTATCCCAAGTGGGAGCCGCTCCAGCCCATGAACGACGCGCTCGTCATTCTTCACGACGACAACCAGGACGGCGTCGCCGATCGCCTCACCGAGTTTGCCAAGGTGCAAAACCCCCTTGGCTTCGAATTCTGGAACGGCGGGGTGATTGTCACTTGCCAGTCCGAATTGCTGTTCCTCAAAGACACCGACGGAGACGACGTGGCCGACGTGCGAACCAGCATCCTGCAAGGGCTCGACTCCTCCGACACGCACCACGGCGCCAACAACCTGATCTACGGACCCGACGGCGGCATCTACTGGCAGAGCGGCGTCTTCATGGTGCACAACCACGAGCACCCCTGGGGTCCCTCGCTGCAATCATCCGCGTCGGCCATGTATCGCTTTGACCCGCGCCGGTTCACCATCTCCATGCACGCCACCAACTCCCCCAACCCCCACGGTATTTCCTTCGACTACTGGGGTTACCACTACGCCACCGACGGCACCGGCGGCCGCGCCTACCAGGTGCGACCCGACGGCAACGGCTTCAAAATGCACGAACTGCTCCAGAAAGAAGTCCGACCCGTCACCGCCAGCGAAGTGGTCAGCAGCGCGCACTTCCCCGAGTCGATGCAGGGAGACTTCCTGATTTGCAACGTGATCGGTTTCCTCGGCATCAAGCACTATCACCTTGAGCGCAATCCAGAAACCGGCGCCGTGTGGGGCGAACCGGCCGGCGCCGAACTGACCGTCGTCCGCGATAACGGCGACGGCGCCAAAACCGAAGACAAGTCCCGCGGCCTGATGATGAGCGGCGACAAGAACTTCCGCCCCTCCGACGCCATCTTCGCCCCCGATGGCTCGCTGTATTTCAGCGACTGGCAAAACGTCATCATCGGCCACATGCAGCACAATGTTCGCGACCCCAACCGCGACCACGTGCACGGCCGCATCTATCGCATGACCGCCATCGACCGGCCGCTGCAACAACCGGTCCCCATCGACGGCCAGCCCATCCCCACGTTGCTCGAAAATCTCAAATCGCCCATCGATGGCATTCGCCACCGCACGCGGATCGAGCTCAGCGAACGCGACTCCCAGGAGGTCATCGCCGCCACCAAGGAGTGGATCAAACAGTTCGATCCCCAAAATGCCGCCCACGCGCATCATCTGCTCGAAGCCCTCTGGCTGCACCAGCAACACAATGTGAAGGATCTCGACTTGCTGCAACAGGTGTTGAATTCCCCGGAGCCGCACGCGCGAATTGCCGCGAAAACCGTGCGGCACTTCTGGGCCAATGTGGAGAAAACCCTCCGCGGCGGCATCATCGCCGAAACGGCGCTCGCCTCCTCGGAAAAGTCCGGCATCCTCGGCGATACGCCGGAACTCACCACCATCCGCATCGGCACGATCCCCGAACGCATGATGTACGACGTGAAGGAGCTCACCGTCAAGCCGGGCAAAAAGGTCAAGCTGACGTTCGGCAACTACGATTTCATGCCTCACAACATCATGCTCGTCAATCCCGGCAAGGCCGACGAGGTCGGACTCGCCGCCATCAACCTGGGCGCCCGCGGCTTCGATGTCGCCTTCGTGCCCGAAAGCCCCCACATCCTCTGGCACAGCCAACTTGTCGACTACGGCCAAGAAGAAGTCATCGAATTCACCGCCCCCACGGTCGAAGGAGCCTACCCCTATATCTGCTCCTTCCCCGGCCATCACCGCCTCATGCGCGGCATGCTGTTCGTCACGGATAACCTTGAGGAATTTCTCGCCAAGAATCCCCAGCAGCAAATCAAGATCACCGAATGGAAACCCGGCGACTTCACCGCGGACCTGCCGCGCGTGAAACAACACCGCAACTTTATCGAAGGCAAGCTGCTGTTCACCACGCTGGGCTGCGTGCAGTGTCACAAACTGAACAAAGACGACGCAGCCAGCTCGGTGAGCGCCGCGGGCGGCTTCCGCCAATCGGTCGGCCCCAACATCGACGAGACCGTCAAGAAATACAAGCACGACGCCAAAGCCCTGCTGCTCGAAATCCTGGAGTCCTCGCGCAACATCGATCAGAAATATCGCCAGACCATTCTGCAGGTAGACGACGGCGCCATTCACACCGGCATCATCGTCACCGAGAACGCCGACACCCTCACCATCCTCGCCGGCAGCCCCGCCAAAGAACAGGTGATTGCCAAAAAATCCATCGAGGCCCGCGGCGCCACCCCGCTTTCCATCATGCCCTCCGGCTTGCTCAACACGCTCAACAAGGAACAAATCCTCGACCTGCTGGCCTACCTCCTCGCGAACGGCAACCCCGACGACCCGGCATTCAAGCATGATCATTAGCGGACGGAACGGCCGCGCTCATTCTTCGCGGGAGTTCTCTTCATCGCACGGATGCCCTTGCTCGTGTTGCACATGTACGTAGGCAACAAAAGTGTGCCACTGCTCCCAAGGAACTGCCAGTTCCTTGGGAGCAGTGCCGAACCGCTCACGGCTCGGTCAACGAAGTAGAACGCCCGCCTCCGCCGCGCACTGCTTGTGGTCGTGGCAAGCCTGCTCTGCAAGGGAAGACGCATTCGACCGCAAGCTGGCACACTTGCGAAAGCCGGCCTGCCGCCGTCCATGCCTGCTAACAATGCATGATCGGCAAATGTCTGGCGAGCGCGGGGGCTACTTGGCGATCACCCCCGTGGGCATAATACTGGGAGGCCATGACCGTCTCATCCACAACTCCCGAAGACGTTCCGCGGCGCTGCCCCGTTTGTGGCGCGGCGGCGACCGTCGAACCCCCGCGCCCCACCGGCGACGCCTGCTGCCCCGCGTGTGGGGAGTTGCTGGAGTGGTTTCGCGACCGGCTCACCAGGCAGGGTCGATTTGACGACGTTCATTTGCACGATTCGTTTGCCGCCCTGGGCTTGAGCTCGCTGGAATGGGTGGAAATGGTGCTGGACTTTGAAGAAGAGTTCCAGATCGACGTTCCGGAGGAAGACATCGAGCAGATTCAAACCGTTCAAGGCGCCATCGGCTACATCCGGCGGCGCATGGTTAAGGCTCGTTAGCATGCGAGTACGGTGCGAAAAGTGTGCCACTGCCGTCAGGGATACTTTAATCCATGACCATTTCATCAAGAACACCCGAGGGAGTCCCTCATCGCTGCCCTGTTTGCGGTGCGTTGGCTGCCGTCGAACCTTCGTACCCTGGCGGCGACGCGTGCTGCCCTGCGTGCGGACAGTTGTTGTGGTGGTTTCGCGATCGCATAGCCACCCAGGCCGGGCGAGATCAAATTAACCTCGATGATTCGTTTGCCAGCCTGGGTTTGAGCTCGCTGGATTGGGTCGAACTGGTGATGGAACTGGAAGAACAGTACGACATCGATATTCCCGATGCTCAGGCCGAGCGAATGGAATCACTTCAAGATGCCATCCGTTACATTCGGCGGCGCATGGACGAAGGAACCCATGAAGAATAACTTTCGGACATAGTCGCCTTTCGCTCCGCGAAAGGATTTGCTTTCGCGGAGCGAAAGCCGACTTTGTTTTTCGTGCAATCCGAAGCTCGTTAGCAACTGTGTGCCAATGGGCTGTGCCAGTGTGAATGGACGCGGACGCGATGGATGACCGTTGATCCACTCTCGGGGAGGGTGATGATGCCCCGCAACAGGATGAAGCACATTCAGAAATAGGCATTTGCCCGAGTTTACGTTGGTTGGATTCACCCCAGCAGCAGTCGTTGGCTTCCCACGATTGTGCGGTATGCCAACGGGGGTGGTAAAATGACGGCCCGTGAGCACTGGCAGAGCTGGCACACGTTGTGAATCCAGAGGCCCACGACGTTTCTCACCCAGGTGATCCCATGATCCTGCACGTAGATATGGACGCCTTTTATGCCTCGGTCGAAGAGCGGGATCGGCCAGAGTTGGCCGGGCGTCCGCTGATCGTGGGGGGCACGCCCGAAGGTCGGGGGGTGGTGGCGGCCGCGAATTATGTGGTCCGCAAATTCGGCGTGCATAGCGCCATGCCCACCGCCACCGCGCTGCGACTCTGCCCCGCGGCGGTGGTTCTGCGTCCGCGGATGAGCTATTACGCGGAGATTTCGGACCAGATTCGCGAGATCTTCTTTCGCTACACCCCGCTGGTCGAGCCCCTTTCGCTCGACGAAGCCTTCCTCGACGCCACCGGCAGCCAAACCCTCTTCGGCAGTGCCGTGGAAATTGCCCACCAGCTCAAGGCCGACATCCTTCGCGAAACCGGCCTGGTGGCTTCGGTGGGCGTGGCCCCCAGCAAGTTCTTGGCCAAGATTGCCAGCGACCTGCAAAAACCCAACGCCCTGGTGGTGGTCGATCCCCAGCGCGTGCAAGAATTTCTCGACCCCCTCCCCGTCGGCAGAATCTGGGGCGTGGGCCGCGTGACCGACGGCGCGCTCCAAGCCCTCGGCATTCAAACCATCGGCCAACTGCGGCGGCTGCCGGTCGAAACCTTGCGGCAGCGCTTCGGCAGCCAGGGAGATCATTTCCACCGCCTGGCCCACGGCCTCGACGATCGCCCCGTCGTGCCCGACCGCAACGCCAAGTCCATTTCGCACGAAACCACCTTCGCGGCCGATGTCAGCGATCGCGAAATCCTCCGAGCCTGGCTCCTGGAACTTACCGAACAGGTGGGCCGGCGGTTGCGCAAGCAAGGGCTTCGCGGTTCTACCGTCCAGCTCAAGTTGCGGTTCCCCGACTTCCGCACCATGACCCGCGCGCATACCCTGCCGGCGCCTTCCCACGGCACCGAAGAACTGTGGCAAGCCGCCGTGGCCCTGCTGGAAAGCAGCCTGGGGGCCAGATTCTCCGGCCTGCGTCTGCTGGGCATGGGCGTGGCCGGCCTGGTCCGTCGCGAACACGTGCAGCGCGAGCTGTTCGACGAGCCCGACCAACAGAAACACGGCCGGCTGGATGGCGTGCTCGATGAAATCCAATCCCGGTTTGGGTCGGGCTCCGTGGGGAGGGCCAGCAACCTGCTGCGAGGCGTCCGGCACGAACCCCAACCCCGCCCCGGCCAGAACGATCCTCACAAATGAATCGGGACCGCGGATCGGCAAGCGAGTAGAATACACCCAGATAGCGTTTCAGGGGAACCTTGGGCTCGGTGGCGGCAAACGCTTCCCAAGCTTCGTGCCGCGCGCCAAAATAGCAGGGTTTCCCATCCAACTGCCTCTCGGAGGATTGCAACGGTGACGGTCTACTTGATGTGGGCCATTGTGCTGCTTTTGGCGGGACTGGCCCTCATGTTGCTAGAAGCCTTTTTGCCATCGGGCGGGGTGCTCGGCGTGCTGGCCGTGTTCGCCGTGCTAGCTGCCGTGGGCTTGGCCTACTTTAGCGGTCCCATCGAAGGCACCCTGCTGCTCGTGGCGGCCGTCGTGGCCACCCCCGCCATCATTTTCTTCGCGCTCAAGTGGTGGCCCAACACGCCGATCGGCCGCCGCATCCTCCTCGGCGCCCCCACCAGCGAAGACGTGCTCCCCGATAGCCCTTCCCGCCGCGGCATGCGAGAACTGCTGGGGAAAGTCGGCCGCGCCAAAAGCTTGATGCTGCCCAGCGGCGCCATTCTGGTCGATGGCAAAGTAATCGACGCCGTGAGCGAAGGCATGGCCATCGAGTCCGGCCAGGCCGTGCGAGTCGTCGAAGTCCGCGCCAATCGCGTGGTGGTCAGGCCCATCGACGAGCAAGAAGAACAACAAGAGCTCGCCGCCCAACAAAAACAACAGTCCCCCGACTCCCAGCGCGGCCAGGAACAAGACGACCTCTTATCTCGCCCCATCGACTCATTAGGACTCGACCCGTTCGACGACGCCGTTTCCTGAGATCGGAGGTTTGCGGGGCGGCAGTTTCTTGACAGCCTCCCCTCGCTCCGCTACAGGAAACGCAGGCCTTGCCCAGCACGGACCAGCTGTCCCAAATTTAGAGACCGTAATATGTTATTGTTCGCCGCCGATGGCCCGATGGATAAATCGGACCTGATTTTTATCATCGTGCTCTTTGCCCTGCTAATTGGCGGCCTGGTGGTCTTCGCCATCTTTGCCCGCTACTTCAGGCTCTGGATCCAATCCGTGACCACCGGCGCCCAGATTGGCATTTTGGACCTCCTTGGCATGACCTTCCGCAAGGTCAACCCCACGGTCATCGTCCGCAGCAAAATCATGGCCGTGCAAGCCGGCCTGGGCGAAGATACCGGCATCACCAGCAAAGCCCTCGAAGCCCATTACCTGGCGGGCGGCAACGTGCCGCTCGTCATTCGCTCCATGATTGCCGCCAGCAAGGCCAAGATCGTCGCCCTCGATTTCAAACTGGCCACCGCCATCGACCTCGCCGGCCGCAACGTGCTCGAAGCCGTGCAAACCAGCGTGTACCCCAAGGTGATCGATTGCCCCGCCAAGGGTGGAGGCCGCGAAACGCTCGACGCCGTGGCCAAAAACGGCATTCAACTCAAGGTGAAAGCCCGCGTTACGGTGCGAGCCGCCTTGCACCAGCTCATCGGTGGAGCCGGCGAAGAAACCATCGTCGCTCGCGTGGGCGAAGGCATTGTCAGCGCGATCGGCTCGGCGCGTACGCATAAAGAAGTGCTGGAAAACCCCGACCGAATTTCCAAAGCCGTGCTGGCCCGCAAGCTCGATTCGCAAACCGCCTACGAGATTGTCTCCATCGATATCGCCGATATCGACGTGGGCATGAACATCGGCGCCCGACTCCAGGCCGATCAGGCCGAAGCCGATACCCGCGTGGCGCGAGCCAAGGCCGAAAGCCGCCGAGCCATGGCCGTGGCCCAAGAACAAGAAAACATCGCCCGCATCGAAGAAAGCCGGGCTCGCCTCACCGAGGCCGAAGCCGAAGTGCCCAAGGCCATCGCCGAAGCCTTCAATACGGGCCAGCTCGGCATCCTCGATTTCTACCGCCTGCGCAACGTGCAGGCAGATACCGACATGCGCAAAGCCATCGCCCAAGGCACCATCGGCGAAGTCCGGGGGTCCAACGCATGACCAATCCCGTCGCCGCGATGACCGTGCCATTGTTTGCCGATATCAGCAGCCTGCTCTCGGTGCTGTTCGTGCTGTTCTCGATCGTGGTTTGGATCATCAACCAGGTTGCGGCCAAAAACCAGGAAGCCAACAAAAAGGCCCCGGCCCGCCCCCAACCGCGCCCCGTCAAAGCCCAGCAAGAGCAGCCCGAAGACGAAATCGACACGTTTCTCCGCCGCGCTTCCCAAAAACGCGGTGAACAGCCGCAGGGCAGACCAACCCCCGCGCGTGGCAACGCCGGCAAGCCCGGTCTGGGCGGCCGCCGTCCCGGAGCCCCGGTCGAAGGGCGCATGTCGGGCGAGCGCGCCGACGATCCCCGCGCGCCCCTCTCCAAACCCATGCCCTCGCTCACCGGTCCCAAGCCCCCCGCGGCACGCACCCCAAGCGTGCCGGCCCAGGTGCAAAGCCTGATTCGCCAGGAAGAAAAAGACGTCCGCCCACCCGCCTTTGGCTTTCAGTCGTCGTTAGAACAGGTCGACGAATCGACCGAAGCCCGGCTGCACTCCACCTTCGATCACGAGGTGGGGTCGCTCGGCAGTTCCCTGCTCTCCTCATCCGACGACGATCGGGTCTACGGCAGCACCATCACCGGAAGTAAAGCCTCACCCCAAAACACCCCCGGCCGATCCGATTTTGCCAAATTGCTCATGTCACCCGACGGTCTCCGCAACGCCATCGTCATGCAAGAAATCCTCAAGCCCCGAGGGCTGGACTGAACCAAAGCTCGACGTGATGGATCAAGAATTAAAATAGCATCCCAACAACTCGTCATCCCCGCGACGGCGGGGATCCAGCGCACGAGAGCGGCGGCCCGAATTGCGAACACGTTCGAAACGAGGTATCCGCCGTGTTGGACAACGAGCTTCGTTCGGCTACCGTCGCTAGAACGACACCGAGGCAGAATGACAATCGGTTGATCTTGGGAGGTTGTTCTGCTTCGAATCCGATAACTCTTACACGGAACCTGCGAGGCTATTTTTTCTCGTTGAATCCGCGCCTCCCTCTCTGCCAGCATCGCTGTCAGCTTGCTCAGCTTTCACGGCCTCTGTCCACAACCCAGAACCGGTCTTGTCGCTGGCCGCCAAACAGGCGAAGATCGCAGCCGGCAAGCTACCAGGGGTAGGCCAGGCACACTTTCGCGCCAGCGACAACCCAGCGGCGGCCTGCGAGAGAGCCGCGCGGCATTCAAGGAGGAATGCGCATGACGAACATCCATAGCCTTCAACTTCAGCGGCGGCCCAAACTGCGGGTGGCCGTGCTGTACGGCGGCGACTCGGCCGAACGCGAGGTCAGCCTCGAAAGCGGCCAATGCGTTGCCGCGGCCTTGCGCCAGGCAGGCCACGCCGTGCGACTCTGGGACCCGACCGTTCACCCCTGGGAACAGCTTCGCGCGGGGCGCTTCCACGCCTGCTTTATCGCCCTGCATGGCGGCGCCGGCGAAGACGGCCGCGTCCAGGCCAGGCTCGAGCAACTCGGCATTCCCTACACCGGTTCCGGTCCCGCCGCCAGTCGCCTGGCCATGAGCAAATCGGCCAGCAAAGAACGCTTTGCCCAGTCAGGCGTGCCCACGCTCCCTTACGTGCTCCTGCATGTGGCCGAGCCGCTGGCCGAATCTCTGCCGCGAACCGCCCACTTGGGCCTGCCGCTGGTGGTCAAGCCCGACGCCCAGGGTTCCAGCCTCGGCGTGCTGCGGGTAGACCGCCCCGACCAACTCTCCGGGGCCCTGCGACACGCTGGCGAATACGATCCCTTCTGCCTGGTCGAGCCGTTCCTCACCGCGCGCGAGCTCACGGTGGCCGTGTGGAACGATCACGCCCTGCCCGCCATCGAAATCGAAACTCCGCGCCGCTGGTTCGACTATTCGGCCAAATACGCCGACGGCGGCGCCCGCTACCACGTGGCCCCCTCGCTCCCCGGCCAAATTCAGCAGCAGTTGGAAACCACGGCCCTCGCCGCCGCCGCCGCGTTGGGAACCCGCGGCATGGTTCGCGTCGATCTGTTGCTCGACGCCGACCAGAGGGCCTGGGTGCTGGAGGTCAACACCGTGCCCGGCATGACCAGCCACAGCCTGGTGCCCATGGCCGCCGCCCGCGCAGGGCTCGATATGCCGCGCCTCTGCGACCAGCTGGTCCGCGAGACCCTGTCCCGCGAGGCCCTGTCCCGCCCTGGCCAACCCCAGTCCTCACACAGGCTGCTCCCTCACCACGGCGCCCGGCCCCAGCTCCGCTCCTTGTAACGCCCGCCGCTCCGGCGGCCCTTGGTCGTCGTTGCTTCCTTTTGTATTCGCCCCAACTTTTTGCCCATGACTCGCCGACGTCGCATCCAACTGGCCGTGCTCACCCTGGCAGCCTTCGGCATTGCCTGGGGAGTTACCTGGTACACGGTTCGCGACCGGGTCAAGCAGCACGAAGCCTACTTTGTCACGCCCGAGCGTTTGGATCTCACGCCGGCCCCACCCTGGATTCACACCGATATCAAGTCCGAAGTGCTGCGCAGCGTCAGCCTCGACCGGCCGCTTTCCATTCTCGACGACGACCTCACCCAGCGGATTCACGACGCCTTCCCCTTGCACCCCTGGGTGGCCAGCGTCACCCGCGTCAGCAAAGAATACCCGGCCCGCGTCAAGGTGGAGCTTACCTACCGCCAGCCGGTTTGCATGGTGGAAGTCCCCGGAGGACTGTTCGCGGTCGATGCCGAAAGCGTGCTGCTCCCCAGCGCCGATTTTTCGCCCAACGAGGCCCGCCGCTATCCGCGGCTGGCCAAGGTCAACAGCGTGCCGCTGGGACAAGTCGGCATGCCCTGGGGCGACCCCCGCGTGGCCGGCGGCAGTCGCCTGGCCGCCGAACTGATCGACGTCTGGAGCGAACTGCGGCTCGCGCAAATTGTGCCCTCGGCCACGCCCGCCGATCCCGCCGGCGAAGTCTTCCTCTACGATCTCTACACCCTGGAAGGCACCCGCATCGTCTGGGGACACCCGCCCGGCAGCGCCGCCGAGGGCGAGCACTCGGTGCAAGACAAACTCGCCCGGCTGCAAGAATTCATCGCCAAAAACGGCTCGCTCGATGCCGTGGGACAAAAGGAAATCGACCTTCGTCCCACGACCAACGCTTGGCGCGCAACCCCCCACACCGCCACGGGAAACGACGCAGGCCGCTCGCAGTAGGAGGGGGCAGGGCGTCGTTGAACCACCTCCCGCACGTCCCGTCATTCCCGCGAAGAGCATGCCCTCGTGAAGACGGGGGCGGGAATCCAGCCGCGGCGGATACGACCGCGCAATCAACATGGGTGGCAAGTATTCCAGCTTCCGGCCCCCGCCAGCCGGCAAACCGCCATTTCCCCCCTTCGCCTCAGCCTCGGCTTGCGCGATAATTGACCGTCGTTCGCCCAGTTTCCGCGGCTCTTCGGCCCACGCGGCTGCAACGCAGGGCTGATGGCAAACCGTGTTTTCTTCAACTCGTTCCGCTCGCCGCGCGCATTCCGCCCCTGCCATGAAGCTACTCCTGCTCGAATCAACTTGCGACGAAACGGCCGCCGCCGTGGTTACCGACCGCCTCGAAGTGCTGGGGGCCGTGGTGGCTTCGCAAACGGCACTGCACGAACGGTTCGGTGGCGTGGTGCCCGAGATCGCTTCCAGGGCGCACGTCGAACGCATCTTGCCGGTCATTCACGAAACGCTCGAACAGGCCAAAGTCACCCTCCAGGATCTCGACGCCGTGGCCGTGGCCACCACCCCCGGCCTGGCCGGTTCGTTGCTGGTCGGTCTGTGCGCCGCCAAGGCCCTCTGCGTGGCCCTCGATCTTCCCCTGGTGGCCTTCAATCACCTCCACGCCCACGTCTACGCCTGCCGGCTATCGAGCGGCCAGAACGTGTTCCCCTGCACGGCCCTGATCGTCAGCGGCGGCCACACCAGCTTGTACGAATGCCCCAGCCCCGTGGATTTTCGCCTGCTGGGTTCCACCATCGACGACGCGGCGGGCGAAGCCTTCGACAAAGTCGCCAGCATGCTCCGCTTGGGCTTTCCCGGCGGACCCGCCATCGAAAAAACGGCCGTCACGGGCGATCCCCGCCGGCATCGTTTCCCCCGGCCCATGCTCGACGACCGCCACCGGCTCGATTTCAGCTTCAGCGGTCTGAAAACCGCCGTCCGCTACGCCATCGCGGGGCCGGGCGGCGACCCCTTCAAAACCGAACTCACGCCCCAACAGGCCGCCGATTTCGCCGCCAGCTTTCAAGCCGCGGCCATCGATGTGCTGGTGGGCAAAACCATGCAAGCCCTGGAGCAAACCGGCTCATCGCGGCTCTGCGTCGGCGGCGGCGTGGCAGCCAATCGCGCGTTCCGCGAAGAACTGGAACGCGTGTGCCAGGAAAGAAACATCGAACTCTTCGTGCCCCCGCTCCGCCTCTGCACCGATAACGCCGTGATGGGCGCCGTGGCCGTGGAAATGTTCCAGGCTGGGAAAACAGCCAACCTCAACATCGACGTTCAACCAGGCCTGCTGCGAGGCATCGAACGCGGGACCAAACTCTAGAAGCCGTCGATTATTTGCGCCCCGGATATTATTTGCGCCCCGGATATTGTCACTGACGATACCGTTTTCGCCTGAACACCGTCATTCCCGCGAAGGCGGGAATCCAGTTGCGGCGGGTACGACCCTGCAATCAACATCGGCTTGGACACGAACCACATTTCGGGAAGTAATTCTTCGACCCCCCCTAGCACTTTTACATACTCATCCCGGCAGGGATGAAAGCTCGTGGCCAGAGTTTGAGCGCAGCGACAACCCTGGTTGACTAGCCATTGTTCGTGCGTTCACACTGGAACGATGACAGCACGGTGGAACCAGCCTGCATCGCAGCGCTCCACCGCCCGCAATAGTCTGAAATCCCAGCGTGACAACTCGCGGAGAACGTGGTGATTCCCACCAAATATCGAGAAAAGTTGCCTCGCTCCCTGGCTTATCCCGTGGGGGCGGCTCTGATCAGCGATGCGCTCGCATCGGTACCGCAACTTGACGAACTTCAGCTGCACTTCGCGTCGAATCGGACCGGCCAACCGACAGGGGATGGCAAGCATCTTGTGTTGACGGCTGGCTACCGAAAGACCAACCTGGGCCTGTCGGCCTCGCATGACTGGGAAGAAGCGGGCTTATATGGTCCTGCCTGGGATGTGTGGGTATATGCCGTTCCCCAGCAACTCAATCGATTGGTTCGTAGAGCGATGGTCGATCACGGATTGAGTAAAATCAGCGATTGGCTTTCGCAACCACGTTCCGAACTATGGTTGACCACCTCGCACCGGTGCCGACTTTGGTACCATCCCGATGAAGATCGGCTGGCTGCGGACGAGAACGATGCCCGAGGATCCAGCCTTCAACGACGTACCCTTTAGTCCTCTTCTTCCTCGTCCTCCTCCTCATCCGACTCAGCCCCTCGGGCGAACAGTTGTCCCGTGTTGTACAGGTACTTGATCCCGAAAATGCCGGCGATTACCAGCGAGATGAGCGACGCCCAGTAGGTCAGCATGCCGCCGTGCGTCGATAGCCACATCAAAATGAACGACACCAAGATCGACACGATCGCCACCATCAACGTGCCCGTCGCTTCGTTCTTCAGCTGCTTCCGCGAATGAACGTGCAACGCGTTGCGGGCATTCTTGTTGGCCAGCTCCCGCATCGCCGAAAGATCCTTGTTCATTTCCGGCGGCTTGTTCCGCGGAGTGAACTCGCCCGGCTCCAACATCGCCAGTTGCTCATCGGCGTCGCTCTCACCCTGGTCCGGCTCCACAACCCGGCCCCGCACCGGTGCCTCGGGCCGAGTGGGCTCAGGCCGAACAGGCTGCGGCCGCGCCCCTTGCGGACGGGCCGCCGCCGCTGGCTCGGCTTCGCCGCGGATGCGAGCCATCAGCCGTGTCATGTAGTCTTCCACCGAATCCTCATCGCCACCGTGGGCTGGCGAAGTGCCAGCGGCAGAGTGCCCATGCGACCTCTCCGCCGGGTAGTCGTCTTCCGCGTCGCTGTCGTCCGCAACGCCTGCCTGGCCAGCATGAGAACCGGCCGATGAACGCTCGTCCGTTTCTTCCCGATCGTCTTCATCCGGCTTCCAGCCCAGCCGGGCTAGCAACTCGCTGGCACTGCGCGGCGAAGCCGGAGCCTCGTCCGCCACTTCGGCCGACGTCGCCTCGTCTTCGTCCGTTTCTTCCTGCGTGCCCCGGTCAGACTGCCCCTCGTCGAAGCCTCGGCCGGCTTCGGCCGAAGTCTCGGTTTCCAACGCATCCGCCTCGGGCTTGGCCGCGTGATGCCCCCGGCTGCCGTACAAGTCTTGTTCGTCTTCGGGCGAAATGATGCCCAAGGCCACCAGGCGGTGCAGCGTCGAAGCGTCCACGTCGGCGTTGGGAATCAACCGGGCTTCAATTTCCCCTCCGGCCTGCGGTTCATCTTCCGCGCCTTGATCCTCAGGCGTGCCTTGATGCTCAGCCGCCGCTTGCCAGGCAACTTCGGTATCGGCCGACGAGGTTCCCCACGACCACGCCTTGGAAGGCTCAGTCGTTGAAGGCTCAGTCGTTGAAGGCTCAGTCGTTGAAGGCTCATTCGCTTCCTCGCTGGCTTCGACCTCCACCGCGGTCGAGCTTTCATCAACAACCGCCTCGCGGTTCTCAGCCTGCTCGGGCTCTTGCTCGCCCCGCGCTTCAGGCTCGGTCGCCGTCTCCGCCTCCGCTTCCCAGGTCGGGGCGGTAGCCGCGGCCGGCGTGATATTCAGCTCGGCCGAAGGCACCGTTTCCCAGTCGTCCGCCGATCCGCCAGCCAGGTCCGGCGCCGCGGACTCCGCGGCCTTGGCTTCTTCGGCCACGTACCTCGCCGCTTGCAACTCCTGCACTTGCGACTGCAACTGTTCCAACCGCTCCATCAATTCGGCAAACGCTTGCTGCTCGGTGGACTGCCGGCTTTCAGCCTCGGTTTGCACGGCGGTTAGCCAGGCTTCCCGTTCGCGCCGCACCCCTTCCAGCCGCCGTTCCAGTTCGCCAGACTGTTCTCGCACGGCAGCCTGCGAAGCCTGCAACTGCTGTTGGAAATCCTGCTGGCCCACCTCGGCCTGCTGTTGCTGGGTGGCCAACAGCTCGACCTTCTGCGCCAAGCTCCGCAGCCGGGCCGCCGCCTCGCTGCCCGCGTTTTCGGTCTGCTGCTGCCACGTTTGCTGCTCCGCGCGCCATTCGCGGTCGAGTTCGGCCAGTTGCGTCGCCCGAGCTTCAATCTCCGCCAACCGTTGGGCCACCGTCCGCTCGTGATCTTCGAGCTTGCCGGCCCAGGCATGCTGACTGCTGGCCAGGGCCATCAGCTGGTTGTGAATCTCGGCCTGGGCTTCGTCGGCCCGATTCAGCCGGTCTTCCCAGTGCGAAGCCGCCACCGCCGAAGTTTCGCACGTATCGCGGGCTTCTTCCCACAACTGCCGGCGCTCGCCTTCCAACTGAGCATACCGCCGCTCCAGTTCATCCCTTTGGCTGGCGAGTTGCTCCCGCAGCAGTTGCTGCTCGCTCCGCCACTCCACGCGCAGCTGATCCAACTCCGTTTTCTGGTGATCGAGCTGATCCTGATGCCGGGCAAACTGATCGCTCCACGACGAGAAGGCCGAACGGAACGATTGCTGCTCCTCAAACCAATGCTGCATTTCAACAGCCAGGGCGCCCCGCTGCTGTTCCAACTGACCCAGTTGGGCGTCGATCTGGCGGCCTTGGCCTGAGAGACCTTCGATCAGCCGAGCCAACTCGTGCTCGAGCGTATCGCGCTGACCTTCAGCCCGCTCCTGGCGATCGTCGAGCCGCGTCAGGCAATCTTCAATCAAGGTCAGACGGCTCGTGGTTTGATCGCTGGCGCTTCGCAGTTCATCGCGCCAGCCGTCCCAGCGGCTCATCTCGGCCTGCTGCGCGGCATTGAGCGCGTGCAGCCGGGTCTCCAATTCCTGATACACCGCTTCGTAGTCGCGCTCGGGCAAAGCTGCCGCCGCATCCACGGCTTCCACCCGTTCCGCCAAACGATCCAGTTGGGCGCGCAGTTCGCGAAACGCAACCGCCGCCGCAGGTTCACTCCCGCTCCCGGCCTGCGCGTTCTCGCCGGGGGGCGTGGGCTCCATCGGCGTGGGCTCCTCCAGCGGCGCAGGCTCCGGTTCCATCACCGGGGGCGCAATCGTTCGCACCGTGGGCAGCGCCAGCGTTTCTAGTTCAATTGGTCCCACCCGCACAATGTCGCCCACCTTCAGCGGCGCCACGCCAAAGCTGCGTCCGTTCAGCCAGGTATCGACGGAGAGCCGTTGAATCTGGCAGCCGTCGTCCTTCCAAATAATGCCGCAATGCAATAGCTGCACACCGGCGGCGCGTAGCCGCAACGTGCACCGCTCGCCGGCGCCAATCGTGCATGGCAGCGAGCGAATTTCAATCGTCGGCACCGCGGGGCGACCAACCACCCGAAAGGCAAACTGCCCTTCGATGGCCTTCAGCAGTGGGGTCGCGTGACTCACAGACATGGGGAGGTCCCTTTCCAGCGTTTTCCGGCAAAACATTTGGCCCGCCCTGCGAAAACCGCGCATTTCGGTCCAGATGCGTATAGCTTTCCCCCAAGGCAAAGTCAAAAACGGCACGAGCGTTGCGGCGCGGCCGCTACCACGAATCTGGGGGCGGTACAAGGTGTCCTGGAAAAATTCCTCCCCGAATTCCTGCCTTTCTCCCGGTAGCCCGCGGAAAACTGTTAGCGCAAGTAACTATCTATTATCGGCTTGCGCTCTTTCACCTCCCTAACCTCGAAAACGGCGCCCAAAAAGCGGATTGCGCGACCCACCAATCCAATCGTGCGTACTATAGTTTGGTTGCCGAATTTGACGGCAACGCCAGCAAAAGCTGGAGTCGAACTCTTCCTCGGGCGGGCTTGTCCCCGTAGCGTGATTTCAACCACGGCCTCGCAAACTGCCCGGCCTGCTGGTGAACCCATCCTGCGAATTCGCTGTCCAAGGGGGTTCTTCCGGCTCCCAAAAACACGGGGGGCGCGGTGGGCTCCCCCCACAACAGAAAGCTCACCCAGCCCAGGAACAACACGAGCGCGACCACGGCCACCAGGCTGGCGCAGGTGACGGATCGTTTGACTGGCATGATTTGTGTCGGCTGACAATAAACCTCTGTCGAGTCCTCCCGCTATCGTGGGCAGCGACTTTCGGCCAGAGAGAGGAGGTCGCCGAGTTAATACCCCCCCGCTGGCGAGCCTTTACCGATATGCGGTTGGCCCACTGCCAATGAACAGAGAGCAAGGTGCGACATGGCCCGTAAAGATTCGATCGATAACTTGAAGAAACTCCTCCTCAAGCGCCGCGACGCGTTGCGGCAGGCCCTCGCGGGCGATCTCAGCATGCTGCACGGTCTGAAAGAACAGACCGCGGGCGATGTGGTCGATGCGGCCCTCGATTCGGCCCAGAACGAACTGAACTCGCAACTGGTCGAAGCAGAAAGTCGCGAGCTCGCGCAGATCGAGAACGCCCTCGAACAGGTCATGTCGGGCCGCTACGGCACCTGCGAACGGTGCGAAGAACCGATCCCCGTGCTGCGGCTCAAGGCCCTTCCCTACGCCACGCTCTGCATCGGTTGCCAGCGCGAAATGGAGCTGGAAGGCGATTTCAACGGCTACAGCGCCAACTGGGATCGTCTCCTCGACTCCGATAGCGATAACGACCTAAGCATCAACGACCTCGAAGTCGACGTTCAATAACCTCCTCCGCGTTCGGCACGTTGCCGCCCCCCATGCCCAAAACGTGTGGGGCGGAAACAAGGCAGCGTGCCGCGGGGGCGGTTCGGCGGCTTACTCAAAAAGATGGCAAAACCATGCGGGGAGGGGCGGGTTTTCTCAAACCCGCCCCTCCCTCTTTTTTCCCTCAGCTCCATTTTCCCCCATGCCCCGTTTTGCCTGGCCGCCACCTCAAACCGTGGAACTCCCCAGGCCGGCGGGCAGCCAATCATGCCGGCAAACAGCCCCGCAAATCGGGCCGATCACGTCGGCGTCATTGCTAGCAATTGTGCTACTGGCAGCGGTTTTTATTGATCCTCCGCCCAGGCCGATCTTCAGGACCATGCGGCCGGGTGCCGATAGACCAATTTTGAGGGCGTTCTTATCGCTTGCTCCGTGGGAGCGGTCGGCGATCCCAGTGCAACTTCCCCGCGGAGAGTGGTGGTGCAACGCAAAAACTTCGTCTACGCCGGGTCTTGTCTACTGCTAGGTAGCGTTTTGGGGGCCAGCACCTGGTTTTCGCCCTGGAACCCCTTGAACGCCCAGCCCGCCCTCGATGGCTCTCCTAGCCGGCAACAGCAATACGCGGAGCTCGACCGCGAAGCCGAGGTCTTCGATCAGCAAAGCCGGCTGCTGCGCAAGGTCGTGGAGCTCTCGGAGCCCTGCATCGTGCATATCGACGCCAAAAAACCAGGCGCCGGTTCCCGCGTGGGCACCAACCGCTTTGTCGAAGAGGCCGGCAGCGGCATCTTGCTGGAAGACACCGGCAAGTTCTACGTCGTCACCAACCGCCAC
This sequence comes from uncultured Pirellulales bacterium, assembly GCA_964445985.1. Taxonomy (GTDB): domain Bacteria; phylum Planctomycetota; class Planctomycetia; order Pirellulales; family S012-138; genus CAYUMU01. The sequence goes on along the minus strand of CAYUMU010000091.1, from coordinate 3,119 downwards.
GTGGTCAAAGACGCCGACAACGAGCGCATCACCATCCGCCTGTTCGACGGCCGCGAGTTGCACCCCTTCAAGGTCACCTCCGACGCCGATACCGATATCGCCGTGATGGCTCTCGGCGACTCCAACTTGCAGGCCGCTCGCGTCGGCAATAGCGACAATATCCAAATCGGCGACTACGTGCTCGCCATCGGCAGCCCCTTCGGCCTCAGCCGATCCGTCACCTCCGGCATCATCAGCGCCAAGGGACGCCGCGACCTGGAACTGGGCGGCGACGTAATTCGCTTTCAAGATTTCATTCAGACCGATGCCGCCATCAACCCCGGCAACAGCGGCGGCCCCCTCATCAACATGCGGGGCGAAGTCGTCGGCCTCAACACGGCCATCGCCAGCAGCTCCGGCGGCAACGAAGGCATCGGCTTCTCCATCCCCATCAACATGGTGATGTTCGTCGCTCGCCAACTCATCACCACCGGCGAAGTCAATCGGGCTTTCCTCGGCGTGAATCTCGATTCCCGCTTCGACGCCAAAACGGCCACCGGCCTCGGCCTGCCGCGGCTCCAAGGCGCCCGAGTCTCCGGCATCACACCCAACTCGCCCGCCGCCGCCGGCGGCCTGCAAGTCGGCGATATCGTGCTCCAGTTCGCTGGCCGCCCCGTCGATAGCGACGTGCACCTCGTCAACCTCGTCGGGCAAACCCCGCCCGGCCAAGAGGTCGATGTGGTCGTGTACCGCGCCGGCAAGCCCGTCAATCTCAAGCTGCGGCTCGGCAATCGCAAACTGCTCGAGCAACGGGGTAGCAACGACGCGCCCCCTTACGGCGAAGAACAATTGGGCAACCGCTGGGAACTCCCCGAGCTGGGCCTCTCGGTCATCGACCTCACGCCCGAACTCCTCCGCAACATGCAAATGAACGGCAGCGTCAAAGGGCTGATGATCACCGATGTCGACCCCCGCGGACCCGCCGCCGGCCGCCTGCGGCGCGGCGACATCATCAGCGGCGCCGAACGCACCAACGTCGGCCAGATCAACGACCTGCAACGCGCTTTGCAAACGGCCGACGTCCGCAACGGGCTCCGCCTGCACGTCCTCCCCAGCGGCGTCGCCAACGGCGGCCTCCGCACCGTGATCGTGCGGCCAGAAACCCAGCGCCGGTAGGGTGCGCACCACACGGGCGGGTGGCACCTGAGGTACGAAGGGCCTGGCTGGGGGTCGGAGGCCGGGGACCTTTGCTATGTACAGCGAGGTTGAAGCGTAGGAAAATGGCGGGACCGCTCGGGCGAAGAGCGAACGCCTGGTCGGGCGTTATCCCGCGTGGGTTCTCGCCAACCCCCGCTGCTGCCACGCCCTTCGCTGGGGCTCAAGCGCGTGCCACCCGGCCCCGTTTGCTACCTCGAAAGGAATCCCCGAAATGCCCGGAACAACCGACGTTCCTCAACCAATTCCCTATCAGGGAAGCAAACGTCTGCTTGCCCCGGAAATTCTGCGTTACTTCCCCGAGAAAATCGACAGATTGGTCGAGCCCTTCGCAGGTTCAGCCGCAATTTCAATCGCTGTCGCCGTTCGTCGCCGCGCGAAAACATTTTGGCTGAACGATGCGCACAGCCCATTAGTTGAGCTGTGGCGGGCAATTCTTGTCCGGCCTACGGTCCTGGCTGACGAATACGAAGCCCTTTGGAATGAGCAACTGGGGAGAGAACGAGAATATTTCAATGAAATTCGACAACGTTTCAATCACACTCACCAACCGGCTGATTTTCTCTACCTTCTTGCTCGATGCGTAAAAGCTGCCATCCGATACAATTCAAATGGCCAGTTCAACAACACGCCGGACAATCGACGAAAGGGGGCTCGCCCAAATGAGATGCGGCAACGAATAGAACTCGCCTCGGAACTGTTGCGAAACAAGACCGAACTCACATCGCTCGATTACAAAGATGTTTTAACGAAATGCCGTGGGAAAGATTTGATATATATGGACCCGCCTTACCAGGGTGTTTCCGGCAATCGTGATCAGCGATATATGCCGACTATTTCGCACGATGAGTTTTGTGAATCACTGACGGAGCTAAATTCCCAGGGCATCATGTATGCTGTATCTTACGATGGCCGAACGGGTGATAAAGTCTACGGAGAGCCAATGCCCGCTTCACTCAATCTCCGGCATTTAGAAATCCGCGCGGGTCGATCGACTCAAGCCACGCTACTTGGCCGCGACGACGTCACATACGAGGGCTTCTACCTGTCGCCTGCTCTCGCCAAATTAATAGATCAGATGCCAAAAAATGCCCAATTGGCTTTATGGTAAGGTAGCTCCGTGGCAAAGAATCGAAAGCAGGAAGCTCTCCCGAAGGAGTTCTTGAATAAACTAAAATCAGTTACGGCCAAACGCGCAAAGACCGTCATTGATCACATTCTTGAACATGGCTTTATTACAACCGAAGATTTAAGCACAAAATATGGTTACGATCATGCGCCACGTGCCGCCCGTGATGTGCGCGAACAAGGAATACCTCTCGAAACTTTCAAGGTGACCGCTGCCAACGGCAGAAAAATCGCGGCGTATCGGTTTGGAGACCCGTCTAAGGTTAAATCCGGAAGAGATGGAGGGCGTACAGTCTGGCCCAAGGAGCTGAAAGAATCGCTGTCGACCACGAATGGCTGTAAATGCGCTGTTTGCAATACACCATACGAGTTGCGATATCTTCAGATTGATCATCGGATCCCGTATGAGGTAGGCGGTGATCAGCTCGCCGAGCTTGACCTCAATGACTTCATGCTCGTTTGTGGCTCTTGTAATCGCGTAAAATCATGGTCGTGCGAGCACTGTACGAACTGGAAAGACACTCACGATGAAAAAGTCTGCCGAAACTGCTATTGGGCATCGCCGTTGGACTATGTCCACGTTGCTTTACGTCTTGTTCGTCGATTGGATATAACTTGGACTGAATCTGAAGTCGCTCAATACGAGTGTCTCAAAGAACTGGCTTCGAAAGTAAATGTTGAACTTCCTGACTTTGTCAAATCCGTTCTCCGGGATGCGATCGATGACGAGCCGGGGGACACGCCAAGGCCAGCGCGCATAGATGGGTAACTTGCACAGGCTGGCGCGATGTTGCGAT
>CAYUMU010000090.1:0-27883 GCA_964445985.1 uncultured Pirellulales bacterium | reverse complement strand
CGCGGCCCAATTTCTCCAACTCGCCGCAAATGACGACGTTTTTATCAGCCCACCCCCCGCCGCTTTTCTGATAGCTGACCGACTGGTCGTGCGCCGCTTGCGGCGTAAGCTTGGGGGGAGTGCGTGACGGTAGGCCAGCCATCGGGCAAGGACCAAGGGCAACGACTGCTTAGGCGCAACTTTTATGTCAGCTAAAATTGATTATGTGGCAACGCTTTCGGGCGTGCGTGAAGTGTCGTTGCTCGGCGATGCCGACCTGGGGTATTGGCAAGAGCGACTGCGGCCGCACGGGGTGAAGCCGCTTGCCGAACGCGGCTGCGCCCGGATCTTGGTCATTGCGGCCGACGGCCGATTCAAAGGCATCCGCTTCCAAGAGTTGAGCTTCTCGGTATTGGTAGAAGCCGACGCCGAAGTGGGGCGCGGCCCCGGGGCGTTTCTGGTGCAGGCGTTCAGCTCCCGGCGATTCTTTGCCTGGGTGGAGCGGGCCTGCTTCAAAACTCCCTATCTGCATGCCGAGGTCTCGCTGTCGGCGGCCGTGCCAGCCTATTTGTCGCTGGCTTGGGAAAAGAAGATTGTGTTTCGCGCCGAAATGGTCGAGACCGCCGCCGACACCGCACGCCAACCGTTGCAGCAAAGCGACGATGGCTGGAGCGGTCCGGTATTTCTGCCGGGCGCGGCGAAAACTTTGCCAGGCAACCGTCGCTGGTTCCTGGCCCACATTCAGGGTTTCACGCAAAGCTTTCGCTTCTCGGCCGAGCACGATCGGATGATCTTGGCGCCGACGCCCGCGGTGCCCGTGCTGGGCTCGCTGGCCGAGTCTCAATTTGTGCCCACCGAGTGGTTGCTGCGAGCCAACTCGGTGCACGCCAAGAGCAAGACCTATCGCCGCACGGCCACCATCGGGGCAGGGCAGGGGGGCGCAACGGTTTGAGCCGCTTACAACCCCGCGGGCTTTCGGGCATAATCTTGGTTGCCGCTTGGTGGAAGTTTGCGGTTGGACTTTCGGGGACCACTGGCTATGCCAGTGCTCACGGGCCGTCACTCCACGGTCTCAAGCTGCTATGCTATTCAACCGTGGCAAGCCAAGGATTTTTTCCGGAGTGGTTCGAAAAAACGTAACGAGTCAACGTCCACTCCCATTCCCCCGAGAGCAGATCACGGTGGTGGTTCGCTGCCACGTCCATTCACACTGGCATAGCCAATGGCACCCGATTGTGGATTCCAGGTTTTGCCATGCCTTGCACTATCATCTTTTGAATTCTTGTTGCCCAGGCATTTTCCAGCCAATGTCGATTGATAAATCCAACGCCCGCGTGCAGCGCATGTTTGGCGAGATTGCCGGGCGGTACGACTTTCTGAACCACCTGCTGTCGCTCAATGTGGATCGCTATTGGCGGCGGTACACGGTTCGCGCCGCGCCGCCCCAGGGCACCGCGCCCATTCTCGATCTATGCACGGGAACGGGCGACTTGGCCTTGGCCTACGCTCGAAAAAGCGGCGGTCAAACCCCGATCTTTGCCAGCGACTTTTGTCACGAAATGGTGGTGCAGGGGGAAGCCAAGCGACAACAGGCAGGGCTGGAGAACATCACGTTTCTCGAAGCCGATTCGCAGCGATTGCCCTTTGCCGACGATACTTTCCAATTGGTGAGCGTGGCGTTTGGCCTGCGGAACATTGCCGATACCGATGTGGGCTTGCGGGAGATGGTTCGCGTGTGCCAGCCCGGCGGCCGGGTGGTGGTGCTGGAGTTTTCGCTCCCCAAGCGGCAGCCGCTCCGCGGCATGTACGGCTGGTACTTTCGCCGGGTGCTGCCCCGGATCGGACAATGGTTGGCTCGCAATCGTTTCGACGCTTACAATTATCTTCCAGCCACCGTGAGCGAGTTCCCCGAGCGGGAAGGGCTGGTGGTTCGCATGGAAGCCGCCGGGTTGACCTCGGTTTTCTATCGCTCGCTCACCCTGGGCGTGGCTACTTTATACGTAGGCGTAAAACCATAGTACGGGTAGCAAAGCCCCCCCGTGGGGGATGACCGGGGGGCCGCGGCGGAACAGGCTCCCCTACATAAACCAGCGTGGCCACAATCATCCCCACCCTTCAGCGCGGCGAGCAGGACCAAAGCCCACCATGCATCCCCTCAGCCGCAACCCTCAGCCGTCAGCCAACCTCGATCGCCGCGCTTTCCTGAACCGTAGCGGGTTGGGGCTCGCCGCTTTGACGTCGCTGGTGGGGCAAGATGGTTGGGCCGCTGAAGTGGCCTCTCCAACTGCGACGGGCGGTTTGCCTGGCCTGCCGCACTTTACGCCGCGGGCCAAGCGGGTGATCTACCTGTTCCAATCGGGGGCGCCGTCGCAACTCGATCTGTTCGACTACAAGCCAGGCCTGGTTCGTTACCAAGGGGAGGATCTGCCCGACTCCATTCGCCAAGGCCAACGCCTGACCGGCATGACGGCCGCGCAAGAAACCTTTCCCGTGGCGCCGAGCATTTTCAAGTTCCGCCAACGAGGAAAAAGCGGGGCCTGGATCAGCGACCTCCTGCCGCATACGGCGAAAATTGCCGACCGGTTATGCCTGGTGCGGTCGATGCACACCGAGGCCATCAACCACGATCCGGCCATCACGTTCTTTCAAACGGGCGCGCAGTTGGCCGGCCGGCCGAGCATTGGGTCGTGGCTGGCTTACGGCCTGGGCAGCATGAACGCCGACCTGCCGGCCTTTGTGGCCATGATCTCGGGCAGCGGCGACCAACCGCTGTACGATCGGCTGTGGGGAAGCGGGTTTTTGCCTACGCGTTACCAGGGCGTGAAGTTCCGCAGTTCGGGCGATCCGGTGCTTTACCTTTCCAACCCCGACGGCATCGATCGAACCACGCGGAGGGCCATGCTCGATGACCTCGAAGCTTTGAACAAGCAGAATCAAGCCCGCGTGGGCGATCCCGAAGTGGCCACCCGCATTGCCCAATATGAGTTGGCGTTTCGGATGCAGTCGTCGGTGCCCGAGCTGACCGATCTCTCGCAAGAAACGGAAGAAGTGTTCGACCTCTACGGCCCCGACGCCAAAACGCCCGGCACCTACGCGGCCAACTGCCTGCTGGCCCGGCGGCTGGCCGAACGGGGCGTGCGGTTCATCCAGCTGTTTCACCGCGGCTGGGACCAGCACACGAACCTGCCTCGCGACCTGGCGAAGAATTGCCAAACCACCGATCAGGCGTCGGCGGCCCTGATCACCGATCTCCAGCGGCGGGGCATGCTGGACGACACGCTGGTGGTGTGGGGCGGCGAGTTCGGTCGCACGGTCTATTGCCAGGGCCGGCTCACCGCCGACGATTACGGCCGCGACCATCACCCGCGGTGCTTTACCATTTGGATGGCCGGCGGCGGAGTGCGCGGTGGGCTGACCCACGGAGCGACCGACGACTACGGCTACAACATCACGGCCAACCCCGTGCACGTGCATGACCTGCACGCCACCATTCTGCACCAACTGGGCATCGACCACACCCGGCTCACGTTCCGCTACCAGGGAAGAAAATTCCGGCTGACCGATGTGCATGGGGAAGTGGTGAAGGGGCTGATTTCTTGAAAACACCGTAGGTTCGGCACTGCCGAACACAATGCGGTTGGAATCCCCATATAGACCTGCAATTCTTCGTATGGCTCGCATTATTTTGAGTATAGATGACCCTTACGGCACTCGTGCCCGCAATGTGTCAGGCAGTGCCTGGCCTACTTGGCTAAGAATACTACGAATACTGGAGCAGCATGATTCCATCTGTGAAATCCCGTCAGCGAGTCATCGACCACGGTGAGGTCTTCACCCCACCCCGATTGGTGAACGAAATGCTCGACCTCGTCGCTCATGAGTGCGAACGCATTGACTCGCGTTTCCTCGAACCGGCCTGCGGCGAGGGCAATTTCCTCGCCGAAGTGCTGCGGCGAAAGCTCCTTACCGTGGACAAAAGAAATGCCCGCAACCGCGACAAATGGGAGCGGGATGCGATCCTGTCCGTGTGCAGTCTCTATGGCATCGACCTGCTGGCCGATAATATTTCCGCCTGCCGCGCTCGCCTGTTGAAAGTTGTTTGCGCCGCGCACGCCGCCTGTTTCAAGGCTCCGCTTCCCAACCGAGCCTCCCATGCCGCGGCCTACATCCTTTCCAAGAACATCGTGCAGGGCGACGCCCTCGCGTTCCGCACCCCCGGCGACACGCCGATCGTCTTCCCCGAGTGGTCCCCGATAAACGGCGTGATGCTCAAACGTCGCGATTTCGCTTACCACCACTTACTTGAACACGCCCACATCTCTAGCATGCCGCTTTTCAGTGATCTCGGGAAAGAAGTCTTCGTGCCGACGCCCATCGGTGAGTTTCCGCCGTGCCATTATCTGAAAGTGCCCGACGCGGAGGCTTCGATTGAACGGCCATAACCCCGACATCCTCACCTGCCTTGCCAATCTCAGCGCCGATGAGGTCTTCACGCCGCCCAAGCTCGCGGCGGCCATGCTCGACATTCTGCCGCGGGAGTTGTTTCGCCGTCCTGACACAACATTCCTCGACCCCTTTTGCAAGTCCGGCGTCTTCCTCCGCGAAATCGCGCGGCGACTCAACGATGGCCTCAAAGACCAGATGCCTGACGAGCAGGCCCGCATCAATCACATCCTCACCAAGCAGGTCTTCGGGCTGGCAACAAGCGAGTTGACCGCCTTGCTTAGTCGGCGGAGTGTCTATTGCTCGAAGAAGGCCGACGGCAAATACAGCATCGCTACCGCGTTCACCAAGCCGGATGGCAACATCCGCTTGCCACGGACGCAACACACATGGAACGCCAGCGGCAAGTGCGGATCGTGCGGCGCGAACCGGGGCGAATACGAGCGGGATGAATCGCTCGAAACCTACGCCTACCCGTTCATCCACGACATCGACCCGACGGAGGTATTTAAGGTGAAATTTGATGTGATTATTGGGAACCCGCCGTATCAACTCGGATCCGACGGGGGCACTCGCGACGTCCCGATCTACCACAAGTTCGTCGATCAAGCGAAGAAACTAGAGCCGCGCTATCTCGCAATGGTTATTCCTTCACGATGGATGGCGGGTGGCCTCGGGTTGGATGAGTTTCGCAAGCCAATGCTAGGTGATCGTTGCATTAGAAAACTCGTCGATTACCCGACTGCAAGCGAGATCTTCCCCAGTGTCGAGATAAAGGGTGGCGTCTGCTACTTTCTCTGGGAACGCGACCATAAGGGCGACTGCTCGGTCGTCACCATTCGAGGTAGTGACATCGCCGGGCCGGTCGAGCGAAATCTTGGCGAACATGACATCTTTGTTCGTGATTCAGGGGCATTGCGAATTCTTCATAAAGTGACCTCCCGAAAGGAGCGATCTCTTTCCGAAGTCATGTCGGCGAGGACTGCATTTGGGATTGTCTCAAACTTTTCTGGTTACCGAACGGTTCGGGGGCAGGGAGACGTACACTATTACGCGACGAGTTCCAAGGGCCGAGTGAGAGCTTGGATAGGAAGAGACAAGGCCACTCAAAATGCCAGCGCGATAGATCGGTGGAAGGCGATGGTTCCGGGCGCCTACGGCGCCGGTGAAGGAATCCCCCACCAAATCCTGGGCCAACCAGTCGTCGCAGAGCCACCTTCGATTTGCACCCAGTCCTTCCTATTCGTGTGTGTCGATTCACGAGAGCAAGCGGAGAGCGTGGTCAGTTATTATCGCACCCGATTTCTACGTTTTCTAGTTTCGCTTCGCAAAATCAGTCAGCATACGACACGCGATTCGTATGTGTGGGTTCCTCAACAGTCTTGGGATCGCAAATGGACTGACGCAGCACTATACAAGAAATACCGGTTTACAGCGGAAGAGATTGCGTTCATCGAATCACGTGTTCGTCCTATGGGTGCCGAAGATGGCGACGGATAGTTTCCGTAGGGCAGGCAGAATGCCTACCCTACATTGGCTATTGCCAGACTCCTTTGAGGTACATCAGAAGTAAGATGCCGGCGGTAATCGCGGCGGCGAGTTCCAGGGCGAGCACCAAGGTTGTCATATGCGCTCCAGCAAAGTTGTGATCGGATGTTTGTGTCTCCTCTTACTATCGCACCCGGTCAAAAAGCCTTGCTGAAGGCCACTTAAAATCCAGCTCATCTGGGGGAATTGGCGAACCGCAACTGCACTAGCTGACGGCCTTGCATGCATAGGCCGTGGGGCGTAAGAGCCTATCCGAAAACCCTGTTTCCCCCTCACTCCAGCCCTTCTCCCGCGAGGGGCGAGGGAGTCATTGGATAGGCTCTAAGCATGGCATACTGGCGCCTGCTTGCCGCCGGTCGTTGTCACGAGCGATGGCTTCGTCGCGTGCGCACGTGGGTGGCGTTTTGCATGTCTTCTTCCATTTGCAGCAGGCCTTGTTCCTGGAACATGCGGCGGACGATTTGGGCGGCTTCGCCCAGGTCGTCGTCCACTTCTGCTTCGGTGCGATCTTGGAAGTCGGCGATTTCGGCTCGATTGAAGCCTTCCACCAGGTGCAGCATCAGCACTTGCCGCTGGAGTCGCGGCAGGTGGTTGAAGATGTCGTCGAGCCGGGATTGCTTGGTTTCGATATCGAGCTCGTCCCACGCGCCCAGGCCGGGGGCGTCGGGGATGAGCCGGGAGAGTTCGATGGACTCTTCTTCGGTGGGGAACTCGACCCACTCCGAGCGTTCTTCGTCGCGGATGCCGGCTTCTGGCCGCGGTTGGCGTTCTTCGAGCGATTGCTGGGCGATGCTTTGCCCTGCCCGATCGAGGGATTCGTCGATCAGTTGGACGAGCCACAACTGGAGCGATAGGTCGTTGGGCTTTTTTGAGAACTGTTCCCAGGCCGCGAGGGTCACTTCATCGAGCAGTTCGGGGACCGAGGTTCGGCCGGCCGGCAAGTCGCCTTCGGCCTGACGCATTTGCAGTTCTCGGCGAGCGTAGCGGCTCAGGGAGCGCACCATGGGCCAGAGCGTGGCCACGAAATCTTGGCTGCGTTTTGCCCGATGAAGCGACGCGCACAGTTGGGCCACTTTGTCCTCGGGATCGCGCGGGCGCGGTTTGCCGTCGAACGGCTCTTCCAACAGCACATCCACCTGCTGGGCGAGGTCGGCCATGGTGGCGTCGAGCGCGGCGGCCAAACTGTCGTGGCTGGTTTCGCTGGCGATCGCGCCCTCCACCAGGTAGATCACCGCGCGGATCACCCAAGCGGGGCTATCCTCGGAGTGTTCGACCAGCAGGCGGGCCAGCGTGGAATTGTTGCCAGCGAGGCAGGCGACTTTGGCATCGAGCTGGGCCTGGCGGTCCCGCCATAACCGCGCAAGTTGCTCTTCCACGGTTTTGTCGCAACCCGAATACGTCCAGATGTACCGCATGGTTGATCTCCTTGAAGATAGGCAATGCTCTCATTCGCCAGGCGCGGGGATGTGACCGTGTCGCTGTACCAATTGTAGAGATATGTTGGCCCAAGGCATTCGTTATTTGGTTTCTTTGGTGGCTGGCATATCCGCGAGCAGCGGAGCGGATTGCCGAGTTAATGTTTGGCTAAGATACCCGCGTTACGAGCCGCTGGATGCCAGGCAAGCCGCCTGCCGCGGGGCGGTGGGGTTCGCCTTGAAAGGTGTCCAGCCCTCCCCCCGCTGGATAGACTTGGACCGAGGAAAGTGGGGCGGGAGCGTGCCGCGGGCGAATTGCTAGCGGCTTGGTCCGGCGAGGCGCACTACAATACACTTGAGCGGGTGGTCCGCTTGAGCCGATATCGAAATAAACTTGAGCCACCGAATCGTCGAAACATCAACGCACGCTTGTGCCAAGGGGCGCCGGGGCGGGTGTTGAGAACTGTGCAGCATGGGTTTGACACGCGGCGTGGAGCTTGGCGAAAATAGGTCCTGTTTCCTTAACGCGGGTAAACCGCAAACGGACGCTGAGGCATTAAAGTTCTCCGCAGCTTGCAGAGATGTTAACGAGCAAGAAACTACCCACAACAAGGCAATCCGCTTTATGACTCGCGTCTTCCGCTCCGGCGGTCAACGCCGCTCGAGGTCCACTTTGCTGCTCAACGAACAGGAACGCGAAGGGATGCGCGCGGCGGGCCGTTTCAATGCCCAACTCATGGACTTCGTGCGTCCGCATGTTCAGCCTGGCATCAGCACCGACGCAATCGATCGGTTGGTGGGCGAGTACACGCGCGATCATGGTCACACGCCCGCCACGCTGGGCTATTTGAATTACCCCAAGAGCACCTGCACCAGCGTGAACGAGGTGGTGTGCCACGGGATTCCCAGCCCTAACCAGGTGCTCAAGGAAGGCGACATTGTGAATGTCGACCTGACCAGCATCGTGAACGGCTGGCACGGCGATCAGTCGGAGACGTTTTTGGTGGGCGAGGTTTCGGAGGTGTCTCGGCGGCTGGTGCAATGCACGTTCGATTGCTTGCACCTGGGCATCGAGGCGATTGCTCCGCACGGCCGGGTGAACGATATTGGCCGGGCCATCGAACGGCACGCCCATGCCTGCGGGTTTTCGGTGGTCACCGAGTACCAGGGGCATGGCATTGGCCGCCGCTTTCACCAGGAGCCAGGCATTCCACATTATGCCCACCCGCGGTATCGCAAGCGGATTGAGCCGGGCATGTGCTTCACGATCGAGCCCATGATCAACGTGGGGGTTCACAACACGGTGCTCGACGCCTCCGACGGCTGGACAGTGCGCACGGCCGACGGCAAACTTTCGGCCCAGTTCGAGCACACCATTCTGATGACGGAGACCGGGCCGGAGATTCTCACGCAGCCGCCGAACGGGCCGCAGCGAGGGCATCGGTTTTAGGCGCGGGCAACGCGAGTCGGTGAGTGTCCCCAATCCCCAGCTACCAGCTACTCCTGATATCCCCCGAGCACCACTTTCTTTTCGGCTTCGTTCAGGGGGCCGGGGGAGACGGAGATTTCGAAGAGCACCGCGTTCGGCAGCGGCCGGGCTTGCCAAACGTATCCTTGGCCGCGATCGACGCGGTAGAGATGCCCGAAGCCCCAGCCCGACTGCACCGGCGGCTGGGCAAGCGGGCCGATGCCGATGGCTCCCCGGTGGTTCATGCGTTCGAGCTTGTAATCGGCGCTGGCGATGCCCAGGTGGTAGGCGTCGTCGTCGAAGGTGTTTTCGCCGAACCAGGTGAACCGGTCGTGGTTAAAGCTGTACGGCAAATAGAACTTTTCGATTGGCAGAATGACATCGTAGTTTTGCTTGTCGATCAGCCGGAGGCGGAGGTATTTGGTGTCGTCGGGGGCCTGATCGACGGGCACGGCCCGCTCGCCGAGCGACCGATGCGAGGTGTTCCACAGCTTGGGATTGGTTGAACGAAACAGGCGGAACCAGTTGTCGGATTCGCCCGGCTGGGGCTTGGCCCATTCGCGATCTTCGCGATCGAGTTCGATCAGCTCGGCGACTTCGGTTTTCTTTTCACGTTTGGCCTGGCTAACGGCTTGCGTATAAGCCAGCAGCAGTCGCCGTTCCGCCGTGGCAATATCGCGGGCGCAGGCCGCGAGGGCCTGCTTCGCCACGCTGTCGTCGGACTCCGCGACCGACTTCTTCAGCAGTTCGGCGAGGGCGGTTCGCACGGCCTTGGCGGCCGTGGGATTGTTGAGCCGGTCGAGCTCGCGAGCTCGATCTTCCATGCGGCTTTCGGCCACGGCCACGGCCGATTTGACGGCGCTGGCGAATTCGGCCTTGGTTTCATTGAGCTTGATCTGGATGGGGTCGAGCGGGGCTTGGACGACGGGCTTGGGCACGGTGACGACGAGCTCGCCGCGTTGCAACGCCCTCATTTCTTCTTGCAGGGCGGTGGCCTGCTCGATCTTGAGGGCCTTGGTGTATTCACGAATGGTGACTTCGTACGACTTGACCAGGGCTTCGGCCGCTTTGCCTTGCACGGCCAGATAGGGGCCGGTAACCGTGGCCAATTTGGGATCGTCGGGAATGACGCCGTTGCTTTCCAAGTTTTGTTTGGCGGCCAGCACGATGCGCACGGTGTCCAAGTCGCCGGTGGCGGCCACGTCTTTCACATGCTTGTCGAGGGCCACGAGCAGGTCTTGCTTGGCGGCGTCGACCACGGCCACGTAAACCTGCTTGGCCTGAAGCAGCCGATTAACCGCCGAGGAGAGTTCGTCTTGAGCATGGACCGGCGCTGACAGCGCGAAAACGACCAAGGCAACGATCCACCGCATATTGGAACCCCTTCAAGATCGAATCATGAATCAACCAACCGCCGACGGTTCACCCGTGGCTAGTTTCTTGCTCGTTAACATCTCTGCAAGCTGCAGAGAACTTCAATGCCTCAGCGTCCGTTCGCGGTTTACCCGCGTTAAGGTGGCTGCGAACTCAACGCCTTGCGCCTGGCCGCTACCAGGCGCAGCGCCAGAAGCCAGGCGAGCTTGTTCTCGGCCGAGCTGTGCCTGGGCAAGCGGCGGCATCGTTCTTTAAGCGCCACTGTTTCGAGTGTAGCCAAGATGGATTACGCAAACAATGTTTCCTGCTGGACGGCAATTTGGTTCAACAGGGCCTGGGCCACGGCCTGAGCCGCTTGCGGGCGGGCCAGGCGGCGTAGGCCTTGGGATAGCTGTTCGCGGCGCCGGCCCAATGCGAGCAACGGTTGCAGCGTGTCTGCCAGCCGCAGGTGGAACGGCTGCCGGCTCGCATCTCCCGTGGGAAATTCATCGACCACCAGGCACGCGCCGGCCGCCGCAAAGGCCGCGGCATTGCGGCGTTGATGATCGTCCTTGGCGTGGGGGTAAGGGCAAAGCACGGCCGGAACTCCAGCCATCGCGAGCTCGGCCAAGGTGGCGCCGCCCGCGCGACTGATCACTGCCTGGCAGGTTGCCAACAAAGGGGGCAGGTCGGCTTCGTAGCCGCGAACTTCGGCCGTAACTCCTGCCTTGCAATAAGCTTCCATCGCCGCCGACACGCCCTCGGCGCCGGCCAGGTGGATCACATCCCAGCTTTGGCAGGCGGCGTTCAGGTGCTTTAGGGCGCGGGCAACTTCGAGATTCAAGCGGCTGGCGCCTTGGCTACCGCCCAACACCAGCAGCCGGGGCCGGGGCAGGGGGCGCAATGCTGTTTGAAGGTCTGCCGGACGTTCTCCCAATGCGGCGAAGGAAAAAGCGCCGCCACCGGAAGGCGGGGAGACCGGCTCTCGGGGCGTTCGATATTCGGCCATGTTTCCCGGGTGAAGCCGCCGCGTGGCAGACGCTGTTGGTCGCAGCGGGCTGGGGGCGGGGGATATCGGCTGGCCAGCGGCCTGTCGGACGGGCGTGCCGGTAACGCAAAAAACTTTAGGCCGGGCAAACTGTGACTTCAGTTCGGAAAATGCCCCGCACACGGCCGACGCCCGCCGGCTCAGCCAGCGGTTGGCCCTGCCGGCCACGGCGTTGGGTTCGAGCAGCACGAGCGGGATACCCCGCCGCAGCGCGGCCTGGCCCGTGGGAAGACTGGCGTACCCGCCTAAACCGAGCACCGCATGGACCTGGTTGCTGCTGAAGAACCGCCGGGCTGCCCAATAGCCCGAGGCGTTCGCTCGCAAGCAGCGGAACCAGCCGCGCGGTTCGCGGCCTAGGGGAGCGCTGTTTATGGCGTGATAATCGAATCCGGCGGCCCGCACGGCCTGGCGTTCCCAGGGTCGGCCGGTTCCCAAGAAGGTGATTCGCGCACGTGGATGTTCTTTGACGAGCGCCTGAGCCACGGCCAGGCCCGGGTAAAGGTGACCACCCGTCACTCCGCCGGCCAAGACCACGTGCAGCGGTGGATCGGCACTCATCCCCGTCGATCCAGAGGAGCCTTGGGCTTGGGGGCGGCCGCTTGCTTTTCGGCGTGAACGTAGTGGGGCTGCTTTGGGCCTGCTGCCGCGGAACGGTCGGTGACTGGCGAAGTAGCGCTGATTGCTGGCCTGGCGGTGGGTTGGGCCAGGTCGGCCAGGATGAGCCGTACGGCTTCGGCCGCCGCGCCGGTCTTGCCTACCTTGGCGTGCAACTGGGCCAGGGCAGCCCGACAGGCGCTGTTCTTTTGCGAATCTTGCAGCCACTCGATAACGTGCTGGGCCACATCGTGCGAACGGTCGCGGCAGGTGAGGTACTCGGGGAACAGCACCTCGGCCGCATTGGGCTGGCTGGGGCGGTAGGGGGTGATGTCGGGGTCGAAGGGATCCTTCACCGCGAGCAGGTTCACCAGGGTGATGTACTTCACCTTGCGGAAGAACTGCTGCAAGAAGTAACCGAACCGGCCAATGTAATACAGGATGACCGTGGGCGTGCGGTGATAGAGCAGTTCGAGCGAGACCGAGCCTGACACGGCCATGGCGCAGGTGGCCAGCGAGATCAGTTCCGGCGTGCGGTTCACATGGATTTCGACGGGAAAGGTCGCGCCGGCCTGGCGGAGTTCCGCGGCGGCCATTTCGGCGTGCTGTGTTTTGAACGCGGCAATGGCGAAGCGCGCCTGGGGCACGGCGGCGTGGACCTCCTTGGCCGCTTTGATGAACCAGTGCAGGTTGTGTTTGACCTCTTGCGTGCGCGAGCCAGGCAAAATGGCGACCAGCGGACGGGCGTCCTTTTTCTGTTCAATCAGGAACGCGTTCCGAGGGTCGAGGGGATGCACTTCATCGAAGAAGGGGTGGCCCACAAAGGTTGCCCGGCAGCCGCGTTCGCCGAGCCAATCGCGTTCGAAGGGCAGGGCACACAGCACGTGATCGATCAGGGTGCGCATCTTGTTCACCCGCCAGCGGGCCCAGGCCCAAACTTGCGGGGGTGCGTAGTAAAACACGGGGATGCCATGCTTCTTGGCCCGCCGGGCAATCCACCAGTTGAAGCCGGGGAAGTCGATCAAGACCACGGCATCGGGGCGTTCTTCGGCGAAGCAGCGATCGGCCTTCCAAAGCAGGTTCCAAAACTTGTGGATGTTGAGCAGCGCGTGCAACAGCCACATGACGGCCAGCGCGGTGAGATTGGCGTGCAGTTGACAGCCAGCGGCCTCCATTTTGGGTCCGCCGTAGCCAATGGCTCGGAAGTTGGGCCGCTCCTCGCGCAGGGCTTCAATCAAATTCGCGCCATGCAAATCGCCACTGGGCTCGCCGGCGCTAAAGAATATTGTCAGAGAACGATCGCTCATGATGAATTGCGTTAGGCTTCCTGCCTGGTGCGGGGAATGATCTCTTGGTTTCGGCGGACTTCCGTCGGCTTTCGCTCCGCGAAAGCAAATTCCTTTCGCGGAGCGAAAGGCGACTTTCCCACGCACTACGGGTCTTGCTGAGCATCTTGCTTGATTCGCTGCGTGGGCTTGCGGGCTGGGTCCACCCGAAGTTGCCGACCATCAATGCGTGAGTTGAATTTAGCCAGCTCGGTGGCCGGCGGATGTTGAACCTGGCGGCCCAGCCACCACACGGCCAGCAGGTTCCCCAAGCTGGGAAAGCTGCGTTGCCCTGTGGGACAGCGGGCAGGGCGGTGATCGACGGTGATTTCGCAGGTGCGAAAACCCCGCATGCCAACCAGCGATGGCAAGAACCGGTGCAGGCCATGCCCTAGTTCGACGCCTGCCAAAGCCTCGCGGCGGGCGGCCCAAAACAGGCAATCGGGGTCGCGGGCCTCGAGGCCGAGCAGCATTCGCCGAGGCCACATCACAAAGGCCTGGCAAAAGCGTTGAAAATGCGTGCGCCGCCGCCGGCCGTGCACCAGGTCGGCCCGCGAAAGCCGCTCGACGAGCCAAGCAAGTTGTTCGGGAAGATAGCGAGGGCCAGGCTCCATGGCCACCACGTGTTCTCCGCGCGCGGCAGCAATGCCAGCAGCCAACGCGGCGCTTAGGCCTAGCGGTTTTTCCAACCGCACCACCCGCAACTGCGGATACTGCGTGAGGAGCAGCCGCCAAACTTGGAGGGGCTCGAAGTTGGAGCCGTCGTCGATGCCGAGGATTTCGAAGGTTTCGGCCAGCGCGGACGCGGCCCGAACCACCTCCGGCAACTGCCGGGCTAGCTCCTCGCCGGGGTTGCGAGCCGGAATTAGCACGGTTAATTGAACCATGCGGAACAACCATCACAAAGAGGGGGGAGAACATCCGTGTTAGCGGCAAGTATGCCGGAAGGGGCGGAAGGGGGGAAGATCAGTTGGGAGTTGGGGAGAGTTGGGAATTCGGAGTGCGGAGTTCGGAGTGGATGGGTTGGTGGGTGGTTTTTCGCAGGGCTGGCGCGGCGTGCTTGCGACTGCCGCCGCCCTGTCCTTCTCGCCACAAATCCTCGGAAGACACTGGAAAGGCCGCGCCGTTTGCGATAGCTTCCCACTCCAGGCGGGGTTCGAGGGGGGCAAGCAACTCTTCACGCTGGGTGGATCGGCGGCTTCAACGCGCTATTGCGCCACATCGGAAAATCTCGGCGTTTTATTGGGAAAACAGATGGTTCAAAACAAGAAGTTCGGCGTCATTTTGTGCCTGGTGGCGATGGTTTCGTTCATGGCCTGGCCGCTCTGGCAGTGGCTCACCTTCAAGGCGGCCAGCGCCGCGCTGCAAGAGCGAGCGCGGGTGGCGTTGGAAAAGCACCCCGAGCTAAAGCCGGCCTGGAACATCGCCATGATGGACGGCGTACTCACCTGGGCCGAGGCCAAAGAAATGCTGGAAGCAGCCGGGGAAAAGGTGGAGCCGGAATAAGGGGAAAACGCCTTGTTTACTTGACCGGCTTCAATTGATATTCCTGCCCATCGCTGCGGCCGAACAGGGCTTTTAAGGTCGCGGCCGATTCGTTGCGGGAGACTCGGTGCATCCGAGTGTCGCCACAACTGACGCGGAAGAATGGTTCTTCCTTGGCCCCCAATCCGGCGGTCGGTTTGGATTCGTCCCAGACGTAATCGTCCGGCTTGGCCCACGGGACGCTCAATGCAGGATCGACTTCGACCAGCATCGCGGTGTTCTCCATCCAATCTTTCACGTCGGAAATGACGATGGGAGCATCGCCACGCTTGTTGGGCAGAAAACCAAAGTCTTTGCCGATTACCGCCAGCGTGTCGGCGTGTCCATCGGGCGTCTTCGGATTGCCAGCAAACAGTCGAGGCGGGATTTGCTGTAGTACCTTACGATTGTGTGGGCTATCCCAGGGTTCTTTCAAACGGAGCTGCAGGTAGACATCCTCATAGCCCAGGCAGGGTAGTAAACCTACGCGCCAACTCATGGTTGGCTTGCCAGAGCCAGAACGCATGAGGGTCGGGAAACGCCCGTCGTAGCGGTTCGCGTGAATCAAGAGGGCGTTGCTGGTGTTTTTTAGCGCTGCTCGTCGTTTCACATCCGCCTCGAACGCCTCGACTTCCTTGATGACGTGAGGTATTCGATCAAGCAGTTTCTGGGTTGTCTCCTCGGTTTGACTCCACTGGAATTCGGCGCCTTGCGGCGTCTTTTTGAGTTGCCCCGACTCCATCATTTCCACGCCCACGGTACGCACCAGGCGATGGGTAAAGAGCAAAAAGTTGTTCTGGTCCAAGCGACTCTTCGCGTAATGGAGCAGCTTGTCTGCATCTGCATGAACGTCTGACACTTGTTCGGCGGGCGCCACCACCTTCACCTGAAATTGGAGCCGAGGCTCAACATCGAAGGTGAGGGTCGTTCGGTCGTACGTCAGCAGCAATTGCACCCAGCGAATCTCCAGAGAATCGGCTCGTACGGCAGCTCCCGCAATGGCTGCTGCGACCTCTTCCGACAGCGGAGTGGTGACGGAAACGTAGAGATGATCGCCTGCCTGGCGGAGCGTGTCGGCGAGCTTGCCTTGGGCAGACGGTTTCCGCCAAACCACATCGACCAATTCAGGCGTGCCGACACAAACGGTGCGTCCTTCGATCTTCCGTTTGATGCGGCCTAGGTTGGGACGAAGCATTTCATCTACTTGCGAAAGAAACTTGTCGTCTGGCGCTTCGTGGCATTCGATCAACATGACCCCGGTTCGCCGGCGGACATCGTTCCCTCCCCGGAGCGAGGCATAGCGTTTGACTTTGAGCAAGTCGGGAAGGCGTGGGCCATCGGCCAGGTAGCGGGGCACAAACTTTGAGAAAGGACCGAGCCGACGGATGTCGTACAACTCAACAAAATCGATGCCATCGGAGAGATAGGGGAGCAACCACTCCGCGTTGGATGACTGGGGCTCCTCTGCGCGAGCCTCGAAATGGACCTGGAACAGGAGCGTCAAGTAAATAGCGCAACCAATGCAATTCGTTTTCGCCAAGAGTTTCATCACATGTCACCCCATATATCCGTCATAGCTAATGTCTTGGACCGACCTGGTGGCTATTGCTGCCACCATCCTACCAAACATGCAGTTGCCCTCACCAGCTAAACGTGCTTTCTCATGCCTGTCTACCTCCAGTCCGTATCTGCGGCAGGTTTAACCGCCTCGCAAGGCTTGGTTGCTGGATGGGGGGCGTCGGGCATGGGGGGCTTTTTCGGTGCATTCGTTCAAGGGACGAGCCGCCCGACTTCGACATGTTTGTTGTTGCGGGGTTTTCAGCATGCTTACGCCACGGGCGTAAGCATGGCACACTGGCGACCGCGGCAAATAGTTTCCTTGCCGCGGTAGGCTCGGCATGTTCGTGAGAACTTGGTTAAGCCACCCGTGCGATTGCGGTTTTTTCCCGTTACGCTAGGCTACTAGGCAGCCCTATTGAAGAGAACGCTGCCCGCGCCGCCCCGCCCAATTCCCCACATACTGCCTCACACCCGCTCCGCCGACTCGTTCCCCCCGGTCGGCGAAGTCCTCGTGTTTTAAGGGAAGGTTTCCGGCCTATGATTCGCGGCGAAAGTGTGCGTTACGATTTGATTTGCATTGGGAGTGGACCTGCTGGCCAGCGGGCCGCCGTGCAAGCGGCCAAGCTGGGCAAGCGGGTGGCCGTGGTCGAAAAGCAGCGGTGCATCGGCGGCGTGTGCGTCGAAACCGGCACCATTCCCTCGAAAACCTTTCGCGAAGCCGTGCGGCGTTTCTGCCCCGCGCCGGGCCTATCCACGCTGGACCGTCCGCGGATTCGGCCCACCATGGAGCAACTGGTGGAGCAGGTTTCGCGGGTGATCGAACGCGAAATCAACATTGTGCAAGACGCCCTGACGCGCAACGACGTGGACCTGGTTCACGGCAAAGCGACGTTCGTTGATCCGCATTCGATCATGATCGAATCGTTCGAAGGCCAACGGCTGCTGCAAGCCGACAATTTCTTGATCGCGGTGGGCACGCACCCTAGCGATCCGCCCGGCATTTCGCCCGACTCGCAAACGGTGATCACTTCCGACACCATTTTGGAACTGCCGCGCGTGCCCCGTTCGCTGGCGGTGGTGGGGGCCGGCGTGATTGGCATTGAATACGCCACCATGTTCGCGGCGATTGGCACGCAGGTGACGGTGATTGACCAGCGCCCGCGCCCTCTGGAGTTTTTGGATCACGAGATCGTGGATGAATTGATCCACCAAATGCGGAAGACCGATGTCACCTTCCGTTGCGGCGAGGCCGTGGCCAAGATTGATATTGTGGAAACGCCCAAACGCCAAGGCCTGATCCACCTGGAAAGCGGCAAACATATCGTGGCCGACGCCATTTTGTTTTCCGCCGGGCGGATCGGCGCCACGGGCAATCTCAAGCTCGAAACCATTGGCCTCACGCCCGACAGCCGCGGCCGGCTAACGGTAGACGAGCAATATCGCACTTCGGCGCCGCACATTTACGCGGCGGGCGATGTGATTGGCTACCCAGCCCTGGCGGCTACCAGCAGCGAGCAGGGGCGGTTGGCGGCGTGCCAAATGTTTGGCGTGACGGCCGAGCCGATGGGGAGCCATTTTCCCGTGGGTATTTACGCCATCCCCGAGATCTCGATGGTGGGGCTTACCGAAGAGCAACTCACCCGCGACCGCGTGCCCTACGAGATGGGAGTGGCCCGGTATCGCGAGATATCGCGAGGGCAAATTTTGGGCGACGACTCGGGCATGCTCAAGTTGCTGTTCCATCGCGAAGACGGCCGGCTGCTGGGCGTGCATTGCATTGGCACCGGCGCCACCGAGCTGATCCACGTGGGCCAGGCCGTGCTAGGGCTCGGCGGCGACCTCCAGTATTTCTTGAATACCGTCTTCAACTACCCCACGTTGGCCGAGTGCTATAAGGTGGCGGCCCACAATGCGGCGAACAAGATCGCCCTGGTGCGGAGTGCCAACGCGAGCATTTCGCTGGCGGCGCCTCCGCCGAGTTTGTAGTCCAGGGAATATGCGTGGACTCGGGCTTCCAGCATGCGGCGGTTTCCACAGACGCATTTTGATGGAAGCTGGAACGAAAATAGTGTGCCAGCGCACCCCTTCGATCGGCTAGAATCGTGGTTTGGCGGAGCGCTCCGCTTCATCTTTGTTTGGGCCACCGGCGATGGGACGTTCCAATTCCGCAGCCAAACCGGCATCCAATCCATCGGCCGATGGATTGGAGGGCGCCGTTCCCTCGCAGATTGGTCACTACCGCTTGGTGCGGATGCTGGGGCGAGGCGGCATGGGCGTGGTTTACGAGGCCAGGCATTTGCATCTCAAGCGGCAGGTCGCCATCAAGCTGCTGCTCGATTCGCCATGGCTGAGCGAGGACCGGCTGCAGCGATTCGACCGCGAAATGGAGGCCATTGGCCGCCTGCGTCATCAGCACGTGGTGACAGCGCACGATGCCGGGGCCGATGCTTCGGGGCATCGCTACCTGGTGATGGAATTTATTGATGGCCGCGACCTGCAGGCGGTGGCCCACGCGCTGGGCAAACTGCCGCTGGCCGAGGCGTGCGAGTGCATTCGCCAGGCCGCGCTGGGTTTGGCGTATGCTCACGAACGCGGCTGCATTCACCGCGATATCAAACCTTCGAACCTGCTGCTCGACCGCGACGGCGTGGTGCGGATTAGCGACCTGGGGCTGGCTCGACTGCAAGAGTCGCCGGCAGGGCAAACACTCACCGGCACGGGCCAGGTGCTGGGCACGGTCGATTACATGTCGCCCGAGCAGGCCCAGGCCGATCGCAGCCTGGACGCCAGCAGCGATGTGTACAGCCTGGGCTGCACGCTCTACCGGCTGCTGGCGGGTCGGGTTCCCTACGTTGGGCCGCGGTATGATTCGCTGGCTCGCAAACTGCTGGCTCACGTGCAAGAACCCTTGCCGGCGCTCGACGAATTTCGCGACGACGCGCCGGCCGCGTTGCTGAAGCTGCTCCATGAAATGACGGCCAAAGACCGCACGGCCCGGCCCACGGCTGCCGAAGTTGCCGATCGCTTGGCGCCTTACGCCGCGAGCGCCCCGTTGGGCGAACTGCTCCATGGGTTGCCCCGCGAAGCCACGGCCGAGGGCCATTCCAACGCGCCTTTTCCCGATTCGACGGGCCGGATTGCCTCGTTATCGACCAAAGATTCCGCGCCGTTGCCGCGCCGCAAACCGTTATGGGCCGCCGCGGTGCTCGCGGTGCTCGGCCTGGCGGCGGTGCTTGGCATTTGGCGGCCATGGGAGAGTTCGGTTCGCCCTCCTCAAGGCGTGTTGCCGGCGGTTCCCACGGCACAATCCGACGTTCCTGCCGGCGTGATCCCTGCCGGCGTGATTCCGGCGGCGCCCCGCGAAGCGTTTTTCGAAGACATGCTCTCCACCGACATCCAGCCGGCCATCGCGTATCCACTGCTGAATCAAGAGCCGCAAAAGCTGTTTTGGCCTGTCGATCCGCTATCGCATGTCAATCATTCACCCGATCTAAAACAGGTGACAGCCAGTTGCACGGGCGCCGGGTTCTTGCTGCTGGGATCGGCGCCGCGGGTCGGGTTCACGCTGCAAATGGACATTTTTCAGAACCGGTGGGGCAGCAGCGCCGGGGTCTTCTTTGGCTTGCAACCGCTGGCCGAACCCGGCCCCCAGGGCGAACGCCAATGGCAAGCTCAGGGGCTTATTTTAAACGACCGCGCGGGTCTGCGAGACGCGGACAAAACTCCCCTGAGCTTTACGCGCGTCAAGTGGATCATCCGCCTCCACGAGAATGGCACGAGCGGATTCCTGAATCATGACCTTGTGGGGGCTTTTTTGCCGCCCGCCGGCATCAAGCCCAAGCAGCTTGAACTGACGATTTCCAAGCATGGATTATCAGAAGTTCGCTGGGGAGGCGACGCCGAACCATTCGCCGACGTGTGCGGGCCTGACATCAATCGGCAGTTTGTGCCGGCCGATTACCGCGGCGGATTTGGAATCTATATTCGCCGCACCGAGGCCACCATGCGGAATGCCCGCATTACGTTTGAGCATGAACCGTTTTCGCCGCCATGATCTGCTGGAGTTCGGAACAACTGCTTGATACGCCGGGGTTACCGTGGATAATGAGCAATCAGTGGGGGGCTCCACCTCGCGGGGCGTATCCGGCGGGTGGTTACAAAATACTCTCGTTTCCCAAGTTTCGAGAACGCTGCCTACACTAAGGGAGAAGCTCATGCGAAGATTGCACCTGTTGAACACGGCCGCCATTGTGCTGCTACTTTCCACCGCTGCCATGGCCGCCGAGCCGCTGGGGCTGAAACAAGGCACGCCCGACATCCAGTCGGCGGGTCCGCTCGCTTTTGCCCCGCAAGGCGTGTTGCTGGTGGGCGACACCAAGGGCGCCGCCATTTTTGCCATCGCCACGGGCGATCAAGGGAGCCCCGCGGCCAAGAGCAATCTGCAAATGGAAGGGCTGAACGAAAAGGTGGCCCAATTGCTGGGCGCCAGCGCCAACGAAATTCAGATCAACGATCTGGCCGTGAATCCCGAAAGCGGCAATGTGTTCCTCTCGGTTTCGCAGGGCCAAGGCAAGCCGGCCCTGGTCAAGATCGACAGCTCAGGCAAGCTCAGCCAGCTCTCGTTGCAGAAGGTTGCCTTCTCCAAGGCCGCGCTTTCCAACGCCCCCGCCGACAAGGTCACCGGCGAAGGCCGCCGCGCTCGCAACAATCGCGCCGACTCGATTACCGACCTGGCCTTTGTGGATGGCAGCGTGATCGTGTCGGGCCTCACCGCCAGCGATTCGCCCTCCAACGTGCGATCGATGGCCTTCCCGTTCAACGATCAAGACACGGGCGCTTCGATCGAGATCTACCATGCCGCCCACGGCAAGGTGGAAGACTACTCGCCCGCTCGCACGTTCGTGGCCTTCAACATCAATGGCGAGCCGAACCTGCTGGCCGGCTTTACCTGCACGCCGCTCGTCAAGTTCCCCATCAACAGCCTGAAGTCGGGCGACAAGGTGCGCGGCACCACCGTGGCCGAACTGGGCAACCGCAATCGACCTCTTGACATGATCGTGTACGAGAAGGGGGGCAAGAGCTACTTGCTGATGGCCAACAGCAGCCGCGGCGTGATGAAGATCAGCACCGACAAGATCGAGCGCGGTGAAGGTCTGACCCAGCCCGTCTCGGGCGGCGGCACCGCCGGCCAACCCTACGAAACGATCGACGAACTGCAAGGCGTGGTTCAGCTCGATAAGCTGAACGACAACCAGGCGGTGATCGTGGTGCAAACCGAAGGCGGCGCGCTCAACCTCAAGACCGTTCAACTGCCGTAACCGCGCAATAGCGCCCACTGGCAGCCAAGCCTGGCCCGGCCGGCAGTTCCTCCGCGGAACTTGCCGGCCGGGCTTTTTTGCGCGCTGGCCATGGCCGAGAAAAGCCGGGGCAGGGCAGGGGGGGTACTTTGAAATACAATTGTTTCACCCGCCGTCGCCAGCGGTTATCCTGGCAGACGGAAGTTGGGAGCATTTGTCATCCCCACCCCCCCCCGTGGCGTCACGCGCCGTTGTGTCCGCGAGCCCAGCGACTTGCTTGTCGTTCCCTCCCACCAGTGAGCCCACCCCCCCGTTATGAAACACCCCCACCCCGCCCATGTTCGTTTTGGTGCTTGTTACGGTGCGTTGGTCACGGCCATGCTGCTGACCAGTTGGTTCATCGGAGCACTCGGCGGGGGGACAGCCACGGCGGGAGAAGACGGCCAGTTTGCGGTGAATTCCAACCTGAAAGCAGGCGCCGCCAAGGTCGATATCACGCCGGACAAGGTCGATGGCATGATTGCCGCGGGGCATCGCCGAGCCCTGCATGGCGTGCGCGATCCCTTGCGGGCTGGCGTGCTCATTCTCGATGACGGCGAAACCAAAGCGGCCATTGTCACCCTCGATACGATCTTTGTTTGGAACGAGCTGGTGAAGCCGGCTCGCGAGCGAATTTCCGAGGCCACCGGCGTGCCCGCGGCCAACATCCTGATCGCCGCTTCGCACAACCATTCCGGCCCCGGTTTCGAGGCCGACTCCCCCTGGGCCAAAACGCTGATCGATAAACTGGGCCAGGCGGCAACCCAGGCTGCCAGCGAAATGCGGCCGGTAACTATTGGCTACGCGACCGATGAAATTGGCTTTGCGATCAATCGCCGCAAGGTGATCGATGGTCGCGCCGTGGTGCGGCTCAACCCCGATGGCCCTTGCGACAAACGCGTCAAAGTGCTGCGGTTCGACGACGGGAAGTCGCTCACGCCCGTCGCCGTGCTGATGCACGCGGTGTGTCATCCGTGCTTCTTCACCTGGGGCGACAAGGGCACGCACCCTTACCCCAATGGCTACCCAAAGATGAGCGCCGACTTCCCCGGCGAAGCCCAAACGTTTGTCGAAATGTGCTACGGCAACGAGACCAATTCGATGTTCTTGCAAGGTTGCGCCGGCGATATCCGCCCGAACCTGCCCGGCTTTCCCTACCGCTGTGCCGACGAGGCCGACATTCAATGGGCGGGCCGCGACCTGGGGGGCGCCGTCATCCGGGCTTTGGCCCGCAGTGTGATTCGCGAAGAACTGGCCACCCGGCCCGATTACTACGCCATTCGCACCGCCAGCGCCGAAGTGATGCTGCCCGGCAAAGAAGGCAAGATTCGCGCCGAGATGCAGGCCTTGAAGGTGGGACCCTATCTGTTTCTGACCATGCCAGGCGAACCGATGGTGGAATATGGAATGAAGCTGGAGAAGGCGATCGCCGATCGGGCGATTCCCATCATTGTGGGCTACGCCAACGGGCACGTGGGTTACATCGCCACGGCCGACGCCTACGAAGTGGGCGGATACGAGCCCAGCCGTTCTCCGCTGGCGCCCGAAGCCGAAATGATCATCCTCGAACAACTCAGCCGCCTGACCGACCAGGTGGTGGGCGATGTGTTCGAATCGTTTTCGAAACACCCCAAAGATGTTGAGAAACGCGAAGCCAGCAAGAAGTGAGGATTGGGGATTAAATCCCGAGCCAACCGTTTCTTGGCATTTTTTTCGTCGTTCTCGCTATGTCTGAGGTGAAGAATAGCTTCCCGCCATACAGTTCACGCGTCCCAGCCGATGGCATTTTCAGGGTCGTATCCGCTGCAACTGGGTTCCCGCCTGCGCGGGAATGACAGAATACCGAAACGTGTTTCCATCTCCAATTCTTTGATAGCATCTGAGGAGCCCACGCCCATGTCTGAACTATCTCGCCGCGAGTTGCTCAAAGCCGGAGGCGCCCTGGCGCTATCGGCTGCCCTGCCTTGGGGATCGCGCGCCGCGTCTGCCAACCAGGCCCCGGCCGCGACCACGACAGCAGCCGACCCGTATGCCGACGGCGTTTTGGTCGATGGTGAACCGGCCAAGCTCAAGCCGGGTGCATTCACCATTGCCGTGCTGCCCGACACGCAGAAATATAGTGATAAGTTCCCTGACACATTCGCGGCCCAAACCAGGTGGATCGTGGAGCAACAGGCGGCTCGCAAGATTGCCTGCGCGCTGCACCTGGGCGATATCACCGATCACAACGATCCCCGCGAGTGGGAAAACGCCCAGCGCGCGCTGGGTACGCTCGATGGCAAGGTGCCGTATTTCTTCGTGAACGGCAATCACGATTACAGCGCTGGCGGAAAATGTACCGATCGAACCACGTTGCTCAACGAGTATTTCCCCGTGTCGCGGTTCCAATCGACGCCCACCTTCGGCGGGTGCTACGACAAGGAACCGAAGCAAATGGAGAATAGTTTCCACCTGTTCTCGGCCGGAGGGCGGAACTTTTTGGTGCTGGCCCTGGAGTTTGGTCCCCGCCGCGACGTGGTGCGTTGGGCCAACGAAGTGGCGGCGGCCCATCGCGATCGGGCCGCGATTCTGATTACCCACGCTTATATGTATTACGACGACAGCCGCTATGACTGGAAGAAACTAGGAACCGATCAAACCTGGAATCCTCACAGTTATGGCGTCGCCAAGAACACCCAAGATGACGTCAACGATGGCCAGGAGCTGTGGGATAATCTCGTGTCCAAGCATGAGAACTTCATTCTCACACTCAATGGCCACGTGCTTCGCGACGGACTGGGCAAACTATCCAGCGCCACGCCAGGCGGCCGCGACGTGCATCAAATGCTGGTGAACTTTCAGATGCGACCAGCGGGGGGCGATGGCTGGCTGCGGTTGATGGAGTTCCAGCCCGACGGGCGCACGGTGGAAATTTGCGACTATTCGCCCACCCGGCAACAGCGAAATGAATCGCCGCAAAACAAGTTCACGCTCCAACTGGCCGACGTGAAGGCGGGCTAAGTAGACCAGGGCTCGCCGAGCCCGGCCTAATCGGCGGACAGTCGCGGCGAAGCCGCGCCAGCATGGGCTGATGGGCGCGGCAGCGACACGCACCGGCGCATAGAGAGAGACGCGGCGTTTACTCTTGGCGCTCAGTGTTCCGCCGCCGAGGCTCTTTAGCAAGGTGAACTGCTAAACACTGCTACGCTCATTCATGGCCGGGACGGCCATGCCTCGGGCCATGCCACTACTTGATGCGCACCTGCAGCAGGCCGGCGTTGTCGTCCAGGCCGCTGGCCGCTTCGTTGATGCGGAGATAGAGCGTGCCGGTTTGTGCTGGCGTCAGTTCCGCTTTGGAACCGACGGCGTTGGGGTAGAGCAGGGGGGAGAGGCCCGTTTCGTCATCGGGACGAACGGCCGCCAGCAGCATTCCCAGTGGCAGGCCGGCATGGTAGCGAATAGTGACTCCTTGCGGTTCGCTTTGCCAGGCAGGCGGGCCGGCGGCGACCGTGTAACGACCGGCAGCCGTGATGTCGTAAGTTTTGCCCGCCTTGAGGCGAACGCCAGTGCTTTGCCAGCCGCGGTCGGCGGCGACTTTCACCAGCTTGCCTTCGGCGGGCAGGTCTTCGCCGGGGCCAAGCTGAAGCGCGGCGCGATCCAGATCGTAGCCATAGTCGAGATTGGCCACGAACACTTGCCATTCGGTGGCCAGGTCGGGGTCGCTGCCAAAGTGCTTTTCCAACGCGCTAGGAAAGTCCGAATCTTGGGGCAACCGGAATAGCGTGCGGAAGCGATCGCGGTAGCGGGGGTGGGTATCGAAGAAGTGGCACGCGGCCCAAGCCCAGGCGTATTCTTCCTTGGCCAGGTTGCGGTCGGGGGCCATGTTCATGATGGCCGGCAGCGATTTCGCCTGGGCGGCCATAAAGGCTTCGTGAACCAGCTTGGTGCGTCCCCAATAGGGAACTTCATCGCGATCGCGCGGCATGTAACGCGTGGTGATCTTGGCGGGCGTCGCCTGGGGTTCCCAAAGATGCGTGCCGAACAACTCGGCCAGGCCTTCGAAATACCAGGCGGGGTAGGCGCCTGGCACGCGGCTGTGCATGAAAGCATGGGTGCCTTCATGCAGCAGCAAATGCCGGCGATAGTAGGGCGTGGGTTGTTCCGCCACATAGACTTCCAAGCCTTCGGCGTAGCCATTTTCAAACTCAGGCGTGGTGGCCGTGATCAGGCCAGCGGCTTGGAACCGTTCGCGGTCTTTCATAATGAACGCATTCACACGCCACGGCGGATTGGAAACCTCAGGCACCCCAAAGTAGGCGCACCACTGCGGGTAGGCCGCATCAAAGGCCACCGGCAGTTGCTTGATTTCATCGTCGAGGGGCAGGTCGGTATAGAGCCGAACGTGCTGCCCTCGCAGTTCGTGAATGCCGGCCCGCTCCACCTGGGCGGCATCAATCTCGCGAGCTGGCCGCACCACCAGATTGCCTTGGGCATCGACCAGACCCTGGCGGCGGGCATCGTCCATCAGGTTGGCCAACGGCGCCAATGGATCGACAGGGCGACCGGTCACGCGGGGATCGATTTCGGACGGGTCGCTTGGCGGTTTGGGGAATGACGGTTGACTTTCGATTTTGGTCTCGGCCAACGGCGGCATGAAAGAAGGTGGCGCTTCGCCGGGCAAGTTTGGCTGTGTGCCGGGCGATGGGGTCGGTGTGTGAGCCCCCTTGGCCGGTGGCGTGACGGCGGACGGATTGGCAGCGACCGGAGAAGCCGGCAGGGCAGGGGAGGGGGGCGCTTCCGATCCGCAACCCAAATAGATGGCACATAGCATGATGGCCATTGGGAAGCAAAAACTTCTGCGCGAGCATAAACATGCCCTGGCCATATTGCTCTTCTCCCGATTGCCAGCGAGCATCCAAGCATGTCGCCTGGCCCGCTACGATGTGAAAGCCGCCCAACGGTTCCGTCGTCTGGGTCAAATCTATTCTACTCCGCGATGGAAGACCGTGCGACAGCAGGGTGGTTGTTCATCAACCACCACCGGGGTTGGTCGCCGAACAGCCCACCGATTGTCGATCGATTCCGACGCGGCCGATTGTTGGTGGGACACTCCGAGCCCGTTCGTGGTAGCCGGCCGGTAGGGAGTTCGACCTTGGGGTGGTTGGCAAGCAACCACATTTGCTCTTCCAGGCCGGGTCAGGTGCTGTCGCTGGACCCTTGCGTGCTGGCGATTGCCAGGAACGACTGTGGGCTCACAATCGCAATCCCGCGAAACGGGTGAAGCACCAGCAGGTCCAAGTCTCCCGAGACGATATGGCTGCCCTGGCCGCTCAAAGCCAATTCCAGGAACTTGTTGTCTTTTGGGTCGCGGCACTCGGTCACGACGTCACGAACTTCAATCAGTTCGGTGTCTCGCAGCAGTGCGGCCAGGAATTCCAGCCGCTGCGATTCCGACACATACTTGTCGAACTTGGGACGGCGGAGTACCTCGTCCAGTTCGGCCATCGTCTGCTCGGACACGAGCAACGGCCCCCTCGCCATGGCCAAGTCAAATGCCTGCCGCGGTGCCGAACGCGGGAGCAATACGGCGCTGACAACCACGCCGGTGTCGAGGATTGTCCGGCAATCACTCGTCACGGAGCATCGACTCCACCATTTCGGCCGTAAGCCCCTTGCTCTCCGCTTGGGCGCCGATCTCGTCCATGATTTCCTTCAAGGAACGAGCATCTTTCGAGGTCAGTTCACGCAAACGCAGGCCGAGGAGGATTTCCATTTTGCGACGTTCTTCGGGGGGCGCGTGGCAGAAGGTGCGAGCTGCCTCGGCGTCTACGGTAATGGAAATACTCTCGGTTGACATCTCTGGTCTCCGCAAAAACGGCCCCAAACCGCACAGGATAATAACGGCTCCCGCACCGCCACCCCGCTCCGGCCCGAGCAAGCCGGCCGGCACAATCCATAGTTTACGGGCCGCAGTGACAGGATTCAACATCCCCGGTGGCACGCTACGCCGTTAACCCTTTTTCTAACCGCAAATTACGCAATAGTTTACATCGGCCTGTAATTTAGGGGGGGCTTGGCTGCCGAGAAATCTCGGAAAACTGGGCAATCTCCGAACCAATAAGGTTAACGGCGTAGAGTGGCACCCCGCCGGTCGGGTGCAACGACTTGTTAGCGAGCAATGATGGTTGCACGCCACACATTAAGTGCAATGCACAGGTCGGAAAGGGGCAACTTACACGAGTCATCGCCCCACACGCAATCTAGCCCAAGTTCCCCAGTAGGGCTGAAAATTGGCGATTTTTGGAAATAAT
>CAYUMU010000089.1:0-28208 GCA_964445985.1 uncultured Pirellulales bacterium | reverse complement strand
CACCGCCACACCCACCACTGCGCACAGCCGCAGAGGGGTTATTGAGCAGTTACGCCGACTACTATAACGGTTACCCCAGCGTTGAAATTTGCTAAATTAGCCCATTTGAAGCTTGTGTAAGCAAACGCGATTTCAAGATCCCTGTAAAGTAGATTCGGCCATAGACTCGATACCGCCTTTCCTTGGCAAATAGAGTTTGTGCTGACGAAGGCGAATGTAGCGTTTTGAGCAATGCAGTATTCCGATGCTTTTTTGAACCACCCAGCAACGTAATCTAGTCCTCTCCAGTTAACTTCGACGCCCCGGAAAACCATTTCGAGTTCGTCTTTCTGAGCATCGGCTTGCGATTGACTGCCCTTATAGGGTGGATTCCCACAGATATAAGTCTCCCCGCCTTCATTCTCAAAATCCATTTCCGTTTGATCCAGCGGCGTGCTGAATAGGTCGTCGCCTCGGACCTTTACGCCCGTGCCCGTGGGCGGGCAGATGCTGAGCCAGTCCAATCGCAGGGCGTTGCCGCAGGTGATCCAGTTGGCCGCTTCCAGCGGCAGGAACTCGGCCAGGGCCAGTTGCTGGCCGCGATACAGCACGTCGCACTGGTACTCGGCGATGATCAGGGCCAGGCGGGCGATTTCGGCCGAAAAATGGCGAATTTCAATCCCTCGGAAATTGGTGAGCGGAATCTCCGAGCGGTGTTCCACCTCGCCGCGGCGGCGGTTGATTTCCGCTTCGATCTCGCGCATTTGCTTGTAAGCAATCACCAAGAAATTGCCCGACCCGCAGGCCGGATCGAACACTCGAATGCGCGCCATGCGGTGGCGGAGGTTGAGCAGCTTGCGAGGGCTGTCGCCCGCCTCGGCCAGTTTCTCGCGCAAGTCGTCGAGAAACAGCGGATTGAGCACCTTGAGAATGTTGGGCACGCTGGTGTAGTGCATGCCCAGCGCGCCCCGTTCCTCGTCGTCGGCCACGGCCTGGATCATGGAACCAAAGATATCGGGGTTGATCTTGGTCCAATCGAGGTTGCCCACGTGCAGGAGATAGGAACGGGCGATCTTGCTGAACCGGGGCGCCTCCATCTCGCCGGAAAAGAGCCCTCCATTGACGTAGGGGAACGGATCGGCCCAGGAGCGAATTTTGGCCGCCTGGCGATCGCGGGCCTTGGTATTCATGGCGCGGAACAACTCGGCGAGCACTTCGTGGGTATTCGACGAATCGCGGGCGCTCATCTGCTCGATGGTGGCGGTAAAGAGCCGCGTGCCCAAGAAAATGTTGGTGTCTTCGGCGAAGAAGCAGAAGATCAAGCGGGCGAAAAAATGGTTGAGGTCTTCGCGGCGGGCGGAGGTATCCCAGTCGGGGTTTTCTTTCAGCAGTTCGATGTAGAGCCGATTGAGACGGCCGGTGGCCTTGATATCGAAGGCGTTCTCACGGATTTGTTTGACCGTGGTAATCCCGGCCAGCGCGAGGAAAAAGCCAAAGTGATCGTGAAAGTCGGCGTACTCGCAAACAACCGTCTCGCCATCGACGAGGTTCTCGGCCTCGAAGGTTTGACCATCGGTGGCCAAGATGAACTTGGCCTTTTGGCGGGCTGTCGCGGCGCTTTGCCGCAGCGCGGCCAGGGTCGTTGAAACTTCGCCCGCGGGGCAAACCTGGATGTGAATGTTGTTTCGCTGCAGCACCCCGCCCAGGTCGGACTGGTTGGTATTGCCGGATTTGAGCCGTTTGAGGGTGGTGGCCTTGTTGCCAAAGGCTTCGAGGAAGTCGAAGGGGAAAGCCCGCGGGTCGAAGGGCGCTTCCGCGAGTCGAGAAACGGCTTCTTCGATTTCAACAGCATTCATCGTAAGTCAGTCATCCCTTTCCCTAGGTCGCGCAAGCGGATTGTACAAGCCCGGGGGGCGAATGCGACACAACGGGCGCAAAAAAGGATGGAGCGAGGGCGCGCGAGGGAAAGGAAGATGGCTTGCCAATGCTTGCAAGCAACAGGGCTTCGCGAGCGAAGGAGAATTCTAACTTACTGCCGCATGAAACTTATTGGGCTCGACTGGATTCGAACCAGCACTCAGTTAACCTGAACTAGGCCCTCAACCTAGCGCGTCTGCCAATTCCGCCACGAGCCCGGGAGTTTGGCTGCAAAGAACAGTGTACGCTCTGGCCGGGGGCCGTCAAGCGATCGCTGAAAACGTAAAATGGTATGCTGCCAACGTCGTGAAAGAGACAAGGGTAGCTTGGGAAAAGTTCGCGGTTTTCACACCGGCCTCCCCACAAAAATCTGCTCCGTTACGCGTTGGTCAATGTCGCAAACCTTCCAACCCTAAAAGTCTCCCCTCCCATGGTAAGCAGCCGCACTCCTTCCGCTCGATTCCAACCGCGAGCGATTCTGGCAGTCCTGGTTCTGTTGGGCCTTGGCAATTCCTGGCTCAATGCGGCTCCGCCCGTGGGCGAGGCACGCGCGTCGATGGCCGTGGTCGCTCACCGGGGCTTGTTTCTCCACGCCCCGGAGAACACGCTGCCGGCCTTCCGCGCCTGCCTGGAATTGCGGCTGGGGTTTGAACTCGACGTCCGCCGCACCGCCGACGGCGTGCTGGTTTGCCTGCACGATGCCACGGTGGATCGCACGACCAGCGGCACAGGGCCGGTGACCGAAATGACCCTCAAGCAGTTGCAGTCGCTCGACGCGGGCGGCTGGTTTGACGCAGCTTTCTCGGGAGCACGGGTGCCCACCTTGGATGCGGTCTTTGCGCTGCTGGCCGAGTACCCCGCCCGGCAGTGCCAAATTACGGTGGATATGAAAGGGGAAGACCCGCAAATCGAGGCCGATGTGATTGCCTTGGCGGAGAAGCATCGCGTGCTGCCGCGGCTGGTGTTCATTGGCCGCGCGATTGACCACGCCGACGTTCGCGCCCGACTGCTCAAGGCCAACCCCCAGGCGGCCGTGGCCGTGTTGGCAAATAATGCCAGCGAGCTGGAAAAGGCGCTAGCCGAAACGCTCGCTCGCTGGGCCTACCTGCGGTTTGTGCCGTCGGCCGAGCAGATGGAGGCAGCCCGCAAGGCAGGCAAAAAGGTATTCATTGCGGGGCCGGCGGTGGCGGGCGAACAAACGGCCGCCTGGCGAGCCGCCGCCGAGGTGGGCGTGGACGGAATCCTTACGGACTACCCGCTGGAACTCCAGGCCGAACTGCGGCGACGATCGCGCCGCCTTTCGAAAGCAGCGCTACAACCATGAGCGATTCACGCCGGCAAAATCCAGCGATCGAAACTGCCCCATTAGCGTCGCTGGGCTGGGCGCCTTCGTGCTTGTTGTTTGGCGGCGGCGGCCTGCTGCTCTTCTTGGCGATTTCGCTGGGCTGGCTCTAGCTCGGCTGCCGTTTCTTGCAAGAATAAGAAATAGCCCCCCGTTTGGCGGCTATCGCGGCGAGGTTTGTAGCGCCGCCCCGAATTCAACGCTCGCATAGGGAGATTTTACCGACAAGGCTGTGCAAGCAATTTCCGCACCTGAGCTAAGGCGTAAGGAACGCCTCCTTGGCGGCCCCCCCTGGGTTGTTACCTGCCATGGTCACCACAGCGACTCTTTCCGGCTTTTCTCCGAGCACTTTACCCCCCGCTCCCGCCGTTGCGGCCCCTTCATCACCCACGGTGGTGAACTGCTACGAGTTTTTCGAGCGTGTGTTTCCGGAGTGCGGATTCCTTGATTTCACCGACGGCATGTATCTGGACAATCCGGCCGTTTCGTACGAACAGGCCCAAGTGAATCAGATCAACTGGCTGCTCGACCAGGTGC
The DNA here is from genome assembly GCA_964445985.1 of uncultured Pirellulales bacterium. Taxonomy (GTDB): domain Bacteria; phylum Planctomycetota; class Planctomycetia; order Pirellulales; family S012-138; genus CAYUMU01. Next base: position 24,433 of record CAYUMU010000089.1, on the reverse strand, counting down.
AATGCAAGGCCGGCACGCGCCTGCTGGATATTGGATGTGGAAATGGCACGCTGGTTGAAGCGGCCCAGCGGCGCGGCGCTCAAGCCGTAGGCATTACGATTTCGCCAGCCCAAGTCAAACGCTGCCGCCAGCGAGATCTGGATGTGCGGCTGATCAACTACCGCAACCTGGGCGACGAATGGAACGGCCAGTTCGACGCCATCGTGGCCAACGGCTCCATCGAGCATTTTGTGCAACCCAGCGACGTGTTGGCGGGCCGCGACGATGAACTGTACCGAGAACTGTTCGCCGTATGCCGCCGCGTGCTGAGGCCCGAAACGGGAGGTCGGTTTGCCACCACCGTCATTCATCAGCACGAAAACAGCCCTCGGATTGCGCCCGAGAATTACACCCGCGGCCCGTTCTCCTTCCGCTGGGGATCGCCCGAGTTCCATTTCGCCCTGCTGCAGCGAGGTTTCGGCGGTTTCTATCCCGTATTGGGCCAGTTGGGCCGCGCGGCGGCGCCCTACTTCGACATGATTTGCGAAGTGGATGGCACCGAGGATTACCACCGAACCTCGGAGGATTGGTTCGACCGCGTGCGGGCAAAAATGCTCACCTGGAAAACGGGCACCCGGCTGGGGGCAAAACTGCTAGGGCATTTTCTCCGGCATCCCCGGCATGCGGCCACCATGTTTACCTGCCTGTTCTTGGCGGAAAGTTGGCAGTGGCAATTTCGGGGAAATCCGGCGCCAGCCCGACTGCTGCGACAGGTTTGGCAGGCACGCGAATAAATGGCCTGGTGGGCGTCAGGGCAAGTTCCTGCCCCCCCTTCGCGAAGGGATAGGCTCTAACCTTAGACCGTGGTTGGCGTATAATTCAGCAACCGGCCGTTTGAACCATTGGAAGTCGCGGACCTGCGTTTCCTCGGCCGCTGCACTCGTAAGAGAAAGAGCCCCACCCATGGCGACCAAGGCAGATTCCTCCCGGCAACCTGCCGGCGACCAGCCTCACGGCATTCAACCTGGCGACCAGCCACCGCATGGTGAAAAGTCAACGGATGGCGCTCCTCGACCGGCCGACGCCACGCCGGAGCAGGAATCGTTTGCCGAAACCGCCTTCAAGCTGGCCGGCAAGAGCGAAGAAGAATCGCGTCGAACGGGCGCCTTGGATCGCGCCGACGACCAGGTGGAAGCCCTGTTTGCCCAGCGCTATCAAACGGTTAACAGCCCCATCCATCGCGCGATTTGGGATGCCCGGATCGATGCCGATGGCTTTCGTTCCTCGCCCACCGAAACGCCGGCCGACGTCACCCGCGTGATGGATGCTTCGTTGGCCACCGTGGCCCGGCATCGCGCGGCGGGCACCCTCATGAACAACGAAGGCAAAATCGCCGAGGGCGTGCTCAACGACCTGGGCGCCGACGGTTACTGGGGATTGCTGGTTGATCGCGAATACGGCGGCAGTGGCACGCCCTTTCACAGCTTCGCGCCGTTCCTCACGCGAATGGCCATGGTCGATCCCACCATAGCCGGGCTGGCCTCGGTGCACGGCTGCATTGGCGCGGTCGATCCCGTACGAACCTTCGGCACACTTGAACAAAAGCAGCGATTCTTGCCGCGGCTGGCCAGCGGCCAGAGCCTGTCGGCATTCGCCCTGACCGAGCCCGCGGCCGGTTCCGACCTCACGGCCCTGCGAACCGAAGCTCGCCTGCAAGGCGGCGACTACGTGGTGAATGGCGAAAAGTTGTTCATCACCAACGTGGTGCCCGGCCGCACGATCGGTTTGGTCTGCCTGATCGAAGGCAAACCCGCGGTGCTGATCGCCGACTTGCCGCCGCAAGAAGACGAACATTTCCAGCTCAAGTCGTACGGACTTTGGGCGTTGAAGCACACCTACAACCAGGGCATTGTGTTTCGCGATTTCCGCGTGCCGGCCGATAACCTGCTGCGGCCCGAGCGGGGCGACGGCCTGACGATTGCCTACCACGGTTTGAACCTGGGTCGGGTTTCGCTGTGCGCCAACGCGGCCGGCACCATGCGGTTGATGTTGGCCAGCATGCTGCCTTGGGCCAAGTTCCGCCGCACCTATGGCGCCGAAATCGCTACCCGCGAGCTGGTGCAACGCCGCCTGGGACGCACCGCGGGGCTGATCGTGGCCTGCGACGCGCTGGTCGATTGGTGCGGCAGCCTGCTCGACCAAGGCTATCGCGGCGAAATGGAATGTGTCATCGCCAAAATATTTGGCAGCGAAGCCCAAAAGGAATGCGCGATCGAGTACTTCATGAAAACGCACGGCGGCCGCTCGTTCCTGCGAGGGCACCTGTTCGGCGACAACATCCATGAGTACCTGGCCCCCTGCATTTACGAAGGCGAAGGCGAGATGCTCGGCATGGCATTCTTCAAGTCGCTCGTCAAACAGCACGGCATGACGTATTTCAAGCCCATTGGCGAAACGCTGCAAAAAGCAGGCATCAAAAAGCCCAACCTGGCCAACCCAGGTCATCTGTGGAAGCTGCGCGGGCCGATGTGGCAATACAGCAAGTGGATGATGAAGCAGAAGATGCCCAAGGCGAAGGCCAGCTTGCCCAGCATGCCATCTTCACTAGCCGAACATGCCCAATTCGCGGCCCATTGGTTGCAACATTCGCCAGCCGAAATCAGCGGCGCGATGCGCAAGCATCAGTTGAAGCTGGCGGATCGGCAGTGCCGCATGTCGGAAATTTCTCATCGCGTGCAAAACGCCGTGGTGATGCTCGCCACGGCGCTCTATGCGGCTCGTCAAACCGACGAAGTGGTGCAAGAAGCCGCGGCCGTGCTCTGCGGCGATTTGCGCCGCGAGTTGGAAAGCCGCCGGCCTACCGACCGCGAATTCCGCCGCGTAACTCAATTGGGCGAAGCCATTGCCGACGGCAAATTCCAATCGATCGCCGGCGTGCATCCCGATGAAATCTTGATGCCCTACGAGCAATGATGGCTCCAGGGCCTAGGACGGCGTTTCCAACAGGAGAAAACCATGGGTCACACCTTCACCGATAAACGAGCATCCGCATCTCAAGGTTCCCCCACCAACCCCGTAGCGGAGCGAAGTTCTTCTCAGCCGAAGGGTCGAACCTCGGCATCAGCGTTTTCGGCAGAACCTGAAATGCAAGCGAGTTAAACGGTTCATCTGAACCGTCGTTTCGTCCGTGGCAAACCTTCCAACTTTTTCGTGGAGTCCATATCATGCCTGCCGCATGGAGCAAGAAAGACGAGCGTCAGTACGAACACATTAAAGACAGCAGCCGCGACCGGGGCGTGTCGGAAGACAGGGCGAAAGAGATTGCAGCCCGCACGGTGAATAAGCAACGCCGCAAAGAGGGCCGCACGCCCAACAAGAAAACCCAAGGCACGGGCAACCCCCACCGGCCCCTGGCGGATCGCTCGAAGCAAGAACTTTACAACCTGGCCAAACAGCGGAACATTAACGGCCGGAGCAAAATGAGCAAGAGCCAATTGGTTTCGGCTCTGCAAAAATAATTGGGCCACTTGAACCCGATGTGGATGGCGGCGCGCGACTGCTCTGAAGGACCGCGCCAGGCCTTACAGTTGGGGCGGCTTCCACGCGGGAATGCCGCCTTGCTCCATTTGCTGCCGATACCAAACATGATAGGGCCGTTCCTGGGCGAGCGGCGCATCTTCGTTCACCAATAGCGGCAGAATTTCTTTCCACCAGGCGTCGTAGTCGGCTCGCATTGCCTTAACGACATCGGGATGCTGATCGGCCACGTTCTTGGTTTGGCCAGGATCGGCTTCCATGTCATACAGGTCGGTGTTGTTGACCAGTCGATAGCGCTGGTTGCGCACAGCGCACTTGTCATATTGGAAGTTGTTGGGGTCGGCGCCCTTGGGCCAGCGGCCTACGTGGAAAAACAGGTTCCGGTCAGCCCACTGGGCCTTGTTGTCTTGGAGCAGCGGGAGCAAACTTCTTCCATCGATTTGCAGATCGGCGGGAACTTCTTTGCCAGCCAGTTGCACCAGCGTGGGCAGGATATCAATGTGAGCGGCCAGGCGATCAATATCGCGCCCCTCCGCCAGTTTCCCAGGCCAACGGAACAGGGCTGGCACGCGCGTTCCGCCTTCGTCGGGCGAACCTTTCAGGCCTTTCATGCCGGCGTTGTAGAAGCGCAGCGGCGTGCCATCTTTGGCTGTGCCGATGAGCTGTTCGCCGCGTCCGCCCGCGGTGCCATTATCGGAAAGGAAAATAACAAGCGTGTTTTCCTGAAGTCCCCATTCGTCGAGCTTGGCAAGCAACCGCCCGACGTTGGCGTCGATGTTTTCGATCATGCCATAAAAGCCAGCTTGAGCGGGTGCAAAGCCCAAGTCCAGAAAGCGCTGTTTATCGGCTTCGGGCGCCAAGTAAGGGCCGTGCGGTGCATTGGTCACAATGTAAGCAAAGAAGGGCTCTTTGCGGTTGGCTTGGTTCTTGATCCAGCCCAAGGCTTGCGTGAAGAACACATCGGTGCAAAAGCCTTGGGTTTTTTCGAAGCGGCCGTTGTGCCGAATCACCGGGTCGAAATAGTTATTGCCGGGGGCGTCGGCGCAACTGCTGTCGTAAGCCTGGCCGATGCCGCCGGCGCCGTGGATAAAGACTTCGTTAAAGCCACGCTTTTCGGGTTGGTAATCGGCTTCGTCGCCCAGATGCCACTTGCCAAAGATGCCGGTTCGATAGCCCGCCTGGCTAAGCAACTGAGCCACGGTGGTAGCCTTCAAGGTGAGCCGCTCGCGTTCGAGAATGGTATGCGACACGCCGTTCTTGAAAGGAAACCGGCCGGTCATCAGGGCTGAGCGCGTCGGCGCGCAGGTGGGGCTGACCTGAAAGGCCGTGAACCGCGTGCTGCTTTCGTGCAGTCGATCGAGGTGGGGGGTTTTCAGCCACGGATGTCCATGCGCGCCCATTTGGGCATAGCCTTGGTCGTCGGTCATCACGAGCACGATGTTGGGCCGACTTCCTGCCAACGAAGTCGTTTGAGTCGTTGAATCTTTCTGGGCAGGCAAGGCCGGGTCGGCCGCGGCGCCGCGGTTGGCAAACGTCGCCAGGGCAGCGCCCAAGAGCATGCATTGAAGGCAAAGCGAGCGCATGCGGAAATTCTCCTGAGCGAAAAAGCGTGTTCGTCGAGCACAAAAGCCCGACCAGGCCCCCGTGGCCATTGTGAGCCGCCGCATCCGGCAATGCAAACTTCTGCCCGCACCCTTTTGACCCCTGACAGCGCCTCCAGACGCTCCCCTCTGACAGCCAGTAGCGGCTGCAGAGGGGGCTACGCCGAGGGGTTGGGAACGTCATCACAACTGCCCGCTCAGGCAGGGCAGCAAGCAACCACTTGCCGCCGTGCTGTTACTCTTTCAAGTGCGAAATCTGGCGATAGACCTTGGCCGTGTGGGCCGTTTGCTGGAAAGCGGCCACCACGCCCGCGTCGATCAGTTCGCGACGCATGGCCACGCCGTTCCCGAATCCGCTGCTGCTAATCGTGGAAAGCGCATAGGGATGGAATGAGAAAATCCCGTCCGAACCGCGGATGCGGCCATACCAATCGCGGCCTCCCTGGAAACGATTCACATTCTGGTTCACCGTTTCATGGCAGCGAATGCAAGAGAATCGATCGACGGAGATGAACCCGGCGTCGTAGTTCCTCGGCACCACGTGAAAGCTGTCCTGAGTGGTGGGGGCAAAGGTGTAGTTGCCCTCGGTGCCATGGCGCCAGGTTTCTCCCAAGGCCGACTGAAAGACGGTCTTGGTGAGCAACTCGATCGTGAGTGCATCATCTAAAGGTGGCAGGGAATCCACGCCCATCCGTTGCGAAAAGGTCACCCGCGGATGCCGATCGGCCAAGGTCTGGTTTGGCAGTTTCTTGGGCTGCTCCAAGTGGCTGACCAGCGATACGAGCGACGCCGCGGCTTCGTAATCGGGACGCAGTTCTTTAATCCGGCTCGCCAGGTGGGCTGCCGTGGGGAAGGGTCGAAATACGTCCACGCCCCAGTTGTCTTCCTCGCGCGTTCGCAGCCGCAGTTCAAAGGTGTAGTACCGGCCATCGGGTCCGCGCTGTTGCAGCACTTCGCCCACCACGGCGCCAAAGGGAAACGTCCAAGCGTATCCCAAGCTGCCGTCGCCACTGAGGTGGCGGCGATACCAAACAATCGGGTGGAAGTTGCCAGCTTCATCGCGCGGCAGCCAAAGCAACCGGAACGAACGCACGTTGCTCGAGCGATGGGTGCCGGCAGGCGTACCCCACGGAAATTCGCGGTTGCCGTTGCCGAAAGGCTCGCTGCCGTTGGCGGAAATGTTGTAGTAGGCGGAATGGATCCCTTGAAGTTGGTTGCCCCAGAACTGGTAGGTGCGAGGCATTTCAGTCTCGGTGTAGAGAATCAGTCGCGGGTCGTCGAGCAGCGCTTGCACCTGCGGATCGTCAACCTTGGGCAGCATCGCCCGATAAGCCCGATGTTTCTCCGCCGACATCAATCGGAAGAGTGGCGATCGCGCGGGCGCCGTTTCCGTTTCGACGCTCCAGCCAGTCGTGGCTGATCCAAAAGCACAGGCCAGAACGGTGGCCGTAGCCAACCAAATCCTTAGGTCTTTCGCCATATTGCTTTCCTTTTCGTGGGATGGAATTCTGATCCAAGACGGTCACGTGGTTGGGTAAGGAACTCGAGGGAGCCCCCTTGCCCTGGCCCAAAAAGCCCCCGCAAACTCGCACCGCCCGGCCCATCCATGGGTCACCACCCCCACCGGCTGGCCAACTCCCCGGCTCCCCAGCGGAACGGCCGTGAAGCAACCAGCCCCCCGCGAGGGCGCACCCCCGCTCGGCTTTACATTCACGGACCCCCTTCCGGCAGAGTAACCAAAGTCGCTGCCTATCCAGAAAACTTGCCTTAGCGGAACCGCCAGGCAGGCATCTCGTCTTCCGTGGGTGGCAATTTTTGGCTGTCGGCGCGCAACGCGAGCGCAACGAGTTCGTCGGTGGGATGGGCGTCAGCTTAGGCTGAACCCATTTGCGGAATTCCCCGTTCGCCATGCCCGGGGGTGGGTGAACCGAAAGCGTCTATGTCCCAAGTCTGACTGGGGCGGGGTGGGCAATCTTGCCCAGGGACCCGTCGCACGTCTTGGCGAAGGGGTTGCACAATGGATCGACCAGGTTCAAGCCGCCCCCCACTGGCTGTTTGTGCCGACAGGGGGAGAGGCCGGGGGCTGGCGATCCTTCGCAGGAGTATCGTCCGTGATTGGTAGGGGTGGCAGACGCCGCACGGTTCCACATCCGCAGAAGCTGGAAGTGGCTCTATCAACTCCTAAGGGTCAGTTTCGTACAGTGCGAGATGGGGAAGAATCTAACAGAGCGTCCGACTAGGTAAATGGCAAAAATAAAACATTTGCATAAGCTGCGTGTTTTAAAGACTTAGGCCGATGCCTTGGCTGCCCACCACCCATTCGTACTGGGTAATTTAGGAAAACTGGGTGGTTTTATCAAATCTAAACTGCTGGCTTTGCTCACCTTCCGCAGGCGCAAATCAGCACCTCCAGTGCAAGCTCTTCTCACGCTGGGCTCCCACTGCCAGCATCGCCACCGGCAGGATTTGCCAAGTTTGGTTTGACCGGCGCGCTGGCGAAAACCGAATTATCTGAAGAACCGGCACAACCTGCCAAATCGACCGTCCCCTTCCCCTGCCGGGGCCAGAGGGGTCGATCGCGACCGTTGGGAGGAACGGCAGTTTGGGTCGGGCGTGGAGCTTTAGCCCATCGGAGGAATGGCTAACGGACCACGGAAGGATGCCAGCGGCACTTTGACTTCCCAACCAACGCTCACCCAGCAACCTCACGGCTTGCCGCCCTGAGGCGCTTGAGAAGAGTGGTGGAGTGAAGGCTGGGAAGCAGGCCGCTGGGCAAAAACTGAGCAGTCAATCGCATTGGGAGGGGGGAAGCAATGTCAGTTTCTATTGCGACATGGAGCACCGCTCCACGTCACGCCGCGCAAATCTTGTGTTGCGCGTGGATGGTGGTCGCTGCCGTGCTTGTGCCACTCGCAACCGCCGAAGATCCCCAAGGGTCGAGCAGCCGCGAAGCTCGAGAAGACGCGCTGCGACAGATTCCCTATCGAGCCCTGGATAGCGACGGGCGTCGCAAGGTGGACGCCGTTTTGGAAAACGTAACGGTGTTTCGCCGGATGCCCACCCAAAGCATCATGTGCGACCCCGAACTGTATCTGTTCATGGTGCGGCATCCCGACGTCATCGTCGATCTTTGGAGAGCCTTGGGCATCAGCAATGTTTCGCTCGTGCGAACCGGCCCCGAAACCTTTCACGGCCGCGATACCGAAGGCTCGATGACCGACGTCCAATTCTTGTACAGCACCAACGATACCCATGTGATCTACGCCATGGGCACCTACGTGGGCGGCGTGTTTACCAAACCAGTGCAGGGAGGTTGCTTGCTGCTGCTCAAATCGGGTTACGCTCGCGATGCCCAGGGCAAGGTGCAGGTCACCAGCCGGCTCGATGCGTTCTTTCGCGTGGATCACACCGGCGTGGAACTCATGGCCAAAACCTTCCAGCCGCTGATCGGCAAATCGGCCGACGGCAATTTCCTGGAAGCCACGCGGTTCTTCAACCAACTGGCGCGCGTGGCCGAATCGAGGCCCGAGATGCTCGAATCGTGGAGCCATCGCCTCACCAACGTGGCCGCCAACGATCGGGCGGAATTCGCCCGGGTGGTTGTGAACTCCGCACGCCGGGCAGAACCGCCCGAATCCTTCCTCGACGAACCCCGCGCGCTGGCGGCCGATTGGAATCAATTCACCGCGCCTCGCGGGGCGGCCAGCCGGCGCGAGGGCCGATTCCAACGCTAGTGATAGAAAAGGCCAGGGTTCGCCGCGCTCGGCCGCAAGGGATGAGCTGACGTGCGCGAGCAGCGTGGTGAAATATAGGGCAAGAAGTAAACGTGTCATGGCCCGATCGCCTTGGGCAGAAGCATGTCAATAGGAATAGTTGACGTTGATGGTTAACTCGGGCAAAGCCTGCCGCAGGGCATCTATCGCTTCGTCGGAGGCCCCCGTGTTGTTCAGGTTAAGGCACTTGAGATGCTTTAGCGATTGAAGCTTTTTCACACCCTCGTCGGTGAAGTTGTTGTTGCTGATGTTCCTGATGTTGAGATCGACGAGGGTGGAAATGCGAGAAATGGGATCGAGGGCCGCGTCGGTAAGGTCTGCCATCCAAAGGTGAAGTGACTGCAAGCCGGAACAATCTTGAAGACGCTCCCAGGTGCGAGGATCGTCAACAGTTGCATTGCCAAGGTAAAGGGTGCGGAGTCGCGGGAATTGGTGGAGGCATTTCAATAACGAATCTATCGAAGGCGGGGGATAACGATACCCATTGGAGAGACTAATCTCAACCACATGCCGCGGCCAAGACCGCGGGTCTTCAACGACCAAATCGGTCCACCAATCGGGCATGGAGAATTCCCACTGAGCGCTAACGCTCACATCATTTTTTAAAGCAGCGATGGCTGCGGCCTGACGGTGGGATTCTTTGAGCAGCCATCCCCAAGCGGCGCTGCAGGCAGCTAGCAGCAGTACCGCGAACAGGCATTCGCTCAGGGTAACCTGCCAAAAACGGTTGCGGCGGCGACGGCGCCACTCCGTCACGACGCCCACGCCTAGCATGATCGTCAGGCCTACAATAATATTGCCGAAAGCGCCTGAGGCGTGAAAGATGGTCGGCTCATCCCCGATTTGCCATAAGCTTTCGGAACAGCCGGGAAGAAGTACGATCATGCGCTCAAGGTAAACCCATGGCCAACCATGATTGATTTCTGAGGGTGGCCAATAAGAACTATGACTATACGAGCCCGGTATGTTGGCAAACAGCAATACCAAAAACACGATCAGCACCATCACCCAGGTGGAGCGGTGGCCGAATCGCGGCGGTCGCGGCTTGCTCGCCGTGGTCGCTTCAGGTTCGGAAATGGAAGGATCGCTCATGGCTGGCAGACTTGATGGGAGACGAGCGCGAATGTGTCAGTCGTCGGTTATTTCCAACTGCGGCAGCGCCTGTTGCAACGCCTCCACGGCTTCGTCCGAGGCGCCGGTATTGGTCAGGTTAAGGTACTTGAGATACCTTAAGGCTTGAAGCTTTTTCAGGCCGTCGTCGGAGAAACTGTTGTGGCTGAGATCGAGATCGACCAGCGTGGAGACGCGGGCGATGGGGTCGAGGGCGGCGTCGTTGAGGCCGGTTTCGGAGAGGTCGAGCCGTTGCAGGTTGGAGCAAAGTTGAAGTTGTTGCAACGACGCGAAATCTTCGATGGCGCCGCCACTCACCAGCAACTCACGAAGAGCAGGAAATTGGTCAATCGATTGCAGCACGCGATCGGGTTTAACCGAAGTTTCTGGGTAGGGCAGGGGAATATGGTGGATCGCCACAATGTGTCCCAACCACGGTTGTTGTTCGGTGGCCCAATCACCCGTCCACCAATCGGGCAAGCGCGACTCCCACAATACCACCGTCAGACGAACCCCATCCACGGAAAGCTTCATGATCGCGGCCGCCTGACGATTGGTTTCCTTCAGTTGCCATCCCCAGACGGCGCTGCCCCCGCACACTAGCACCACGGCAAAGAGGGTTTCGGCGAGGGTGATTTGCCAGAAATGATCGCGGCGACGACGACGCCACTCGGCAAGGATGCCAACGGTGAGCAACATGCCCAAGCCGACGGTGAAGTTGCCAAGTGCCGCGAGAGCGTCGAACGATTTGGGGTCGTTGAGTTGCCACAATGGGGCATGGAAGTCATCATCCAGTGGAAAACTTCCGTCTCGCTCCAGATATATCCAGGGCCAGCCATGGTGAATTTCGGTGGGCCAAATACTTGCATAGCCGCTTTCGTACGAACCGGGCAGATTGGCCAAGAGCAGCGCGATTAGCGCCAAAGTGATAATGGTCCAAGTGGAGCGATGAACGAATCGGCGACGGGGCTGGCCAGCTTGGGTTGCCGTTGGCTTGGATGAAGTGTTGTCGCTCATGGCTAATTCTGCCCACTTTTCTTCAGCGGAGGCATACGTTCATGGGTAATCTCCAAGCCGGGCAGCGCTTGCCGCAGGGCTTTCATCGCTTCGACCGAAAGGTCGTTGCCCATCAAGTTAAGGTGCTTGAGATGCTTGAGGGCGTAGAGTGTTTTTAAGCCTGCGTCGGTGAAGTCATTATCGCTGATATCGAGATCGACCAGCGTGGAAACGCGGGCGATTGGTTCGAGGGCGGAATCGTTGAGGCCGGAATTGCCCAATTCGAGCACTTGCAATTGGGAACACGATGACAGGTTTTCCAGGGCATTCAGATCTTGAATTTCGGTACCGCCGAGTCTGAGCATGCGGACCTGCGGGAACTGTTGCAGAGACTCGAGGATGAGGGTGGCATCGCCTAAGGGGATCCAGTTAACGATTTGCGAAATTCGACCAATCGCCACAATGTGCCCTGGGCGGGGGTTTCCTGATGCGGGTTCGCCGCTCGACCACCAGTCGGGCCAGGGAGATTCCCACTCGGCGTACCACTGAAAGTGGCCTAGAATTGCCGACATGGCAGCGGCCTGGCGATCCGTTTCGTTTAGTAGCCATGCCCAAGTGGCGCTGCCAGCGGCCAGCAGCAGCACGGCGAAGAGCCATTCGAACAGGGTCACCTGGTAAACTCGATGGCGACGGCGGCGTCGCCACTGGGCCAGCTTGCCCACCGCGATCAGAATCAGTACACCGACGGCGATGTTGCCCAGTGCGGCGGCGAGATGAAAGGCTTTGGAGCCGTCGCCGAGCCGCCACAGCAGGAAAGGGCTCGTCTGCCATTGCAGGCCGGATTCGGTCTGACGGATGGACGCTACGTTGCGATCCAGGTAAGTCCAGGGCCAGCCATGCCGGATGCCGACTTCCCACGGTTTTCTGGAGGAGTAATGATCGAACTCACCCGGCAAGTTGGCCAGCAACAGCACGACGAGCGCCAAGTACACGATCAACCAGGTGGAAGGGTGACCGAAGCGGCGACGCCGTGCGGTCGGCGAGACAGCCGCAGGCTGGGCGGTTGCTGGTGTGGGATGGGCGCTGTCGTTCATGGGAACCAAACGCAGGCAGGCAGAAGAAGTGGCAACAAAGCTGAATCCATTCTAACCCCTGCGGCGGGCAATGGCGCAAACTCGCGCGGCGACATCGGCGCGATAGCGCGAACGGAAGGGCTGCCACTTGCGAAGCCTCGCCGAACCAGTTACATCAACAACAGCACCCGCATTGGCGCCCATTCCCTCCAGCCACCAGTCCCCATCCCCTAGCCCCCATCCCCCAACTACCAGCCCCCAGGCCCTCCATTGTTCGATCTTCTCCTGCATGGCGGAACCGTGATCGATGGCAGCGGTTCCGCGCGGTTTGTTGCCGACGTGGCTGTGCGGCAGGGGCGGATTGCCCAGGTGGGAAATCTAGCGGGGGCGGAGGCCGCGCGGACGATCGACGTGGCTGGCCTGATCGTGGCGCCGGGCCTGATCGATGTTCACAACCATTCCGATGGCTGGCTGCTCAAGACGCCGCACCTCACGCCCAAAACGCTGCAAGGGTTCACCACCGAAATCATCATGGCCGATGGCATTTCGTACGCGCCGGCCAGCCCTGAGAATATTCGCGAGTGGCTGTTCTATCTGCGGTCGCTCAACGCCCTGCGAATGGATGAGTGCGGGGCCTATGCCACGGTGGATGAATACCTGGAGCAGATTGCCGGGCGGAACGTGCAGAACGTGGCGGCTCATTTGCCGTATGCCAACCTTCGGGCTTTGGCCCGCGGGTTTGGGCCGGGCAAGGTGGATGATTATCAAGCCCGCGAGATCAGGGCAGGCATCCGCCGCGGCATGGCCGAGGGGGCCGTGGGGCTTTCGACGGGCCTGGACTATATCGCCGAGTGCTACGCCGATACCGACGAATTGGTCGATGCTTGCAGCGTGATGGCCGAGTTTAACGGTCTCTACGTCACCCACGTGCGCTACAAGATCGGCTTGCTGCCGGCCCTGAAGGAAGCCGTGGAGATTGGCCGGCGAGCCGGCGTGGGCGTGCATATCTCGCATCTCAAAGGGTCGTCGGAACGCGAAGTGGAGCAGGTGCTGGAGTACATCGACACGGTGGCCCGCCATGAAGTGGCGTTCTCGTTCGACGTCTACCCGTATCAGCCGGGCTCGACGATGCTCAACTTCTTGTTGCCTTATGAGGTGTGGAACCAGGGGCCGCTGGCGGTGCTCTCCGCGATGCAACGGCCCGAGGCGCGGCGGCGGTTTGCCGAAGGCTTAAAAGCCTACAAGCTAAACTTGGACAATATCCACCTGGCGTGGCTCCCCAGCCGCGAAAACGCCCATCACCAGGGCAAGTTTTTGAGCGATTACGTGGCCGAAGTCGGCCGGCCGGCGGAAGAGGCTCTCTACGATTTGCTGATTGAGGAACGCCTGGCGGCGCTGCTCGTGTTCAACGAGGGCGAGGACCAGTTGGTCCAGCCCATGCTCCAGCACGACCTGTGCATGCTCGGCACCGACGGCATCTACTTCCCCGACGGCGCGGTTCACCCCCGCATGTACGGTTCGGTGGGCCGGTGGCTGGGGCGGGCCGTGCGCGACTGGAAACTGTTCTCGCTGGAAGAGGCGGTTTACAAGGCCTCGGGCTTTGCCGCCCAGCGGTTCCGCTTGCCGGAGGTGGGCGCGGTGCGCGCGGGTGCTTGGGCCGATTTGATGGTGTTCGATCCGGCGACGATTGCCGATCGGGCCACCTATGAGAACCCGCATCAGCCGACGGTGGGCGTGCGGCACGTGATCGTGAGCGGCGTGCCGATTGTGGGCGACGGCCAGCCGGCGCCCACGGAGGAATTGGGGGAGCGATTGCCGGGGCGCGTGGTGCGGACGGCGCAGGGGTGAGTTGCTAGGTCCCCAGGGGCGTAAGCATCGCACCCAGCGTTTTGTCTACACCTGGTAGACGCCCAGGCGGAAGGGTTCTTGGCTGGCGCGGCGGGTGGCGACTTCGAGGGCGAGGATCAGCTCTTCGCGAGTTTGGGCCGGCTCGATGATCTTATCGACCCAGCCGCGGGCCGCGGCGTAGCGCACATCCATTTGGCGTTCGTAATCGCCCTGCACCTTTTCGCGCAGGGCGTCGAGCTCGCCGGCTTCGGGAGTTTGGCCAGTGCGCTTGAGGCTGGCGATGGTGATTTCCAGCAGCGTGTTGGTGGCCTGGGCGCCGCCCATCACGGCGCACCGCGCCGAGGGCCAGGCGAAGATGAAGCGGGGGTCGAACGCCTTGCCGCAGAGGGCGTAGTTGCCGGCCCCGAACGAGCCGCCGGTGGTGACGGTGAGCTTGGGAACGCGGCTATTGCTGATGGCGTTGACTAGCTTGGCGCCGGCTTTGATGATGCCTGCCTGCTCGCTGTCGCGGCCGACCATGAAGCCGTTGACGTCTTGCAGAAACAGGATTGGCAGCCATTCCTGGTTGCAAGCCATGACAAAGCGGGCTGCCTTGTCGGCGCTATCCACGTAGATCACGCCGCCGAATTGAATGGGGCCGCTGGCCGGCTTCACCTGAATGTGCTGGTTGGCCACGATGCCGATGGAGAACCCACCCAGCCGGGCCTGGCCGCAGACCAGCGATTGGCCGTATTCGGGTTTGTACTCGTCCCAGCTATTGGCATCGACCAGGCATTGCAGCACGTGGCGCACGTCGTAGGCGCCGCGGCCGTCGGTCGAGACCAGGCGGTCGAGCTCGCCGACGTCTTTGGCGGGAGCTGTGGTCTCACCGCGATTGAAGGGGGCGGCCGGCTGGGCGTCGTCGGGCCGAACGGCCGCCGCGAGACGCCGCAGGCGGGCCAGGCAGGCGTCGTCGGTGGGGTCGCGGTGGTCGATGGTGCCGCTGATGGCCGCGTGCATGGCGGCGCCGCCGAGGTCTTCGCTGCTGACCTGCTGACCGATGGCGCTGCGAACCAGGGCGGGGCCGGCGAGGTACAGGCCAGAGCCTTCGGTCATGAGGATTTTATCGCACAGCACGGGCAGGTAACCGCCCCCGGCGACGCAATTGCCCATGATGGCGGCCATTTGCCCGATGCCGGCGGCCGAGAGCACGGCGTTGTTGCGGAAGATGCGGCCAAAGTCGTCCTCGTCGGGGAAGACGTCTTCTTGCAGGGGAAGAAACACGCCGGCCGAATCGACGAGGTAGATCAGCGGTAGACTGTTTTGGAATGCGATGCGCTGGGCGCGGAGGACTTTTTTGGCGGTGGCGGGGAAGAAGGCTCCGGCTTTGACCGTGGCATCGTTGGCGATGATCATGTGCCGGCGGCCGGCCACATTGCCCATGCCAATGACCACTCCGGCCGCGGGCGCGCCGCCCCAGTCGTCGTACATGCCGTGGCCGGCCCAGAGGCCAAGCTCTTGGAAGGGGGAACTTTCGTCGAGCAGTTTGGCGATGCGTTCGCGGGCGGTGAGGCGGCCTTTTTCATGTTGCCGCGCGATGGCCTTGTCGCCGCCGCCCTGGCGAATCTTGGCTTCTTGTTCGGCAATTTGCGCCCAGAGTACGGAGAGGGATGTCATGAAGGTCGTTGTAACGAACTCTGGGTTGTTGGCAAGACCGCGCTGATGGGCGAGGAAGCGATCCGGCATGCGCATGCCCACGCTCAAGAATGTTGCTAGTTCTCAGGCAATCCCTGGAGAAGGCTGGCAATGGATCTTGAAGTGGCTAGCTGTCGTGGGCATGGCAGGCCATATGTTCGTCAAAAGCCAGTTCGTCATTCCCGCTGAGGGGACGATCCATTATGCCCGCGAACTGGATCCCCGCCCCCGTCTTCACGAGGGCAGGCTCTGCGCGGGAATGACGACGGAGCGCGGGTGGTGACGGATTGCCGGGTTTACCCTGGTGCAGGAATGACGAGGCGCTGGGCGATTAGAAGCCAATGTTGATGGTGAGCTGCTGCTCGTCGCCCACAAACCGCCACTGGCTCCAGGGCTTGGTGCCTTCCCAAGGAAGCTGGGCGTAGACGGTGCCGAAGGGGACCATCAGGTGGCTTTGTCCGGCCGGCACGCGCCAGCGGTTGCCGTTGATGAGCACGGGCTGCGTGGTTCCGGTGAGGTTATTGAAGATCAACTTGCCTTGGATGACGTTCTTCATTTCGTCGCGGAAGTTGGCATCGGTTCGCATCTTGCTGAGGATGGGGAGCTGGCCGTTGAAAGCCGAGCGTTCGCCGACCGTGCCCATCAGGGTGTTGACCGAGCTGTTGAGCGAGCTGATGCTTTGCTCCAGCATGCGAACGCGGGCGGCCAGTTCGCGAACTTCTTCTGCCTGGCCGGGATCGGGGGAGGGCATGGGCGTGGCGGCGTTCTTCACCATCCGCTCGAGTTCGGCAATGCGGGCGTGCAGGTCTTTGATCTCTTGGGAAGTTTCACTGTTGGTCAGGGCCGAGCGGTCGCCCGGATTGGGCGGACCACCAGCAATGTTGGGGCCATCGACGCCGGAGGTGGTTTGGGCGAACAGAGCGGAAGCGAACAGCCACACGCACGATGCGGCCCAAGGGGTGACATGCTTAATCATTCGAACATTCTCCACGGAAGAGCGGGCAAAATTCAAAAATGCCTTCGAGATGGGATCGCTAACAAGGAAGCTAGGTTTCCTGCCCAAGACGGAATGGGTCGCCTAACAGTCAAGGTGCGCCCTCGCGGTGCACCTTCCCCCATCGTAACGAGCCGCCATCGGGTTCTCTAGCATGCCGCCATTGTTTTCATGACTATAAATGCTGTCACTGCCGTCAAAGTCTGCCCTGGTTATCCAAGCTGTTGCCAGCGAGCAACTGTTGACCGCGGGAGGGCAGCCAAGGGTTCTGAAAACGCCCGTTGAGCGCCCGAAAAGTCCGACACAATAGGGCCGCTTTCAAGGGGCCTGATGCCAGTGCGAGAAGTGAAGCAACTACCAGCCCCTAGCCATCAGCCCCCAATCCCTCCCCCCTAGCCCCGCGCTTCGCTATGGCCCAGTGGTTTGTCTGGGGCAATCACGTCGCGGACTCGTTGTTTGAGTTCTTTGATATCGGGGAAGCGGCCTTCGGCTGCCCTGGACCAGATGGTGGCGTCGTTCACGGTGACCTCGAACACGCCGCCGGTGCCGGGTTGGAGGGCGACTTCGCCGACTTCGTCTGGGAAGGTGGTCAGCAGTTCCTGGGCCATCCAAGCGGCGCGGAGCAGCCAGCGGCACTGGTTGCAGTAACGAATGGCAATGCGAGGGGAAGCGGGCGACATGGCAGCAGGCCTAGGACTTTTTGGCGTCGCCATCGGTGGCTAGTTTATTGAGTTCCACGCGGCAGCAGCCGAAATCCAGGATGTCGGGCGTGCTTTTGGGACCCCGGTTAAACACGGCCGGATCGAGCGAGTAGTAGATGTACTTGCCCTCGCGGCGGGTGGTCGCCAGGCCGGCCAGGTGCAGCAAGCGAAGATGGTGCGAGGCGTTGGCGATTTCGATTTCCATCAGGGCGGCAATGTCGGAAACCGTGAGCTCGCCTGTCCGCAAACATTCCACCATTTGCAATCGCAGCGGTTCGCCGAGCGCCTTCATGTAGGCGGCACAGCGCTCGGCGTCGGGCGAATGGGTCATGGCTACCCCGTGCAAACAGAATTGGCGGATCGGGTCGGGCTCGGATCCATCTTCGAGCCCTCTGGCTGTAAGCCATCATACCAAAGTTGCTTTCCTTTGGGCGAGCGGCGGTTTGTGCAAACTGTCTGCCCAGTTGAGCCTGAGCAAGCAGCCAAGGGACATGGGGCGCGCTCCTGGGTTCCCCAGTGAGTTCACGGCCGCAGGCGGCGGTAAGCCTCGGGGGTATCGATATCTTCGGCCGCGGGCCAGGGCGAAGATACCTCGCGGACGGGGAAGATTTCCAGCAGCCGATTCACGCCGGCAGCGGTGGGCAGCCGGGAAACTTCGGCCGCGTAACGCCAGGGAAACAGCACGGGGTGCCCCCGCTGGCCAGCATGCACGGGAACCAGAATCGGCTCCGGATGCTCGGCATGGGTTGCCAGCAGCGTTTGCACTAGCTGGGGTGAAAAATTGGGAATATCGGCCGGAGCGAGCAGCCAAACGTCGCCTTCGCTGGCCTGCCAGCGCTCGGCGGCGTACTCCAGGCCCAATCGCACGGAGGCTTTCATATCGGGCGGGGGGAGCGGGGCGAGGCAAACTTCGGCCCCTGCCTGACGAACGACATGGGCCAGGCAAGCATCGGCCGGATGGACCACCACCATGCGGTGCCGAACGCCGGCGGCTTTCCACGCAGCCAGGGCGGCTTCGATGAGGGTGCCCCCAGCCCAGGGGAGCAGCAACTTGGGCACGCCCATTCTGCGGCTGCGGCCGGCGGCGGGCACGATGGCAAAACTGCGGGGGCTCATGGGGGAGGGCGGACGGATCGGCAAGGAGAACTTCCCAGTGACAGTTTTGTCATGATAACCCGCGGCGGAGGGCAAGCGAGGGCGGGCGCCGCACGAAATGAGGGGCGAATTGCCTGGGGGAATCGCGAGCAGGTCGCCCGGGCACGGTCTCTTGCTAAGGAGGGCCGCGTAGCGTTTGATGGAGGATGCTTCGCCGCCCTGGTTCTGGCCACCACTTTTGGACCGCTGTCTCTACATTGCATGTCGCGATCGATCCGCAATCAGATCCTGCTTCCCTTGGTCACGCTGCAAGTGTTGGCGATTGCCGCGATCGCGGTGACGACGGCCACGCTGGCGGCCCGCCGCACGGGGGGAGAAATCATCGATCGTTTGAACGGCGTGGTTTCCTCGCTGGGCGACGCCAACTTCCCTTTCACTTCCAGCGTGCTGGCGCGGATGCGGGGTCTTTCGGGGGCTCACTTCATTGCATACGACAACGAGGGCCAGGTTACGGCCACCAGTTTTCCGCTGATCGCCGACCCGCCGCCGCCGGCCAAGATGTTTCCGGCTTCGGCGCGGCTGGAGAATTTGGGCGACTCGCCCACGGTTTCGTTCAACGGCGTGCAGTATTTCGCGGCCTCGGTGCCATCGGCGCAGCAGGCCAATGGGCGATCGCTGCTGGTGCTGTATCCCGAAACCAACTGGCAGCAGGCCCGGCGTGAAGCCGCGCTCCCTTCGCTGGCCTTGGGCGGGGTGATTTTGCTGTTGATGGTGCTGGTGACGGTGTGGGTGGTGGATCGCATTAGCCGGCGGCTGCGCGACGTGCAGCGCAAGGTGGCCCGGATTGCCAGCGGCGACTTTCAAGAACTGCCTGGCGGCGATGGGGTGGATGAGATCGACGCCTTGATTCGGTCGGTGAACCGGATGTGCGTGGACCTCAAGGCGATGCAGCACACGATTCAGCGTTCGGAGCGGATGAAGATTTTGGCGCAGTTGGCGGCCGGAATGGCCCACACGTTGCGGAACTCGCTGACGGGCGCGCGGCTGAGCGTGCAGTTGTATGCCAAGCGGCATCCGCCCTCGGCCAGCGACGAAAGCCTGACCGTGGCCTTGCGGCAACTGGCGATGATGGAAGAGCAGGTACGAGCCCTGCTGGCGCTGGGCAAGCTGGAACGGCAACCGCCGGAGCGGGTGGACCTGGTGGCGCTGCTGAGCGAAGTGGCTTTGCTGGTGCGGCCCGCCGCCGAGCATGCCAAGGTGCTGCTGCAATGGGAACCGCCCGGCGAGCCCGCGGAAACCATGGGCGAGGTCGCCGCGATTCGGGCGGCGGTGCTCAACCTGACGCTGAATGCCATTGAAGCGGCCGGCGCTCAAGGGCAAGTGGAGTTGACTTCGCAAGTGGACGACGCCGCGGCGGGGGGCAACGTGGGGATTACCGTGAGCGACACCGGCGCGGGTCCTTCGCCTGAGTTGGCCGATTCGCTGATGGAACCCTTTGTGACCACCAAGGAAGAAGGGGTGGGACTGGGGCTGGCCCTGGCTCAGGAGGTGGCCGCCAGCCATGGCGGTCGGTTATGTTGGAGTCGAGAGAACGGTTGGACGCACTTCCGCCTGACCTTGCCGCACACGAAAGCCCTCGCATGAGCCGCATTTTAATTGTCGACGACGAAGAGAGCATTTGCTGGGCGTTCCGCGAGTTCCTCACCGACGACGGGCACGAGGTGAGCGTGGCTTCGTCTGCCGAAGAGGGACTGAGGTGCGCGGCCCAAAGCCCTCACGACGCCCTGGTATTGGACGTGCGCCTGCCGGGCATGGATGGCATTTCGGCCATGCGCCGGTTTCAGGAAACCATGCATGCGGCGCCCATCATTGTGATGACGGCCTTCGGCAATTTGGATACGGCCGTGAAGGCGATTGAAGGCGGGGCGTTCGACTATTTGACCAAGCCCTTTGATCTGGATCGCGCGGCGAGCGTGATCGATCGGGCTTTGCAGTCCACCACCAAGCCAGCGGCGGCCGCCCCGAACGCCGAGACCTCGAGCGAAACGCTGGTGGGCACTTCGCCGGCCATGCAAGAACTGTTCAAGAATATCGCCCTGGCCGCCCAAGCGGATGTGCCGGTGCTGATTACGGGCGAAAGCGGCACGGGCAAGGAGTTGGTAGCCCGGGCGATTCACAACCATGGTTCGCGGCGCTCGGGGCCGTTCTTACCGATCTGCCTGGCGGCGTTGAGTCCCGGTTTGGTGGAGGGAGAACTGTTCGGCCATACCCGGGGCTCATTTACCGGAGCGGTGCAAGACCGCAAGGGGTTATTGGAACTGGCCGCCGGGGGCACGGTGCTGCTGGACGAAATTGGCGACGTGCCGTTGGCGCTGCAGGTGAAATTGCTGCGGGCGATCGAGCATCGCGAGGTTACGCCGGTGGGCGACGCAAGGCCGCGGACCACGAACATTCGCGTGGTGGCCGCCACGAATCGGCCGTTGCGCGAATTGATCGCGGCCGGCGAGTTTCGCGAGGACCTGTTCTTTCGGCTGAGCGTGTTTCCGATCCACTTGCCTGCCTTGCGGGAACGGCGGGAAGACATTCCGCTGTTGGCCGAACATTTCTTGCGGCAGGCGCGGGCGGCCGGCCTTGAGCCTACCTCGCTGTCGCCGCAGGCCGCCAAAGAATTGCAGCGCCGCGATTGGGTGGGCAACGTGCGCGAGTTGCGGAACGTGGTGGAACATGCGGCGATCGTGTCGCGCGGGCATGCGGTGCAGCCGGAGCATTTGATGCGGCCCTTGGAAGGGGCCGGGAATGCGTCCGACCCGACGGAGGAAATGCTGCGCGAGGCGCTGGCCCAATGGGCGCGGGCCGAGTCGCTGCAGATCGACGAGGAGACCACGTCGGGCACCCTCTACGAGCGATACCTGGAACTGGTCGAGCCGCCGCTCTTGAAAGCCCTGCTGGAACGAACCCAGGGCAACCGGGCCGCCGCGTCGCAGTGGCTGGGCATTCATCGGGCCACGCTACGGCAGAAGCTGAAACGCTACGCGATGGAATAAGCCTGGCGGTTCGATTGGGTGAAGTGGGCATGCGGCCGGGGACGGCGTCAGTGCAACAATTTCCAAAGTGCTCACGAACTTGCCTGCGCAAGTCGGCCGAGACATATGCGCTCAAGTTCCACCTGTCTCGGCGGCCTGCTGATGGAGGGTGTATCGCGCCCGGGTTTTCAGAATGTTTAACTGGTCGATTTTCGCCAAGAGAGCATCGAGTTCCAACGATTCTGGGGGCGAAAGTTCCCCCCTGGGCATTGCGGCTTAGCAATTCGTCCAGCCGGGTTTGCGCGCTCGGCGCGAGCAAACCATCCGCCAGCGCGATCAACTCCTCGTCGCTGAGGCTCGTAAGCAGCTCACTGGAATCGCTCATACGCCGTTCCTGCTGGACAGTACGCACACGGAATCACCGTTGTTAATAATACGGTTCAAGATCCGTATTTCCAAGCCAAACCGAGCAAATACAAACAGGGAGCGCTCGTCGCGCTGGGGGGCGGCGGCGGTTCGGCGCTGCCCCCATCGAACCTTAGAGTTCCTTGGGAGAAGCGCCGAACTGCCCACGATTCGGGCAACGAAGTAAAACGCCAATGCCGCCACGCACTGCTTCCGGTCGTGGAGAACGTGTTATGAATGGAACACGCATTCGACCGCAAGCAGTGGCACACCGCGTGTACCAAAGCGGCGTAGTTTGCCGTGAGAGGGTCACAAAAGCGGCCGCGGCAAACTCGCTTTGAGCTTGCCGCGGCCGGCGGTTCATTGGTTGGTGGTGAACCCGACAGCGAGCGAAGGGTTTATTCCACTTCGTCGGTCTGAGCGGGTTGAATCAGCGGGCCGGCGCTTCCCACGCCACCGCGGAGTTCGACCTGCTGGCCACCGCTCTTGGCTGCCACTTCGCCGTCGGGGGTTTCGGCGGCGTCTTCTTCGGCCCATTCCACGCGTTTGCGGGAGAGGCCGATTTTGCGTTCGTCGGCATCGACGCGAAGGATCTTGACTTCGATCTCATCGCCAACCTTGCACACTTCTTCGGGGTTTTCGACTTTGTGGTCGGCCAGTTCCGAAATGTGCAGCAGGCCTTCGAGGCCGTTTTCCAGGCCCACAAACACACCAAAGTTGGTGAGCTTGGTGACGGTTCCCCGCACCACCTGGCCCGGCTGGTACTTGTTGGGGATATCGGTCGCCCAGGGATCGTCTTGGAGCTGCTTGAGCCCCAGGGCGATGCGGCGGCGTTCCTGATCCACCGAGAGCACCTTGCATTCGAGCTGTTGGGCCTTTTCAACCATTTCGTTGGGATGGCTGATTTTGCGGGTCCACGACATATCACTCACGTGCAACAGGCCATCGATACCTTCTTCGATTTCGATGAAGGCGCCGTAGTTGGTGAGGTTGCGAACCGTGCCCTTGACCAGCGAACCGGGCGGGTAACGGTCGGCGACCTTGTCCCAGGGGTTGCTCTGGGTTTGCTTCATGCCCAAGGAGATTTCTTGTTTCTCCTTGTTAATGCCGAGCACCACCACGTCGATCTCGTCGCCAATGTTGACCAGCTCGGTGGGGTGGGAGATGCGCTTGGTCCACGACATTTCGCTGATGTGGACCAGGCCTTCGATGCCTTCTTCGAGCTTCACAAAGGCGCCGTAGCTCATCACGTTGACGACTTCGCCGCGGACCTTGGTGCCAACCGGATACTTGGCCTCGACATTGTCCCAAGGGCTCGGGGTGAGCTGCTTGGTGCCCAGGGCGATTTTTTCCTTCTCGTAATCGATGTTGAGCACCTTCACTTCCAGCTCTTCGTCGAGCTGAACGAATTCGCGGGGGTGGTTGATCCGACCCCAGGTCATATCGGTGATGTGCAGCAGGCCATCGATGCCGCCCAGGTCGACGAAGGCGCCGAAGTCGGCAATGTTTTTGACAATGCCGCGACGAACCTGGCCGATTTCGAGCGTTTTGAGGAGTTGCTTTTTCTTTTCTTCGCGCTCGGACTCGATGAGGGCCCGGCGGCTGACCACGATATTGCGCCGGGTGTCGTCGATTTTGAGCACGATGCACTGGATGGTGCGGCCGATATAGTCGCCGATATCGGCCGGGCGGCGGATATCGACCTGGCTGGCCGGCAGAAACACGTTCACGCCGATATCGACCAGCAAACCGCCCTTGATTTTGCGAGTGACGGCGCCGGTGACGACATCGCCCTCGTTGATATTTTTGAGCAGGTTTTCCCAGACGATGATTTTCTCGGCCTTCCGCTTGCTCAAGAGGAGCATATCGGAGGCTTCCTGGTAGCGGCCGTCGGCATCTTCGATGTCTTCGACCAGCACCATGATCACCTGACCGGGCTCAGGCGGGGCTTCGTCTTCGTCCCATTCGTTGCGGGGGAGGGTGCCTTCGCACTTGTAACCGACATCGACAACGACCATTTCGCCATCGACGCGGAGAATTTTGCCTTCGACGATGCGATTCGGAAGGATCTCTTCTTCTTCGCTCTCGATGAGGAGGTTCTCAAACTCTTCTTCTTCGAGGCCCTCCGCGGCGGCGTCCCATTCCTTCTCCCATTGATCGTCCGACAAATCCAGGGAATGCAGCAGGTTTCGATTAACCATGAAGTAAAAACTCGCGACGGTTGTTCCAGCAGCCTGCCGCTCCGGGCGCGGCCGAACTAATGGAACGAGGGGTTAGAGTCCGCGGTGCAAATCGACCCTGCTAGCCCGGAAGGCGCAGCAACCAGCCGCGCCGCTAAGGGTACGAATAGGTAACTGTAGCGGCAGTTACGCGATGAGGCAATCTGGAATCGCGGCCCGGAAGCCGGATGGTGGCTGGTAGCTGGGGGTTGTGTGGAGAAGTGATGTTGCCCGATGTGACCTGTAACATGCCACAATTGCTAGCCCAAGTTCCCCAGCCGTGTTGAAATGGCGATTTTCGACGGTATTTTGGGGGCTTTGCGTCGTAAGTTCTTTGTTGGTGCCGGCGCGGCTGAGATTCGCCTCCAAACGGCTGGAATCGCGTTGTAGTGAGAAGTAGGCGTC
>CAYUMU010000088.1:0-28304 GCA_964445985.1 uncultured Pirellulales bacterium | reverse complement strand
TGCGCCCTTAAACCGGGTTGACAGCTCAAACTCTTTCAGGGAAGTGGCACACTTCCATGAGCAAGGGAGCCCGCGTGCCGCGAGGTTTCCCACGTCCGGGTCCCGGTCTATACTACAAGCGTTGGCGGCATTCCGCGCACTTTCCCAGGAACTCGCACCATCAGCGCGTGGACCTTTTCACCGGCAGACTCTAGCGTCCCTCGCCCCGCCTGCGTCCGAGGGCTGGGGTTGCTGTGCTGCGCGTGGCTCTGGCTGGCCTCTCCCGCCTCGGCCCAGTTCTTCCAGCAGCCGCGATTCCCGTTCGACGCCATGCCGCGACGGATCGAGCTTTCCACCGAAGTCACCATCCCCGAGGCCGACAGCACGGCCCGCAATCATTTGCAACAGGCCGAGGCTTACCTGGCGGCCGAAGAGTGGGACGAAGGCATTGAAACCCTGCGCCGCTTGATGGCCGAGCAGGGCGACGTGCTCTTGCCCTTGGCCGTTGTCGATCCGGCCTTCCCCAAAACCCAGCGTTACCTGCCGCTGCGCGACCACGTGCAGCGGGTGTTGGCCGGTCTGCCCCCCGAGGCCTTGGCCATCTACCGCCGCAGGGTCGATCCGTTGGCCGAGCGCATGTATGCCACGGCGTTGGCCCAGCGCGACCGGGCGCAGCTTGCCCGCCTCATCGATGAGTTCTTTTGCAGCAGTTGGGGGGACGACGCTCTGCTCGCTTATGGCGAACTGGCGCTGGAGCAGGGCCACGCGGCCGCGGCCCGCTCGGCCTGGAGCCGTCTGTTGCCGCTCCGCGAAGAAAGCTGGCGAACCATTCCGGCGGCCTATTTTGAATCGATCCGGCTGCATGCCCCGCTCAGCCCGCAAGACGCCAAGTCGCTCGACACCCACTACGAAAAATCCACAGCGGCCGGCGTCCCCGCCTATCAGCTGAAAGCAGCCCCGCTGGCCCCCGAGGTTTCTCAGTCCCTCGGCCGGCTTTGGGTGGCTCGCGGCTGGGCTCCCCAGTTGTTCTACCCCGAGTCCGAAATCCCCCCGGCCCAGGTCGCGGCCCGGCTGGCGCTGGTTTCCATCCTCGAAGGCTCGCGCGACCGGGCGGCCGCCGAGATTGCCCGCTTTCGGCAAACCTACGGCGATGCCTCGGGAACCCTGGCCGCCAAAGAAGGTTCGCTGGCCGAAACGCTGGAAAGCCTGCTCGCGGCCAGCGACGACTGGAAGTCGCCGGCAACCGAACCCGACTGGCGCACCTTCGCCGAAAACACGCGGCGAAATGGCGTGGCCTCCGGCGATATCGATATCTCTGCCCCCGCCTGGAGCTTGCCGCTCAAAAAGGTCACGCTCCCCGACCCAGACATCGGCGCCCGGCTAGGGCTGCGTCCCCGCCGCGTGGCCGAAACGTCGGCCGACCCGCTGAGCTACCATCCCGTGGTGGTCGGCAATCAACTCTTCTATGCGAACGAACATCAAGTGTTCGGCTTCGATGTGGCCAGTGGCAAGCCCCTTTGGGCCGCCGGCCGCGACCGACCCGAAGGCGAAATCTTCCGCACCGCCCAATTCGACCGCGTGCCCACCCGCATCCAATCCCTGCTGGGCGTCCCTCGCTATACGCTCACCGTGCATGGCCACCGGCTCTTTGCCCGCATGGGCTCGCCGATCACGGTGCCCATGACCTCGCGCCGCTTGCCGCTGGCCGGCCAGAACCAACTGATCTGCCTCGACCTGGCCGCCCAAGGATCGCTGCTCTGGCAGCACACGCCGGAAACGTCGGACTGGTCGCTCGAAGGCGCGCCCGTTTCCGACGGTGCCCGGGTTTACGCCGGCCTGCGGCGAGGCGGTCTCCGCAGCCAGGCCCACGTGATATGCTTCGACGCCGATAGCGGCGCGCAGCTTTGGAAAACCTTGGTCTGCACCAGCGCCACGCCCGGCGGCGGCAATGTGGACGAAGCCACCCACAACCTGCTCACGCTTGCCGACGGTCGCCTGTACTACAACACCAACCTGGGCGCCGTGGCGGCGCTCGATGCCGCCGATGGCCGGTTGCGGTGGGTCGCGCGATACCCCCGCGCCGAGGGCCGGTCGCCCCTCGATCCCGAAGACAAACCGGCCCACTATTATCGCGATTTGAATCCGGCCGTTTATCACGGCGGCCGGCTGTTTGCGGCCCCCGCCGATTCGCCCGGCATTTACGCTTTCGATGCCCACACCGGCTTGCTGCTGTGGGAGTCGTCGCACCGTCCCGATGCCGTTCACCTGCTGGGCGTGGCCGCCGGCCATCTCATTGCCACCGGCGACAAGGTTTATGGCTTTAGCGTGCAAGGCGGCCGCCTGAACTATGAATACCCGGCCGAAAACCAGCTCCCCAACGGCTTCGGCCGCGGTGTCCTGATCGTCGACGCCCCAGCGGGCGGCACCCCAGCCGGTGGTACAGAAGCGGGAGGTGTCGTGTATTGGCCCACCCGCGAAGAAATCTATCCGCTCGATGCCGCCACCGGCGTGCCCATTCGTCAACCCATCGCCTTGGAACCGCGGGGCGTCGAAGGTGGAAATCTCATCGTTGCACAGAATTACTTGCTGATCGCCGGCAGCGAAAAAATTTGGGCATTTCGATTGCCACCTTGAACGACGGCTCCCCTTAAAATGTCTGATCGGGGCGTTCTCGATCTTCACCTCGGGCGCCGCCCTCACCAATTAACAAGTCCCCCACCCCTGCCACCCAGGCTCGGCCGTGCCGGAGAGTTTATGTCCGTTCCTTCCGACGATGTGCGTGCCGTGCAGCAGCTTCACGAAGCCTACCAGCGAATTCTCGCCGAGCTGGGCAAGGTGATCGTGGGCCAGGAAGCGGTCATCGAGCAAATCTTGATCGGCCTGTTTGCCCGCGGCCATTGCCTGCTGGTAGGCGTGCCGGGCCTGGCCAAAACGCTCATGATTCGCACCCTGGCCGAAGCCCTCAACCTCAAGTTCAGCCGCATCCAGTTCACGCCCGACCTCATGCCCTCCGACATCACCGGCACCGAGGTCATTCAAGAAGACCGCCAGTCCGGCTCGCGGGCTTTCAAATTCTTGCCCGGCCCCGTGTTCGGCAACATCATCCTGGCCGACGAAATCAATCGCACGCCCCCCAAAACCCAGGCCGCCCTGCTCGAAGCCATGCAAGAGCACCAGGTCACCGTCGGCGGCGACAAGCACACGCTGGCCGAGCCCTTCTTCGTGCTGGCCACGCAGAACCCCATCGAGCAAGAAGGCACCTATCCGCTGCCCGAGGCCCAGCTCGATCGGTTCATGTTCAACATCTACATCGACTACCCCAGCGAAGACGAAGAATTGCGGATCGTCAAGCAAACCACCGCCGATATCGAAACCAAAGTGCGAGCCACGTTGGGGGCCGATGAAATCCTGTCGCTGCAAAAGATCGTTCGCAAAGTGCCCGTGGCCGACCACGTGGCCCGCTACGCGCTGCAGTTCGCCCGGTTGTCGCGCGCCGATACCCCGCAAACGCCCGACTTTATTCGCCAATACGTCCGCTGGGGCGCCGGCCCTCGGGCCAGCCAGTTCTTGGTGCTCGGCGCCAAAGCCAGGGCCGTGCTGCAAGGCCGCTACCATGCCGGCTGCGAAGACGTGCTGGCCGTGGCCCGGCCCGTGCTGCGGCATCGCATCATGACCAACTTCAACGCCGAGGCCGACGGCGTTCGTCCCGACGACATCGTTTCCCGCCTGGCCCAACTCATCCCCATCCGCCCCGAGGACGCCGCCGACCGTGGAGAACTCCCTGAGCTATTTCGATCCGCGGACGCTGGCTAAGCTCTCCGGCTTGGAGCTGAGGGCACGCCACATCGTGGAAGGGTACGTCTCCGGCTTGCACCGCAGCCCCTACCACGGCATTTCCATCGAATTCGCGCAGCACCGCGAATACGTGCCCGGCGACGATCTGCGCTATGTCGATTGGAAAGTCTACGGCCGCTCCGACAAGATCTACCTCAAGCAGTACGAACAAGAAACCAACCTCGTGGCCTACGCCCTGGTCGATGCCAGCGAAAGCATGCTCTACCAGGGCGAAAGGGCCGCCCTCTCCAAGCTCGAGTACGCCAAAACCGCGGCAGCCGCGTTGGCCTACCTGGTCATCCGCCAACAAGACAGCGCCGGCCTCACCACGTTCGATAGCGAGGTCCGCACCGTGCTGCGACCGGGCAGCACGCCTACCCACTTCAAAGAACTGGTCGGCGTGCTCGAAAACACCCTCCCCCAGGGCAAAACCACCGCGGGCGCCATCTTCCACAGCCTGGCCGAGCGGTTCACCAAACGCGGCGTGGTGCTGATCTTCAGCGACCTGTTCGACCGCCCTGAAGCCATCCTGGCCGGCCTCAAACACCTCCGGCATCGCCGCCACGACGTGGTGCTGTTCCACGTGCTCGATCCCGACGAACTCGATTTCCCCTTCCGGCAATCATCCCGTTTCAACGGGCTGGAAGGCTGGCCCTCGGTCGCCGTCGATCCCCGCGCGCTCCGCAAGGCCTACCTGGAACAGTTCAGCAATTACCTGCAAACCATCAAACGCGGCTGCCTGGAAACCGGCAGCGATTATGTGCTGATGCCCACCAACCAACCGCTCGACGTGGCGCTGCACACGTACCTTTCGCATAGGCTGGCGCGGACTTATTAAAGTTGGAACAAGCGTAGGTCAGGCAGAATGCCTGCCACAATGCGGGTCAATCTCCGATGATCGTTGCTCTTGGTGGCCATAACGCCATGGAAGCGTAGATCGTGCTGGTCCAAAAAGGGAGCCGGAATGGCATCCGAGGACGACGGTAGCGGGGGTTCTGACGGCGACCGATGCCCCTCATCCGAATAATTCTGTAACGATCTCGCCGCCATCCACGATCTTCATTGGCCGCCCCAGCGGGCTGATGTTTTCACGCTCGGGGTTGACCCGCAGCGCTTTGCAGACGGACGTAAATAGGTCGTTCACGGTGACAGGTCGGTTGGCAATCTCCGTGCCGTCGGCGGTCGTGGCCCCGATCACCTGACCGCCGCGCACCCCGCCACCCGCAATCGCCGCGGTGAACGCCCGAGGATAGTGGTCGCGGCCGGTGCGGGGGGTGATCCGCGGTGTGCGGCCGAACTCGCCAATCCACAGTACAACCGTCGATTCCAAGAGGCCGCGATGTTTCAAGTCGGTGATCAAGGTAGCCATCGCGGGATCGACTTCTCCGGCGAGGCCGCTGGTCGCCGTGAAGTTGTCTTGATGCGTGTCCCAACCGTTAGAACGAACCTCGATGCAGGTCACACCGGCCTCGACCAAGCGGCGTGCCAGCAGGCAGCCGCGGCCAAAGGGTGTCTCGCCATATTGCCGCTTCAACGACTCCGGTTCGCTGCTGAGATCGAACGCTTTGGTGCTCGAGCTGAGAGCTATCCGCGCTGCCTTTTCGTAGATGCCGCGATGAGTCGCCACCGGCTGCGAGCCCACGCGTAGGGCGAATTCCTCCTCCAACTGGGAGAGCAAACCCGATTGGCGACGATAGCGCTGCTCAGGCACGCTAATGGCCACGTTTTCCGGCAGTCTGCCCGCTTCACGCACCACGAACGGTTCGTAATCGACGCCCAGGAAACCTGCTCCCTGTGTCAAGCCGACGGACACAACCACAGGCAGTTCCACATCGGGCGGCGCAAGTTCCTTGGCAATGTTCGCGGCGAGACTCGGGTGCTTCACCGAGCCCGATGGAATATACCCGGTGTGCAGTTGGTAGCTCGCTCGTTGATGGTTGCCTTCTTTGTTGGTCATCGAGCGGATCAGAGCGACGTCGTCCATTACCTTCGCCGTCTGCTCCCAACCTTTGGCAATGCGCACGCCCGCCAGAGACGTTTCGATGGCTTCGGTCGGCCCGCCGTTTGCCGTGCCGGGCTTTGGATCGAACGTCTCAAATTGGCTCGGGCCGCCCGACATCCACAACAAGATCATTGCCCTGCCCTGCTTCCGCAGTTCCGCCGCTTGAAGACCCAGGCGATCTCGAAAGCCAAGCAGTCCGCCGGCCACCGCCGCCGCGGAGGCTCGGTGGAAAAACCCGCGTCGCGAGACTCCCCGCCGCGTCGCCAGCACCTGTTCGTGAATCAAGTCATTCATCACGGACTCCAGTGAAATCGCATTACCGGTGGCTTAAGAATTCCGTTGAGTTCAGCAGACCTCGGAAGAGATCCTCGAACGCCTCCGTTCGACTGCTGACTTCGCCGATGTAATTCAGACAAAGCCGCTGTTCCTTCGCGGACGGTAGCCGGCACAGTACGGCCAGGTAAAGTTCGTCGACCGCATCGCGGTCCTCGGGATACTCACGAAGCAGCCGGGCCAGGCGGGTGTTCCCGCTACCCAGGGTCTGTGTCCGCAGTTCCGGGGAATTCATCAGGAAGAGAGCCTGCGGTACATTGCCGGTGATGTCCTCTTGCGGCACCGATGGATCGACGGCGAAGAGCAGATGGAAACTTCCCCGCGGCGAACGCGATCCGGCTGCCCCGGCTGCTCCGAGTCCGCTGCCGAGGTCGCGAACCTCCAGCACTTGCGTCAGGGCAGTATAGAGCTGATCGGCCCGGATGCGCGTCGGGAGAGCCGAGGCGAACGGCAGCAGTTCCGTGCCCGGCTCAGAAGCACGGACCTGCCGCTGATACGTTTCCGTGTTGGCGATCGTCCGCAGCAGCCACTTGATGTCATAGCCGCTCGCGGTGAAACCATTGCTCAAGGCCTCCGCCGCCGCGGGGAACCGTGGTTGCCGCCGCGGGCCTAGATCATCCACAGGCATGTAGAAGCCTTCGCCGAGCAGTTCATTCCACATGCGGTTCACGAATGCCTGGGCAAACCACGGATTCTCGGGGGATGTCAACGATGCAACAAGCGCGCGACGGCGTGCCAGATCATCCAGCCCCGCTTTCGGGGCCGAGCCATCGACGAAGAAGGCTGGCTGCAGCGGCTTGCCTTGCGACGCCGGGTCATTGAGATCGGGCATGAAGTATTCCAGCGATCCGCGGCCCTGTTGCTGAGGAGGAGGCATCTTTTTCAGTTCCTCCACGCTCAATGTGCCGTCCTTGTCGCTGTCGCCCAGTCGCAGTAGTCCCTCAAAGAACCGGCCGAACTGCGGCTGTTGGCGGGCTTCTGCCTGACTCAGCTTGCCGTCTCGGTTACGGTCAAGGGACGAGATGAACCGCTCAGGATTCTGACGCATTTGCTCACTGAAGCCGCTCCCACCCGAGTCGACTGACGAAACAAGCAAGGTCGCTCGCCCCTCGGAAATCGTCTGTCGGAGTGAAACCCGCGGAAAGTACGCGGCGAATTGGTGGAATTGTTCCCGCTTCCAAATGTCGCTGGGGTGGTCGTGGCAGTTAGCGCACTGAATCTGAATTCCAAGGAAGATGCGCGACGCCTCGGCCGCGATCTCCGCCGGCTCGCCGCCGCGAACCAGAATCAATGCCGTCGCCCCATTCTTCTGAATATCGCCGGTTGCGGTCAGCAAGTCCGCGGTGATTTCATTCCAGCGACGGTTCTGTTTCAGACCTTCGGCCATCCAGCGTTCAAACACCTCCTGCATCAACCTCGCTTGCGTGTTAGTCGCATCGGTGAAGATGACGTCCCGCCAGTAGTGCGTCCAATTCTCAGCGTACTGGTCCGAGGCGAGCAGCTCTTCGATCTTGGCCGCGCGCTTCTGCGAGTCGGGATCAAGGCCGAATAGCACGGTTTCTCGCGGGGTGGGCAAGCGGCCCGCCAAGTCGAGGCAGACCCTGCGGAGAAAGTCCTCGTCTTTAGCGCGTGCCGCGGGTTTGACGCCTGCGTGCTGGAGGTCGGTCAAAATGAGGCGATCTACTTCGGCGGCAACGGTCACGGGATCGGGCAACCTGGCATTGCCAACAGAATTTGACGCCGCAGGAGTTTCGGCGGTGAGAGACGACGTGATAAGACTCACCACAAACAGTGTGAGCGCCGCCACGCCATACGCTCTTGGTTCAGAGCGGCGAGTTGCAATTCTCATAAGCGCCTCTTTTCCAACCTGGCATAAGGGGCATCCGAACCGCCTGCCGCACCTTGGCCTGCTAGATTA
Source organism: uncultured Pirellulales bacterium (assembly GCA_964445985.1). Classification (GTDB taxonomy): domain Bacteria; phylum Planctomycetota; class Planctomycetia; order Pirellulales; family S012-138; genus CAYUMU01. Next base: position 20,238 of record CAYUMU010000088.1, on the reverse strand, counting down.
AAACCCCACCGGCCTGGGAAAGTTTCGTCCACTTCGACACGACGAGGTTCGGACCACGCCCCAGGCCGTTCCCCCCACTGGGATATACGTGCTGAGAAGCCGCAAACGCACTGCTCGGCAAGCAGGGCCTATCCTTCAGTATCCGTAGGGCAGGCAGAATGCCTGCCCTATCGGCTTGGGCTAAAAGTACGGCCGAACGGCTAGCCGGCCCCCAGCACAATCGCCGCCGCCTGACCAAACCGCGTGTGATTGAGCAGCAGCGCCGTCGGCTGCTGGCCCTTTCGCGGTTCGTTCGCCACCACGTTCACGGGGCACTCCGGGTCGGGCTGCTCGTAATTGAGCGTCGGCGGGATCAGGTTTTCTTGCAGCGCCAGCACGCTGGCCGCCATTTCCACCGCGCCGCCGGCAGCTTGCAGATTGCCAAAGTAACTTTTCAAGGCCGTCACCGGCACGTCGCCCAGCATTTCTCGAATCGCTTGGGCTTCCCGCCGGTCATCGCCGCGCGTTCCCAGCCCATGGGCGTTCACATGGCCAATCTGTGAAGCTTCCAACCCGGCATCACGCAGCACGGCCCCAATAGCGCGGCGAATGCCCACGCCCGAAGTGCCCTGTAGCCCCGAAACCGGATGGCCGCCGGCCCCGTCGCAGCCGCCTCCTTGTCCCAGCAATCGCGCCAAGATCGTAGCCCCGCGGGCTTCGGCCACTTCGCGCCGTTCCAAAACAAACGCGGCCGCGCCCTCGCCTCGAACCTGGCCGTCGCGCTGGGCGTCGAACGGTCGCGGCGTGCCTCCGCCGCTGCCATTGCGCTGCGAAACTTCCTCCATCGCGCAATACCGAGAAAGGTCGAAAGGCTCCAGCAGCGAGCTTGTGCCGCCGGCGATCATCACGTCGGCCCAGCCCCGTTCGATCACTCGGGCTGCTTCCGCCACGGCCATCAGGCTGGAAACCTCGCCGTGGTTGATGGTGTTGTTATGAGCCCGAGCGTTGGCCGTAATCGAGGCGTGGCAGGCCGCCATGTTGGGCAGGGTGGAGAGAAAACCCAACGGGAAGGCATTTTCCATTTGAGCCCGCCAGCGAGCGATCACAATTTTTCCGTCGGGTCCGCGGCAACCGTAAAAGTTTTCTTTCCAGTTATCGGTCGGGGGGGTGATCGGGTCGGCGCCGAACACCACGCCCATCCGGTCGGGGTCAATTTGGCCCTCTTCCAGCCCCGCCTGCTCCATGGCCATCCGCGTGGTGGCCACCGAATACATCATGTCGAAACACATGATTTTCAGGCTTTTTCGCGGCTGAACGTGCTGTTTGGGGTCGAAGTCGGCCACCCGCGAAACCATCCGCAGCGGCAGCCCCGAGGCATCGAATTCCGTCAGCGGACGAATGGCGGAACGGCCTGCCAGCAGCCCCTCCCAGAACGCCTCGCGGCCAATTCCCGAAGGGCTGACCACCCCTAGCCCGGTAATGACGACTTCAACTCTCGACATTTGCTTGCTCTTCGCGGCCGTTTACAATTCACCTCCGTGCGTCCCTACATTCCTCGCGCAGTTTGAACCCGCCAGGTGTGCGAATCCCGCCTCGCTTATCGTACCCACAATGTTCGCAGCATTGTTAAAATACGTCAACGTGCCAACGGAAAATCGCCCTCCTCACCGGGGGGCCGCCTCGAACTCACGCCGCGATTGATTCGGCCTGGCAATCCAAAATTGCCACCGACCCGCCGGGCTCGCACCGAGCTAAACTACCAACCGATCTGCCAGGAGGGATGAACGATGACCCATCGCATAGTGCTGGCAGCACTCCTCGCCATTGCCTTGGGGGCCGCATACGGATGGCGGTCCAACTCAGGCAGCCCCGTGTTCTCGCCAGCGGAGCTCGCCGCCGCCGATAGCACCTCCGCGGCAGCCATCCCTCACCGCTCCCCCATGGAAGTGGCCATCACGCCCGACGGCCGCTGGCTCATCGCGGCCAACAGCACCGCCGATAGCCTCTCGCTGATCGACCTCGCTTCGGGCCAGGTCACCCAAGAAGCTCGCTGCGGCGCCCGCCCCACGGCCGTGGCCATCACACCTGGTGGCAACCGCGTGCTGGTTACCAGCTCGTTTGGCGATGCCTTGGAAGCCTTTGAAATCAAGGACGGCCAACTTCAACCCTCAGGTTCCGTCACCCTGCGGGGGGAACCTCGCGGCATGGCCGTTTCGCCCACCGGCGCCGAAGTCTATGTGACCTTGGCCGCCATCGGCGAAGTCGCCGTGGTCAGCTTGCCCGACTTGCAGGTGAAAGACCGCATTGCCGTGGACGCCTGGCCCCGCCACGTCGCCGTTTCGCCCAATGGAGAGAAGCTGGCCGTGGCCACCAATGGCAACCGCCGCGTGGCCGTGATCGACGCCGCCGCCCGCAAGGTGCTGTTCACCGAATCGTTTGGCGGCCTCAACGCCGGCCAAATGCAAATTTCGGCCGATGGCAACCGCGTCTATTTCCCCTGGATGGTGTACCGGCATAACCCGATCAACGCCCGCAATATCAAGCTCGGCTGGGTGCTCGGCAGCCGGATCGGCTACATTCGCCTGGACGAGCCCGCCAACCGGTTCGCCATCACGCTCGACGTGCCCGGACTGGCGATGTCGGACCCGCATGGTCTGGCCATCAGCCCCGATGGCGAGTGGGTCGTGTGCGCGGCCGGCGGAACCCAGGAACTGCTCGTCTATCGGCTCGACGGTCTCCCCTTCCAAGACGTGGGAGGGCCGGGCGATCATATCGACCCCAGCCTGGCCCGCGACCGCTCGCGGTTCTATCGCGTCCCTTTGGGTGGCCGACCGCTCGGCGTCACCTTTTCCCCCACTGGCCGCCACGTGTACGTGGCCAACTACCTGAGCGACGCCATCCAGGAAGTGGACCTAACCACCCGCGCGGTCTCGCGCACCTTTCACCTGGGAGGGCCGCGACAACCGTCGCTGGCTCGCCAGGGCGAAGCCATTTTCTACGACGGCCGCCGCAGTCTCGATCAATGGTATAGCTGCCACAGCTGCCATTTCGAAGGCGGCACGAACGCCGTGACCATGGACACCTGGAACGACGGCAGCGACAAGACCTTCAAAACCGTGCTCAGCCTGGTGAACGTGAATCACACCAAGCCCTGGACATGGCACGGCTGGCAGCAAGACCTCGGCGCCTCGCTGAAGAAAAGCCTCGTCGATACCATGCTCGGCCCCCAGCCTACCGACGACGACGCCAGGGCTCTGGCGGCCTTCTTCGAGACGCTGCAGTTGCCCCCCAACCCGCACCGGCAGCCCGACGGTTCGCTCAACGAAGCCGCCCTGCGAGGCCAGGCCATCTTCCGCGGCTCCAAGGCGGGCTGCAGCCAATGCCACGCGGGCGCCTACCTGTGCGACGACCAGATTCACGACGTCGGCCAAGGTTCCGACCGCGACGTCTACCAGGGCTTCAACACGCCTTCGCTATTGGGCGTGCATCGCCGGGTGCTGCTGCTCCACCACGGCCGCGCCAAAAGCTTCGAAGAGTTGCTCACCGAGTACCACAACCCGGCCAACGTGGCAGGCGAAGGCGAACTAACCAACGACGAACGCCGCGACCTCATCGAATACCTGAAATCCCTGTAGATCGGCGGTCGCCGACCGCGACCTGATCACCGGCACACAGCAGCAAACCCGCGCTGTCGTGCGCCGTTTGAGGTGGAAGCAGAGCCCCCGCAGCTTTGCAAAACAGCCAGGCCCATTCAAGCCGAGATGGCCATGCCACGTAGCACTGCCGCCCCGCGTACAATTCCGCTTGCACTAGCGAGCCGATTGCCTAGATGCGACCCAACTTAGCTCCGATGTGAAGCGTCGTGCGCCCTCGACCTTCGGAGCAGATTCATATCCGTTCTTACTTCGACGTCCATTCACACTGGCAAAGCCTGGCACCCTAAAAAATGGCCTTGGGCGTTTACGACTTCAGCGCTTGCACCACCAAGTCGCCAATTTCCTTGGTGCCGTGACCCATTTTGCCGGCGGCCTGGCTTTTCATTTTGGCGCCGGTCACGTGCTGGATGGCTTTCATTACCTTGGCGCCGCTGGCGGCGTGGCCGGTGTGTTCCAGCAGCATGGCCAGGGCGCCGATCGAGGCGATCGGGTTGATCACGTTCTGGCCGGTGTACTTGGGAGCGCTGCCGCCCATGGGCTCGAACATGCTGGTGCCGCCGGCATCGGGGTTGATGTTGCCGCCGGCCGCCACGCCGAGGCCGCCTTGAACCATGGCCCCCAGGTCGGTGATGATGTCGCCAAACATGTTGGTCGTCACGATCACGTCGTAGTACTCAGGGCTCTTGATCATCCACATGCAGCAGGCGTCGACGTGGTTGTAGTCAGCCTTCACGTCGGGGTAGTCCTTCGCCACGGCTTCGAACGTTCGCCACCACAGGTCGTGGCCAAACGTGAGCACGTTGGTCTTGGCGACCAGCGTGAGCATCTTCTTAGGGCTGTTCCGTTTGCGGGTATACTCAAAAGCCCAGCGGATGCAGCGTTCGCAGCCCTTGCGGGTGTAAATGGCCGTTTGCGTGGCCACTTCGTCGGCCGTGTTCTTCTTGAGGAACCCGCCCACGCCGCAGTACAGGTCTTCGGTGTTCTCGCGAACCACCACAAAGTCGATGTCTTCGGGGCCTTTGCCGGCCAGCGGCGTTTCCACGCCGGGGTACAGCTTCACGGGCCGCAGGTTGATGTATTGATCGAGCTGGAACCGCAATTCCAGCAATAGCCCTTTTTCGAGGATGCCCGGCGCTACCTTGGGGTGGCCGACCGCGCCGAGAAAGATGGCTTCGAACTCCTTGAGCTCGCTCACGGCGCCGGCCGGCAGCGTTTCGCCGGTGCGCAGGTAGCGTTCGCCGCCGAAGTCGAAATCCTTCGTTTCAAAGTTGAATCCGTCGAGCTCCGCCACGGCGGTCAAAACCTTGATCGCCTCGGCCGTAACCTCAGGGCCAGTTCCATCACCGGGAATGACTGCGATTCGTGTAGACAAGTGCGGGGCTCTCCTCAAACCTGAAAACTGCCATGCCAGGGCGGTGCAATTCAACGCCACGCTCTTTCAACACGGCTCGACCGGGAGACCGGCCAGAAACCAATACTTCAACCGCCTGCGAACCGCCGTAAAAACGGCGGTCCCCGTAGCGGGAAAACGGCACAAGCTGGGCATTTTAGCCGCGTCGCCCACCGCCCACAAGCTGCCGGGGCGGCCGGAAAATAGCCTTCGCCGGCCGTGGACCCCGCGTGGGTCGATGCTAGGCAGCTTTGGAACGCTGCTCTGGGCGGCTGGCGAACGCCCCGCCGCGATGGGGGAGAGCTTGCTGCTGCTTGAGCACCTGTTTCCGGGGAGAAAATCCCCACTTCCTCAGAAATCGCAGGTACGACTGCAAATGCAATCGGGCGTCGCGCGTGAAGAGATTTTTGCTGGCCCGCTGCTCACAATGCACGCACGAGGTATCGCCGTTGAACATCACCTTCCAGCCGGCCGCCGCGAATCGCAGGCAGTAATCCACGTCTTCAAAGTACTTGCGAAACTGGCAATCCAAGCCGCCGATCTGCTGCCAGGCTTCGCGGCGAACCATCATCAAGCAGCCGGAAACCCACTCGCACTCGAACGACTTCGAATGATCGAACTGCCCATACAAGTAGTCATCGAGCTGCCGAGCGAATAACCGCCTGGCTCCCAGTCGGCGGGCAGCGATCACCCTGAGCGATTGCAATTGTCGGGCTGGGTAGGCGTAGCTGCCATCGGGGTGATACAGCCGGCATGTGGAAAGCCCACAATCGGGGTTCCGATCCATGAACCGCACCATGCGAGCGAGACACTGCTCGGCCGGTTCAAAATACATATCGGTATTCAGCAGCAAAATGTAGCGCGCCGTGGAGGCCGCGAGAATCTTGTTCAGATTGGGAGCGTATCCCAGGCGGCTTTCGTTTCGCAGCACCTGCACATTGGGAAAGTGGGTTCGCCAGCCGTCGCCGCCGCGGTTCGAAGCGTTGTCGACCAGCAACAGCCGGCTTTGCACGCCCTCGGCCGACTGCGCCATGGTTTGCAGCAGCCGCGGCATGAACTCGTCTTCGTACGTGTAGATCACGCCGACGTCGATATCGGCACGCACACGCAACAAAGAACTAGCAGCAAGGCCGGGCTGGGCTGGCGACATGGCAATGGGGATCGGCTGGGGGGCTGAAGAGGGGAGGGGCACACGGCGGAGAGGAGCGAACGGCCGGTCTCCTCCCCAACAGGCGGCGGAACCGTAGCAAATCCACCCCAGCAACGAAAGACGAAAACCCCTGCTAGAAGTGCTACCAGGCCCTGAATAGCAATCGCTCCCCCCGGAGCGGAATCGGTTAATAGATTTCGATGCTCTTGAGCGAGTCGCCACCGCTGCCCGCTCCGGCAAACAGGCAACGCCGGGCACTGTCGATCAGGCTTTCGCTGGCAAAATTTCGGGGCGGCAGCGCCACCGTGGCGATGCCTACGCTCATACTCAAGCGAAAGTTGCTCGACGATCGCTGGCCCAAGTCGCGGGCCATGACTTGCAGGCCGTGCCCCATTTCCACGGCTTCGCGCCGTTCGCAATCCAATAAGATCAAAGCGAAGCAGGCCTCGCGAACGGCAATCGACTGCCATTCCGGCCCCGTCAGGCGACGACAGGCGGTACTGATCCAAGCCAAGGCCTGGCTGGCCGCTTCCATCCCCCAATCAAAGGCCAGTCCCTCGTAGTTATCGACCTCCGCCAACAGCAGGCTCAGTGGAGCGCGGGACTGTCGGCACCAAGCCACGGCGGCGGCCAAGGGACCGCGAATGGCCTGCCAATCGCCCGATGGCTCCCCCCCACTCACTCCCCCGGGCGAAGCTGCCGCCGCGGTGCTCAAAGGCGACGGGGCACGGACGCTCGCGGCCTCGAACGTCGCGGCTGCCGAGATGCCCGCCTGGCGGCCCAAAGCCCCGGTCTCGGCAGGAAGATAGGCCGCGACCTTTTCCGGCGGTTTCGTCAGCACGGACGCCCGCTGGCCGGCGGAAATGCGGCTGAGGCTATCCGCGAGTGCCGACGCTTCCGCCATGCCGTCTAACTCGCCGGTGGCCAGCAGGTTTTGCACCTCGCGTTGCTGCCATTGCTGCTGTCGAAAGATTTCGCCCGCCACCTCGTCCGACACGGCGGTCAGTTGATGATGCGCGGCCGCCAGAATCTCATTGTAGTTCTGCACGCCGGGCACGTTCAGCTGCAACAAGTCGGCGAGCAGGCTGATTTTGTCTTGCAACTGCGAAAGCAGGACTTGCACGTCGTGTTCGGTGACGTGAAAGGTTCTTCCAGCCCGCAGCACAATGTCGTCCCATAACGACGTCCGGCCGTCGGCGAGCAGTTGGGCTATCGATTCGGCCAGGGATAGCACGCGGCGAATGCTCGCAACCGTGCTTTTGGCCCCCACGGTCGACATGGTTTCCGCGGAGCCCACTTTCGGCTCCGCGGCACGCTGCCCCGCGATTCGCACGCCTTCGACTAATTCGGTCGGCAGGCACCACTGGGCAAGCAATCGAGAAGTGAGCTCCGTGTGATCAAAGCCCAGCGTTCGCCATTCCCATTCCAGCAGCGGCGCGTGCAGATCGCGTGTTTTCTTTAAGAAGGCCGCGTAGGGTTGCCCCAACTGCTTGAGCAGCACCATCTCGCCCAGGTCTTGCAACAATCCGGCAATGAAGAACTCATCGCCCGCATGTTGCAGCCAAGACTGGGCGATTTCGCGCGAGGCCACGGCTTTGGTCATGGCGTGTTGCCAGTAGCGTTCGAGCAGTTCTTCGGGAACCTCGCCAAACAGCTTTTCTGGCAGACTGAACCCCAGCACCAGCAGTTTGAGCGGCTTGATGCCCAGCAGCGCCAGCGCCTGGTTCAGGTTGCTTACCTCGCGGCTGAGCCCCATCAGCGAACTATTGACCACCCGCAAGATTTTGCTGGTCAGCGCCGGATCGTTCTCCAGGCATTGCTTGAGCTGTCGCGCGTCGACATTCGGGCGATTCGTGAGTTCCAGCACCTGCATTGCCACCCGCGGCAACGAATACAAGCTGCCAGCCTGACGTACCAGGTTGTCGAGCAACGGAGGCTGTTCGTTGGGAAGAGTTGCTTCCATCGTATATCGACCGGGGCTGCCTTGGAAACGCGAATGCCGGAAAACCCACTGCCCCCCGTGACTAATCTCGCAGCGGCTGCCCACCGCGCGGATTACCGCAATTCAAAGATAGCTCGCGAAACCCGGTTATCGGCCGGTCGCCCAGATTTACGGCATTAGGCCGGGCGGATCACGGCGTGTGGCGGAATGCGACCCAGCAGCACGTCCACCACCTGCTCGGTGGCGATGGTTCGCAAGGTTTGTAGCGATTCCACCGAAGAAAACGCCGCGTGGGGCGTCACGATCACCCGCTCGTGGCAATACGGCATTTGCGTCAGGTCGGGCGGTTCGACCTCTTGCACATCGAGTGCCGCTCCCGCCAGCCGGCCCGAAGCCAGCGCCGCCGAAAGTGCCGCGTGATTCACCAGGCCGCCGCGGGCCGTGTTGATCAGAAAGGCCGTGGGCCGCATCAACGCCAATTCGGCGGCGCCGATCAAATTCCGCGTTTCTGCCGCCAGGGGAAGATGCAGCGAAACGTAATCGCTGCCGGCAAGCAGCGAACCAAGCGACGCCCAGGTTACCCCGGGCGGCGGTTGCTCCATGGAACGGGAGTGGGCCAGCACTTGCATGCCCTGCGCCAGCGCCCGCCGGGCAACTTCGCGGCCGATGCTGCCCAGCCCGATGATCCCGAGGGTTTGGCCCGCCATGCGACGCAGGGGAGGGCCAGCCTGCAGGTCGTATCGGCCCAGCTTGGTTTGCTGGTGATAGAAAGCGATCTTGCGGCCGAGCGCGAATATCAAGGCCAGGGTGTGCTCGGCGACTTCGGTCTGGCAATAGTTGGGCACGTTGGTCACGAACATGCCCCGCTCGGCCGCCGCCGCCAGGTCGATGTTATCGAGGCCGATGCCCAACCGCGAAATCACCCGGCAGTGCCCAGCGGCTTCGATCACCGCCCGCGAGACCTTGGCCCAACAGGTGAGAATGGCGTGGCAATCTCGAGCTTGCCGAGCCAGGCTGACTTCATCGGCCGCCTCGGCCACCACCAGTTCAGCCTCGCCCGCCGTAAGCGTCCACCGCTCAATTACGAGATCCGTCCAAGCATAGTCGGTAAGCAAAACCTGGAATCGAGCCATAGTCGTTGCGGATGCGGCAATTCGTGGAATGGTGACGGATTGAATTGGACGACCGCGGGAGCCGGGTCTGCCAGAGAGAAGCCGTTTTCTGCCCAGGGTCCTCTGTTGAATGCCCTCTGTTGAATACCCTCTGCTAAATGCCCCTGGAACTAGTCGACTTCCACGTCGGCCACGATGACCGTGATGTTGTCGCGTCCGCCTGCTTGCAGGGCCGCGCCAATCAGGCCTTCGCAGGCCGCGTTCGGGTCGCGATGCTCGGCCAGGTGCAGGGCGATTTCTTCATCGGCCACCATGCCGTTCAGGCCATCGCTGCATAGCAGAATGCGGTCGGACGTGACCAGGGGCAGCCAGTGAACTTCGGATTGAATATTGCCATCGCTGCCGCCGATGTATCGCGTGAGCACGTTGCGCATGCGATGCCGGCCAGCCGACTGTTGCGAGATTTGGCCCGCGTCGGCCATCTCTTGGGCCAGCGTGTGATCGCGCGTGATCTGTTGCAGCTTACCGCCCCGGTACAAATAGCAGCGAGAGTCGCCCACATGCACCACAAATAGATTTCCACCGACCACGTAGGCCCCGGTCAGCGTGGTGCCCATCCCGTGAAGCCGCGGATCGGCGTCGGCTTCGGCCGATAGCCGCCGATCGATATCGCGGAAGTAAGCCCCCAGTTGGTCCATCAGTTCTTGGGCTTCGCTCTCGTCGATGCGGAAATACCATTTGGCACTTTGCAGCACCAGGTCGGCGCCGGTGCGAATGGCCAGGCGACTGGCCTGTTGGCCCGCCGACATGCCGCCCATGCCATCGGCAATGGCGAGCACATAGCCGGTGTCTTCGCTGCGCGGCGGCCGCTGCTCGATGGGCAAATTGGTCACTAGGGTTTCGGCATATCGCCCCACCTGGGTGACCAGAAAGTGATCTTCATTGCGGGTGCGCACCTTGCCGGCATGCGACGAAGCCCCGAACCGCACCTTCCAAGCGTCGGCGGGAAGTCGCGCTGCGGCGGGCAGCAAATCCGCGGTATCGTGCGCATCATTTTCCATGGCCAATCCAGTCGGATGCACGGTTCGAGCACTCCTCACATGTAGCAACTGTAGCAGGGCTAAACCTCGCAAACAGCGAAAAAGCCAAAGCGAACGGCCGATCATGCGCATCGCGCCCACCCCTTCGCCACCTTTCGGCATTGCCTTGGATCGACCCGATCTTCTTCGCAGCGCGGCCCTCCCCTGCCCCCCCGGAGCCGCGATTGCGCGGCATGTCCCTACGTATCCAATACCCAATACGCCGAGCAGCCCATCATTTTGCCAGCAATAATTCCAGATAAATCCGCGGCGGCATCGCCGGCCTACCGCGGGCCTGGGGCTCCTTGCGGCCAGCGGAGAAACTGCGGTATCATCGCCTTGAAATGCCAAGCGGCGCAAGTACACCCAGCCCCGCAACAAAACTCGAGCACGCCAACCCCCTAACCCCCAGTCCCCAACCCCCTTTAATGACTGCTCCCCGCTCCGGCCTGCCCGCTGAAACCTTGTGCCGGTACGTGGTCGGCTTTGACCTGGGCACAACCAATTCGGCCGTGACGTTTGTCGATACGGCCGAAACGCCGTGGCGGGTGCAGGTGTTTTCCGTTCCGCAGCTGGTAGCGCCGGGCCAGGCCGAAGCCCGCGAAACGCTCCCCTCGTTCCACTACCAACCTGCGAGCGGCGAGTTTCGCCCCGCGGACCCGCGGTTGGATTTCGACGACGCCTCGAATTATTTTGTCGGTTTCTTTGCCCGCGATCATGGCGCGCTATCGCCTGGCCGGTTGATTGGCTCCGCCAAAAGCTGGCTGTGCCATTCGGGCGTGGATCGCACGGCCCCCTTGCTCCCCTGGCACGGCGCGGCCGATGTCGAGCGGATTTCACCGATCGAGGCCAGCAGTCGTTACCTCAAGCACGCGCGCGCGGCCTGGGATGATCGATTTCCCGACGCGCCCCTGGCCGAGCAAGACCTGGTGCTCACCCTCCCAGCCAGCTTCGACGAAGTGGCCCGCGAGCTGACCATCAAGGCGGCCGCGCAAGCCGGCCTGTCGCGGGTGGTGCTCATCGAAGAACCCCAGGCGGCATTCTACGCCTGGATTCTCAAGCACCGCGACGACTGGGACCAGCACGTTTCGCCCGGCCAGAAGATCCTGGTGTGCGATGTCGGTGGCGGCACCTCCGACTTCACCCTGATTCGCGTGCGGCGCGCGCCCGACGATCGCGTGCAATTCCACCGCGTGGCGGTTGGCGACCACCTCATTCTGGGCGGCGACAATCTCGACCTGGCGCTGGCTTCGCACCTGGAGAAAAAACTGGCCGGCGAAAATGGCAAGCTCGAGCCGCGGCAATGGTCGGTGCTGGTGCGCAGCTGCCGGGCCGTGAAAGAAACGCTCCTCAGCGATCATCCGCCCGCCACGGCCACCGTGAACATTCCCGGCGTCGGTTCCCGGCTCGTCGGCGGCGGACTGCAGGTGGAAGTCACTTCGCAAGAAGTCCACGATCTGCTGCTGAATGGCTTTCTGCCGCGGGTGGCCCTCACCGAAAAACCCGCGGCCCGGCGGTCAGGCTTTCAAGAGTTCGGCCTCCCCTACGCGCCCGACCCGGCCATCACCCGCTACCTGGCGGCCTTTCTCAACGCGCATCGCCATCAGGCTCAAGACGAAGCCGACGGTTTGCACGCCGCCCTGGCCGAGGAAGCCAATGGCGGTCTCCCGCCCGACCCGGCCCGTCCAGATATTGTGCTGTTCAACGGCGGCCTGTTTGCTTCGCCGCAGATCCGCGAGCGCGTGCTCGACACGCTTTCCCAGTGGTTTTCGCCCCCCGGCGAACCGCCGTGGCGGCCCAGGCTGCTCGATCACGATCGGCTCGACCTGGCGGTGGCCCGCGGCGCGGCGTACTACGGCATGGTTTGCCGCGGCGAAGGCGTGCGCATCGCCGCTGGCCTGGCCCGCAGCTACTACATTGGCGTGGCCGGCGCCGAGCCAATTCAGCAGGGCGATCTGGAACACGACGCAACTGCGGACCACGGTGCTTCGCCAGCCCCGGCACCATCGCCGGCGGCAGCGGTGCAAGCCCTGTGCCTGGTGCCCGCGGGCGTGGAGCCGGGCGAAGACGTCAACCTTTCGCAGCGGCACTTCGACCTGCTGGTTTCCAGCCCCGTGGAGTTCCCGCTGTTCGTATCCAGCACCCGGCTGACCGATGCGGCGGGCGCCCTCGTTGAAGTCGATCCCGAACAAATCAAGGCCCTGCCGCCGATTCGCACCGTGCTCAAAACGCGCAAGAAGGGCGAAGCAGATCACGTTTCGGTCGAGTTGCACGCCCGGCTTACCGAGATCGGCACGCTCGACCTGTGGTGTACCGAAGTCGCCGGCCCGCGCAGTTGGCGACTTCAGTTCGATGTGCGCTCGGCCACCCAGACCGATCGCGAAGGCCACCAATCGGCCGCCGAGGCCGAAGGCTTTATCGACGAAAGCAGTTGGGAAGCGGCCCGAACCGAAATCCTCAAATCATTTCCCTTGCCTGGCTCGCCTGTTCCCAAAGGCCCCGGTTTGCCAGGCGACCCGGCGGGGCTCGTCAAACGGCTTTCCAGTATTCTCGGTCTCGACCGCCGCAATTGGCCGTCTTCGCTGTTGCGGCGAATTTGGGAAACCTTGATGGAAGTGGCCGAGGGCCGCCGTCGCAGCCAAACGCACGAAGCCCGCTGGCTCAACCTGCTGGGCTTTTCGCTCCGGCCTGGCTATGGCATGGCCGTCGACGACTGGCGCGTGGCCGAAACCTGGCGGGTGCTGCAAGGCAAACTGATCCACCCCACGCCCACCTGCAGGGCCGAATGGTGGGTGCTCTGGCGGCGAATCGCTGGCGGCCTCACGGCCGGTCAGCAACTCGCCTTGGCCCAACCGCTCCTCGGCCCGCTCCGCTCGCTGCACAAACAACTGCAAACCGGCAAAGGCCGCGGCGGCGACCTGGCCCTGGGCAATCACGAAGCGGCCGAATGGTGGCGGCTCCTCGGCTCGCTCGAATTGCTCCCGCTCGATACCAAACTGGAATTGGGCCAAATGGCGCTCGACCTGTTGGGCAAGAAAAAGCTGCAACCGGTTCGCACGGCCCTGGTCTGGTCGCTAGGCCGCGTGGCCAGCCGCGTGCCGCTCTACGGCCCGCTCAATACCGTGGTTCCCCCAGAAACGGCCGGCAACTGGCTCCGCGGCCTCTTCGACCAGGCCACAGCCGACCCCACCGAAGCCCTGGCCGTCATGCAGATCGCCCGCCGCACCGACGACCGCTACCGCGACCTGCCCGAAAAAACCCGCCAAAAAGCGGCCAACTGGCTAGAAGAACGCGCCGCCAGCGGCCACTTCATCGCCCTGGTGCTAGACGGCGGCACGCTGGACAGCGACGAAGCCGGTTTGGTGTTTGGAGAAGCCCTGCCGCAGGGATTGCGGCTGGGCAAATAGGTGCGACGGGAGATTCACGTGGAACAAGGAGCTATTTGTTAGCTAATATTCATTTACTTTGGAGGCGATCAGTGGTATATTTGGGGGCAGCGGAGGAACAAACCAATGGCATCAGACAAGCGGACGATGACGCTTAATCTCACCTCGGCGGAAATGGTGGCTCTTGAAGAACTGTCCGCTCGCAAAGATCTATCCAAGACGGCGGTAATGCGTCAGGCGTTGCGCCTTTACCAAATGGTGGATCAACGGCTTGCCGAAGGTGAGAAGTTGTACTTCGAAGATGCGAAGAAGAAGCAAAAGTCCGAGGTCATGGTGTTATGAGTCGAGAAAGCGCGAGTCTCATTCGCCGGGCAGACAATCAAGTCGTTGAAGCCACTTTGCTCGGAGGCTTGACGCCGAACGATCTCCTGCTTGTCGAACGAGGTTGGAGCATCAAGAGGCAGGAAATGATGCGGGAGCTACTTGCGCGTAGCGTGCCGCGGCAGAATTGGCCGCAAAGCTTACATTGGGATTGGAGTTGACAAACGAAAACTGGCTTCGTCGGATGGCAGACCTCGAAGACCAGCATCCTTCGGTAAGTGTGGGCGGCATGGCATACGATTTGGGCATGCCTCAGGCGGGTGCTTTGCCGTCGTCAGGTGTGTTTGGAAAATTCATTGAACTTGCCCGCCGTAAGCAGAAGCTAACCGCGGAGGGACTCGCTGCTCGCGCTGGTGTTGATCTGCGGGAGTTGGTGGCTATCGAACAGAACGCCAACGTCCAGCCGCGGGTGATGACCGTTCACCAGTTGGCAAAGTTTTTTGCAACCGTTCACGCATTCGGTGCGTGGTTACAGGCGGCGTGCGCGTGGTCGGCGGTCAGGAGGTGGGGTTGGGCAGCAGTGACGGGGGTGGTGTGTTGGCGAGGAGTGCCTGGACGGATTGTGTCAAGAAACTGAGTACGTCGCGGCCGTGTTGGGCGCAGGTGGCGATCACCGTCCAGATTCGTTCGCACCAGTTTCGGCCAGCTTGGCCTGAAGCTCCACCACCTGCGTTTCGAGCGCGGCCAACCGCTGCTCCAATTCGCGACACCGAGGACAATCAGAGGGTGATGCTTGGGCTGCCATCATGGCGGCAAGCTAACCCCAACCAGCTAAAATCACCAAGATCAGTTGGGAAAGCGTGAACGGTTACGGAAACTCTTCATCGATCACGCCGTGCTTCACACGCACTTGATCGCCCTGGTGGAACTTCGCATCCATCGGTGTTGATTTCCTTCTAGACATGACTTAGCTCCCGTCCTCTTCCTCAAACCAGCGAGTCAGATGTGCCTCCAAAACGGCCATTGCCTCTGCCAAAGTCAAGGGTTTGTCGTCCTCAAACACCAGGCCACCGTAGTCCAGCGCCCGGACGACGAATCCGAATGACTCCTGGTCACCAAATAAAGGCTTCCACCTCGGGTTTCCTCGCAGCAAGATGCGTGCGGGACGATGCTGCCCAGGGACCAATGGCCGCCTCATGGCGTCCGCAAGAAGTGTTGCAAAGTCGTTAACCGTGGGCGACTGGCTGACATCCGATTGCGCCAGCAATATCCCATGGGGTTGTGAAAGCACCATGCCGACGAAGTGGGTGGCCGATTGCCTTAATGGCTTGGGCATGGCCCGAAAGTCGGCCTCCCACGTTTCGTTTTCCTGGCGCAGCCTCTTAAGCTGGCTCTTAACGAAGGCGACTCCCTTGCCGAGTTTCAGTTTTTCCCCAGCCGTTTCCAACTCATTTTCTCCGTCTGCTCTTCGCATTGGCTTTGCTCGCCCTGAACTCCGACTCATCGCCCAGGTGAATGCAGATAATGCCATGAATCTCATTGTCATCAAGCACGGCCCAACCACGTCCAGTCAGCGGGGTTCCATCAGCACCATCGCCGCCTTCCCAGGAAAATTCGATGGCAGGCTTTCCATCTCTGGTGCCCGGACGATAGTCAATTTGCCCCTGAATGTAATCAAACTGGAAGGAACCAAGTCCCCTGGGATCGAACTCGATGAAGTTTTCTTCCTCTTCGTCCACGAACTGCTGATCCCAGTGGTCCGTCCAGTTGATTCGCCAGCGACCCTCGAATTCGTTTTTCTGCTTTGCCTTCTTTGCCATGTTTGGTCCCAGTCTGCTGTTGGGCTATTGGTATTCATTCGAGCCGTCGCTCACCCAAGAGGTAACTCTGCATGAGTTGTTGGTTTTCCACGGCTGTCGATTGTGGCTCGGCCTCCTTGCATATTCGGTCGTAAACTGAATAGGCATGGTCCCAAAGTTCGGCCGCCACGGCGAGGTCAATGGCCTCGAATGCTGTGAGAACAACCTCGACGAAGGGTAAGAACTGCGAATCATCGATAGGGTATTGGTCCAGCCCATCGCCGTCTGAATATACTTGTGTAGTTTGTCGAGTGTGCAGTTCTTCACCTGAATTCGACGCCAAATCAGGGGTTTCGCACCAAGCAGGGCGATCTTGAACTGAAAGAGAACGTGTGGGCTCTTGAACGATCTGCGCACAATCTCGGTATTGGGCGGGCAGATTATCGAGAACCAACTTCCGCTCCGTCGCCGTGAGCTTGAGTGGGATCGTCTCGCTGGGATGTGCTTTCTTTCTGGCAGGCATTGGGAGCCTCCGTGCGGTGAGCGGAAAGTGCCATTCTACCGAGGGATTGGTGGGGCCGGTAGAATGACAACCAGGAAGACCGCAACCATGTCCAAAAACGAACGACAAGGGCCAAGAAAACCCGCCACCAAGCTACCGAACCTGCAAAAGAAGATGCGGCAGCAGAAACTTCAGGTGAAAAAGCCGGCGGCAAGAAGATGTGATCGTGCGGCACATTTCCGGGGAACGATTACGCCCTCTTCGTCGTCTCAGGGATAGGAGAAGCCCATGAACACTTTCATCTTGCTCTGTGCCGCCATGCTCGCCGCCGATGATTCGGCCCAGGTCCGGGTCAAGGTGCTGTACGGGACTGCCGAAGAAAAGCAGCAACGAGCGGACATCGAACTGTGGATCAGTCAGGCCGTGGAGAAGGCCGGTTCTCCGCTGGCCCAACCCCACACGAGTTGGATTTCCCTTACGGGAAAGCTACAACGGCTTTATACTTCGCCGAGTGGCGGCTTCATCATCGACGGCCGAGCAACCGAGAAAGACGGCTCGTACGAAGTAGAGATCGAAGCCTGTGCGGGGCTTTGTCTTGATAAGAAGGTCACGTTGAAGTCCGGCGAGCGGCGAGTGATCAACTTGAACGAGAACAAATCTCCCAACAACGTCTTCCTTGCTTTTGAAGCTCCCCTGAGCGAGCAGGCCAAGAAACGTGCCGAGGCAATGAAGACCAATGTCAAGTCTTTCTCCCTGGAACTGAACTACAACGGCCAGGAACGCAAGCCGTTCTATCGTCTGGTGATCAGCGTGCCAGAAGTTGAAATCGACCGCAGTAGTCCTTTCAACCGGATCGTGCAGATCAAAGAGGCGGAGGCGAACGTAATTATCGACTACCTGGCGAGAGACGGGTTCTTTGACCAGGCCGTCGATTTGCGAAACAAGACCAAACAACCAACGCCAACGATGCCGGGTTATACAATGACCGCTACGACGGACGATCTCCCTCTGATCGAAGACATTGGCTGGGGCCTGCCGATGATCCAACGGCTTGATGCCCTCCGAAATGTCTTTCCCGACAATGGCCAGCGAGACATGGATCTATTGCTGGGACGGTTGTCAGGTTTGCGGGCACAATGGCAAACCGAGGCGAGAACCGACCCGAAGGGGAAGCCCTGACATATGCCTTTGCCGCCTTCGACTTCCCGATCAACTCTGCTCCGGCTTTGGCCAACGAACAGCCGGTCCTGCTCCTTCTGAAAACACGATCCGTGAGTAGTCACTCGATCAAGTCCGCTATCAGGCACCTAAAAGCCCGAGGGATCGTGTTCGAGGAAGGACTTTCGGAAATTGAAGTCGTGAAGGTTGAAGAAACATGCAAATGCCGTTTACCTCCTGATTATCGGCAGTTTCTCAAGTTGGCGTTGCCCGTGTCAGGAGGCTTTCCGAATTGGCGCTCCGAGAGTAAGGTTGTATTGCGCAGGCTGCTTGATCGCCCTTGGAACGGCATCAAGTTCGACATCGAACACAATGGTTTCTGGGCTGGCGATTGGGGACCACATCCACAGAATACGATTGATGCCATCGAGGAGGCACAGCAATGTTTTGAGAGCGCTCCCATCCTCGTTCCGGTTCGGTCCAACCATTACATTCCTGCGTTCCCTGCTGCCGAAGGCAACCCTATTCTCTCTGTGCGGCAATCAGACATTTCAGTTGCAAGTGGCAATTTGACATCCTATCTGTCCGATTTTCCCCAAGCTTACACCCTTCTAAGCAGTCGCCACATCCCTTTCTGGAGTGCAGTTGCTCAAGGAAGGCAGATCAAAGTACCCGACCTCTCAGCAGAGCACGTTGGACATCCAGATGAGTACGAAGAATTCAGAACGGCTGTTGAATCGGCTGGATACTGGGCAAAAATGACTCCTCCACACAAAGGAAGTGGAGTTACTCTTTACCGACAAATGCCATCTCACGACCGAGAGCGAAGCCTTTTTTGGGTGTCGAAAAGGGCATTTGGTTGGCTTCTCTGCATTCGTGGTCCTCGCTTCTATTATGCTCCGCAAGCGGATCGAATTCCCGAGCTATGCCTGACTTTGCTTGCTCAGTTGCCTGAGGACCCAGGTGCGAATGAACGATTGCCGTCTTGGGCTTTTCATCTTGATGACGCTATTCGTAGCGATTTCGGCCTGGTTGCGATCAAGCATTCCGAGTGGGAAGATGAATGGGAGGCACGATTACGATCCTTCGAATCAATCGGCTGGCGTGAAATGTCAAGCGGACAGGCGGACGATGCGTGGGACAATTACAAGGAACGCTTGGGCTATCCGAATGGTGATGCCTTTCACACGCCGGAACCGGCATCCACATGGGATATATCGTTCGTCTACTTGAGAGATGCAACGTACCTGACAGACCTGGAGTCCGATCTCGCTCAAAAGGCACTCGCAGCTTTGCAAGACTGTGTAGGACCAGGCGAGGAACTGCTCGCTCTCGATTGGAATCACCGTTGCTACTTCTTCAATCCACACCACAGATTGGCGAATGCGTCACTTTCGTCTTGGGCCGTGCCGATTCTTCCCAACGGAGATCACTACATCTTCGTTACCAAGGATTTTCGGTTGGGGATTGTGGGCAATTGTGTAGACCAGACGATCTGCGTATTCGGGAAGCCCCTTCTCGACGCATTTGCTTCCAGAAAGCCGCTGATCTTCAAGAGGTTAACTTGGACAGCCGAAGAGCGACTGGAGTATCAGCGCAAATGGGCCGAAGCCGGTTGGAATCGGTTGTCGCATGAAGACAAGGAGGAGCGTTGGGGGTCATTCGGCGAGCAATTTCAGTTCTTTGATCGGCAGCACAACCAACAGGGGCCAAGAATTGTGGAACCAAGCCCATCGATCACATGGGATATTTCAATGGCTTCAGTAGCCGATGAAACCGCTCGTGAGAAAATGGAGGTAGACCTTACTCGAAAAGTCCTGAACGCAATGTGCAAGGTGGTTCAACCTGATGAACGATTCTACTCCTTCGATGCCATCCGGTGGTATGAACACTACAGCTTCCTTCCTCATCAGCTAACGTCTGTTCGACGAGATGAGTGGGCGCTTCCGGTATTCCCTGATGACGCCTACACCGTTTTCGTGACATCCGAAATGGAATTTGGTCTGTTTGGGGACCCGTTAGATAAAACCATTTGTGTCTTCGGCCACGAATTCGTTGAGGCGATCTGCGCCGACCCACCCGATCTGTTTAGGAAGCCAGTACGGAAAAATGGGCATCCGCTGCTATGAAGTGAGGTTTTCGGGGCTGGGAATGTTGTCGTGTGGAGTTGCTGCTGCGGAAGGATAAGGCGTGAAGGAAGAGAATCACGCTTCGGCTCCCTGCTTGGGATCGTGATATTGGCCGTCAAAGCTCGCAGGTAATCGACAGCCATGGACAAGATCGAACTCTTCACCATTGGCCACTCGAATCAATCGACCGAGCAATTGATCGAATTGCTCCAGTCGCATCAGATCAAGGCCCTGGTGGACATTCGCCGCTTTCCCAACTCACGGAAGTTGCCGCACTTCAATCGAGAATCACTATCGGCGGCATTGAAGAAAAATGGCATCGACTACGAATGGATCGAGAAACTCGGCGGGCGACGACCCAAACGTAAAGATTTCGTCTCGCCCAAGCGGGTGCTGGCCCAGTTGCGCCAACTGTTCGCGATGATTCATAATCGCCAGGACTATCATTCCGAAACCGATTTTCGCAATGAGCTGGAAAACCAGGGCATTGAACTCTGGACAGCGGCCATGCACCGCGCCCCCAAAACCAAAGAAGCTCAGAACCTTGCCAAGTGGTTCCGCAAACATGGCGATGAATACATTCGCTTCATCACCACGCCTGGTATTGAACCGACCAACAACCTGGCCGAGCAGGC
>CAYUMU010000087.1:0-28531 GCA_964445985.1 uncultured Pirellulales bacterium | reverse complement strand
AGTGCACCTACACCACCTGCAAGATGGTGCCGGAGCAACGCGTGAAAGAGTGCACGTACACCGTCTGCAAGATGGTGGCCGAGCAACACACCAAGCAGGTTCCCTACACGGTCTGCAAGCCCGTTCACTACACCAAGACGGTGAAGTGCGAACGCTGCGTGCCCACCAAGGTGGCCTACACGGTAACCCGCTGCGTGCCCCGCGTGGTGTGCAAGCAAGTTCCCGTGACGGTTTGCTGCCCAGTTCCTTGCTGCAACTGCTGCTGCAACTGAAGTGAGTGAGTAAGACGCGTCTCTCTACCCTTGAGTTAGAGAGAACCTGGTCTTTGCGACGACGGCGGCCGGTCTTGTACCGGCCGCCGTTCTTCGCATTCTGGGGAGCTCACAAATCCCCTCGGCAGGTTCCGGCCCCCCGCCACTTGCGGGCGTTGCCACCCATCTTCCCGCCGCTACCCGCCCATTGCCAGGGTGGGGTTGCTCCGTAACAATGCCCTGGCAGAATCCTTACGAGAGGAACGGGAATACGAAACTCCGTTCCGTCGCGTACCTGACGGCCCGCACGTCCCCCCCGCGCGGAGCGCTCCCAGCGATCTTTACAGGCCAAGCCAGCGAAAGTTCGAGGGGGGCCTTTCCACGCCTTTTGCGCAAAAACAGATTTTCCCATGCCCCCCAAACATCTCACCGTGCCGGCATTTTCGGCCCTCAAGGCTGCCGGCCGCAAAATCTGCATGGTCACTGCCTATGACTACACCCAAGGCCGCATGGTCGACGCCGCCGGGGTCGACGCCATTCTGGTGGGCGATAGCGTGGCCATGGTTTCCGGAGGGCACGATACCACGCTGCCCATCACGCTCGACCAAATGATCTATCACGCCGAGATGGTGTGTCGCGGCGTGTCCCAGGCATTGGTAGTGGTCGATATGCCCTTCCCCACCCACCTGCTCGGCCGGCACAAAGCCGTTGAAAACGCGGCTCGCATTCTCAAGGAGTCACGCTGCCAGGCCGTTAAGCTCGAAGGCGGGGCCGCCCAGGCCGATACCATCGCCGCTCTCGTCAACGCCGGCATCCCCGTCATGGCCCATGTGGGGCTGCGCCCGCAAAGTGTCCACCAACTTGGCGGCTACCGCTTTCAACGAGATACCGAAATCTTACTCAACGACGCCCAGGCTGCCGCCGACGCCGGCGCGTTCGGCATCGTGCTGGAATGCATTCCGGCCGCAGTCGCCAAACAAGTCACGGCTCAACTGGAAATCCCCACGATCGGCATCGGCGCTGGCCCCCACTGCGACGGCCAGGTGCTCGTGCTACACGACCTGCTGGGCATGAGTGACGGCTTTAGTCCCCGCTTTTCGCGGCGTTACGCCCAGCTCCACGAACATTCGATCCAAGCCCTGAAACAATTCTCACACGATGTCCGCAGCGGGGAGTTCCCAGACGCCACAGAAACTCTGGCGTAGTCCCTGCCTGCCAAACCTGGTTCAGCCAGCAGTCGCGGTCGTTCGCCATTCGCCCCTGGGGAAGGAAGTTCCGCCCCGAACGGCGACTTCCATGTTCACTCTGTTCGAACCTCGCCGACACGCTCGGCGGGACCTGCTCCGACTCTTGCGATACGATAACGCGAACGCGCTCCGGCACCGCCACAAATTCAAAGGGCCTACCCCACCATGGCCAACCAACTCGCCCAAGAAACCAGCCCTTACCTGCTGCAACATAAAGATAACCCCGTCGACTGGCGCCCCTGGGGCGAAGAGGCCCTGGCCCTGGCCAAGGCCCAAAGCAGGCCGATCTTTCTGTCCATTGGCTACGCGGCCTGCCACTGGTGCCACGTGATGGAGCACGAAAGTTTCGAAGACCCCGAAATTGCCGCGGTCCTCAACGAGAACTTCGTGCCGATCAAGGTGGACCGCGAAGAACGTCCCGACCTCGATCAAATTTACATGCAGGCGCTCCAGGTCTATTTCCAACTGGTGGGCTCGCCCCAAGGAGGCGGTTGGCCCCTCTCCATGTTCCTCACGCCCGACCTCCAGCCATTTCTCGGAGGTACCTACTGGCCCCCGCGCGCCCTGCATGGCCGGCCCGGCTTTATCGACGTGCTTCAGTCGGTCACCAAATACTGGCAAGAAAGTCGCGAACAGATCGTCCAACAAGCTGCCCGCCTTACCGAGTACGTTCAACAGGGCGACCCCTCGGCAACGCCAGAAAACCAGCCCGATGCGGCCCTCCTCGAAACGGCCGCGACGGCGCTCGATCGCGCCTTCGATCGCCAACACGGCGGCTTCGGCGGCGCGCCCAAGTTCCCTCATCCGCTCGATCTGCAACTGCTGCTACGGCTCAACCTCCGCTTTCCGCGGCACGGCCTGCTCCCCCTGGTCACGCTCACGCTCGACAAGATGGCTGCCGGCGGCCTCTACGATCAACTCGGCGGTGGCTTTCATCGATACTCGGTCGATAGCCGCTGGCTCGTGCCGCACTTTGAAAAAATGCTGTACGACAACGCCATGCTGGCCCGCTGTTATGTGGAAGCCTATCAGGCTTTGCAAAACCCCGAGTATGCCCGCGTGGCCCGCGAAACGCTCGACTACGTGCTCCGCGAAATGACCGGACCCGAGGGCGGGTTCTATAGCACCCAAGATGCCGACAGCGAAGGCGAGGAAGGCAAATTCTATGTGTGGACTCCCGACGAACTGACCCAAGTGCTGGGCGCCGAGGCCGCCGAGCGCTTTGCTTACGTTTACGATGTTACGCCCCAAGGCAACTTCGAAGGGCACAACATCCTCAACCTGCCTAAAACGCTCGAGCAGTGTGCACAGATCAAAAAGATTTCGCTCGAAGAACTCCGAGCCGAGTTGGCCGCCAGCCGCCAAAAGCTGTTGGCTGCCCGTGAGAAACGCATTCACCCTGGGCTCGACGACAAAATCATTGTCTCCTGGAATGGGCTGATGATCGATGCCCTGGCCGAGGCGGCCGGCGTGCTCAATGAACCGCTCTATCTGGAAGCCGCCAGTCGCGCGGCCGATTTCATCCTCGACCGGCTCCGTGCGGACGATGGCCGGCTGCTGCACGCCTGGCGCGAGGGCCGCGCCCGCTTCGACGCGTATCTCGACGACTACGCCTGCCTGGTCAATGGCCTGATCACGCTCTACGAAGCCAACTTTGAAGAGCGCTATCTCTCCTCGGCCCTGCACCTGGCAGGCCATATCCGCCGCCACTTCCACGATCCCCAGCGGGGCAACTTCTTCTACACGGCCGACGACCACGAACAGCTCATCGCTCGCCAGAAAGACGTGCAAGACAATCCCGTGCCCAGTGGCAATGGCATGACGGCTTACGCATTCCTGCGGCTCGGCAAGCTCATCGGCAGCCACGAGCTCCAAGAATTTGGCCGCGGCATCCTGGCCTCGTTTGCCCACTTTATGGAGCGGGCGCCCACCGCGACTGGCCAAATGCTGCTGGCCCTCGATTTCGATCTGGGCCCCACGCACGAAATCCTGGTACTGGTGGGCCCGGAAGATCGCCCTCCCGAAGACCTGCTGTTCGACCTGCGCCGGCGCTATGTCCCCCGCAAAGTGCTGGCCTGCCGTCAGGCAGACGGCGACCCCGTGCCCCTGTTCCGCGGCGCCGACGAACAAGAAGTTTGCTGCCGTTCGCTCGACTCCATGTTCCAAGGCAAAACGGCCGTCGATGGCCAGCCCAGCGTGTATATCTGCCGCGACCACACCTGCGGAGAGCCGGCCATAGGCGAAGCGGCCATTCGCGCTGCCTGGCAAAAGTTGACTTCCGGCTAAACATGCGCCGTCGGCAGCCCCGTGTGTGTGCCAGGCTAACGCCCGTGAATTTGCCTGATCGCGAGAACTTTCCGGCGTCGCCCCGTTTGTGGCTGTGCCGTCTTGAAAACCTGTCGGTCTCGCGTGATGCTGGTTGAACTTGCACCCGCCCGCGCCGCGGCGAGCCGCGCCCCCAATCACCAGCCCCCCCATCTGCCGCAATGAACCGCACCGCCGTAGGGCTAATTTCGCTGCTGCTCTTGCTGACGAGTCTGGTGCTGTTCATTCTTAAGCCTGGCGAACAATCCGAAGTCTGGATGTCGGCCTGCGTCCGCGTCGGTTTCATGATGGCCGTGGTCTGGCTGGCTCACCCCCAACTCTCCTACGCGCCACGTTGGTTTCTGTTCATCGCCGTGGCAGGCGTGGCCGTGCTGCTCGTCATCAAACAGCCGCGCGCGCTGATCATGCTGGCCGTGATCTTCACCATCCTGGCGCGTCTCCGACCGACTCCCCGCCCTCCAGCACGCGCCGCTGCTCGCAAACCGCAACCAGGAAAAACGACGAAACGAGTACCCGCCACCGACAGCACGCAAACCGCGCCGCCCAAGCCTCCCCAGTAACGATTGGGAAAAGGGGACCAAGCGCCCTGCCGAACCGAAGGGGCCTGAACGGCGGGCAACTTGAACGGGCTCAGCCACGATTACGCTCTTCGGCAGGCTTGCCCAAGCCATCCGACCAATTCTCACCGATTGCTTGAGCCCACCGCTCTCACCGGTTAACATCCCGTTGAACTTCGCGGCGTGGCGAACGGCCTCTCCGCGACCGAGCCCTGCCCCACACTCAAGCCGGCAACCGCGCCCGCACAGTCAAGCCGGCAACCGCGCCCGCACAGTCAATCCACTTCCGCCAAAGCCTTCTTTCGCCATGAGCACACTCGACTGGGTGATCCTGTTCGGTTATTTCATTTTGATGGCCCTGATCGGCATCTATTCCATGCTCCAGGTCAAAGCCCAAGAAGACTTTTTCATGGGCGGACGTTCTTTCGGCAAGTTGCTGCAAGCCTTTGCGGCCTTTGGCGCCGGCACCGGCGCCAACGACCCCGTGGTGCTTGGCAAGACCACCTATACCTCGGGACTCAGCGGCATCTGGAGCGTGCTCCTCTGGCTGTTCGTCACTCCCTTTTACTGGATATTCGGCGTCTGGTATCGCCGCATGCGACACTTGACCCTCGGCGATTGGTGGGTGGAACGCTACGAAAGCCGAGGCCTCGGCGCCGCTTACTCCGTCTTCGCCATCTATTTCTACATGGTGTATCTCTCCGTGGCTTTTGCCGCGGTCGGCAAGGTTTGCATTGGACTCACCGGCGAACCTACCGTGAACGTGCTCGGCATGGAGGTGGATGCCTATAAATTCTTCCTCCCCATCATTGCTCTCACCGTCGTTATCTATGGCGTGCTGGGCGGTCTTCGCGCCGCCTATCTCACCGATTTGGTGCAGGGCATCCTGATTATCGTGCTCTCCGTTCTGCTCATCCCCACCGGCCTCCGGATGCTTGTCGATAAATATGAACCAGAAACCTCCGCCACGACCAGCGCGATGGAAGGCTTCCGCATCATGCACGAGCAGGTGCCGAAAGACTATTTCGAAATCATTGAGAGCCCGATCGGCGGCGAATTTCCTCTCTATTACATTGCCGCCATCACCATCATCAACCTGCTCGGGGTCGTGGTGCAGCCGCACTTCATTGCCACCGGCGGCGGTTCGGCCAAAACAGAGAACAACGCCCGCGTCGGCCTCGTGGCGGGCAATTTCCTCAAGCGTTTCTGCACCTTGGGTTGGGCTCTCACTGGTCTCATCGTGGTGGCCCTGCTCGCCGACAATGTCGAGATCGCGCAAGACCCCGATCGCGTGTGGGGAGTCGCCTCGCGCGAAATCCTCGGCCCGCTGGGAATCGGCCTGGTGGGGTTGATGCTGGCTTGCCTGCTCGCGGCTCTGATGTCTTCCGCCGATTGCTATATGATTGTCACCTCGGCGCTGGTCGTGCGAAATATCTATGCCGCGTATATCAAGCCCGACGCCACCGAAAAACAATATGTGATGCTCGCCCGCGTTCTCGGCGTGCTGATCATTGGCGGAGCGACGGTCATGGCGATTTACTCGCCGCAGGTATTTGAGAATCTCAAAGATACCTGGTTCATCACCACCATTTTCATGGCCACCTTCTGGCTCGGACTGTTCTGGCGCCGCGCCACTCGCGCGGCAGCTTGGGCAACCATCATCACAGCCACATTGCTGTTCTTTGTGTTGCCCAAGGTGGTGCCGATGGTCATGCCCGACCTCGCCACCAATCAGCGTTACGCCCGGGCCACCAACACGAAAGAAATTTACGTTACCCGCCAGGCCCGCCATTCCGATGTGGCCAAGCGCGACGCGGCCATGTCGATTGCCGACGAACAACAACGCACCAAGGCCCTCCGCGACACCTTTGGTTTCCGCACGGCCGAATTTGAATACAACGAGGCAGCCCTCAAGTTCGACGCCGGTGACACCATTACCGTGCTCGCCAGCAAAACAGGTGGCAAGCCGATTTTCTTTACCGGCAAGGTCGAACCGCTCACGGAAAACTCGGCGCAGCTCAAGAAGATTCACGAAGAGGTCACTGAAAATCCCACCCGCAAGGTGACGGAGATCACCTCGGCCTACCAGGGCACCCTCAAAGCCAGCGGTGATTTCAAGCTGGAATACGTGCTCTTCGATTGGCTCAATTTCGACCTGCCAGCCATGTCGGACCAGTTGCTCGAAACCATGAAATTCCCGGCCCTGATCCTCACGCCGTTCCTGGTGATGTTTGTGGTGAGCCTGCTTACCCGCCGCAACTCGGAAGTTGCCCTCGACCGTTACTATGTGAAGATGAGAACCCCGGTCGACCCCGAACCGGCATCCGACGTGGCCGAACTGGAAAAGTCGTACGCCGAACCTCACCGGTACGACCACAAGAAACTATTCCCCCGCAGCAACTGGGAATTCCAGAAGCCAACCACCGCGGACATCATCGGCTTCATCGTCAGCGTCGGCATCTGCTTTCTCATCATCTACATCGCCGTGTGGATGGCCAAGATTGGCTCAACCTAGTTTGTCCCCAAAGGCCCTCAAAGGCCCCGCCCACGCTTGCGGTCCCTTTGAACCCGATCGCGGGCGTCGATCCTTGATTTCCAGATTGACGGCCCCCCCCACGTAATGCCTTTCTAATCCGTCATACCGGCGCGGAGCCTGCCCTTGTGAAGACGGGGGCGGGAATCCAGACGCGGCGGAAGTGATGCCGCGTTTGACAACGGACTGAACTGGGAACAGCATCACGAGAAGTGATTCTGCGACGGCCACCAGGTCAGGGCCGATGCTCGCTAATGACTTCCGGGGAGACTATGATTTTCTCCAACTGGTCGTGATGGTCGGCGGGTTTGCCACCGTGGCGGGCGGCGTACGCGCGGCTTATGCCGGCATGGGCATCGACCCAGGGCATTTGCTCACGGCTTCGGTCATTTCGGCCCCGGCGGCTCTATTGATTGCCAAGGTAATGCAGCCAGAAGTTGGGCAGCCGTTGACCCTGGGAAGCGTGCGACTCGATGCCAAGAGCGAGGCGGTGAATGTGATCCACGCCGCGGCCCTGGGCGCCACCTTGGCATCCTGCATGACGGCCTGCGTGGTAGGGGCCATCATCTAGCTTGCCCTGGCGAGGATCCGAGGATTTTTGGCCCGCGGGCTGTTGCCGCGGCGGCAAGGGCGAGACCGTTACCGTTCGGCCACGTCGAGAGCCGCATTTGATGCCTTCGCACTTCGTTGGAGCGAGGGGTGTTCAACGCCAACGGTGAGCAGAGAACGGCGTGCAGGCGCTGGCGACTGCCGCCATAACCGTTTATTTTTGAAGGGCTTGCTGCCGGCCGCGCCAGCATCTGACTGGGTAGCTATCTATTTTTCGCCGCCCGATTTTCGCACGCTTCAAAAATGCAACCTATGGTTGATTGACCGGCGGGTGTGGCTCGCCGGCTACCGAAGCGAAGGAGTGGTTGCCGAAACGGCGACTCCCCCCAACCAAGCTCACAGGGCATCCAATGGGGTTCCCTTTGCGACGGTACCAATTAACCGTTCCCCAGGCCATTGCCGTCGGCCGGGGGCTAAAGACAAAGAGACGGCAATATCGTGAATTTCACGGTACGTCTGCAATGGAGGTATCTCGGATGAATCGTACTTTGGTTTTCGGCATTGCCGTGTTCATGGCTGTCGTTGGCGTCGCTCTGATCAGCGCCGACAGCAACATTCAAGCCGGTCACAAATGCAAATGCAAGTGCTCGAATGATTGCGGCTGCAACAGCTGCTGCGCCCCCGCCGATTGCTGCTCGCCCTGCAATTGTGCTCCCGCCGCTTGCGGCTGCGGCTCCGCTCCCGCCGGTGAATACCACGGCGAGCCCACCCCCGCTCCCGCCAAGGAAGCTGCTCCCGAGCCGGTTGCCCCCCCGACCGCCCGCACCCCGTTCGGTTTCCGCACGGTTTCGTTCCAGCGCTAAGCTCGGGTAGCTGCAAAGCATAGATCGGGCCCTGCGAACGAAGCTGGGCAGCCTACTCCATGCGATATGCAAAAACGCCCTGCTCGGGATTCGTTCCGAGCAGGGCGTTGTGCATTGAATGGGAACGGCAAACGATTCATAACCCGACGCGTTACAGCATTATGCAAGTGCTAGCATATCGTCCGATTCATAAGGACTTAAGTGTGCTAGCAATGCTCGACATTGGCCGTGCTAGCATCCTTAACTTCTTACACCATGGTGAGCCGTGCTAGCACTTGCATAACATTCGTTAGCGAGGGAGTTCAAGAAAAGCCCTCGCCGACGCGTCGGGTTGTAATCAGCAAACAGGTTGCCGCTAGTGATAAACTCTATTCACTAGCGCGATTCAACACGTCTTGAAAGGGAATGTTGGCCAGCGCGCCATAGAGCGGATGGCGATGGAGCTTGGCCTTGTTGAATTGCGGACTGGGTACTCCGCAGAGAAACTTCGCCAGCGCCCGCGGGTCCCTCAGCAACCTGGCATGCTCTTGGCGAAGCCGCTGGGCACGGTCCCATAGTTCTTCCGAAATAACATTGGCCTTGCGTTCGGGCACCGCGGCGGGGTGCTTTTCCAAGCACCAGGTGCAATGCCCGCACGGCTGGGCCAGGGGCTCTCCAAAGTGCTCGCCCACGGCCGATGTTTGACAGCCGTCGTGCTCCACCAGGTGCACGACCTGATGCAGGCGTTCCAATTCGCGACCCTCGCGCTGGGCCATGCGCTGGTAAAGCTGATCGGCCAGCGGCGCCACGGCGGTTGGCATCTTCAGCCGGCGATATTTCAGCCGCACGCCGGCCGTTCGTAGCTCGATCAGCTTTTGTTCGGCCAGGTAATCCAAGGCCCGCACAATCCGCTGGCGATCGCAGCGCAAGGCCCGCGCCACCGCGGGCACATCCACATAAAACCACGTGCGGGCTTTCCGCACGCGGCGAAAAATGTCTTCCAAGAACTTTCGCCGGTTGGCATCGAACCGATCGAGAATTTCCGACGAGCTTACCAAAGGCTGAAACTGAAACACCGAATACATCGGCGTGCCCTCGCTCAAGTATCCTTGCATTTCCAAATAGGTTAGCAACGTGCGGACCACCAGCGGACGAACGTCGTGCTCCGACGACAGCTCATGAACGCTCACATCGAACGTTTCGGGCAATTTGAACAGACTATCGATCAGGCTAAGGACCGCCGTGCCAGAGGGCGTATCGCCATAAATAAAGTTCTCCAGCACATCCAAATCGTCAGGGCAGAAATAAAGCTGACAGGTTGAGGGGTTGCCATCACGCCCGGCGCGGCCAATTTCTTGAGAATAGTTTTCCAGACTCTTGGGCAAATTATAGTGATAGACATAGCGAATATTGGCTTTGTCGATGCCCATGCCGAAGGCGATGGTGGCCACCACGATATTGCTGTCGGACTGAATGAACCAGTCTTGCACCTTGGTGCGAAGCTTGTCTTCCATGCCGGCGTGATAAGCCTTGGCGGGGAAGCCCGCTTTGACGAGCAGCTTGGCCAGCTCTTCCGAGGTGCGCTGGAGCGTTACATAGATAATGGCCGAGCCAGGAGGCCGCTGCTTCAACTGCGACAAGAGCAGGCTATCGCGGTCGTCTTCCTCCACGGCGGTGGTGAGCAAGGTGAGATTGGGCCGATAAAAGCCGGTGCGAACCGCGCAAGCTGGCTCAATCGAAAATCCCCGGCACACGTCGTCGAGCACCTGGCTGGTGGCCGTGGCGGTGAGGGCCAGAATGCGCTCCGCCTTGTACACCCGGGCAAAGTGCGAAAGCTTGAGATAGTCGGGCCGGAAGTTATGCCCCCATTCCGAAATACAGTGGGCCTCGTCCACCGCGAACAAACTGACTCGCAAACCCGAAAGTCGTTCGCGAAACCGCTCGTTGTTGAAACGCTCGGGCGCCACGTACAGCAACCGCAAAGCGCCGCCGCGAATGCGGTCCATCACCGTCCGATAGTCGCTCTCGGAAAGGCTGGAATCCATGCGGGCCGCGGCGATGTTGCGCGCGGTGAGCGCGTCGATTTGATCTTTCATCAACGCAATCAGCGGAGAAACCACCAGCGTAAGGCCCGGAAGGAGCAGGGCGGGCAACTGGTAGCAAAGCGATTTTCCGGCCCCCGTGGGAAAGACGGCCACCGCGCTGCGGCCAGCCAGCAAATGTTGGATCACTTCCTTCTGCCCCGGCTTGAATTGGGGAAACCCAAAATGGGCCTGCAAGGCAGCCTCGGGATCGGTGGAAAGCGTCGGTTCTGGCATAGCTCGCATTTTAGGGCACAGCTCCAGTTTTGGCCAAGCCGGCAAACGCTTTCCCAACCAAGTGTTTAGCGAAAAACCGTGAAAACCGGGGCTCGCCGCTCCGGAAGGCCGTCTCAGCCTGATGGTGGCGAGCGCTTGACCAAAATCCCGGTGAAACCACGGTGAACTAGAGTACAATGTGCCAATTATGGACAAATGGCGAAGCCCCCCCCCTCGTTGGTCGTAAACACCTGGAGGCGGTTTGCCAGGCGGCAGTGGGCTTGCCCCGCCCGCACTCGATTTTCAGATTGCCACGCCAACACATAGGTAGTCACTGGTCGAAACCGGTTCGATCTCTTGGGAAATTCGCCATGCTGAAATCCATCTCCGCGGTCTGTGGTTTGTTGGCTGCCTTGGTTCCAGGCTCGGTCCAGGCCGAAGCTTTGCCTGCTGCCGGAACGCAGGTTACCTACAAGGGCAGCGTAGCGCCGCTGACCGAATATCGTTCCGTGGGCGCGCCCGGCAAAACATTCGAGCTGGTGCTGGTATTCGACGACGTGAGCGACTCGGGGGCCAAAATCTATTGGCACCTGGAAGAAAGCGGCAGCGGACGCTGGCCGTGGGCCGAACGCTTTGGCATGTGGTCGGCCGATGCCCAGGGGAACATCAGCGGCCTGGCCCCTTCGCTGCTGTACGACCGCGGTGAAGGCACATCGGTCATCATCTTGGCCGCGCCGCTGTTGGCCACCGAAGAAACGCTCGAGCCCGAGGCCAATTGGAGCGATGGCAAGTTCAACTTTCTGGTCCAAAAGAAGACGACCATCGCCGAACAGCCCACCTGGCAAATCGAGGCTTCCAACAACTACGGCTGGCAGCGCGTGTTCTGGCGCGGCGACGATTCACCGCTCGCCCGGCAATATCGCCAGCGGGTCTTCATGGGCATGGGAGAGGAATACCGCCTGGAAATGCAGGCCGAACAGGTCAAACAGCTGTCTCAAGATGAATTAAAGGCTGTGTCGCAAAGCTTCGAGGCCCTGTTGGCTTTGCGGGCCAAGCTCAACCGCCCCAGTCGCAAAGAAGACCCCACCCTGAACGAGAAGCAACTGGCTTTGCTGAGCGAAGAACTGCCAGGGCTGCGGCAACTGGTTTCAACCGGCTCGCTGGTCAAGGTGGTGAACTCCGCTCGGGGAGATCTGGAAGAGCAGAGCGATCGCTCCTCGGCCGTCGATAAACTGGCCGCCCAACAGGTAGGGCAAAAAACGCCGGAATTCTCCCTGGAAGGGCTCGGCACGGCCAAGCTCAAAAACGATGACCTGGCAGGCAACGTCACCGTGCTGCACTTCTGGGAATACAAAGATACTCCGCTCAAAGAGCCCTATGGCCAGGTCGGCTACTTGGACTTCCTGTACCAAAAGCGAAACAAAGAAGGCCTCCAGGTTTATGGTATCGCCGTGGATCGGGCGATC
The DNA here is from genome assembly GCA_964445985.1 of uncultured Pirellulales bacterium. GTDB lineage: Bacteria > Planctomycetota > Planctomycetia > Pirellulales > S012-138 > CAYUMU01. The sequence goes on along the minus strand of CAYUMU010000087.1, from coordinate 16,464 downwards.
AGCGATCCCAACGGCAAGTCGCAAGTGCTCCGCAGCGTGCGAAAGCTGGCCAGCTTCATGAACCTCGACTATCCCATCTTGCTGGATGACGGCAAGGTGCTGGCCCGCCTGGGCGACCCGCAAGCCCTCGGCGCGCCGCTGCCGCTGTTCGTGGTCATTGGCCGCGACGGCAAAATCGCTCACTACCACGTGGGCCACTACGAAGTAGACCGCAACGCGGGGCTGAAGGAACTGGACGAGGTGGTGACGGAGGCGCTGAAGGCCAAGGAATAGCCTGGGCTGGCGCCAACCAGGCCAAAATCACATTTTTGGGCAGGGTAAGTAATGCAAAAACCTTGTCGAAACCGCAATGGCGACACGCTTGTCGATGGCTGTTGTTGAGCGTGGTTTTCTCTAGTTGCGCTGGCTGGGCAGCTGATGCCACGGCCGCCGATCCTCCAACCGCCACACCATCAGGCGGTTCCTCGGCTGCCACTTCCAACAGCGAAGCCGAGGCCGTGGCCATGCTGCGGCAAAAGGGCGCCGAGATCGAAATGTTGCCCACCCCTGGCGGCGACCGCGCGCGCAGGGTGGTTGCTTACAAATTGGCCACATTCACCGACCAAGAGTTATTGCTGTTCCGCTCGTTGGGCCACATGGAAGAACTGTGGTCGGATACATGGTCTGTATCGGACGGCAGCCGGTTAGTTCCGCACCTCAAGGCTCTCCCTCGTTTACACCGACTCATGCTCGATGGCTCTCTTTTGACCGATCAACAGTTGGAGCCCATAAGTGAGATAACGGCTCTGACAGAACTTGATTCAAGTCTTGATAACATTACCGATGAAGGCCTGGTTCATCTCGGCAAGTTGACCAATCTTCACTGGCTGAACTTGGAGAATAGTCAGGTAACGGTCGATGGGCTCCGGCACCTGGCCCCACTGCAAAATTTGAAAAGCCTCAGTCTGCCCTACCCACTGCTGGTGGAAGGAAAGCACCACAAGCACTTGGCGCCGCTCAAAAAACTGCGCGAACTCAGCACGAGCAAACGCTTTTTTGAGGATGCCGAAATGGAATCGCTGCCGCGGACAGGACTTACCAGTCTTTTACTTATGAGCGGGGAGACGAGCGATGACGGTCTCTGGCATTTGCGGAAAATGGGTTCGCTTCGAGCCCTTCACATATCTAGTACTCGTATTTCCAACGCGGGCCTAAAGCACCTGGCGGGGCTGACCGATTTGAAGAAACTGTACCTGTATGGTACGTCGGTGGAGGTGGAAGGGGCACTTCCGCCCTGGGATCGGCGCCGAATTGGCGCTCCCATTGACGATGCGGGGCTAGCGTCACTGGCCCAGATGAAGGCGCTGGAAGAGCTGCGCCTTTCCGGCGCCCGCATTCAAGGTTCCGGCCTGGCCCACCTGGCTGAATTAACATCGCTTCGCTTGCTGTTCCTGGATGAAACGAAGCTCACGGATGCCGGGCTGCCCCACTTGGCCCCTTTCGTAAACCTGACGCAATTGGATTTAGCCAGAACGTCCATCACGGGCCGCGGCATGCCAGCGCTCCCACAGCTTCGTTTGCTCTTCGCTCACGGCACACCAACTTCCGACGCAGGAATGGCGGACATCGGCAAGCTCCCCGCCCTCGGCTATATCGACTTGTCCTATACCGCCGTAACCGACGCAGGAATGGCGCATTTGTCCATTGCGCAAAACTTGGAATATTTGGATGTATCGCACACCATCGTCAGCGGGAAACACTTTCCAGTTTTAGACGAGTTGGGATCGCTCGACCTGGGGGCCAGCGCAGTAACCGACGAAGGGCTGGCGCAGATCGGCAATCTCCATGCGTTGGTTGATTTGGATTTGGATGACACCGCGGTGAGCGACCTCGGCTTGAGCGGCCTGAAGAGTCTTCGAAATCTGGAATCGCTTGACCTTTCCGGCACCAATCCCGTGGGGCCTGGCCTCGTGCATCTTCAAGAGTTGGAATCGTTGGCAACGCTCGATCTGAGGCGCACGGCCGTCACGGCCAAGCATTTGGAGCCGCTCTCAAAACTCCCGAAGTTAAGGTCTCTCGACCTGGAAGCCACGGGAGTGGACGATTCCGCGATCGAAACTTTGGTCCGATTGCCCAAGCTTCGGTCGGTAAACGTGATAGAGACTCGCATGACAGCGGCCGGCGTCGCCCGACTCAAGCAACTTCGGCCCAAGCTTCGCGTTTACTCCGACTTTTGATCCGCGGTTTGCAGAGCTGTCAGCCCGTACGCAGCCCTCTGCGTACCACCCCTGCCGCTGATCGTTTGACGGCGCCCCTTTAACGGCAAAAGACGTGCGCGGCCGCGGCGGTCTTGTGATCCTCCACCCGGAAGGTACGCACGGGGGGTGCATACCCTACCGTTGTTACCCCCAAAAGATAATCGGCAACCCATGTTCACAACTAATCCGACTCGCGTCGTGCAATATCTGCAAGCCCCACTTCACATAATACATTGGGTCGTCGGGGAAGGTTCGTCCATCAATCTTCACCCAGCCAACAGCTTCCGACTCTCGTTCCGACCAGTCACGAATATCTAACTTCAAGTGTTCGTTGAGCGCTTGTAGTTCGTCGCGCAACCGGAAACTTGAGCCAACCGAGCGAGTGAACGTCCGGCCAAACATTTCGTACGGTTCCACTTCGGCGAGCGTGTCAAATTCACACGGCAGGTAGTAGCCTGAGTAGCAATCGTGATTCACAAGCTGAGGGCAGGTCATATTGGGCTTGTCGGCAAGTTGCCGTACGGGGTGCTTATAGAAGTCGCGATCGGGGGGCGGCAGAAACTCGGGGAATTCATCTCGATGATCGAGCCATTTGCCGTAGGCTCGCAAGTCTTCAAAGCCTGGCGGCCTTTCGGAATACAGCACGCCGCCATCGTCGCGCCAATTTATGGCTTGCCCCACTTGCGAAGTCACGGCCTTTCGCACGGCTCGCACTTCCCGCCGAGCGGTGAATGAGCGGAATCGCCGCCAGCGATTCGGTAGAGAAAAGAGACCTTGGGGAGACACAAACGTCACCTTGCATCCCAGCTTTTCTTCCAATGCGGTTTCGAAGTAACCAGCTTTGAAACGCCAAAGCGGCATTACATAGACGTCAAGCGCCATGCGTGTTTTCCAGAAAAGTGGTGTGCCTCGAATTGTTTTCGGATGGATTCTATTCGATTAAATTCGTCGGCAATTCAGCGAACTCTGGCGCCATCATCCGCTGGTAGCTTTGCCAAACGCGGCTGCGCGATGTCCGCGAACGCCAACGCCAACGCCGCCAGGGCACGATTCGCGGCGCCGCGTCGGCTAAGGCGAAAACGATCACGCCCAGAAAAGCAGCCAATCCAAAATCAAGACTGCTCCAGTGATCCAGCAGGGAATAACTGCTGCATGTGGCGCCGAACTTACACTGGATCGCCGTCAGAATCCCCACCCCCGCGCCCAGGCCAGTCAAAATCCAGGTTCGGCGAGACTGGGTGAAGCGACTGACTCTCACCACGACGGCCAACGCAGGCCCCAGAAGTATCAAATGGAGCAGCGCTTGAAGCAACCACAAAGGCGCGTTCTGGAGCGCCAAGGCCAACGCGCCCACCACCGCCGTGGCCGCCATCAGCCGTGTCAGCGAAAATTGCATGGCCCTACATTCCACCCGAAGTGTTTTGCAAAGAGCGCAAAAAAAGCAGGGGCCTTCAACGTGCCACATCCACATTGGCACGATAGGGTGGCCAGGGGCAAGACAACCACCCTACCTATGACGTTGAAGGCCCCGCGGGCCAGTTTAAGATTCAGACGCAACCTAATCAAGCAAAAGGTGTACCAATATACGAATTGTAGCGGGCATAAATCTCCAAGTCTTTTGGTGAAAATTCTTTAAAGAAATGGAGAAACTGTTGCGTCTCGTTTTGAGACACGAAGCCACCCAGCGCCCGCGTTCTATTTTGTAATACAAGGTGTCGCAAATTGAACCAGCATGGACGCTAGCACATCAGTCCGGCCAGCAGTTGCTTCGCAGAAGAACATGCGATATAACCTCCGTTTTTATAATACTTTATGACTACGTTTCTATCGCCGGACGAAGGTCACGGTCTCACTGTGAGGCGCTTTAGGCAGGGTTTTGACAGCCTCGGGTGGATTTCAGGGAGTCAGAGGAGGGACTTCGGCTGCCTCAACTTCTATCGGAACACTGCCTCCGTTCTTCCCACCGCGCGCTCACGCAAGTGCGGAAAGCTACTCTAGCGCCAGTTGCGAATATCCGCTACAATCGCCCCAAACCCGGTGCAATCACCGCAAAGTCGGGCACAAAATATGGAGATCGCAATGTCCCGAGCGACCAGAAGTTTCGTGGGCCGCGGCATCGTGGCCGCCATGTTGTGGTTGTCGGTCGGTTATACGGCCGCGGCGCAAATTGCGCCTCCCCGATTCGCGGTGACGCTCAGCCCCACGGTCGCGCAAAAACAGGTCAGCGGGCGGTTATTTGTCTACCTGTCACAGAAGAACCCCGTACCCATGGATGGCCCGGATTGGTTTGAGCCCGAGCCCTTCTATGGGGTCGATGTGCAGGATGTCAAACCGGGCGAAACCGTGGTGGTAGACGATCGGGCCGAAGGGTTTCCGGGGCCGATCTCGCAACTGCGTCCAGGCACGTACAAAGTCCAGGCCCTGTTGGATCACGACTTTGATAATGCCAAGCCGTCCGAAGGCGTGGGCAATTTTTACGGCGCCGCGCAGGAGGTTGAAATCGGTCCCGGCAGCGAGGTGCGGCTCACCCTCGACCGCGTGATCACCGACAAGCCATTCAAGAACAGCCGCTGGGTTCACGAGGTCGTCATCACCAGCAAGTTGCTTTCCGACTTCCATGGCCGCGAAGTGGTGGAGAAGGCCGGGGTGATTCTGCCCCTGAGTTATTTCGACCAACCCAATCGCCAGTATCCCACGATCTACATCATTCCCGGTTTCAGTGGCAGCCATCGGCAGGCCGAACGCTACGCCGAGGGCGTGCAGCCGCTGGCTCCCAACGAAGAAGAGTTCATCCGCGTGATGCTCTCGGGCCAATGCAAGTGGGGGCACCATGTGTATGCCAACAGCGCCACCAACGGCCCTCGCGGCGATGCCCTGGTCAACGAATTGATCCCCTACATCGATACCAATTTCCGCACCATCCCCGAGGCCGGAGCCCGCTTTCTTAACGGCCATAGTTCGGGCGGCTGGTCGAGCTTGTGGCTACAGGTGAACTACCCAGACATGTTTGGCGGCGTGTGGAGCACGGCCCCCGATCCGGTCGACTTCCGCGACTACCAGCAGGTGAATCTCTACGCCAACCCGCCGCTGAGTTTGTACTTTGACGGCGAAGGAAATCGCCGCCCTCTGGCCCGCAAGGGAGATCGGCCGGTGCTATGGTACGAGTCGTTTGGCTTGATGGACGACGTGCTCAAACGGGGCGGACAACTCCGCTCGTTCGAGGCCGTGTTCAGCCCCGTGGGCGCCGACGGCGAACCGCTCAAGCTTTGGGATCGCGAGTCCGGCCGCATCAACCCGGCGGTGGCCAAGGCCTGGCAGAAATACGATATCCGCCTCATTCTGGAGCATAATTGGGACACGCTGGGTCCTCAACTTCAGGGCAAGCTCAACATCTTCACCGGCGATCGCGACACCTTCTACCTGGAAGGGGGCGTGAAACAACTCGGCGGCACGCTCCGCGAACTTCGCAGCGACGCCGTCGTGGAAGTAGTGCCGGGCGCCGACCATAGCACGTTACTTACCGCCGACCTCTATCGCCGCATTCGCAAAGAAATGGGCGATACGTACCGCTCGCGGTATCCACGCCGTTAGCGGCGGATCCGCGCGGCGAGGTTTCCCTGTCAATGAGTTCCCCGCGAAGCATCGTTTGCATGTCGGCGACCGATTCATCCCCAGCCCTCGGCTCCGCAAACCGCGAAGGCATCCGCGGCAACCAACCCAAGCCGTTGTCGTCCCACGCTCCAGCGCTGACCATTCGCGGTTGTTTCTGGCCGGTCGTGGCCGGTAGCGCGCTGCTATGGAGCGCTTTGCCTCCACTAGGGTGGTGGCCGCTGGCCTGGCTGGCGCCGTTGCCCTGGGCGTGGTTAATTGCCCTACCCCAGTTGCCGCTAGCTCGCTCACGCAAACCAGCCGAGCCGGGAGCTAGCCCAGGGGGACTTCGTCGCCTGGCCGCAACCGCCGTTCGGTGGCTCGGCTGGAATCGCCCTTGGGGCCAGGTTTACTGGGGGGCCGTATGTTTTTGGTTGGCCACGTTGTATTGGCTCACCTTGCCGCATTGGGCCGGAGTTTTTGGTTGGATTGGCCTCTCGGGCTTTCTATCAACTTATTTCCTGTGCTTCATCGTGATCGGCCGATTGCTGGTGCATCGTTGGCAATTTCCCCTGCCGGTGGCGGCCGCGATTGCCTGGACGGCGTGCGAATACGTGCGAGGCCACTTCTTGGGCGGCTTCACCATGGCCAGCCTGGGGCATTCGCAATACTTGTGGAAGCCATTGATCCAGATTGCCGATGTCGTCGGCTCGTACGGTATCGGCACGATCATCATGTTTTGCGGCGCTGCCCTGGCGGCGGCCGTGCCAAACCCTTTCCTGCGAACCCAATCCCCAACTTCGCCCGCCAGCGGTGGCCGGAGGTTTCGCTGGGAATGGGTCTTGATAGCGGCTTCCCTGCTGGCCGGAACGCTCGGATACGGTTACTGGCGCCTGACGCAAACCTGGGAGCAACCAGGCGAGAAGGTCCGCGTGGCGCTCATTCAGGGTTGCATCGACACCACGTTCGAGCCCGACCCAGGCCGCGGCCATCGCATTTACGAGCGGTATCTGGAGCTTTCGCGCGAAGCGCTGCAAAAGTTCGACGACGTGGACCTGGTGGTGTGGCCCGAAACCATGTTTGGTCCTCGCTATTACACGTTTGCTAACGATGCCCCGCCTCCGCCCGAAATGCCCCAGGCAGAATACCTGGCCCGCCGACACGATTTAATGCGAGGTCAGCAATCGCTGTTGGAATACACCGTGCGGGGCTGGAACGCGGCCCTGCTGGTCGGCATCAACGTGGATTACTACGCGGCCGATGGCGTGAAAGACTACAACTCGGCCCTGCTGGTCGATCCGCAAGGCCAAACGGTGGCGCGGTACGACAAGATTCACCCCGTCATGTTTGGCGAGTATGTGCCGCTGGGCGACTACTTTCCCTGGCTGTATTATCTAACACCAATGCACGGGGGAATGGCCTCGGGCGATGGTCCCGTGGCCTTGCCGGTGAAGTCACTGAATTTCTCCCCCAGCGTTTGCTATGAAAGCGTGCTTCCGCATGTCATTCGGGGGCATGTGGCCGACCTCACCGAGGCAGGGCATGAGCCCGACGCATTGGTCAACCTTACCAATGGTGGCTGGTTTTACGGTTCCAGCGAGCTCGACCTGCACCTGATTTGCGGCGTGTTTCGGGCGGTCGAGTGCCGCAAACCCATGCTGATCGCGGCCAACACCGGGTTTTCGGCCTGGATCGACCAGCACGGCCAACTCAAGTCGGTCGGTCCGCGACATGCCGAAGGACAACTCTTGGCCGCCGTCGGCCCTCATCGTGGGCTTTCCCCCTACGTACGTTATGGCGATTGGTTCGGTTTTAGCTGCGCGCTGTTGGCGGCCTTGGCCATCCTGGAAGTAACAACGAACCGATTTCGCTCTCGGACGACAAGCCCGACCCAACCTGTCTCCCTAGCGTAAACATCTTTCACAACAAGCTTTACCACGCGTGCAGCCGCTCGGCTGGGGCGCGTGCTTGGTGGATTTTCGCTCCCGTAGTGGCAGGGGTTGAACTTGCGCCTTTTTCGTTGACAGCAAGTTTTCCGGCTGCCTATACTCGATGTACACTTCTGTGTATCCCGTTACTCGCCAGACAGTTGGGCATGACGGACTGTGGAAACCTCCCCCCGACCGACAAACTTGCCAGGGACAGGCTCCGTAAGTCGAAAGTTGTGCGTATTTTCCGACCCCATTGACGTGGAACGCTGGGGGCCGTCTGCCGGACATCGTATTGAGTTCAATGCAACGCTCGCGTTGCGCCCGTTCAGAGGAGAGCCCTGGTGAACCTGGTCGGTAAAATCCTGGTGGTGTTGGTGTTTATTATGTCCATGGTCTTTATGACCATGGCCTTGGCCGTGCATGCCACGCACCGGAACTGGCGCGATGCGGTGTTGCGTCCGGCAGATCAGGTGGAGCGAGATAAGCCTTTGGGCTTGAAGCCGCAGCTTGAGAATGCGCAGGCGGTTCAGCAGCAATTGCAAACCGAAAAGAACCGCTTGCTGGCCGATATTGACCAGGCCAAGCGGGAATGGGCCATGCGGCTGGCGCAGCTCGAAACTCGCTCCAACGAGCTGAAAGCCGAGCTCGAAAACGAGCAAGCCCAACTCGCCACGGCCAATAACCAGGTGCGCGAAGCTGTCGCCCAAATGAAGGCGGCCGAGACCAAAACTCAAGCGATTCAAACCGAGGTGGAAACCTTGCGGGAACAAGTCGATACCATCCGCCTGCAACGCGACGACAACTTGAAAAAGGTGGTCGATCTGGGCGATCAACTGGGCGACATGACCGGCACGAAAGATCGCTTGGAAGCCCGCAATGCTCAGCTCGCCGCTGAGATCTCACGGTATCGCTTGGCGCTGACCAACGCCGGTATCCAACTCGATCGTTCGGGACCTCCCCCGGTGCGGGGCGTGGTGCTCAAGACCGATCCCGATGGCTATGTGACCATCTCGCTGGGCTTTGACGACGGCCTCGAAAAGAACAACGAGCTGGACGTGTATCGCATTGGCGCCTCGGAGGCTTCGACCAAGTACCTGGGCCGGATTCGCGTGGTCAACATTTATCCCGACCGAGCCATTGGCCAGGTGATTCGTCGCGAAGGCGTCATTCAACCGTTCGATCGCGTGGCCACCAAGCTGTAATGGCAATTCGCCCGCGTGGCAAAGCCGTGTTGAACGCTCGCTTCCCCATTGGATACAACTCGGCCGGCATGCCGAATTTTTGAGGAGATTCCCCCCGTGGCAATTGGCGGTCAATTTGGTCAGGGACAGTTCGGCGGCCCCCAGCAAATTCCCGGCGGCCCCGGCGTTCCGGTTTCCAAGCCCAAGTCCAATATCTACACCATGATGTTGTTCTTGTCGTTCATCGCGCTCAGCCTGGCCATCACCATGTTGTGCCTGGAGATGCAGAAGTACGACTGGAAATTCAAAGCGGACGACGTGCCAGGACCTTCGGGCCGGTTGGATCAGCCCGCCGCGGTCATGCTGGCCGTCGACGCGGATTGGGGCGTGCGAGCCCTCACGGTGAGTTAACGCCCCGCGCGGGTCGGCGGCGCCCATCCGGCAAATCTGCCCAAAAACACATGGCGAAAGTGCATACTTGGAGCGACGGCGGAAGGCACTGACTTGGGGACCCAGCTCCAGTGGCTGATGCCCCAGGCAGAAGGCGAAGCGGCAGGAGCGCCTGCCGGATTCGCGCCGCCTCACTTGGTGGGCGGCGCGAGTGCTGCCGAAAGAAGGTCCACCCAACGGCCCCTGGAAGTGCGCCGCATGCCGCGGCAGCGGCGGCGACTTCCCCACCAGGGCTGGGTTAACCAATCGCTCGCAGACCGCTCAGTTGTGTTGCAGCGACGCCTGGGTGTTGCCGAGGCCGGCATTCAGGTTGTCGATCGCCTCTTTCAGCACGCCGGGAAATCCAAACTGGCGAACCATCGGGCCAGACAGCGCCACGCCCACCGCGTTCCAGGTTTTGCCGTGCTCAAAGGGATCGGGCATGGCGCCGCAATCACCTTCGTGAATGGCTCGGGCAACCTGGTTGCGTTCAAAGAAGCACACGCCCCGTTCGCGCAGATTTCTGTTGAGCACTTCCGAAATTCGTTCGCGCTGCAGCGCCCCATACACGTTTCTGAACATGCCCATCACGTCGCCCATGGCGTCGGCGGCAAACGATACCGATGTGGTCATAGCGCAGGCCCTTTTCCCTGTTTGAACAAAACTAGCAAACGAAATCCGCGACTCCTTCGGAACCATTCGCCCGAAGGTTAGCCAGCTATGGTTTACTTTAGTTCAAAGAACCGGGGCAGGACGAAGCCAAAGGGCCGCGGAAATCGACGCTCCGCGGCCCAGGCGTTGTGTTCTCGCTTGGCTAGGACGACGTTGTCGGCCGAGGACCGGCATCACGGGCTGAGCTGATGCTCGCCGCCGGCAAACTGTTGGTGGCAAGCGTTGCAATTCAGCAACATTTCGCGCCAGGCCGAGTCGGCCTTGGCGTTATCGCCCGCTTTCGCGGCCTGGTACAACACTCCTCCCACCTTGCGCACGGCCACGGCGTGTTGCTTCCAGGCAGCGCCGTCTTCTTCGGGGGCGCGATCGATCAGCAGGTTCGCGGCCTCGGCCAGGCTTAGGGCATCGCCCTTCACGGCTTTCCACACGGCGCGATCTTTTTCTGGCTTGGCCAACTCAACCTTGAGCCGCTTGTAGCCCGGCTCGAACACGTATTCCATGAATTCATGCATGCTGTCCTCGACTGGTTCCACCGCGGGCGCGGCTTCTGGCTTGGCTTCCGCGGCCACGGTCGGCGTACCGATGGTAATGCTCGAAATGGCCAACCCCAGGCCGATGCCGGCGGCGAGCAGCAGCAGAGATAAGGTGAACGGTCGGGTGCAGCACATGAATATGCCTCGTGGTAAGCACTGGGTGAGAATCGCTCGGGGAAATGGCGGCTGATGGAGTCGATCAGGTTCAACTCGGTCGCCAGCGAGCCAACGGTTTCACTTATAGTGGTTAGGAAATTGCGGAAACGCAAGTCACTCGCAGGGGGGCGATCTCGGCCGCGCAAAACGTCGCGTTTTTTTGGGGGCTTCTCCAAGGGGCCATGCGAGCCGGCAGTTTCTCGCGAAGGGCTCGGTTGCTCGTTACAATCGCACGAGTTGCCGTCGTTCATTCCCGCCTCCCTGGTTTGGAAGGTCTCATTCATGACGTTGCTATCGCGAACAATGTTGGCCGTGGCGATGAGTTGCAGCCTGGCCGGCAGCGTCCAGGCGTTCGAGCCGGCCCCCGTGGCAAAGCACGCCGATCTGGTTTACGCCGAGGTCGATGGCCATAAGCTGCTGCTCGACTTGTTCGTGCCGCGGGGAGTGGAGCGTCCGCCGCTGGTGGTCTTCATTCACGGTGGTTCTTGGCGGGCTGGGGACCGTAAGCGGTGCCCCGTTTCCTGGTTGCCGCAAGAAGGCTTCGCGCTGGCCAGCATTTCCTATCGGTTTACCGACCGGGCCATTTTCCCCGCCCAAATTCACGATTGCAAAGCGGCCGTGCGCTGGCTGCGAGCCAATGCGGATACATATGGTTACAACGCCGACCGCATCGCGGTTGCGGGCTCATCGGCCGGCGGGCATCTGGCCGTGTTGCTAGGGGTTTCTGGCGATGTGAAAGCATTGGAAGGCGCGGTAGGCAAGAATACCGATCAGTCTTCCAAGGTGGCGGCGATCGTCGATTTTTATGGCCCGACCGATTTCTTGCTGCGCTCGCGCACGCATCCGGAGCGATCGGAGGCGCCCAGTTCGGGGAATTATCAGCTATTGGCCGGCCCTGTTTCGCAGAAGAAAGAGCTGGCAACCCTGGCCAGCGGCGTCACGCATGTGTCGGCGGGCGATCCCCCGCTGCTCATCCTCCATGGCGACAAAGACAAGACCGTGCTGATGGATCAATCGGAAAGTCTTCGCAAGTCGTACCAAGACGCCCAACTCGACGTGGAACTTGTGGTGGTGAAAGGGGGCGGTCATGGCGGAACTGACTTTTATTCCGGCGGGGCTCGAGAAAAGATCGTGGCGTTCCTCAAAAAGCATTTGAATCAACCCAACCAGGACTGAGCCCTCGCCTCACGACCTCCTACCGCTAACAAGCGATCGCCGCTCCCCAAGAGTGCCCCCCCGGTACGTCTCTCATCCCAGCAAAACTTGCAGTTTGGCCCAACAGCCGTTGACTTGGGTGCCAAGCGAGAATTACAAATAAGCATCGAAGGCTGCCGATCTGATAGGCCCTTCGCCCACACCTTGAGGAATCCCGCCTGTGTTGAAAATTGACTTCGGCAAATCAGGTCGTTACTGCGATGGCGTGAACCGCCGCAGCTTCTTGCAATTGGGCATGGCGGGCATGGGCTCGCTCGGCTTGTCGCAGTTGATGCGCGCCAAAGCGGCCAGCGCCGCCGAGAACTCCGGCGCCAAAGACACCCGCGTGATTCTGCTGTGGCTGGACGGCGGACCCGGCCACATGGATACCTACGACATGAAGCCCCATGCCCCGGCGGAGTACCGCGGCATTTGGAGCCCGATTCGGACCAATGTTCCTGGTTTCGAAATCACCGAACTGTTCCCCAAGCAGGCCAAAATCGCCGACAAGTTCTCGGTGGTTCGCTCGCTGCACCACGGGTCGGGCGACCACTTTACCGGCGGGCATTACATGCTCACCGGGCGCGGCGGAGTGAGCGGCGCAAACAACGCCCCCCGCGACCCCTTTGTGGGCTCGATCGCCACGCGGCTCACCGGCCCCCGCAAGCCCGGCATGCCGGCCAACGTGGCCGTGCCTTACGCCATGAGCATTGGCCTCCGTCCCGGCTACTTCGGACCCATGTATGTGGGGCAGCAGCACACGCCCTTTGAAACGGTGACCGACGCCAACTCCCCGACGTTCAAAGTGCAAAACATCAGCCTGCCGACCAGCCTCACGCTCGATCGCTTGCAAAGTCGCAAGGAGTTAGTGCGGCACTTTGACCGCATGCGCCGCGATGCCGACAACTCCGGCATGCTCGACGCCATGGATCGTTTCGAGCAGCAGGCCTTTGAACTGACCACGGGTGAAGCAGCCCGAGAAGCCTTCGATATCAACTCCGTTGATCCCCGGCTGCGCGACCGCTACGGTCGGCACTCATGGGGACAAAGCACGCTCCTTGCCAAGCGACTGGTCGAAGCCGGCACCACGTTTGTCTCCGTGCATTTCGGCGGCTGGGATCACCACTGGAATTTGCAGTCGGGCATGGAAAAGTACCTGCCCATGGTGGACGACATCGTTTCGACCCTGTTCCAGGACCTTTCCGAGAGCGGTCTATACGAGAAGACCCTGGTGATGCTCTGCGGCGAGTTCAGCCGCACGCCTCGCATGAACGATGGCGGCAATGGCGGAGCGCCCGGCAGCATGGGCACCCCCGGCCGCGACCACTGGGGCAACTCCATGTTCTGCCTGATGGGCGGCGGCGGCGTGCAAGGTGGTCGCATTGTGGGCTCGACCAACCGCTTGGGCGAAGTCCCCCAAGATCGACCGGTAACCCCGGCCGATATCCACCACACCATGTTCCGCGTGCTGGGGATCAACCCCGACGTGAACTTCGTGAACTTCGCCGGCCGGCCGATTCCGGCTTTGGAGCCGGGCTCGGCGATCAGCGAATTGTTTTGAGGAGGGGCTGGTAATTAGTGGCTGGTAGCTGGTGGAGCTTTAGCGGCGGATCGCGCTGCGGCTGGCCCGCCAATCGGAGCCTTGCCGGGGCGGGTCGCTTTCCATGCGCGTGCCGCCAATCGTTTCCCGGCTGGCCACCGTGGGGCCGCCGTTGAACGGGTCGTCGGTCACCGCCACCCGGCGGGTGACTTCCTCTTCCACCATCCGGCGACGGGTCACCGGCACCCGCACGACCTGCTTTTCGGGCACCAAGGTTCGCGTGGTCACCGGTTGAGCCACGGTTTCCGAACGAAGTTCCCAGCGCGTGACCGGCACGTAGCGATAGGCCAGGTGCGGCCGCATGAACGGATTGAGCACGCCGGCCCAATACGCTTCCCAGCGATACTCGGTGACCGGCACATGAACCGTGCGGGAAATATTGCGGGTTTCGGTGGCCAGATTTTCGCGGTAAACCACCTGCTCGCGCTCTTCAAACGCCGTTTCGGTAACCGGGCGAAGCAATTTGCTCTTGGTTTCCCGATACGTCTTCCCGTTTTCGGTGTATTGGCGAACGTCTTGACCGACAGCGACCGATGCCCAGAGCACCAGTCCCGTCGCCACGACCCATCCTTGGATGCGTGCCACGGTAAACCTCCCAACCATGCTCGAGAAACGTGGCAGGGAATGGGCTTTTTTGGCATGTGCCGCTCCCTACCGCCCCCGTTTTGATCTCAGCGGCGCCGCCTTCTTGGCGACCGCCTCTGGTTCTGTATCGGCCAAAGCCTTATAAAGGCAGCAACGAAATCGGTCGCCGATGGCGACTGCCAGGTTAAGCAGGGCAAGGGTTTTCGGTTTGGCATTCTGCGGAACTCGGCTCGGCGGCTCTTGGCGATGGAAGTCAACTCCCCCCAAGCCAGCAACGCATGAATTGCTCGCATGCCGCGAGGCCTGCCGTCCCCCGCTGGAGCAAATGCTCGATACGATGAAACCAGGATTGCGAATCAACGAAGACATGCTGGAACTGATCTGTTGCCCGGCCAGCCATCAGCCACTAAGGCTTGCGCCGCCAGCAGAGCTTTTGCAAATCAACGCGTGGATCGCCGCCGGCAAGCTGACTGCCATCAGCGGAGAAGCGATCAAGCAAGCGCTGGTGCAGGTTCTCATTCGGGAAGACGGCCAGGTGGCCTATCCGGTGGTCGATGGGATCGCACGGCTGATTGTCGATGACGGCATTCAACTGCCAGGCAGCAATTCGCCAGAACCCCACCCCCATCCAAACTCGGCAGACCACCGCGAAACCGACCCCCAAAGCACAAGCTCCAACGGCGCTCCTGCCAACTGATCGCCCGATAGGGCGAACTGGCTCGGGGCGTCCATCAAAACCGGGGCAACCCGTCGCACATCCGCGGGTCAAAGCTCCCACTTTCTCTGGCAAAGTTCTGCTACCGCCCCTTCATTGGGCAGATTGCGTCTGCACGGCGCAAGCCGAGAATCTTTCGTAGCTTAGCGGAATTTCACGGTGCGTAATCGTTACCGTCCTCTGCTTTGGGCAAGAGGTGAGTCTGATTGCGACGATCGGGCAGTCACGGAAGAGCGCGTCGTTTGGGTAATTTCACCCGAAGGTGCAGCGGTGGGCTCACTTTGCAGCGTCTGCGTTAACTCTAACCCCATGCCCTCGCCCTGCTTGCCTTGAAGGGGGGCATTCTGCAAGGTAGAATTCCGCGGCTAAAAATCGAGTGAGGCTCCCATCCGCGCATTGGGCCGGCCACTCTTCAGTCCCCGATGAACCGGCCCCAGACCAATGGTACGGTCAGCGGTCGAACGGCAAAAAGCAACGAGAGAATCTCAGGCAGCCTACCCTCTGACACCACAAGCACATAATATTACCAAGGCAACGCAAACTGCCAAACAGCTGTTATTGCCAGCAACATTGCAAGATAGTCGAGCGTAGTCTCAGATACACCCGTTAAGCATCGAGCCCCGGTTTCGCTTCTTCACAGCAATGTAAAGCAACGCAAGCTGGCGGCGACGTGGTTCGCAACCTGCGGATCTCGTTCGAGTTCGAACGACGCCCCCAGGTCGTCCATGAAGCTGGGGTTGTCTTCCCCCGCGGATTCGGAATACTTATCTGGGAGAGAAGAACCAGTCAGGCAAAATAGCAGGTTTGGCCGCGCGCAACAGCGCTGCAATGTCCGCGGCTATTTTCTTCCTTTTTTCGCCCGCTAGCAAGCCATTTGACCCCGCTTGCCCTTTGCAACTAGGCCAAGCCACTTAAACCAGGCAGAGTAGCAACTATGTACGAACGCTTTACGGATCGCGCTCGCAAGGTCATGCAATTGGCCAATCAGGAGGCGCAGCGCTTCAACCACGAATACATTGGCACCGAGCATCTCCTGCTCGGGCTCATCAAGGAAGGTAGCGGCGTTGCCGCCAACGTCCTGAAAAACCTGGACGTCGACCTCCGCAAGATTCGCTTGGAGGTCGAAAAGCTCGTCCAGAGCGGACCCGACATGGTGACCATGGGCAAATTGCCCCAAACGCCTCGGGCCAAAAAAGTCATCGAATACTCCATGGAAGAGGCCCGCAACCTCAACCACAATTACGTGGGAACAGAACACATTCTGTTGGGGTTGCTCCGCGAGCAAGAAGGCGTCGCAGCCCAGGTTCTGATGAACCTGGGTTTGAAACTTGAAGAAGTTCGCGAAGAAGTCCTTAACCTCTTGGGTCATGGTATGGAAAGCGAAGGCGGCGAACGCGGGCATGCGGGTGGATCCTCCTCCGAAGCCAGCAAAAGCAGTAAAAGCAAAACCCCGGCACTCGACAGCTTCGGTCGCGACCTGACCGAACTGGCACGCCAGAAAAAGCTCGACCCCGTGATCGGTCGCGAGCGCGAAATCGAACGGGCCATTCAAATCCTCTGCCGGCGCACCAAAAACAACCCGGTGCTGCTGGGCGAGGCCGGCGTGGGCAAAACCGCCATCGCCGAAGGCCTGGCCTGGCGCA
>CAYUMU010000086.1:0-28963 GCA_964445985.1 uncultured Pirellulales bacterium | reverse complement strand
TAAATTATTTCCAAAAATCGCCAATTTTCAGCCCTACTGGGGAACTTGGGCTAACATGCGGCCATGAGCCAGCCCTAGAAACGCGCCGTGCATGTCGCCACCATCCGCAAGGTGGTCAACGGAAAAACCTATGTCACCCACCTGCTGCGGCACACCTATCGCGAGCACGGCAAGGTCAAACAGCTCACCGTCGGCAACCTTTCCGACCTGCCCGACGATCTGATCGAAACCATCCGCAAACGGCTGGCAGGCAAGCCCACGCCGGCGGACGGCGGCGATGTCGAGATTGTCCGCAGTCTGCCCCATGGCCATGTGGCGGCCGTGCTGGGCCTGTTGCGGAAGATCGGGCTCGATCGGCTGATCGCCTCCAAGCCGTGCCGCGAAGCCGAGCTCGTCACGGCGCTGCCTGTAGCCAGAACGCGGAAATTCCCCAAACCAAAATCCGGCCGATTTCCCCAAGAATCATCAAGAAAACCGCCGCCCAGCAGGGAAAAAGTACGGGCTAAGGGATCAGGTATGCCCAACTGGCGGCAGCTCCTCCAAGCAGTTGGGTTGGGAATCTCGCGATGCCGAGGCACCGCCGTCCGTCGACCCGTCGCGGGGTTTTCCCAGATGGAGTGGTCCGATCCCTCACGCACGAACACGCACCCATGCTGCCGCAGATGTCGGATCAGGTCTCGTCGATTCACTCCACGACCACCCCCGCGGGAACCACCTCCACACCGGTACTCGCCCGCAGGTGCAGATAGATTGGCTCTTCCAGGTCGGCGTCTGGGTCGTGCAGCGAGGGGTCGGGGCGGGGGAGCGACTCGCCGCGCTCCAAGGCGTACCCCGCCAAGTCGAGCAGGGCCGAGGCCAGCAGCCGTCGGGCCTCGGCCAGATCATCGGCACAGGAGATCGCCCCGGGGAAATCCAGCACATGCGCATGGATTGTGCCCTCGACGAATTGGTACGCCGCCTTGTACATCAGCATCGGAAATCCCTCGGGTTAACCGAAACGCTTCATTGATTTGATGCTACCCCTTCAGTGTTTTAATCGCAACACCTTAGCGTTCCCTTCCGCCACCCACCGAACGAAAGTAATGTAGGGCAGGCTACGGGTACTGCGAGTGCAACTGGAATATCGCCGCCGCGCCACGCCCTTCGCGTAGGCTCATGGCGTGCCACCCGCCCCGCTTGCTTACGGCGAATCGAGCAGCTTGAGATTGGGGCAGATTTCCAGAACCTGCTGGGCCATGAACCGGCGGATTTGGTCCGTGGTTTTGAATTGCAGAGCGCGGCGCAAGATTTTGCGGGCTTCTTCGCGGCGGAGCCGGATGGCCAGGCTCTTTACCGAGGGAATGAAGGCCGGGCTCATGCTGAAGCTACGCAGGCCCATGGCGTAGAGCAGCAAGAAAGCGCGCGGGGCGCCGGCCATTTCTCCGCATAGGGTGACCGGCGTGCCGTGGCGGTTGCAGGTGGAGATGACATCGGACAGCACCTTGAGCATGGCCGGCCCCAGCGGTTGGCACAAGTGGCTTACCTTGGGGTTGTCGCGGTCGGCCGCCATCAGGTACTGGACGAGGTCGTTGGAACCAATGGACACGAAGTCCACGTATTCCAAGAAGGAGGCGATGGTGACCGCCGCGGCTGGCACTTCCAGCATCATGCCAATGGCGATTTCGCCGCGCGGCTTGCCTTCGCGATCGAGCTCGCGGCAGCCCCGGCGAACCATCCGCCGCACGCGCTGCATTTCGACCACGGTGGTAATCATGGGGAACATCAGGCGCACGTGCTTTTCGATGCCGTCCTCGGGAGCGGCCGCCCGCAGCACGGCGCGAATCTGCTTGAGAAAGAACTCGGGATGCTCGAACGAAAGGCGGATGGACCGCCAGCCCAAGAAGGGGTTGGCCTCGCGGCGATGCCCCAGGTAGGGAATGGTTTTGTCGCCGCCCAGGTCGAGGGTGCGGATGGTCACGCGACCACCAGGGGTGGCGTGAATGATGTCGCGGTAAGCTTTGAATTGCTCGTCTTCGTCGGGCACGTCGGGGTGCGTGAGGAACAGGTATTCGGTGCGAAACAGCCCTACCCCGCTGGCCCCCATGGCCTTGGCGGCCTGGCAGTCGGCCAGGCTGTTGATGTTGGCCAGCAGGTCGATGCATTCTCCATCCAGGGTCACGGCGGGCTGGTCGCGATTCTCGGCCAGTTGGTCTTTGAGATCGAAAAACTCGCGTTGCAGCTTGCGGTAGGCGCTTTCGGATTCGGGGTCGGGGTTGACGACCACCACGCCCTCGCGGCCATCGACGACGACGGTGTCGCCGTTTTTGATCTGGCGCAAAATGCCCTGGGCTCCGGAAACCGCCGGAATGCCGCGGCTGCGGGCCAGAATGGCCGCGTGGCTGGTTTGGCCGCCGGCCTCGGTCACAATGCCGACCACCTCGCGGTCACCCAGCAGAACCACGTGCGACGGCAACAATTCGTCGGCCACCACGATCAGCGGGCCGGTGGGGCCGTGGTGCTCTTCGTCTTCGAGCACGGCGGAAAGGTGGCCGGAGAGGCGCACGATCACGTCGCGGACATCGGCCAGGCGTTCTTTGAGGTATTCGTCTTTGGTGCGGGCAAAGAGCGAGGTGTAGTCGGTCATCACCTGGGCGAGCGCAGCGCGGGCCGTGCAGTGCTCGCGAACAATCCGGTCGCGAACCTTGGTGGTGAATGCCTTATCGTTGAGAATCGATTGATGAACCCGGAAGATCTCGGCGTTTTCGGGGCTGACCTGGGTCGATACCTTTTGGAACAAGGCCTTGAGGTCGGCCACCGTCTTTTCGCGCGCGTGGTCGTACCGCTCCAGTTCTTCCACCACCTCGTCGGCCGCCAGCGGCTTGCCTTGAGGATCGACAAAGACTTGGAGGATGCTGTATGCGGTTCCGACCGCAACACCAGGCGATACAGGTATTCCCTTGCGCAACATGGTTGGGGACTAGGGACTAGGGATTGGGGGCTGGGGAGGTGAAGCAATGTACAGGCGGGGCCATTCTTGGTTTTCTTAGTATGGGGGGTGAAATCGCCCAAGTCACCCCTGGCGCGCATTTCTTTGCAAATATCGCCAGGGAAGGCTCGCATGGAAGCGGCTGATGAATACACTATATCGCTTCTGCCCGTGGCGGTGGAGGACGACGCCCTGCCTTGCACGCCTCCCCGCATGGCGGCCATTGCCTTGCGTTCACCGACTGCCTCCGGCGTGCCCGACCAATATTCGATTCCGCTGCTCCTCTGGTTTGCCAGTCACGCCGGCGGGGTGGGCCGATGATCCATCCCCGAGACCTTCCATGACTGAAAAATATCGCTGGCATCGCGAACTGACGCGTTATCACTGGTTTGTGTTGGTGGTGGCGGCCCTGGGCTGGCTGTTCGACACCATGGACCAGCAGCTGTTCAACTTGGCGCGGGTGCCTGCCATGAAAGAGCTCTTGGCGCCTTCGCCTGGACAAGCTCCTGCCCCGGGCGATGTGGATAAATATGGAGGCATCGCCACGGCCATCTTCTTGATGGGCTGGGCCTCGGGCGGTTTGTTCTTTGGCGTGCTTGGGGATCGGATCGGCCGCGCCAAGACCATGATGCTGACGATTTTGCTCTATTCACTCTGCACCGGGTTGAGCGCTTTCTCGGTTGGGTTTTGGGACTTTGCCGCGTATCGCTTCATTACCGGGCTGGGCGTGGGAGGGGAGTTCGCGGTGGGCGTGGCCTTGGTTGCCGAAGTCATGCCGGCTCGCGCGCGGCCTTTTGCCCTGGGTTTGCTGCAAGCGCTTTCCGCCGTGGGTAATGTTTCGGCAGCCCTGATTAGTATCGGGCTGGGTCATCTGGAAGAAACAGGCGTGCTGGGGCAATTTCAGATCGCTGGCGTTCCGGTCACGGCCTGGCGGGTGATGTTCCTGGTGGGCGCGTTTCCAGCATTGCTGGCCTTGGTGATTCGACGCAGACTCAAGGAACCTGAGAAGTGGAAAGCGGCCGTTCATGATGGCGTGGTGGCCAAGAAGCTTGGCTCATATCAAGAACTGCTCGGCAACCCCGTTTACCGGAAGCGGGCTCTCGTGGGGCTGGTGATGGCCGCCAGCGGCGTGATCGGATTGTGGGGCATCGGCTTTTTCGCGATCGATCTCAATCGGAGCGTATTTACCAAGGTTTTCGCGCAAGAAGCCCGGGATGAGGGCAAGGCGGATTGGGATCGCGATCTGGTGCGATTGGCGGTGCGTGATCCGCAGTCGTTCCCGCAACTCTCTGCGATCGTTAACCCCAACGACCTGCTGAATTCCACTGCCGATGTATCCGATGCCACGCCGCTTTGGACGGCAATGGTCAAGCTATCGAAAGACAAACAAGAGATCACCGAAGAAGCGGTGGTGTCATTGGCCGTCAAGGATTCAGGCAATCCCCAGCAGCGTCAGTCATTAGAAGAGTTTCTTAGCGGGGATCTCGACCGCACCGACGGCGAACAACTGGCAAAAGATGTTCAAGCCCGATCGAAGGAACTGGGGGGTCGCGTGACCCGTTGGGCTGGGTACACATCCATGATGCTCAATATTGGAGCGTTCTTTGGGATCTATGGCTTTAGCGTACTATCCCAACGAATTGGACGCCGGCCTACCTTTGCCATTGCATTTGTTGCGGCCGGGGTGAGTACAGCGATCGTCTTTTGGTTTCTCAACGACGTGACCGACGTCTTCTGGATGATTCCGCTGATGGGATTCTGCCAGCTCTCATTGTTCGGCGGCTACGCAATTTACTTCCCGGAGTTGTTTCCCACGCGAATTCGCAGCACCGGCACTTCGTTTTGCTACAACGTGGGCCGCTTTGTGGCCGCCAGCGGACCGTATGCGTTGGGACTGCTCACCAGCGAGGTTTTCGCGGCCTACCCCGAACCCATGCGATATGCAGGCGTTTCGATGTGCGGTATTTTCGTGCTGGGGCTCTTAGCATTGCCGTTCGCGCCGGAAACGAAGGACAAACCCCTGGAGTAGACCGACTCTCACCGAGAGCGGCCTGATCGGCGGCAGCCCGTAGCGAAGCCGCGCCGTGATGGGCCGTTGGACGTGGCAGTGAAACGCGGCGCGGCTGGGCAGGCGCTGCACTCCGCGAAGATTCCCGCCGCGCTGTCGTCACGCCAAATGTCCGGCGATTCGCTTCAGCTTCCGGTTCGAGGGCAGCCTTGGCCGGGGCTGGCCCTACAGGTTGGTGCCGGAGTCGGAGTCGCCGTTTTCGCGGAGGCGGCGGATTTTGTCGAGCAGGTCGGGCACGTCTTGGTAGGTGAAATCGAGGCCGGCCAGCGTGGTCAAATGGGTTTCGGCTTTGTCCAAGTCGCGGAGGCCCAGGGCCAGTTTGCCGGCTCGATAGAGGGCCAGCTTCTTGCTGTCGACGTTGCGCTCCGAGATTTCAGAAATCGCCTGTTCGTAGTTGCTGATCGCCAGGCGGTATTGCTTGATTTGGTGGAAGCACTCGCCGAGGGCCAGGAGCACGTCGCCCTTGCGCTGCGGGTCGGAGCGGGCTTCTTGCAGCACCTTGATGGCCTCGTTGACCATCTTGGCTTTTTTCATGCGAATGCCGAGCTCGTACCGATAGCCCAGGTGGCTGGGGTAGCGTTCGCAACGGTTGCGGTAGACTTCCATTTCGGTGCGGTTGAGCTCGTCTTTGTAGCGTTTGAAGAGCTTGATGGCTTCTTCGGTGCGCTCTTGTTGAGCCCGCGCTTCGGCAATGGCGACTTTATCGCGGAGGGCTCGCAGCTGGGCTTCTTCGAGCCGTTCGCGCAGATTCAGATCGCCGGCCGAAACCTGCAAAGCCCGCTGGAGGACACCAACGGCCTTTTCGTGGTCTTCGTTGCGGGTGTGGAGATCGGCCAGCTCGACGTAGTTGTCGACTTCTTCGGGCTTTTTGCTAATGGCTTTTTCGAGCTGCTGCTCGGGTGTTAATTGGAGCCCCGCAACTCCCTGACGCTCGGCCTGGGCCTGTTTGTCGGCCATCACGTCGGTGGAGTTTTCGGCCTCTTCGTACTTGGCCGATTTGATGGTGCGTTTGACGGTGCAGTTGCCGATGCCCTTTTTGGCTTCTTCGTCGTTGCTGATGGCGGTGCGAACGCGGCTCCAGCAGGTGATGGCGCCGTCGAAATCGCCGCTGCTTTCCAGCGCTCGGGCCAGCTGCCGGTTGAGCTCGGCGTCTTTCAGATTGGTTTGCACGGCCGCCTTGAGGAATTCCAACTGCGATTCTTCGCACTCGAGGTGCCCGCAGGCGTCGGCCAGGCTGGTGAGCGTGTTGGCGTCGAAGGGGTTTTTCTGCAGCAGCTCGATGCCGGCGGCAAACATGCCGGGCCAGTCGTTCTTGCGGCTGGCATTCAGCATGGTCGTTTTACCGCCCATGCCTTGCAGCAGGGAGAGTTTGCTCCCCTTCTTGGTGCTGCTATACTTCCGCTGCAGCGCGCCGAGCAGGTTCTGCGCGTAAACCACGTTGCCGGGATCGCCGAGCACGCACCGCGCAAACATATCGATGGCGTAATCGAAGTTCCCGGCGGCCATCATCTTGCTGCCGTGCTGGAACTGTTGCTGCAAGCGGCGACGCACTTGCGGAGCGATAGGCTGTCGGACTTCTTCCGCCATGAGGGAAACTTTCGACCTTGTTTCGCAAGATATGAGAGAGGAGGCGTCGGGACAGGCCCGCGGTTCCTCGCGTACCTAGTAACCAACCTAGTAACCAAACCTCGGAGGGATTCAAAGCCGAGGGCAATGCACGGTTCGTCTGGGGGGTAGGCGATGCCAGAGCGGGCTGTTCCCCGGTAGTGGTATTGTAGCTCCGACCGAAGTGCAAAACAACGGACCCCAAGCCCTGCCGAGCCGTGCCCTGGGGGGCACGAAATCATGGTCGTTTGCCGCCGGCCGCCCCTCCCTCCTTCCCGTTAGTTTGAGAGCGATTTGCGCATGCCAGCACCCAACCGAGCGGGCCGCGTTTACCTGGTGGGCGCTGGCCCTGGCGACCCCGGCCTGATCACGCTGCGCGGGGTTTCGTTGCTGCGCCAGGCCGATGTGGTGCTGTTCGACTACCTGGTGAACCCGGCGGTAATGCAGTTCGCCCGGCCCGAGGCCAAGAAGGTTTGCCTGGGCAAGCACGGCAGCGGGCGGATGCTCGGCCAAGACGAAGTAAACCAGGCCATGATCGAAGCCGCGCTGGCCGGTAACAGCGTGGTTCGATTGAAAGGAGGCGATCCGGCCGTATTTGGGCGCGGCGCCGAAGAGACCGAAGCCCTGGTGGCCGCCGGCATTCGATTTGAGGTGGTTCCCGGCGTAACGGCCGCTTTGGCCGCCGGCAGCTACGCCGGCATTCCCGTCACGCATCGGCAGATGGCCTCGGCCGTGGCGCTCGTGACGGGCCACGAAAGCGACCATAAGGATGCCCGTCTCGATTTCCAATCGCTGGCCCAGTTTCCCGGCACGCTGGTTTTTTATATGGGCGTGACCACCATTCGCGAATGGACCACGCAGCTGTTGGCGGCCGGCAAACCGCCCGAAACGCCGGTGGCCGTGGTGCGCCGCGTGAGCTGGCCCGACCAGTCTTCGCTGCACACCACGCTGGGCAACCTGGCGCACGATGTGGAAGCCCGCCGGCTGCGTCCGCCGGTGCTGACGATTGTGGGCGATGTGGTGACGCTGGCTTCGCGGTTGTCGTGGTTCGATCGGCGGCCGCTGTTTGGCCAGAAGATCTTGGTCACGCGTCCGCTGCATCAATGCGAAGACCTGAGGGAATTGCTGGCCGAGGAAGGGGCCGATGTGCTGGTGGCGCCGGCCATTGAAATTGGTCCTCCGGCGAACTGGACACCCGTTGACGAGGCCATTTCCAACCTGTCGCAATTCGATTGGCTGGTGTTTTCCAGTTCCAACGGCGTGAACTTCTTTCTGAATCGGGTGCTGGAGCAAACGGGAGGCGATCTGCGCTGCCTGGGGCACGTGAAGTTGGCAGCCGTGGGGCCCGGCACGGCCGAGGCGTTGCGGCAGTTCCATCTGCGGGCGGATGTCGTGCCCGAAGAATATCGCGCCGAAGCGCTGGCGGCGGCGCTCGCAGGGCCAGGCGCGAAAAACCAGCGGTTCTTGTTGCTTCGCGCCAGCCGAGGTCGCGAGGTGCTGGCGGAGCAACTGGCGGCGGCGGGCGGGAAAGTCAGCCAGGTGGTTTGCTATATGAGCAGCGACGCGCCGCAGGCCGACCCAGAGATCATCGAGGCTTTGAATCGCGAAGAGATCGATTGGGTTACGGTGACCAGTTCGGCAATCGCCCGCAGTTTACAGGCTCTGTATGGCGTGCGGCTGCATACGGCCAAGCTGGCGAGTATCAGCCCGATTACTTCGGCCACGTTACGAGAACTTGGTTATGAGCCGGCCGTGGAGGCCAGCACCTACACCATGGCGGGCGTGGCCGAAGCGATTGAGAAAGCCTGCCAGCAATGTTAGGGCCGCAGGTTGAGAGGTGGTTGGGGTGCGCCCCCTAACCGATTTGGCCGCGGGCCGATAAAATGAGCATGGCTGCTGGGCGGGATAAATGCCTGCGGCGGCCGTCCCTATTTGAACCTGCAACTCCACTTCAAAGCCATGCCGCATACTTACAATCACTTGGGGGTCCGCTTCCAGTACCCCGACAACTGGCGGCTCGATAACTCCGAAGGCGAGGCCGAATCGGAGTTGGGCGACACCCACACGGTATCGGTGAGCAGCCCCGGCGGGGCCTTTTGGACCTTGGTTCAATACCCCCCTTCGCTCGATCCGGCCGAGAGCGTGAATACCAGCTTGAACGCCATGCGCGACGTTTATCCCGACCTCGATGCCGAGATTGTGGATGAGGAAATCGTCGGCCATCGGCTGCGGGGATACGACCTCAACTTCATTTGTCTCGACCTGACCAACACGGCGCTGATTCGCGGATTTCGCACGGCGACCGCCAGTTTCTTGATCTTTTGTCAGGCCGATGACCGCGAGTTGGAACTGGTCAGCCGCGTCTTCAAGGCGATCACCACCAGCCTGTTGCAGGGGCAAACCCCGCACCAAGAGGCGATCTGGCCGCCAAAGAAAATGTTCTTGGCCGGGGAGGAGTGAACCGGGTTTGGGCGGACGGTTTTTTCGTCGCGGTCGGCTTTCGCTGGGCGAAAGCATTTCCTTTCGCGGAGCGAAAGGCGACTTTGTGTGTTGTGCCCTGCCTATTGTTGATCCTTGGCGGCTGGTTGTTCGTCGCGTTCGCTGGCCTTGATCAGCGGCGCCTGGGGTTGCTTTTTCCACGCCGCCACGTCTTTTTTTAACACGCCGACGGCCTTGTTGAGCTGGATGTCTTTGCCGGCGGGCATTTGCCCTGGCTGGGGCCAGAGAATGTAGTGGGGCTCGGCGCCGTTGAGTTCCATGTCTTGCCCTGTGTCGAGCACAAACCAACCTCGGAACGGCATCCGCAGCACGCCCAGATCGAGAATCCGCATTGCCCCGGTGCTGATCACGGCGCCGGCCGTCGGCACGCCGACCAGCTTGCCGCGGTTGAGCGTTTTGATGGCGTGGCTAAAGATTTCGGCGTTGCTGAAACTGTTCTGGTTGCAGAGCACCACGATCGGTTTATGCCACGTGGCGTAGACCGTGCGATCTTGCGGATAGCCACGCCCGCCGCCGCGCGGCACCGTAATGGCATGCCGGGGCTGGGTGAGAGCCGTGAGGAGGTGGTCGGTGGTGAAGCCGCCGCCGTTCTCGCGGACGTCGATCACCAGGCCGTCTTTGCCGGCCCCAATGGCATACAGTTCGGACTCGAACCGGTAGAAGCTGGGCATGTTCATCGCGCTGACGTGCAGGTAGCCCAGCTTGCCGCCCGAGGCGTTCTCCACCGCGCGGCGATTGTCTTTGACCCAGCTTTCATAAAGTAGCGCCCGGGCCGATGAAAACGGGATGGGCCGCAGCGTGACTTCGCGAACTTCGCCCTGGGGGTTGCGAACGCGGAGCACCACGTCGCGGGCTTCGGCGCCGGTCAGCACGGCGGCAGGGTCGAGATCGGGATCGACGGTTTCCCCATCGACGGCCAAGATAATTTCGCCGGCTGCAATCTTGCCTCGCTCACGATCGGCGGGGCCGCCGGGGATCACATCGCGGACTTTCCAGCCTGGCCCTCGATGCTGGGAGTCGAACCGCAGTCCCAAGTGCGCGGTAACTTCGCGCCACGGTTTGCTGGTGGGAGTCGGTGTGACGCCGGTGGGCAGGAAGCCCAGGTGCGAACCGTTGAGTTCACCCAGCATCAGGCTGATGACGCGGGTGAGGGTTTCGGTATCGCCCGCTTGCAGGGCCAGGTCTTCGTACTTGCGGCGAATGGCGTCCCAATTGCGGTTGTTGAAGCGGCCATCGTAGTAGTGATCGCGCATGGCTCGCCAGCACATGAGGAACGCCGCCTGGCGTTTGGCGGGCAGATTCAGTTCTTGTTGAGCCGAAAACTTGTAGGCCGTGTTGGCGCCGGTGGCGGCGTTCAGGCTGGCGGGCGAGCCACCGGAGAGCCAGAGCACCTGATTGCCGGTGGAAATCCAGCGGGCCTGCCTGCCGGTGCTGGAAGACAGCAATTCGGGATTGCCCGGCTCGGGCAGGTTCACGGTATAGGTGCCTTCCTTGCCGTTGATGCTGGCGTTGAAGGCCAGCTTGGCGGAGTCGTGCTTCCAGAACAGATCGCTCTCGGTAGCCTGGGGCACGCTGATGCGGCGAACCCGTTCGTGGATGCCGTCGAAATCGATGACCACTTGCGGGGGCTGTTCTGGTTTCTTTGGTTCTTCTTTGTCGTCTGCTTTGGCTTTGTCGTCCGTGGGCTTCTCGTTATTAGGCTTGTCGTTGGCAGGCTTGGCTTTGTCGCCGGCAGCTTCTTTGGGCTTGGGCTCTGCTTTGCCCTGCCGCGCTTTGTTCAGCTTTTCCAAAGCCTCTTTCAACTTGCGATCGCGCGAGGTTTGTTCGCTGGCCGCCTTGAGAAGTTGCACGTAGTACATATCGACCTCGCCGTCGGAGCGCTCGCCTGTATAGGCAATCATTTTGCCGTCGGGCGACCAGATGGGGTGTTGATCGTTGGCCGGGTGACGGGAGAGATTGAACGCCGGCTGCGAGCCATCGACGGGCAATAGCCATACGTCGCGATTGAAGTCATCGTCGTACAGGGCATACGCCAGCCAGCGGCCATCGGGGCTGAACGCGTACTCGGGCTCGTTCCACGAAGCGAACAGCCGGCGGGCCTCTTTCCCATCGGGTTGCATCAGCCACAGATCGCCCCGGGCCTTCGCAAAGGCCAGCTGTTTGCCGGTGGGGTCGAGCTGCAAGTTGCTTTCGCTTTCGGCGTCGTTGGTGAGCCGGGTGTGCTTGAACTGGTGGTTCTGCCACCAATACCGCTCGCCATCGGCCCGCTCGGTGCGCCAAATGTCGGTTTGAGCGCCGTCGTCGCCAATGTAGTACAGGCTTTGGTTGTCGGGCGCGAAGACGAGCGAGGTTTCTTCGCCAGGCGTGTTGGTTACCTGCCGCGGCTCGCGGAGCGTGGTGTCCATCACCCACACGTCGCCGCCGGCGACA
Organism: uncultured Pirellulales bacterium; assembly: GCA_964445985.1. Taxonomy (GTDB): domain Bacteria; phylum Planctomycetota; class Planctomycetia; order Pirellulales; family S012-138; genus CAYUMU01. The sequence goes on along the minus strand of CAYUMU010000086.1, from coordinate 17,396 downwards.
AAGGCGACCTCCAAGCCATCGGAGGAAAATGCCACCTCGGTGGCCGCTTCGAGCGTGCGGCGGAGGGTGTCTTCCCTTGGTTGATCGCCAGCGGCGTGGATCTTGAGCCGTTGCGGCCGCTCGTCTTTGCCGGGCCGAAAACGATAGAGATCGAACAGGTGGCGAAACACCAGGGTGCCGCCGTCGCCGCTGATGGTGGGACCAATCACGGAATCGTCTGTGAAGTGGGTGACCTGGGTTTCCTTGCCCGATGCCAACTCGCGCTGCCAGAGATTGAACGAGCCGCTCTGTCCGCCCACGTAATAGAAGCTTTCGCCGCTGGGGTGCCAGAGCGGGTATCGGCATTCATTAGGGTGATCGCACAGCAACTTGAATTGGCGGCTATCAAGGTCGAAGTTCCACACCTGGCTGGCTTGAGAACCTTCGTATCCTTTGCGCCACCAGGCGGTGCCTTCGCGGGTGAAGAGCAACTGTTTGCCGGTGGGATCGAGTTGGCCGTTGAGCCCGTAATCGTCGAAGAGCAGTTGTTCGGCCCGGCGCTCGGTGAGCGAAACGCGAAAGAACCGCTCGGCGTGCCGCCAGAAGTGATCGCGCTGGCCGTTGACGAGGAGCGCCTGGCCGTCGGGATACCAATCCTGGAGGAAGCAACCTTCGGTGTGGAAGGTTACCTGCCGCGCCGGGCCGCCGGCATCACATAGGCTTGCCGGCTGCCGTCGCGATCGCTGATGAAGGCCAACTGTTTGCCGTCGGGCGAGAAGGCCGGTTCGCCGTCGTAGCCAGAATGCGAGGTGAGGAGTCGCGCTTCGCCGCCCGACGATGGGGTTATCCAGAGATCGCCCTGCCAGGAGAAGACCAGCGTTTTGCCGTCGGGCGAAAGCGCGGGGCTCGAGGCCAACCGAACCTGGTTTTTGGCCGGGGCGTCTTGGGCCACGGTCTGCGCCGAAAACACCATCGGCAACACGCCTGCCAGGACCAACATCAGCAGGTTGCGTGGCGAGAGCGCCGGTTCGCGCGGGGTAAGCAAGTTCATCGGTGGTTAACTCCTTCTGAGGCGGGGAGCGACGTTTGGCGGCCTGGCGGTGTATTGTTTAGCCTAATTCCACGGCTGGCCAATGCACCTCGTTCTGCCGATTCTTTTAATGCTATACTCCAAGGGAGGCTGGTTGGCGCAATCTTTCTTCCGGCAGGCAACAGGTACCGCGGAATCGCACCCACGATTCCGCGGAATCGACCGATGAACGCCTTTGGGAGCGGGAGCGCCGTGGATTGCTCCCCCCTAATTCCCAGGCGTTTCATGAGCGCGCTTCCCCCACGCGATCCTACCGCCTCTCGTAGTTCGGCTTCCGCCAGTTCCGCCGGCGTGAGCTGGTCGCAAACCCAAAGCCGGTTGCGATCGTTCGCGCGGACCCAGGCTCGCTTTTTGCGGCAGCTTTGGTTGCGTCCGCTGTTTGCCATCCTGCTACTTTCCGGCCTGGGCTGGTGGGTGGGGAACGCCGTGGAACGGACGCTGAGGGAAGAGCTCGAATCCGCGCTGCAAGCCGTGCTGAATGCCGACGTCGCCGCGCTCCAGATTTGGATGCATTCGCAAGAAGCGATTGCCATTTCCACCGCCCACGCTCCACAGATTTCGCGCCTGGCGGCCGAGCTATCTGCCTTGGGAGACCGCGACGGCGTTACCCAACTGGAGCTGTTGCAGGCCCCGCAGTTAGCCGAATTGCGGCGCGAACTGGCGCCAGCCCTAGAGGCCCACGATTGGAATGGCTTTATCGTGGTTTCGCCCCAGCTCAAGGTGGTGGCCTCGTACCGCAATGATGCTGTCGGCCTGTCGCTGCCCGACGAGCAAACCTCGGCCATGGTGCGGAGCGTGTTGGCGGGCAAGGCCACGGTATCGCACCCGATGAAAAGCCCCATCGTGTTGCCCGACGCCCAGGGCCAATTGCGGGCCGGCGTGCCTACCATGTTTGCCTTGGCCCCGATCCGGAATGCCGACATGCAGCCGGTGGCGGTGCTAGGGGTGCGCATTCGGCCCGAGCAGGCGTTCAGCGAGATCATGCGCGTGGCTCGCATTGGCAAAACGGGCGAAACGTATGCCTTCGACCAGCAAGGAATCATGCTCTCGCAAAGCCGGTTCGACGATCAGCTTCGCGCGATCGGGCTGCTGACCGAAGACGCCGACTCCATTCTCAACGTGCATGTTCGCGACCCGCTGGTCGATCTGACGCAAGGGACGCGGACCACCGAGCGGCGGTCGCGGCAACCACTGACGGTCATGGCTGCCGCGGCCACCTCTGGCAACGATGGCATGAATGTGAACGGTTATCGCGATTATCGCGGCGTGCCGGTGGTCGGAGCTTGGACCTGGCTCAAGGACTACAACCTGGGCGTGGCCACCGAGGTCGATGTGGCCGAGGCCTACCGGCCGATGTACATTTTGCGGCTCGCTTTCTGGAGCATGTTTGGCCTGCTGGTGGCGGTATCCATCGCCCTGAGCATTTACACCGCCGTGGCGGGGCGGCTCAATCGCCAGGCCCAGCGGGCCGCGCTCGAAGCCAGGCAATTGGGGCAATACACGCTGGACGAAAAGCTGGGCGAAGGCGGCATGGGCGTGGTCTATCGCGCCCATCACTCCATGTTGCATCGCCCCACCGCGGTGAAATTCCTCAATATTGAGAAAAGCAACGAGCAAACCCTGGCCCGCTTCGAGCGCGAGGTGCAGCTCACCAGCCAACTCAATCACCCCAACACCATTTGCATTTACGATTATGGCCGCACGCCCGAGGGCGTGTTTTACTACGCGATGGAGTACCTGAACGGCATCGATTTGGAACAGCTGGTGGAGCAGCATGGCCCCCTGCCCGAGGCTCGGGTGGTGCATGTTTTGCGCCAGGTGTGCGGCTCGCTGGCCGAAGCCCACGGGATTGGGCTCATCCATCGCGACATTAAACCGGCCAACATGGTGCTCAACGCCCGCGGCGGCCAGTTCGACGTGGTCAAGCTGCTCGACTTCGGCCTGGTCAAGGCCATGGACTCGCGGCGGCAAGCGAACGTGACTTCGGCCGGTTCGATGACGGGCACGCCGCTCTATCTGTCGCCCGAAGCCATCCAAAGCCCCGACGATGTGGACCACCGCGGCGACCTCTACGCCCTGGGAGCCGTGGGATATTTTCTGCTGACGGGCAAACCGGTGTTCGACGGCCGGAGCGTGATCGACATTCTGCAGGGACACGTTTCGGGCACGCCCGAGCCCCCCTCGGCCCGCTTGGGCAAACCGGTTTCGCCGCAATTGGAGCAACTGTTGCTCCGCTGCCTGGCCAAAAATCCCAACGACCGTCCCCAATCGGCCGGAGACCTGGCCGACGAGCTCGACCGCTGCCCGACCCTCGACACCTGGACGATGAAGTTGGCGCAAGCGTGGTGGGAAGCGCGCGGTTCGGCGGCGGGAAAGAGCCAATCGAGTTCCGCGGCGCAGCCATCCGACGCGGTGGAGTCAGCGGCCGAAACGCCCGCCGGAGGCAAATCGCCCACACCTCAAGACGCATTCGCCGCCACCATGGTTGCCCCGCTGAAAAAGCTAGAAGACTAGGACCGGCCGGTTTATATGACTTCCCGCCGTTGAACAGGAACAACTCAGAGCCGTTAAGAGTTTCCCTCTAAGCTGGCTGGAACCTGCCAAACACCAACAACCAGCCACTAGCAACCCTCCTCCCCCAGCGCCTGTTCTGCTTCTTCGGCCCAAGGGCTGCGGGGCGAGAGTCGCAGGAATTCTCGCCAATGCTCCTGCGCTTCGCCCGGCCGTTCCAGCCGGGTGAGGGTGCGGGCCAAGTGATAATGCGCGTCGGCATAATCGGGGTAGCCGGCGAGAGCCCCGCGAAAGGCGGCCTCGGCCAACTGCGGCTGATCCAATTCCAGCAGCACGCAGCCTAGATTCGCGCGGGCTTCGATGAATTCCTCGTCAATCTCAATGGCGGCGTAGTACCGTTCCCGCGCCGCCGTCAAATCTCCCTGGCGGTAGAGCACGTCGGCCAGTTGAAAGCAGGTTTCGGCATGCGGCCCTTCGGCGGCCAGGATGGCTCGATACAACTCGGCCGCTTGGTCCAGGTCGCCCTCGTCTTCGCACTCCGCCGCCGCTTGCCGCAAATGATCGACCGAAGGGGGCTGCAAGGGGGCCATGAGCGCCTCGCGGGCCGAGGCCACCTCGGGTTCGTCTTCGTCACACGCCTCGTCATCGTGGGCCGACAACACGTCGGGCGAATCATCGACGGTGGCGTCGAAATCGAAGCGAAGTTGCCCCGAGGCGTCGAGCAGTCCGCCCTCCTGACGGAGCAGCAAACGCTTGCCGTCGGCCAGAATCGAAAGCTGCTCCAGCGGCCGTTCAATTTCGGGCAAGAATTGCTGCAGCTCGCGCAGCTGACGCTCGATTTGCGCCACCGGCATGCCAGAAGCCACCAGGCGGGCCAGGCTGCGGGCCGTGACGACCTGTTGATAATCGAAGTAGGCCAGTCGCCTGACCTCGTGCACGGGCACAATCAACCCCAGCCGCTGCCAGCGGCGAACCGCGGCCACGTTGGTGCCGAGCAGTTGGGCCAGGTTGGCGGCGGTGTAGAGCGGATGAACGTTCTGCTCGGCCTCGATCACCCCCAGCCGCTGCCAAAGTTGCGTTTCGCTAATGATGGCAAGTTGACCCGCCTGCACCGCGGCATGAGCGTCGGCGTCGAGAGCCGGGAGCAACTCGGCCAGGGGGAGATCGTCTTCGCCGACGACCAGCAGGTTGAGCGCGCCCTCGGCCGCATCCACCACCACCGCGCCGTGCTGGGATAGCAGTTGCTTGGCCTCGCGACGTGTCATGCCAGCCAACCGGCCGGTGAAGGCAATCCGCTTGCCAGCCAAACCGTCGGCAGATAAGAATTCAGGGGGTGAGGTCATCGAAGGCAGTTGTGGCGGATAAGTAGCAAATACGGCAGCCCCCCGATTGTAGCCCTAGGACCAACAGGAACAGAAGGGCCAGTCTCGCCGAGACGGCCCTCGAACCAAAAGACGAACCACTCCGCCAGCCATATTCGCGATATGACGGCGCCGCGAACCGAGTAGTTCACTTGCGTTACGGACTGGTCGTTCTCCTCAGGTTGCTCTCCACCCTCCCTCACGGGAACGCAGTTGCCACTGTCGGATTCAGGTCGGGAACATCGACCTGGAAGGGACTTGCACCCTTCTGATCAAACGCCGTCACAGGCGCACTGGCGTCGATGTCTTCCTCGATGACGTTGTCCAACAGGTCGTACGCTTTGAGATTGCTGAACCAGCCCGAGCAAAGTTGCCGGCCCGCGTGTCCCTTGCGACTGGGCACATTGGCCGTGCTGTGCGAGCCGGTGGGCGAGAAGTGGCCGTAGCCGGCGTCGGCCGGGTCTTCACTCTGGTAGCGGACGAACTTGTCTTCGATATCCTGGCGGACGACGTTGCGGTTGGCGTCGAAGTGCAGCTCGGTGCGGTAACGGTAGGGCTCGGGCGCGATCGTCCGGTAGGCTTCGCCCAGTTCGTTCCGCTCGAACAGCGTCGTAAAACCGCGGGGATCGGTGGTCGCCAGCGGGTTGCCCAGCGGATCGTAAGCGCACGACGCGCAGCCGCCGCCGGGGCAGGTCGCGCTGCCTTCGAAGCGAGTGATTAGGTTCTGGTACACGCCCGGCGTGTTGGTGCGGCTGATTTTTCCGGGGATGAAGTCGATGAGATCGCCGTCCGCGCCGATCAGGCTCATCACGTCGTCGGGATTGGCATCGACGTATTGCGCTTTGAGGTTGCCGTACTGCTTGGCGCCGAGGCCCGGCGCGACGAAGCGGCCGTCCCCCTCGGGATCGTTGTAGGGGTAGTAGACGTTGACGGAGAGATTGCCCTCGGGATCGGTGTGCGTGGTTTGCATGCCACGGGCATTGACCGTAAATATCTCTTCGCGAACCTGGGTGGTGATGGACGCGGAGCCGATCAGCCGCACGGCGGGGTGCTTGATCTTGACGGTATTGCCCACGTTGGGCGCGGCGGGGAGCCCGGACGAAGCGCCGTCGCCGGTGCCGTCGCCGTTGATGTCGCCCAGGTCGAGCTCAAAGCCCAAGGGTAAGCCGCCGGCTTGCATCTGGGCATCGACATGGTCGATTAACATTCAATAGCAGGTTTGCCTCAATGGAGAATTCCACGCTCACTTCGCAAACCCGGACGTCATACAGCTTCGAACCGCATTGTGGCAGGCAGAATGCCTGCCCTACATTGACTACATTGACTGTAAGGCCCCCCAACCAAGATCGGAGCAGATTTAGGACATGCTCTCTTCAGGGTCTTCGTAGTAGCCGTTCATCGTGACGACATGGGTCTGTGGCATGCCCATTTTCAATGCTAACACCCCTTCATTAGAAATGTTAGTGCGCACGGCATGCAACATACGCAATCGTGGCATAATAATCATGTATGGGATGCATGCATCGGTGATAGGCGTCTCGTCCACAACGAGTTGCTCGAGCATTGGTAACTCAGAGAGCAACTGTATGGTGAAATCGGTAACTCGTGCCCGCCATAAAACTATTTCACGCAACCTATTGAGGGATGCAATCGCTCGTGCTTGATCATCCGTAACAGTCACTTCTATTAGTGATAGACTGCGCAGCCACCGAATGCAAGATAATGCTCTTATGTCTTCTGCCGAAAAGGCACGCACCGGATATGCGCAGTAGCCTCCCCGCGCAAATCGCCTCGCAAAAACGAAAACAATGAAGGCGAGTGTCACTGCAATTAAAATGCTAAATACACTTCCAAGACTAGATACGTCCTCCATTAGAATAAGATAACAGAACATCGCTAATGCAGCCATGAGGATTGAGATCGCCAGAAGTTCGCTCGGCCAGCGGCTCTTTAGGACAAATGGTCCTAAAGGAATCTCTTCCAGAATAAGCTCATGCGGTTCTGGGCTAAACCTAAGCATCAATAGCACCATATATAGGTGTCGTTATTCAAACGGGCGTGACCGCCGTTCCGCTTTTACGCGGCTTGCCCATATAGCGCAGTTTGTTCTTGCTGGATGCGGTGATTCACAAACGCATTCCAGTCGCCGTTGAGGTACAAGGCCCGGAGGCGAAGCAGGGCTTGCGCCCCCGCCAGGCTCCAGCGCATGCCGGCGCCTTCCAGGCGGTCCTTCACCAGGTGGCGGCAGGCGCCTTCCGCCACGCCGCTGCCGATCGGGTAGCCGGCCTGCAGGTATTCGTCATAACGCATGTGCTGACGGTTGTTGTCATAGTAGGTGATCGCCGCCTGCAGCCGCTTGCGCTTTTCGCCTGTCAGTCGCCGCGTGCCGAGCAGTTGGCGGAAGGAGCGAATCACCGTGTCTACCTTGCCCTCCAACAACAGCCGCAGGTAACGCTCGACGAACTGCTCAGCCTGGGGACTTTTTTCCCGCTGGAAGCAATGCGCGGCCTTCCAGAGCCGCTCGGTGACATGGAAGATATCCAGGATGCCAATCGCCCGCGGGAGCCACTCGGCCTGCAAGTCCCACAGCTGTCTTTCGCCATCCAAGAGACAGACCAGCGGCTTGTCGCGCGGCAGGTCGCGGTGATGACACTCCACCGCGAGTTCCGCGAACAGGTAGCTCGGCCCGTGCAGCAGCGTGCCTTCCAGGATGCCGGCGCCAGGCCGCGTCATTTCCGCCCAGACGTGCTTGTGCCGTGGGCGTGGCCGCTGCTTGGCCCGCTGCTTGCGCAGCAGTTCGTCCAGAATATCGTCGGCCGTGCGGGTAAACCGATCGATCGTATACACCGCTCCCACGTAGGCCATTTGTTTCTTGTTCGCCTTCTCTCCCTTGCCGCGGCGATGATGGGCTGGCGGCGACTGGGGATCGGCCTCGCGGCGCATCGGCACGCCCTTGCCATCGGCCGTGACCAGCAGCAACTCGCCTTCTTCCTCGGGCGGCGGCGCGGCTTGCGACGCGCGGAACGAGGCGGCCTGTGCGGCCATTTCGCGGGAATGCTTCTCGGCCGTCTCCACCGAGACCCTGGCCCGCACGCCCAGCAACTCGACCAGGGAGTCCACGGACTCCCGAAAGGCATCTTTCACGCACATCCGCTCCAGCCAATCTTCCAGCACGTAGGAAATGTCGCCGGCCGGCAACCCCAGCCGCGCGTCCAGCGGCACATGTTCGATCTGCTGGCCTTCCCGCGTGCCGTACACCAGGCGATGGATTTCCAGCGGACCGTAGATCGAAACATAGCGGCGGCGGCGCGGCTCTTCGAGACGATTGAGCGTCTTGCCTTCGCGCTCCAGTTGCGGACCCGCGTCGCCGTCGCCCTGCGCGGCGACCAGGGCCGTCAGGAGTTCGAACCCCAGGTCCAGCAGTTCGGCGAAGGAAGCGCGTTCAAACTGGTCGATCCGCCAATGCTCGCGGATCGCTTGTTCCACCATGTTCACCAACTGGGAAAGGCGCCGCTCTGCCTTGTGCAAGGCTTGTTCTTTGCTCATCATGATCGTGGGCCTCCTGTGGAGCTAGCATCACGTGCTAGCAGAACTGATAGGTGTACACATCCAGTTCTACGCAGGAGGCCCATTTTTTTCCTGCTAGCATGACGATGCTAGCTAACGTAGGGCAGGCATTCTGCCTGCCACAATGCGGGTCGAACGTGCAAAACCGCCGCTTTCCATTTGGTTCAGCAGCCACTTTCATGGTATCAACTTTTCCCCGTTAAGGCGCTCAATCCTGATTCGCTCCCTTCGCTTCCAACTGCTTGAGCAAAGCCTGAAGTTCTTCCAGCCGCCGGTCGAGCGTGGCCAGGCGCTCGTCGGTGGCCAGCACCAGTTGCTGCAGGGCGGACAGCTTCGAGTCCACGCGGGCCGACATTTCTCGCAGCAGTTCGTGCAGTTCCACTTCCCACTTGCCCAACTCGGCAGGCCGCGGAACGCTGCCCGTCTGAGGGTAATCGGCCGGACGCGGGGTACGGATCAGGGGAGCGGTGTCGCTGGGCCGGCCAGTGCGTTTGGCCAGGCGAAGCATCATGAAACCAAAAAACACCAAGGCCCCGATGATGAGCAGGTAAGGGTTCAGCTCCAGCTCGGCCCACAGCGGTATGGGGGCGAATATCCCCTCAGGCTTTGCCATTGCGAAGGGTAACTTTCCTTGCCAGAGGAGAAAAGGGAAAACGCGGGCAGCCATCCCAGCCGCAGGCTCTGCTCACGCCGGTTCCAAAATGTGCAGCGTGGCGCCTACCACCAGGCTCTTAACCTTCTCGCGATAGACCTTCATGTGCGGGGCCACCAGGTGGGCTTTCAGCGCGTCGAGCGATTCCCACTTTTCCACAATCACCGCCACGTTCTCGCGCACGGGAACCTGGGCCGCAATGCCAGAGGAGACATCAACGGTAGGGCCGTACTCAAGGCAGCCCTGTTCGGCGTGCACGTCGGGCACAATCGCGTGGAAGTGCCGCAAGAACTCGGCCCTCTTGCCAGGCTGCAACTCAATGGTGGCGATCACGTGAATCATGGTTGGTCCTACTAGAGTTAATCGAGGGCGCGGCGCGTGACGATCGGCCACAACGCAGACTATTCGTCGCTGCTCTCAGAGTTCGTGAGCGGCATCATGAAGTGAATCTGGCGGGCCGTTTCACGAAAGCCGAGCGAAGTATACAGTTTTTGGCCGATGGCGTTTTGTTCGAGGGTTTCTATTTTGGCAAACGTGGCGCCGCGACTGCGGAAATGGGCCAGGGCGTGCTGCAGCAATTGGCGGCCCAGCCCTTGCCCTCGGGCCGTGGCGGTGAGCACCAGGTTGGGAATATGCCCTATGCCAGCCTCGGTATCGATCCAGGTCATGATTCCGCCCAGCACTTCGTCGCCTTCCACCACCACAAACACGCCGGCCGCGTCGCGGGCGACATCTTCGTCCACGTGCCGAGCCTTGCGCCACTGCCAATCGTGGCCGTGGATCAAGCCAAAAACCTGTTCGGCGTTCTGGTCCATCGAAACGCCGTTGAACGCTTCCACGGTAATCTCGCGCAGCCGCGGCAAGTCGCTGGGTCGATAAGGGCGGATCCGCGGCATGGTTGGCGGGGAGCAGGTAAGAGAAAACGCTGGGCACCTGGGCACTTCGGCAGTTTAGACCGGCCTGGCAGCCTTCGCAAATCGCGGCCGTTCTTTGACATGGCCTGCGATCTGAGGCAAATTGCAAGGCAGGCCAGGAGCGAGGCGGCTTCGCAGTTCGCTCCCCGGCAGCCCTCCTTCATGCGTGATCGGTGATGACAGCAGCCCTACGATCGTATGCCGCAGTGATGCTTCCAGGGCTGATGTGCGTGTCGCTAGGCGCCGTCTTAATTTCCTCCTCTGCGGCCGAAGAACCAAACGCCGCGCAAACGCCAACCACGCCGGCTACCTTGGCCCAGTTGCGTCCACAACTTCATGCGGCGCTGGAACGCACGCTGCCGCTGCTGCAGAACAGTGCGGCCGTGTATGTGGGCGAACGCGACTGCTTCACGTGCCATCATCAGGCGTTACCAGCGATGGTCGTTTCACTGGCCGCTGCCAAAGGGCACGCGGTGGACGCAAAACTCGCCCAAGAACAAGCGGAGTTCACGCACGCTTACTTCGAACCGCGGCGCGAGAAGCTCGCCCAGGGAACCGGCCTGATCGGTGGACCCTACACGGCCGGGTACGCGTTGGCTGGCTTCAAGGCCGCCGCCTGGCCGGCCGATGAAACCACCGCCGCGCTGGTGCAGTATCTGCTGGCCGCGCAAGAAGGCAACGGTCGCTGGCGGATGCGAACCCAGCGTCCGCCGCTCGAGGCCAGCGACTTCACCGCCACCGCGCTCGCCGTGCAAGGGCTAACCAACTTTAGCCCCTTGAATCAACCTATCACAGGGCCGGCAAGCGACAGCGAAACGGAAAACGCAACAGAAAACGAAAACAGCCATGCGAAGGCCAGCGACCCAACCCCCGCGCCAACCGCCGCGGCCATCCAAAAGGCGTTGGCGTGGCTGCTCGCGGCCCAACCGGCAACCAACGAAGACCGGGCATTCCACCTGCTCGGTTTGAAGTGGGCCGGCGCGGAAGAATCGGCAATCCAGAAAGCCCGGCGGCAATTGCTATCGCGGCAACTGCCCGACGGCGGCTGGGAACAAGAACCCGGCTTGGGTTCCGACGCCTACGCCACCGGCCAGGCACTGGTGGCCCTGCACCAAGGAGGCGGCCTGAAGACCAGCCACGCCGCCTATCGCCGCGGCTTGGCCTACCTGCTCGGCGCGCGGCAGCCCGACGGCTCATGGAAAGTAACCACGCGGGCCAAACCCATTCAGGTCTACTTCGAAAGCGGCTTTCCGCACGAAAAGTCGCAGTTCATCTCCATCTGCGGAACCTGCTGGGCTGCAATGGCCATGCTGCACGCCGAGTAAAGTAGGTCGATTACTCCAGCGGCAGCGGCAATCGTATCGTGGCCGTGGTTCCCTGGCCGGGCCGCGATTCAAAGGTCAGGCTGCCCCCCAGCCCTTCAATCACGCTCCGCGCCAAAAACACGCCCAGGCCCATGCCTTTGCCGGGGGCCTTGGTCGAGAAGAACGGCTCGCCTACCCGTTCCAGCACGGTGGTTGGCATGCCGGTTCCGCGGTCAGAGATTTGCGAAACGAGCTGGCCCTGCTCCCGAAAGAGCCGCCACTGCACGGCCCCGCGCGTTTCCGAAGCATCAAGGGCGTTCTTGAGCAGCCCTCGAATGGCTTGGGCCAGCACCTTGGGCTGGGTTTGCAGGGTCAGTTCCCCTACTTTTTCCGGCACGCTCACTTCAATGGCCGCGGCAGGGGGCAGTCCTTCCAGCACGCTTTCCACCAGGTCGGCCACGGGCACATCGCTGGGCGATTCGCCGGTGGCCTGACCGGCTTCGGCGGCCATGCGGTCGAGTATCGCCCTGCAGCGATCGAGTTCGGAGCGGATCAGCGCCACGTCGTCGATCAGTTCCGCCTCGCCCCCCTTGCGCACGGCGTGCTCCACTTCTTTGGCCACCACGGCGATGGTCGAGAGCGGCGTGGCCAACTCGTGGGCCGCGCCGGCCGCCAACGTGCCCAGGGCTTGCAGCTTCTCGGCTCGGGCCCGGCGGGCTTCAGCATCGCGCAGAGCCTGTTCCCGCTCCGAAAGCTCCGCCGTCACCCGGGTCATGAAATACACCACCACCGAAGCACAGGTGGCAAAAGCCACCAGCAAACCGAGATCGCTCGTGGAGAACCGCCACGGGTGGGCAAACGAGGGCTCGAGCACGTCGCCCGCCTCCAGCGAGGCAATCGGCAAATGGCCGTAAAACAACAGCCCAAAACAGCCCACCGCCGTGGCCGTCAACAGCCATGTCCACGGCCCTGGCACCAGCAGCGCCGCCAGGCTCAAGTTCACAAAATAAAAAACACTGAAAGGATTGTACGGCCCGCCGGTAAGGTACAGCATGGCCGTTAGAAGCAACAAATCGAGCAGCATCACGCCGCCGAGCACCAGCCGGGCTCGCGGCAACTGGATATCGCCGTTGTTGCCCCGCCGCGACCGCAAGCGATACCAGAGCATCAACAGAATGTTCGTGGCGGCGGCCAAGCCTACGGCGATCATCAGCCAGGAGAGTTCGATCGCGATTTCAAGGCCGTACCGCACCGCCAAGATGGTCAACGACTGCCCGGCCACGGCCACCCAACGTAACTTGATTAACCACAACGCGTTAGTGCTCACGTGGGTCGGCAGCGAGCGGTCGAGGCCAAAATCGTTCACAGGCATAATTCCAGCTACCGGGCAAACACTCCACGCGCTGGCGCGACTCCCAGGGTCACCCCGGCCCGTCATTCTATCACGACCACCGGTCTTGGGTTTCGCTCCGCACCAGGCATTTCCCCAGCCAAGAAATCAAGGCCTGCCAAAAAACACGTATTGCCACGCCCCGGACCTTTTTGGCATAATGTACACACGTTCAGGATGCACAACCAGTGAGCGGACGGGCCAATAGAAACGCGCGGACAACAGAAAAATGCGAAGACAACCCAGGTGGGGCAATTGCCCGCCCGCCGGGGGGCTTGGAGGCAATGGCGGGCATAGGTATTCCCGTTTTGACGGCCAGCAGGTCGGTTTCTTACCAGGTGGTAGTCATTTTCTACAGGCTGGCAATAATTCCACTTGATTTTCGAAGTACAACTTAGATGGGGAACACAAAAAACTTCATTGCTGGCATTCCCGCGCAAGCTCTTACCACCAAAATGTTTGCAATGAACGTTGCATTTCGCGAGAGACTTCGCCTTGCAGTTAGCGTGAAAATCTCGACTGTCCGGCGCGAACTTTTCTTAGATCAAATCGAACTATTTGGGCGTACAAACGGTGTGGGCCAACAATCCGAGCGCAACATGCGCTGGGACGGGTGCCGCTCCTACCCCCCTTTTTCACTTTTCTGCTTGTCTTGCTTGAGGGAACTCTGGGGCACGTTCATGGGTCAAAGATGTGCCCCATGCACACTTGCCTGGATGGAATAACACAGCCAGCACCTCGATAGGCGGCCTTGGCCGCAGGGAAATTGCTGTCGCAGGGAGCTGTGGGCGAGGAGGCCTGACCACGATGCACGAGAACTACCAAATCCCCGTTCTGAAACAACTCCGCGATCAGCTGCGCTACGCGCCGCGTGAACTCAAGCTGGCCCAGGCCGATCGAGCCGAAAAGCTGCTGCAGGAGCTGCAAGACGGCAGAACCTACACCTACGAATACATCTGTTTTCGCATCACCGACTACCGCCCCAAGCAGTTTCCCACCCTCAAAATGGTGGGCGAAGAGGCTGGACACGACCTGCGACTGTTTGTGGAAGACGTGACCGATGCCGCGGGCGTGGAGGCGGGCGAAGCCGGCGAAACGGTGTACACCGTGGAAGAGCTCAGCCGGCAATTCCGGGTTTCCACCAAAACCATTGCGCGCTGGCGGCAGAAAGGCCTGGTCAGCCGCAGGTTCATGTTTGATGGCCGCAAACGAGTTGGCTTTTTGCAAAGCTCCGTCGATCGCTTCCTGGAACACAACAGCGAACGGGTCGAGCAAAGCGGCAAGTTCAGCCAACTGAGCGGCGAAGAGCGGAATGAGATCATTCAACGTGCTCGTCGACTGGCCCTGGCCGGAGGTTGCCCTTCCGAGGTAACACGCCGCATCGCCAGCAAGATGGGCAGGAGCATAGAAACCGTGCGCTACACCCTGAAACAATTCGACAAGCAACACCCCGATCTGGCGATTTTCCCCGGTAGCTCAGGCCCTCTCTCCGACGAGGCCAAGAAAAAGATCTACCAGCTCTATCGCCGAGATACCTCGGTGGACGCGCTGGCCAAGCAGTTCTGCCGCACGCGCACCAGCATTTACCGCGTGGTGAACGAGATGCGCGCCCAGCGAATTCTGGAATTGCCGCTCGATTACATCCCCAACGACACGTTCGATCGGCCTGGCATCGCCGCCGAAATTCTGGCCCCCATGCCCGAGGGTGAAAAAGCGACCCGCAAAGCGCGTCCGCCCGCGGGCTTGCCCAGCTACCTGGCCAGCCTGTACGACGCGCCGCTGCTCAGCCGCGAGCAAGAGCAGCACCTGTTTCGCCGGTTTAACTTCCTCAAGCACCAGGCGGCCGCCCTGCGGAATAAGCTGTTGAACGATGGCAAGCTCGATCCGGGGCGGGCCAAGAGTCGGCTGCTGGATCAAGTGGAGCAACTTTACGAAGAAGTGGTGGCCGTCAAGAACGAGATCGTCCGCCGCAACCTGCGGTTGGTGGTTTCCATCGCCAAACGCCACGTCGGCCCCCGCGACAACTTCTTCGAGTTGGTCAGCGACGGCAACGTGTCGCTGATTCGGGCGGTTGAAAAATTCGATTTCGCCCGCGGCAACAAGTTCAGCACGTACGCCACTTGGGCCATCATGAAGAATTTTGCCCGGACCATTCCCGACGAAAACAAGCACCGCGATCGCTATCGCACCAGCCAGGAGGAAATGTTCCAAGGCGCCCCCGACGTGCGAACCGACCAGCTGGAACTCGAGGCCGCGCAGGCCCAACGCGAGGAACAGGTGGAGCGGATCTTGCAGCGGCTTGACGAGCGCGAACAAAAGATTATCATCAGCCGCTTTGGACTGTTGCGCGGAACCGAACCCCAAACGCTCAAAGAAGTGGGCGAAGAAATGGGCGTTACCAAGGAACGGATCCGCCAGATCGAAGCTCGGGCACTGACCAAGCTCCGCAAGGCAGCCGAAGAAGAGAAGTTCGAGCTCGAACTCGATTTTCTCGCCTGATTTAGCGCGAGAATCCGCGAACATTCGAGCCCGACAGAATGTCCCTTCTTCCCACGGCCGATCTCCCCATTTTCAGGGAAATCGGCCGTCCTCGTTGGGCTGGGTTACTGTCAGCGCCAGCAAAAACCGCGCGGCCGGTGCAAGCCGTCTTGCGGGCAAGCACCAGATCGCTATAGTAATGGATTCCCGTGGCGGAACTCATCGGCTAGCGTAGCTCAATTGGCAGAGCAGCTGATTTGTAATCAGCAGGTTGTGGGTTCAAGTCCCTCCGCTAGCTCCTGCAAGCGGAAGGCGGAGCTCGGCTGACTGAATGAGCGAAAACTCGCCCCGGAATGGTCGGCCTCGGGAAATATTTGCCCACCACGTTGGATCGGTAGTTCAGTAAATTCCACTAGATGTTGTCGATAATGCGGGGGGTTTCCCGAGCGGTCAAAGGGGTCAGACTGTAAATCTGATGGCTAAGCCTTCACAGGTTCGAATCCTGTACCCCCCAATGCAATACACAAGGTTTTTTAGCATTCGCCGTTCTCGGGCTCGGGTGGCGTCCGGGTTTGGTGGAAGTGGCGGCAGATGGATCAGCACGCGGGTGTAGCTTAGTGGTAAAGCTCCAGCCTTCCAAGCTGGCTATGAGGGTTCGATTCCCTTCACCCGCTCCAATATCAGGCAATATTTACCTGAATCAAGTTTTTCATTCTCAGCTTTGAACTTACAAAATCACGAAACCTTTTAGGATCAACATTTGAATTGCAGCAAACCTGAAAGAAATCTGGGTTATCAGAAAATATCCAAGCCATTGCCCGCCTTTTATATGAACGAGCCTCAGGCTTAGTAGATGCCGTCATACTATCTTCAAAAGCCTGTAATAATACCATACGCCATAGCTGAGCCTCAGGCTGTATAGCATATAATGC
Source organism: uncultured Pirellulales bacterium (assembly GCA_964445985.1). Taxonomy (GTDB): domain Bacteria; phylum Planctomycetota; class Planctomycetia; order Pirellulales; family S012-138; genus CAYUMU01. The sequence continues at coordinate 1,218 of CAYUMU010000086.1, read as the reverse complement.
GGCTATACTCTTGCGCGAAGAGTAATTAAGAGCAACTTTAAAAAGCTGCGGAACTTTTCTTGAGTTGATACGATTGAGTAATTTTGAATCATTACGGTGCTTTTTACTATCATTTTTTACAACCGAGAGTGTATTTAAAGCGAAAGTGTGATTTAACATAAGTTACCATTATTGCATTAATGCAAAATCTATGTCATTGTGAAATAAGATTTTCCTATAGCAATACATATATCAACTATAGGTTGCGGAAAGATATTTGCATTTATGCAAATAGTCAATGCAAATATACAAATATTTATATGCGTAAGGAAATATTGAAATTTCTTGAAGATGCGAAAGATAAAAGTGGTTCATCATATAGCGCAATATCGCGCAGCGCCGGGCTTGTTCCCTCAACTATTACACGCTTTATCAAAAACGAAAACGCGTATGACCTTTCACTGAATAGCCTGAATAAGATCGCTGATGCTTGTGGGTATAATAGCTATATGGAGTATTTATCAGGCAGGAAGGTCATAAAAAAAGTTTTGATCTCAGATAAAACAAAGTTCAAAACCTATGAAATAGCTCAAAAATTATTGAATGTAAAAAACACCACACACCACCCTGATGATGTAATAAAACTAGTTAAGGACGTAATAAATATTGCCGAAAAGATAGGAACAGAGCTTATCACAGAAAGCCTGGTGCGTTATACTTTAGAAAAGCAAGAGCATGAAGCCCACCGAAAAAATTAAAGTTATTGCCTATTTATGATAACGGCAATAATTTGACCCTATGATATATATTTATAACAAAGAACAAAACCTTCAACAATTAGCTCTGGAACAAATAAGCGATTTCACAGCAGATGATTGCCTTTGGGTTGACCTAATAAGCCCAACACCTGAAGAAGATAGAGTGATTGAAAAACTGCTTGGAATATCGATCCCCACGCGTGAGGAAATGGCAGAAATTGAGCTTTCCAACCGTTTATACGAGGAAGATGATGCATATTATATGACCATCAACCTGCCCGTAAACACACATACGGCAGAGCCTGAAAGCCAAACAGTAACACTAATACTTACTAAAAATACAGTAGTTACCATACGCTACTCAATGCCTACATCTTTTGAACTATTCAAAACTAAACTTACTAAGCAAAAAGCCTGTGATAACCCTGCAAAACTGCTTATTTCACTGCTGGAAACTATAACCGGGCGCATCGCTGATATT
>CAYUMU010000085.1:0-29209 GCA_964445985.1 uncultured Pirellulales bacterium | reverse complement strand
ATTTCTCCAACTCGCCGCAAATGACGACGTTTTTATCAGCCCACCCCCCGCCGCTCCCCGGAAATACCGGGGAGAGGGGAGGAAAGAGGTTTGCGCCCGCTGCTTTCCACGCGAAACGGACGCACCTAGAATCCGTGGGAGTTAGGGAAGTTAATGTTCGACGCCTCCCCAGCCACCAATCCCCAATCCAAAATCCCCACCCCCTACGTCGCCTTGCCATTGCCGCCTCGGCGGTGGAACGCGAAAAAGGCGGTGATTAGCGCCAGGAATGCCACGCTGGCCGCGACTAGCGACCACGTTAGGGTGGCGTCGCTGGGCGCTTCTGGCAAAGGATGCCCATTGGGTTTGGCTTTGTCCTCGGCCACCACCCGCGTGGGCGGATCGGCGAGAGACAATCGGGCGGGGGCTGCCGCCGGCGGCGCCACTTCGGGCGAATCGGTTTCGCGCTGGGCGAAAAAGACGCCGCGACTCACGGCCTGGGGGTCGATGGCTCGGAGCTCTTCCAAGGTTTGCCTGGCTTGGGGGAGGGGGCAAACCGCCAGGTATTGCACGACCGGCACGCGGATGAAGTACGTGTCTTGGTCGGCCGACTTGAATAGTTGGACGAGCGGCTCGATCAACGTCCAATCTTCCCAGCGGGCCAGGTCGGGAATGACCAGCTCGGCCAGGGCCGGCCGATCGAGCAACCGGCGGAAGATCGGCGTGAGCTTGTCGCGGGGAATGATGTTCTCGTCTTGCCCATGGAAGCGAATGGCCGTCACGGCCGCGTAAGCGTCGTCGCGGGTTGTTTCGGGGTTGCTGAAGAACTCTCGCTCGACGAGCGGCAAACCGGGCTCTTTCGCCAGGCTCAGATAACAGGCCACGATCGAATCGAGGGCTTCGGTGGGGATGGCTTGCGAGCGATTGAGGAGCATTTGCTCCAAGCGATCACGGTCGGTGTCGTCGCCGCAGAGCGAAAGCATCACGTAATACAATCGCTTGCGCAGGGCGGTAATCTTGGGGTCGTCGATCCACTGCCAGAGTTTTTGGCGGTCGAACTGGGAACGGATGGCTTTGACCGAGTCGAACGGGGCCTTGGCGAATTCACCGTAGGCGTCTCGATCAACCGGCTCTTCGGGATGTTGCAGGTACTTGAGGAAGAACGCGAGACGCTCGGGGCCTTCTGCCGGCAAGCGGTTGGCCTGCCGCACGTATTCGGACGCCACGCCTGGCAGGGGCAGCGGGGTCGACCAATACACCTCGGGGCTGCGATACCCATTGAGCAGGAAGATGGAACCGACCGGCTCGGAGCCCGAAAAGCCGGTCTTGACCGTGCCGCCGGCGGCAATCGCGGGGTCGCTCCCTTTGAGGATTTCTTGAATGAGAAACTCGCCTTGGGGTTCGTCGGGCAACAGTCCCAGCGGCCGCTCGGCAGGGAGCTGGGGCGGGTTCTTTTCGGATCGAACCAGCCTGGCCAGCACCGAAAACTCGGCGCCGGCAATGTCGTCGGCCCAGGTGGGGCCGAGGGAAGGGCAAAAGGGACAAGCGACCGCCACCGCCGGCCAACAGGCAGCCAACGCCACGCCAAGCACGATTGGTAACCGCATAGCAACGCCTTTTCTCTGGACCCAGCGGAGCGAATCCGTTGGGCTGATACGAACCACATCCTCTAGGTTCGCACGGCGAAAAATCCTCCGTCCCAGGAAATCTTTCGCAATGCACGCAGGCGACGTTCGCCAGAATCTAACCACAGTTATGGAACCCCAGTTCCATCTTATGTGCCCCGGAATATTTGTGCAAAGCCGCCATTCCCGCTGGCGGGGGGCAACCACCGGCAACGTGCCTGGTCGTGGGCGGCCATTCTGGCGACTCGCCGCGGGGGCCGCTATGCCTTCACAAACAATTCATCTTTGATGAACAGCGGGCGGTAGGGATAACCTTTTTGTTCAAACCGTTCGGCGGCTCCTTGCTGGCGATCGACAATCGCCAGCATGAGCACGACTTTTCCCCCGGCAGCTTCCACGGCCTCGGCCGCCTTGAGCGACGATCCGCCCGAGGTGATCACATCGTCGACGATCACCACGCGGGGATTCGGCGGCAGCTTGCCTTCGATCTGTTTTTGGGTGCCATGCTCCTTGGGCTTTTCGCGGACCCAGAACCCTTCGAGCTGGCGTTGGTGACGGTGGCAGGCCACCATGGTGGCGGTAACCAGGGGCACGGCGCCCACGGCCAGCCCTCCCACGGCATCGCACTCCACGCCTTCCAGGGCCTGAAAAATGGCCTCGCCGATTAGCCAGGCGCCCTCGGGGCAGACGGCAATCATGCGGCCATCGATGTAGTAATTGCTTTTTTGACCAGAAGCCAGCGTAAAGTCGCCTTCGCGAAACGCCCGCTCCCGCAACAAACTTAACAGCGCTGGGCGAATCTCATCGTGACCCATCAGGTAATCCCATGTTGCTTAGAACCAAATTGGCAGGTTGGCCAACCGGTTGGGCTGGCGAGCAGATGGTAACATGAGCCGGGCTAAGAAGAAAATGCGGAGGAGGGATTGGGGGCTGGGGGCTGGGGATTGGGGGTTGGTCGCTGGTAGCTGGTAGCTGGTGGTTGGTAGCTGGTAGCTGGTAGCTGGCCGCTGGTGGCTGGTAGCTACTAGCCCCTCTACCGGCTCACGCCCACCGCCGGTTGTTTGGCCAGGCTGGGGGATGTGCCGCCTTCGTACACGCTGAACTCGGCCCAAACGGGCAGGTGATCCGAAACCTTTAAGGCCTGGTCCGGGGTGAGTTGGAACTCCTGGGCGAAGTCGAGCACGCCGCCGGCGCCGGTGAATTCGGTCGTTGCCTGGCGGTGGTAAATGATGTTGTCGTAGAGTTCGGTTCGCCGGGTGTTGGTCGGCTGGTCTTCCACCACCCAGTACAAGTAGGGCACGGCGGCGAAGGGCGCGAACTGCCGGGGGCCGGCGTTGAAGTCGCCCAGCAAGATCACGTCGTCTTCGCCGCGGCCATCGTAGCGCACGGCGTAATACACGTCGTCCAGCACGTTCACTTCTTCCACCGCTTCGTCGGGGTCGGTGTGCACGGTGACGAGCGTGAACGTGAAGGCTTCTTGCTCCGGCGCTCCGCGCGCGCGAAAGGCCCCCACCAGCGGCGGGCGGTGCAAGAGATTGTGCGGATCGACGACGGGGGCCACCGTGCGGCGGTCGATCTCCACCGAGGCCGTGTTGAACACGTAGCCGTATTGTTCCTTGCTGACCGTGCGCCCTTGGCGGGGGCCGAGGGCAAAGTCGTAATGCAGGCCGTCGGCGTTGACCAGTTCCACCAGCCGGGGCAAAACGTCTTGGCTTTGCGAGCGGATCTCTTGAATGGCCACGATATCGAACCGCTGCATGATCTTGGCCAGCACCGTCATGGTTTGGGGGTCGCGCAACTTCTCCTGGCCGAAAACCTGGATGTTGAACGTGGCGATTCGGATGACATCGGATCGGGCCGCGGGTGGAGTAAACTCGCCGGGCTGCGAAGAGGTTACCGAACCGAGACGTTTCTTCAGGGCGTCGAAGCTGTCGATGCCCAGCATTTGCGTCACCAACCAGCCGGTTCCGCCCATGCTGACCAGGACAATGGCCGTGCGAATTAGCTTGAACATGATCCCCTCCTTGGGATGATTCGGCCTGACCAATACGGGCAACCCTCGACACGCATGTCCGAACACACGTCCGAAAGAGCGCGCCACGAATGGCCAACCCCGCGCCCATTTTCTCTAGCCTGGCGGTGGACCATACGCAGGGCGGATCGCGGGGCCAAGGTCACTTCGAGCTTCAGCAGCCCGGTCAGACCTCCCTGTTAGCCCATTTTTCCTGGTCCGGCAAATTTCGCGAACAAAGCAATAAATACAGTTTGATTCGTGCCGAAATCAGCTTGTATAATGCCAAAGATTGCGGAGGGTCTTCGCCGTGCTGCATCCACTGCCAGCACGCGAAGGAAGCCGGCCTTCCTCTTCATTCCTACCCAAAAATCACCCCTGCTCCCGCCTACTGATGCTTCGCCCATTATTGATGGCGCTATTGCTTGGCTGCATGTCTGGAAGCTCTGTCTTCGCGGCAGATGGTGCGGGGAATGCCGTGGAACGGCTCTCGCTGAGTCCTGCCCAGGTTGCCCTGCGCGGTCTGGGGAGTACGCAGCGGCTGTTGGTGACCGGTCACACCGGCGAGGGAAGCTCCGCGCAAGCGGCCGATCTTTCGCGTCAGGCCAAGTTTGTGTCGCACGATTCCCACGTGGCCACGGTTGACCAAACCGGCCGGATCACGGCGGTGGGCAATGGGACGGCCCGCATCGAAGTCACGGCTTCGCGGCAACACGCAACACTAAAGGTAACGGTATCCGGCGCGGAAACGCTGCCGGCGGTCACGCTGGAAAACGACATTATTCCGCTACTCACCACGCATGGTTGCAATTCGGGGGCCTGCCACGGGAAAGCCCGAGGGCAGAACGGTTTTGCGTTGTCGCTGCTGGGGTTTTATCCCGATTTCGATTACGACGCGTTGGCGCTGGAGGGCCGCGGCCGGCGGGTGTTTCCGGCGTCGGCCGAGCGAAGCTTGCTGATTACCAAGCCAGCGGGCCAGGTGCCCCATGGCGGCGGCAAGCGGATTGAGCCGGGGAGCCCCGATTACGAGACCTTGCTGCGCTGGGTGGCAACCGGCATGCCCCGGCGCGCGGCCGAGGCCCCCGTGGTGGAGCGGATCAGCGTGGAGCCGGCCGAGCGCAGTTTGCTGAATCATGGTGAGCAGCAATTGCTGGTCACGGCTCATTACTCCGACGGCAGCGTGCGCGACGTGACCGATGCCGCGGCCTATCAATCCAACGAAAACGCCATTATCGCCGTGAATGAACGGGGCCTGATGACGGCCGGTCCCATTCCGGGCGAAACCGCGGTGATGGCTCGCTACCAGGGTTTGATTGCCGTGAGCGAGGTGCGGATTCCACTGACCGGCGCGGTGGCCGACGAAGTTTACGCCCAGTTGCCTCGGCAAAACTTCATCGACGAACTGGTGTGGAACAAGCTGCAATCGCTGCGGATTACGCCCTCGCAACCGGCGGACGACGCGACTTTTTTGCGGCGAGCTTATACCGATATCATTGGCCGGTTGCCTGCGGCCGATGAAGCCAGGGCCTTTTTGGCCGACAACTCCGCCAACAAGAAAGCCAAACTGATCGACGCTTTGCTGGAACGCCCGGAGTTTGCCGATTATTGGGCCAGCAAGTGGTCGGACCTGCTGATTCCCAATCCGTACCGGGTGGGCGCGAAGGCCACACTGGTTTTCGATGCCTGGATTCGCGATGCTTTCCGCCGCAACATGCCGTGGGACCAGTTCTCGCGGGAACTGCTATCGGCTCGCGGAAGCACCTGGCGGAACGGGGCCACGACGCTGTTTCGCGATCGTCGCGAGCCAGAAGAAATTGCCACGATGGTCAGCCAACTGTTCTTGGGCGTGCGGCTCGATTGCGCCAAGTGCCACCATCACCCCTTCGAAAAATGGGGCCAGGAGCATTTCTACAGCTTTGCCGCGTATTTTTCCCGCATTGGCCGCAAGGGGCGGGGGCTATCGCCGCCGATTTCGGGTAGCGAAGAGATCCTGTTCACGGCCGCCAAGGGCGACGTCAAACACCCGCTCACGGGCGAAGTGCTGCCGCCCATGCCGCTCACCGGCGAGAGCGTGGAGATTTCGGAAGACGAAGACCCCCGCGACGCGTTGGTGGCCTGGATGACGGCCGACGGCAATCCTTATTTCTCCACCGTGATGGCAAACCGCATTTGGGCCGACTTGATGGGCCGCGGCATTGTGGAACCGGTGGACGATCTGCGAGCCACCAACCCGCCGACCAATGGTCCGTTGCTGGAGGCGTTGGCGGCCGAATTTCGCACCCAGAAGTACGACGTAAAACAGCTGATCCGCACGATCTGCTCCAGCTACGTGTACGGCCTGAGCTCGGTTCCCAACGAACGGAACGTGGCCGATACGCGAAACTACTCGCGGCATTACCGCACGCAGTTGCGTGGGGAGTTGCTGCTGGATGGCGTGTGCGACATCACGGGCGTGCCTGAGTCGTTCGAGGCCATGCCGCCCGGTTCGCGGGCGGTGGAGTTGTGGACGCGCCGGATCGATTCGTTGTTTTTGGATACCTTTGGCCGGCCCGATTTGAACCAAGACCCGCCGTGCGAACGGGTAAACGAGCCGACGGTGGTGCAGGCACTGCATTTGATGAACGCTCCCACGCTGCATCGCAAGGCCGTTTCCGACGCTGGCATTTGCCGCACGTTGGCGGAGAGCGAGCGCGAGCCGCGTGAGATTGTGGAGGAGTTGTATCTGCGAGTTTATTCGCGGCTGCCCTCCGAGCGGGAATTGAAGATCACGCTAGCCCTGTTCGAGCCGACGGCAGTTCCGCAAGTGCCCGCGGAAGAACCGGTGGCCGGGGCCGCGATTCCCGCCAATCCGGCAGAACCTACCGAGATTGCCAAGACGGGCGAACCTGAAACGATCACGGCCAAGCGCCGGCGAGCAACGGAAGACTTGCTCTGGGCGCTGCTCAATACACCCGAATTTGTATTCCAAAACTAGCTCGAGCCCACGCTCGAAGGCGACAGGCTTAAAGACAACGGGCTTAAAGACAACAGGCCCCAAGGCAACGAAGCCTTCGGCCTACCTCCCCCCAAAACTAACCATTCGCAGAGAGAACATCATGGCAATGCACAAGAACTGCGCCGGAGTCACGCGTCGCGATTGTTTGCAGTTGGGCCTGGGGGCGGCACTGGGGGCTGGCTTTGCCGATGTGCTGCGGATGCGGGCCGAAGCGGCCTTGCCGGGCGCCAAGCGGGCTACCAGCTGCATCATGGTGTGGCAAGATGGCGGCCCCACGCATTATGAAACCTTCGATCCCAAGCCGTTGGCGCCGGTGGAAATTCGAGGCGAGTTTCAGCCCATTTCCACCAAGGTGCCGGGCGTTTATTTTTCGGAGCACCTGCCGCGGTTGGCTTCCATCGCCGACAAGTTCGCGGTGGTGCGTTCGATTCAGCACAACCAAGGCAACCACGGCGCCGGCAACCACTACATGATGACCGGGGCGCCGACCCGCATCCCCGTGGCCTGCGGCGCGTTTGTGAGCTTTCACCCCAGCCTGGGCTCGGCCACGGCTTACGAGCGGGGCGCTCAAGACGGCCTGCCGGCCTACTTTTCCATTCCGCGGATGAGCCGCTCGGGCGGTCCCAACTTCCTGGGGGCCAAGTTTGCGCCGTTCGTGGTGCCCGACGATCCCAACAGCGAAAGCTTTCGCGTTCGCGACGTGGCGTTGCCCGCGGGCATTTTGCCCGATCGGTTTTTGGCGCGGCGGGCAGTGCGGCTCGATGTGGACCAGTTGCCGCGAATTACCCACGAGGCCGCTGGCGATCCGGTGAACGCCCTCGATGAATATTACGAGCAGGGCTACAACCTGGTGCTTTCGACCGAAGCCCAGGCGGCGTTCAATATTCACCGCGAGAAAGAGACGGTTCGCGATCGCTACGGCCGCAATTCGTTTGGTCAGCGGGCTCTGCTGGCTCGCCGGCTGGTGGAGGCGGGCGTGCCCTTTGTGACGCTGTATGACGGCGGCTGGGACCATCACACCGAGCTCTTCCCCACGCTCAAAAAGCGGTTGCCCGACTTCGAGAACACGTTGGCCACGCTGGTCGAAGACTTGGAAGACCGCGGGTTGCTGGAAACCACGCTGGTGATCGTGCTGGGCGAATTTGGCCGCACGCCCAAGGTGAACGACAAGGGTGGCCGCGACCATTGGGCCAACGCCATGAGCGTGATGTTCGCCGGTTGCGGCGTGCCGGGCGGCACGGTGGTGGGCGCTACGGACAAGCGAGGTTATGCGGCGGTGGAGCGGATTCTTTCGCCCGAGAATTTCGCCTCGACGGTGTATCGCAAGCTGGGCATCGACCCCGGCAAGATTTACTACACCCCCCAAGGCCGGCCAGTGCACCTGGTGAGCGACCATCAGCCGATCGCGGAGTTGATGTAGGAGGGGTCGCTAGTCGCTAGTAGAAGAAATCAATTACCAGCGACCAGCAGCTAGCCACTAGCTACTAACCATTCGTACAGTTTCAAATATTCCCATGTTGACACACCAAGCCCGCAGGGTAAGATACCTTTAGTTTTGACGCTGTCGGACGATATGATTCGAACGATACGACGCCCTACTAGAACTCTTGTGGCATCCCGTCCCGCTTTTGTAGACGCGTGGAAATTGGGGTGAAGTAGGCGTAAGTCCAGCGGGTCTCTCTTGGCCTGCGGACGGCGGCTGCCCTCACTATTGCCGAACCTGTCTGCCAGGCAGTTTTGGCATTCGCGAACATTCCTTCTTTGGAATAACGCATCGCGGGTAGCAGGCTGCGAATCGGGCAATATCGACCGTGGGTGCGATTGTTCCTGCTCGCAAGCGGGTCGCTCACGGTCTCATTCTGCGAGTATCGACTTTTCTGGCATTCTCACTCCCTCCAGCTTTTAGCGAGGCTGCACCCGGTAGTATCCGGCGTGCCACTCCCCTTACCTGGTGAACAATGGCGAAAAAGAAGAAAAGTGGTCGTCCCAGAGGAAAAGGTGGATACCACCATCGGGGCCGCCGCCCGCAAGATAACCGTCCTCCTCGCCAGCAGAACGACGATCGTGGTGGTGATGGCGCCCAGGAGACCAACCACAACGGCGAGCCGCTCCCCTTGGAGCCCGCCAAAGGCATTCTGGAGCTGCACCCCAACGGCTACGGTTTTTTGCGGGGTGTCGAGAATAACTACTCTCGCGAGCGCACCGACGCCTTCGTGCCTGCCACCATGATTGAGAAGTTTCGCCTGCGCGAAGGCTTGCTGATCACCGGCATGGTGCAGCAGAACCGTCGCCAGCAAGGGCCGCGGCTGAAAGAGATCAGCGACGTGGACGGCATGAAGCCCGAAGATTACGTCAACGTGAAGCTCTTCGATTCGCTCACGCCAATCAACCCCGAGGTGTGGCTCAAGCTGGAAACCGGCGAAAAGCCGCTCACGACCCGCGTGATGGATTTGCTCACGCCGCTGGGCAAGGGCCAGCGGGCCCTGATCGTGGCTCCGCCGCGCACGGGAAAAACCATCTTGCTGCAACACATTAGCCAGGCGATCAGCACCAACTACCCCGAGCTGCATTTGCTGGTGCTGCTGGTGGACGAGCGGCCCGAAGAAGTGACCGAGATGCGCCGCAACGTGCGGGGTGAAGTTCTCGCCAGCAGCCTGGACCGCGAAGTGGAAAGCCACGTGCGGCTATCGCAATTGGTGCTGGAACGCTGCCGCCGCTTGGCCGAGATGGGCAAGGACGTGTTCCTGCTGATGGACTCGATCACCCGCATGGCGCGGGCGTTCAACAAAATTTGCGGCGGCAACCGCACCATGAGCGGCGGCGTGGATATCAAGGCGCTCGATATTCCCAAGAAGCTGTTCGCCACGGCCCGCGCGTTCGAAGAAGGGGGCTCGCTGACCATTGTGGCCACGGCCTTGATCGATACCGGCAGCCGCATGGATGAAGTGATCTTCCAGGAGTTCAAAGGCACCGGCAACATGGAGTTGGTGCTCGATCGCAAGCTGTCGGATCGGCGCGTGTTTCCGGCCATCGATATTTCGCAGTCGGGCACTCGCCGCGAAGAACTGCTGCACGACGAAGAAACGCTGCACGCCGTAACCATGTTGCGTCGCACGCTCTCGCAAATGCACCACGTGGAAGCCATGGAGCAGCTCACCTCGAAGCTGGCCCGCTTCAAGAGCAACCGCGAATTCATCGACCTGATTACCAAGAGCAAGGCGCAGGTGGACTGAGAAAGTGCCGAGGATTTAACGCGGAGAGTAAAACGCCCGCCCAGTCCGCGCCAATCGCCAGCGACGTCATTCGCCGCCCGTAACCAGCGGCCAAACACACCCTCGCAAAAAGGGGGTATGAAATAGAATTGGCAGCGGCAACAGAATCCAGGCCGCCGTCCAGAGCCGCCCGAGCCACCGACGACGATCGATGGGCCGCCCGCGCTGGATCAACTGCTGTTCGATCTGCATCGCCAAAGCGTGCAAGGCAAAGTAGGTCAGCGGCAATCCATAGCCAGCGTGGACGGGCAGGCTAATCGCCATCTCGTGCAGCAGGCCGGAGAAGAGGAATGCCGCGAGCGTGGCCACGCGGGCGCCGGTCAGATTTCGCAGGGGACGATAGACGCTCAACGCCGTCATTTCTGAAAAGGCCAGGTTCCAGCGCCGCCCCCAAAATTCGGTGAGGCTGGTCGAGCGCCAGGGGGCTCGGAACAACGCCTGACAGTCGGCGCCGCCCCAGCGCCAGGCCCCGGCCAGAATATCGAACAGGCCGAAGTGCATGAGCAGGCTCAAGCCAGCCAACAGAAGCAAGGTGGCCGGCAGCCAACGCCAGTTCCACGGTTCCAGCGACGGGCTTGCGGCGGCGGTTGTGCTGTTGGCCAGGAGCCAGACCAGGCCCAGCAGCAATGTTCCCGCGAGCAGGCTCCGCGCGCCTTGCCGCATCAGCCCTGGCCAGCCGCGACGTGGCGGACCTGGCGCCTTGGCAAAAACGGAGGGCCGCATCCCTGGCCAACCGCAAGCAAAGAGGAGCCACCGCCCTGGCGTGAGCCGAGCCCTGCCCAACATGGTTTCTTCCACGGAAACCACGGCTTTCATCCCTAAGAGCAGCGCCGCAATGATGGCCAGCATTTGCACGCCAGCGGGCTCGTCCGCACTCAACCAAAACACACCCGTGGTGGCGGTAATCACCAGCAACCAAGCCAGAACCCGGGCGGCAATTCCTGGCGAAAGCCGCGAAATGCCCCATGCGGCGCCCAGTTCCACCAGCAGCGTGGCGGCAATCGCGGCGAGCGTGGGGAGGTGTTGCGGAACGTACCCGTTCATGCCGCCAGGCTCCCAAGATTGGCCAGGCAGGCGCCGCCGTAGATCAGGGTGAGCAGGGCGAAGAGCAGAACCAACGCGGCTTCGGCCAGGATGAAGGGGGCTCCGCGGGGGGCGTCGGCGCGGTCGAAGTAGGCAAACTGGATCACCAACCGGGCCGCCCACCAGGCGCAGATAAAGCCGGAGACCGCGGCGGCGAGAAGCGTGCCGGCCGTCAATTCTGCCGGGGCGAGGGCCGTGAGCAGGCCGAAGCTGAGATTGCTGAACCAGATGTAGCCGGCGTAGGTCCAAAACACCTGGCGGGTGAGGGGTCGCAATTGCGCTACCTGGGCTCGCCAACGGAGCACGCGCGGGATTGCCAGGCTGGCAAGGGCCAGCACCACCTGGGAGATGCCAGCAGCGCAAAGCAGCCAGGCGGGGGGCGGAACGAGCGAGATCATGGGTTGACTTTCCAGCGTGGCCTGCGGCTCACCATTTCCATTGGGATTAGAGTCGAGCCGGCAAGCTTCCACTAGAAAGACCGCGGAAATTGCTGTCGCTTTAACCGAGGACTGAAACCATTTGGGGGCGCGATGGAGAACACCGGCGCGTTTCCTGCAACCCGATCCGCGTCGATTGCCATGGCGGGATCTTTACCGCCGCATCAACCCTGGCCTGATAAAAAGGTTCTCACGACTTTTCGGGGGTATTCCGCGGCATTGTGCGAGCAAAGTGCGTTTGCTGTCGCCGCTGTCACCTTTGTGGCCGTATTGACCGCCAGTGGCCGTCCCTCATAGATTGTGGCTCGCGCGCTGGAGACCTCTGCCCGCAACAGAGCTCGCCGGTGCTTTCCGCCGAATGGACGCAGCGGAAGTTAGACCCATGCAAGTTGACCTGATGGTCCTCAATTACAATGGGCGGAAGCTCCTGGAGGAGTGCCTGCCTTCGGTTGTCGCAGCCGCGAGCCGGTCGCGGCATGCCTGCCAGGTAACCGTGGTCGATAACGGATCTACCGACGATTCGCTGCCCTGGCTGCGCGCGTATTTCCCGCATGTGGGAATTCTGCACTGCGCGAACGACGGCCTGTGCTCGTTCAATCGGGCCATGGAACAAAGCACGGCCCAGGTGGCGGTGCTGCTCAACAACGATATTCAGCTGGCCGAGGATTGCCTCGATCCGTGGATTGAGCCACTAGCGGTGGCGGCGCTGCCCCTGGAGGAACCGTTGCCGGCCGGTGAGCCGTTACCGGCCGGGGACGAACTGCCGGCGCGATGTTTCTTGTCGGCCCCGTTGTGTTGGCAGCGTGACGGCAAAACGCTGGAAGGCTTCAAGACGGCGGTTCGATGGCGATGGGGCCTGGTACAAGCCACGGGCCGGTTTGAAGGGGCCGAGGCGGTGTGCCAACAGCCCAGCGAAACGGCGAGCGCCGGGGCGGCCATTGCCGTGGATCGCGGCCTTTTCCTGGAACTGGGCGGCTTCGATCCGCGTTATTTGCCGGGTCGGATTGAAGACCTCGACTTTTGCTATCGTGGTCACCTGGCTGGCTACTATGCCGCGTACATTCCGCAAGCGGTGGCCTGGCATCACGGCGCGGCCAGTTTTGGGCCGGCCTTTGGCGAGGTGGGCAACCTGCGGCTGGCCCTGCGCAACACGCTGCTCTTTCAATGGCGGCACTTGCGGCATCCGGCGAATATTGCCCGGCAGGTGGGTGGCCTTTCGTGCCGCGTGGTGGGCGATGTGCTGCGCAGCCTCGCGGTGGCCAAGGAACGGCGGTTCTTGTTTTGCAAGGCGTTGATCGATGCGCTCCAGCGACGACGGGAACTGACCACGAACGCCGATGTGGCGGCTTCGCCGGCCCTGCCTGAGACGAACCTGGCTCGCGAGAGCGAGTTCTTTCGTCGCTTTCATCCGGCGGCGTTTGCCGAGCCCGATGCTGATGAAATCATTGCGGCAGATAGCGCGCCGGCCGCATCCATGCCGGTTGCCAATGAACACCTGCGGGACGAACGCCATCCCTGTTCGCGATGGTATTTGCTACCGCTGCTGGACCGGGCGGTGCCGGTGTTGGCGCAAACGTCGCTGCGGCCGAGCCACTTTACCGAAGGGGGCCTGGTGCTGACGGTTTTGGCCGGGTTGATGCTGATGGCCGGCTATACGTGGCTGGCGGCGGCTTTTGTGTGGCTGGCGTGGGTTTGCGATCGGGTGGATGGCAAACTGGCCCGGCGGCAACGAACGGCCAGTCGCTGGGGCGCGTGGTTCGATGCCAACAGCGACGAGTTTTGCGACCTGGGCATGCACCTGGCCGTGGCCGGGGCGGCTTCGGTGGCCGCCTGGCGGCAGTTGTTGCAACAGCCGGCCTGGCTGCTCACGCCGGGCGACTTGTGGTACGTGGTGCTGCCGTGGCTGTTGCTGAGCGGGTTCTTCTTGGGCAAGTACTTGCTGTTCCATGGGCAATGGTCGGCGGCCAGCGAGGGCCTGGCCGGCGAGCCTGACCGAGGGACGGCGGGCCGGGCGAACCTGAGCCTGGGCAAGCGTTTGTACCACCTGCCAGGCAATGCCGATGTGCGGTTGCACGTGCTGGTGGTGGCGCTGGCGGGTGGCTGGCTGGTGACGGAACTGGTGCTCGTGGCGGCATACTTCAATCTTCGCTGGATCGTGAGCGCGGTGCGGACGCGGCGGCGGATGCTGGGCGCTAAGCTGCCGGCTCGATTGCCGGCTCAAGCACGGTTGGCCGCGCGGCCCGCACGGGCGGGCTCCCAGCGGCTGCGATCGGCGGCAGGGGGGGCGCGATGAGTTTTGCTCCCACGGTTACCGCCGCGATTATCACGCTGAACGAAGCTGCCAACATGCCGGGGCTGGTGCGGTCGTTGGCTTGGGCCGACGAAGTGGTGGTGGTCGATGGCGGATCGAGCGACGCCACGGCGGAGATTGCCCGCCGGTTGGGTTGCCGCGTGATCGAGCACCCGTTTGACAACTACGCCGCGCAGCGCAACCGCGCGATTGCCGCGGCGCGGGGCGAGTGGGTGCTTTCGATCGATGCCGACGAACGCCCCACGGCGTACCTGGTGGAAGAACTTCGCGCCCGCCTGCCGTGGGGCGACTATGTGGCGTATCGAGTGCCGATCCGCAGCCGGATCTTTGGCCGCAAAATGCGTTACTCGGGCACGCAAGATGATCGGCCGGTGAGACTATTTCGGCGGGAGCCATGCCGGTGGCATGGCGACGTGCACGAAGTACTGCGCGCCCCGGGCCGGATTGGCCAACTCGATGGTTGGCTGGAGCATGAAACATTGCCTGATCTGGCGGCCTTCCTGGGCAAGATGGAGCGTTACACCTCGCTCGAAGCACGGCGGCGCGCGATGGCGGGGCGGCCACCTCGGTGGCGCGATCAATGGTTGCACCCGGCCGTCGAAGTGCTGCGGAGACTGGTTTGGAAAGCCGGGTTCCTCGACGGCCCGCAGGGCTGGGCGTTTTGCTGTTTGAGCGGGCTGTCGCAATGGGTGCAGGCCAATAAGCACGCGCGTTTGTGGCGCGAAACTCACACCACGGATGGGCAGCAAGTGAACATGCCAGGGGCCAGTTTGCAACCAGCAGCGGCGGCAAGCTCCGCGCCGTCATCCTCGGTTACGCGCGAGCGATGCGGTTCGCGGCCAGCCGAGGTTGATGTTGAAGCGATCGAATCCATGTCTTTGAAACTTAGTAGCAAGAGAGTGTCGTCGTTCACTGCCTCGCAGCAGCACGCCCTCCGTTCTGAACACGTCGGTTCGCATGCGGACCGCGTCTGCTTCCAGCGCAGGATGTCTTAAATGGATTTGCCATTATTACCTTTGAGCCTGGCCCGCGTTCCGGCGGGGCTGCGGCACGTGCTCGAGCAGGAAGGGGTGCCATGTCAACCGTGGCAACCGGCGGCGAGCGCCACGCGGTTTGTGCTGTACGACGGCCAATGCGCGCCGCGGCCTGAGCTGACGCCGGGGCAAGAGGCCATCAACGTGGACCGGTTTCGCAAGGGCGCGGGGGGCGATCCCTTCGCGCCGCTCGAAGACACCCGCAGCGCGCTGCACCGCTGGCGGCTGGGCGAGTGGGACGTGACCGAAGAGATTGGCCTGGTGCAGCGGCGGGCCGTGCGCAAGCGGCTGGCATTGCGCCTCCGCAAAGAGATCGAACACCGCGGAGGGCTGTGGCTCACCATCGGCGCGTTTCCGTTCCCCTATCGCAGCGCGTTCAACTTTCGGTTCGATCACGATGAGTTCATTCCGAAAGACTTTCAGCGCACGATGACGGCCATTGCCGGTTGGGAAGGGGCGACCAGCCACTATGTGTGCGCATCGACGCACGCCGAGCATGCCGAGCCGTTGGCGCAGCTTCGCGGGCTGCATGTGGGCTCGCATGGCTACTGGCATCACACCTACCTTAATGCGGCCGATAACCATCGCAACGTGCGACGGGGCATCGAAGGGCTGAGGGCGGCGGGGCTGGAGCCGGTGGGCTTCGTGGCGCCGCACGGTCGCAGCAACCCGGGCTTGCAGGTGGCGCTCAACGCCCTGCAGATGGATCACAGTTCGGAGTTTGGGCTGGCGCACGACGATTTGCCGTTCTATCCGGAAGGGAGCAAAGTGCTGCAGATTCCCATCCACCCCTTGTGCCTGGGCGTGGTGATGGAAGCGGCGCTGGTTTCGCTGGGCAAAGTGCCGCGGATCGACGAGGAGGGGCGTTGCAAGTTGTTCAAGGATGCGGCCACGGCCACGCTGGAGCACTTTGAACGGGTGGCTCGGGTGAAGTACGAAGCGAGCGAACCGGTGTTCTTGTATGGGCACCCCGATGGCCGCGTGGGACGTTATCCGGAGCTATTGCAAGAAACCTTTAGCACCATCGCCGGCTTTGCGGCCATTTGGAAAACCACGCTGGCTGAGTTCGCGGCCTGGTGGCGACAGCGGTTGGCGATACGGCTGCAACTGCGGCGCAACGGCGACAACCTGGTCATTAGCGGCCAACTGCCGACGGGCGGCGTACGAGCCAGCTTGAACCTGTGGCGTGGCGACCTGGTGGCCACGCTGCCTTGGGATGGTTCGGAAATGAAGCTTCAGCCCTCGGCCCTGGCGTATCAGCGGCGGTCGGTCAAAGCCTCGGGCTTTCAGCCGGTGCGCGTGGATGGCGGCCAGCCCCTCAAATCGGCCCTGCTGCGTTACCTGGACTGGGAACGCGTGACTCCGGTTCGAGAGATTCGCGTGCGCGATTGGCGCAGCTTGATGAAAAAGACCCTTCGCATGCTCAAACCGTAGCTGGGTGTTATGTTCCACCGCATCGATCGACTGGGTTCGCCGCCGGCAGCAATGACCTTTGCCGCGGAGGGGCTGTCGAAAGGCTTTGCCCATTCGTGCGGCGCCATTTACCTGGTGGCCAAGACGGGAGCGATGCAGGCGCCGGGGGGTGGCGAAACGCAATTGCTAGCCACGGCCGAGGCGTTGGCCGAGTTGGGGCTGAATGTGCGCGTGGAACGCCCTGAACTGCACACGCTACGACCGGGCGACTGGGTGCATTTCTTTGGCAGTTGCCAGGAATTTGTGCCGCTGGCGCTGGAAGCCCGGCGGCGAGGGGCGCGGATTGCGGTGTCCACGATTGCCTGGTTTTCGTGGGAGGCCGTGGCTGGGGAGTCGGGGCCGTTGTGGCTTCGCGGCACGCGGGCCGCCAAGTTTTCGTTGCGAGCCGCGGCGCCGCGGTTGCCTTCGTGGCGAAAACGGCTGTATCAACTGGCCCACGTGCTGCTGCCCAACTCGGCGGCCGAGGCGGAGCAGTTGCAGCGTTACTTTCTGATTCCGGCCGAAAAGATCGCGGTGGTGCCCAATGCGGCCGCGGCCCGATTTGCCGCGGCCACGCCCTCGGCATTCGTGCAAGCTTACGGTCTGCGCGACTTCGTGCTGTTTGCCGGGCGGATTGAACCTCGGAAAAATCAGTTAGGGTTTTTGCAGGCCATGCGCGGAACGGGCGTGCCTGTGGTGATTGTGGGCGACGCCGTGCCGGGCCAAGAGCCGTACCTGGATGCCTGCCAGGCGGCGGCCGATGGCAAGGTGACGTTCTTATCGCGATTGGATCATGAGGGCGAGTTGCTGGCGAGCGCCTACGCGGCCGCGCGATGCCTGGCGCTGACCAGTTGGTTTGAAACGCCCGGCCTGGCGGCGCTGGAAGCGGGTCTCAGTGGGACTCCGCTGGTGGTGACCGATCGAGGCTGCACGCGCGAGTACTTTGGCGACTGGGCCCGGTATGTTTCGCCTTCGGATCGGGTTGCCATTCGCCGCGAGGTGTTGGCCGCGTATTACGAGGAGCGATCGGCTGGCCGCGCCTCGCACATTTCCCGTCATTTCTCCTGGCAGGCCGCCGCGCTCGCGACGGCGTCGGCCTACGCACGTCTCCCCCATTCCGCGTTCGCGGAGAAGGTTGTCGCATGCTCACATTCCCGCGAGGCCGGCGCATGACCCGCTCGCCCGGCAAAGATGCCGCCAAATATCGCATTCATCCGCAACGATTCCTCGGCTGTTACCGTTATGTGCGGCTCCGCTGGCGGCTGATGTTTGCCGTGATCGACACGCTCGGCTGGCTGCTGTGGGGGCCTGGCAAGCTGCTGCTGGCCGCCGCGCGACGAAATCGCCGCCCTCTCGACCAGCAGGGCCACGACATTCAACGGATCTTGCTGGTGCAGTTGGATCATTTGGGCGACGCCATTTTGTCGACGGGGCTGGTGTCGGCCCTGGCGCGGCGGTATTCGGGGGCACGGATCGACGTGCTGGCGGCGCCTTGGAATGTGGCCGTCTTCCGACGGATCGGGCATGTGCGGCGGGTGCGAGTGTTGAAGGAGAACCGCTTCGCGGCCACGCGTGGCTGGCGATGGGTAACCGCGCTGGTGCGTTGTGGCTGGCAACTGCGGCGGCAGCGGTACGACCTGGTGATTGACGTACGAGGCGAGTTTCCGCATGCGGCGCTGATGTGGCTGACGGGGGCCAAGCGACGATTGGGATGGAATTGCGGCGGCGGAGGATTTTTGCTGACCGACAGCGTGCCCTACCATCGCGGCCGGCACGAAGTGCTATCGCGTTTGGCCTTGCTGCGGACACTCTTTGCCGACGCCACGGAAGACGAAGTGACGCCGGTTCTGCGGCCCAGCCTGAAGGCCATCGAGGCTACCGACGCGCAATTGCGAGGGCAGGGAATAGAGGGCAGGCCCAGACTCTTGAACCAACGGCCGGCTGCATCGCGGGTGGGGGCAGGCCCTCTGGTGGTGATGCATGTGGGCGCTGGCACGGCAACCAAACGGTGGCCGGCGTGGCATTGGCGCGAGTTGCTGGGCCGGTTGATCGTGCGTCATAACGCGAGCGTGGTGCTGGTGGGAGCGGACCAGGATCGCGCCATCGCCCAGCAGGTATTGGCTGGCGGCGCCCTGCGGGGGGTGGTGGATTGGACGGGCAAATTGACAGTGCATTCGCTGGCCGCTTTGCTGCAGCGGGCCGATCTGTTGATTGGGGCCGACTCGGGGCCGGCGCATCTGGCGGCGGCGGTGGGCACGCCGGTGGTGGCGATCTTTAGCGGCACCAACAATCCCCATCAATGGTCTCCCTGGGGAACGGAAGTGGAGTTGGTGCGAAATCAGCCGGCTTGTTCGCCCTGCCATCGGCAAAGCTGCCCTCTGGCCGATCATCCGTGCATGGTGGGCGTGCAGCCAGCGAGCGTGGCCCAGGCGGCGGCGCGGTGGCTGCCTGTGGCGGACGGGGTAGATGGCTTCGAGCCGAGCGAGCTGGTTCAACTGGAGACGGCCGAGCGAAATGCGGCGGCGATGGGCGGTTCGCGAGCGACGAACCGGCGATTTCGCCTCGATCGCGGCCATGGTTCGCGGGCGCCTGTTCCCAAGTCGGCGGAGCTACCGGTCACCCAGGCGGCACGCGAATTGCCAGCGGTAGATCACCAGCCATTGCTCACTCGCCCCATGGAGGTCCCGCGGTCATGATCGCTCCGAATCGCAAGCAATTGATGTCGCCCGACTTCAAACGCGGCGGCTGGGGGAGCCAGGAGTTGCCGCCTGCGACGGCAGAGCAAAAGCAGCGTGCCCACCGGGCAGCGGCCGCGCTATTGTTTGGCAACAGCGAAGAAGGCGAAGCGCGGCCCTCGCGGGCTGCTTCGCCCTGGGTGGTGATCGCGGTGTGGGCGCTGACGGTGTGGATGCTGATTGCCGTGGCGTGCCATTTTAGCTGGATGTTGCAGAGTTGGGGCCGGAACTACTGAGCGGCTCTTTACGACGGGGCGGTTGCGGCGAATTTCGCGGATGATCGGCAGGAGCTGGTGTTCCAACCATGATAGCCACGACGGCTTCTTTACTGTGTTTGCTGGCGATTGCCCTGGCGGCGGCAGCGCTGGGGCAACCGCTGGCGCGCACCTGGCCGATGGCCCGCGAGGGCTCGTGGTCGCAGCTGGCCTGGCGCCTTTGCGTGGGCCTGGTGGTGGCGGGGGCGCTACTCATGGTTCTGGCGTTCGCCGGCCTGTTGCATCCGTTTGCCATTCAACTGGCGACGGGCATTGCCGCGCTGACCGGCGCCGCCATGCTCACAACCGAAGCCCGCTGCCGTGAAGTGCAGCAACGGCTGGCCATGCTGCAAGGCGTGACGACCGCCGATGGCTGCCTGATTGGCGCGGACGACCGGCCGCGGCGACTGAGTCGGTTCAGTTTGCTAAACGCCATGTTGTTGGCGGCGGCCCTGGGCAGTTTGCTGGTGGCGCTGTCGCCCGCGGTCGATGGCGACGCGCTGTGCTACCACTTGGCGCTTCCTAAAGTCTATCTTCAGGAAGGCGGCTTTGTCGCGCTACCTTACCACGACAACAGCACCTTCCCGCTGTTGGTCGAAATGCTTTTCCTGTGGGCCTTGGCTCTCGAGGGGGCCGTGACGGCGCAACTGGTTCACTGGCTGTTTGGCCTGTTGTTGGCGGCGGCCACCTTTGAGTTGGCGCGCGACCTTTTGGGTAAACGCTGGGCGTGGGTGGCGGCCACGATTGCGGTGCTCACGCCGGCGGTGACCAACCAAATGGGGGCGGCCTTTAACGACCTGGCGCTGGCGGTCTTCTCAACCTATGCGTTGGTGGCCTGGCGGCGAGCCGAGAGCCTGGCGAATGTTGGCGGCGAGGGGACCGCGCCCCCTTCGTTCGTTTGGAATGCGGCCTCGGCCTTTGTGCCGGCAGGCTTGATGATCGGCGCCGCGCTTTCGACCAAGTACGTGGCGCTCCTCTATGTAACGGCCGTGGCGGTTGCCCTGCTGGGCAGGTTGATCGTAGCGCGCCGGTGGTCGTCCATTCACTGGCGGGGCGTGTTGGTGGCGGGCACGGTGGCCGCGAGCGTGGCGGGTCCGTGGTACTTACGAACGGCCATGGAGCGGGGAAATCCCCTTTATCCCTTCTTGGGCGACACCTTCGGCACGGCCGGCCCTCCTACCAACCGAGCCAGCAAACGCCCTTTGGCCACGAGCGCGGCCGACGTGCTGACCGCCCCCTGGCAAGTGACGATGCAACCGGAGCGGTTTGGCGGACGGGGCAATCAACTGGGAGCCTTGTTTCTGGCCGCCTTGCCGGGCGTGCTGCTGCTTGGCCGGCAGCGGCAATTCTGGTTGCTGCTGGGCATTGCCTCGCTGTACCTGGCGTTATGGTTTGGGCTGCGACAGAACGTGCGGTTCTTGCTGCCGATTGTGCCGCTGCTGGCCGTGCTGGTGGCGGCCGTGTGGCGGGAGTGCCATCGCTGGGGAGGGCTGCCGGCCAGGGCTGTTTCGGCCGTGTGCCTGGCGGCGTTGGCGTTGAATACGGCCCAGGCGGTGGGGCGCGCCAAGGGCTCGCTGGCCGTGGTGTTTGGCGGCGAAACGCGCGAGGACTATCTGCGGCAACACGATCCCTCGTTTGCCGCCGCCCAATTTGCGGCCACAAGTCTGCCGGCAAATGCCGTGATTTTGAGCCAGGACTATCGCCTGTTTTACTTCCCCTGCCGAGTGACGCGCGAGAATGTGTATCGTCGCGAAACCAACTACCCCGAGCAATTTGCGGGCAGTTCGCTCGATGGCTGCTTGCGGACGGCCGGCTTCACGCATTTGCTGCTGATGGATGCCCAGGATAGCGGCGTGCGGCATAGCACCAAGCTGGGGAAGTTGCTGGCCGACGCGGAGCAAGACGCCGCGACCGACGCGTTCCGTACGCTGTTGGAATACGATCACGTGCAAGCCAGCGGCGAGCGGCGGCATTATCGGCTGGTGGAGTTGCCGGCCGCGAGCAGGCGGTTAAGGTAGAACCTCGGCAGCCTGAGCGGCTGAGCGGCTGGCAAAGAAAACTCGCATGGCAGCAGGGCTTCGGCTATCATCTGAATGGTTCGATGGGAAGCCGCTTGGAGCGTTGTTGGCCGTAACGGCAAAACCCTCCGTCCTTCCCTTGGGAACAACCTGCCTGCCAGGAGCGATCGCCGCCCGGCCTGCCCTTCATGCGAACGGCGGGCCGCGGTCGCCGTTCTGCCCTGCCACCCCAGTGCTGCATCACGCCTGAATCACGTTGCGGGAGCCGCCCATGATGGATGCCTGTCGAGGGAACAGCCGGCGACACTTTTTAGCTCGCGGGGCCTGGGGACTGGGTGGATTGGCCCTGAGTTCCTTGCTGCAGCAAGACCACGCCCAGGCGGCGCCGGCCCAGCCACCCTTGGAAGCCCCGCGGTTCGATCTGCTGCCCAAGCATCCGCACGTGGAACCCAGGGCCAAGGCGATGATCTCGCTATGGATGCAGGGCGGGCCAAGCCACTTGGACCTGTTCGACCCCAAGCCAGCCTTGGCCAAGTACGACGGCCAAACGTACCCCGGTGAAATCAAGTACGACAACGCCGCCCAGGCCAGCAGCAAGGTTTTCGCCAGCCCTTGGAAATTTGCTCCCCGCGGAGAAAGCGGTATGCAAATTTCCGAGCTGTTGCCATGCCTGGCCGAGGTGGCCGACGACATCACGCTGATTCGCTCCATGCACACCAGCGTGAACAACCACGGCCAATCGATCCGGGCCATGAACTCCGGCCGCATCGTCGCCGGCCGGCCCTCGCTCGGCAGTTGGCTCACTTATGGCTTGGGGGCCGAGACCCAGAATCTGCCGGCCTATGTCGCCCTGATCGACCCCGGTCAATTGCCGGTAATGGGCGTGGAGAATTGGTCCCAGGGTTGGCTCCCTTCGCTCTACCAAGGCACGGTGGTCCGCCCGCAAGAGCCGCGGATTTTGAACCTCGATCCGCCACCCCATCTGCAAGGCGCCCCGCAGGCCCGCTCGCTCTCGTATCTGCAACAGCTCAATCAGCGGCACTACGAACAGCGTCCTGGCAATCTCGATTTGCAAGCCCGCATGGCGAGCTTTGAGTTGGCGGCCAAGATGCAGTTGGCCGCGAAAGACGCCTTGGATATCGAGCAAGAAACGGCGGCCACGCACAAACTGTACGGTCTCGATAACCCGGTCACCCGCGAGTACGGCAGCCGTTGTTTGGTTGCCCGGCGGCTAATCGAACGGGGTGTGCGGTTCGTGCAGGTTTTCACGCAGAACCAGTTCTGGGATCACCATGGGCGGATTGTCACCTCGCTTCCCGCGGCGTGCGGCAAGGTCGATCAACCCTCGGCCGCGCTCGTGCAAGACCTCAAGCAGCGGGGCCTGCTGGAATCAACCGTGGTTCATTGGGGCGGAGAGATGGGCCGGCTGCCGGTCATTCAAAACGATGCCGGCCGCGAAAAGCTCGGCCGCGACCACAACACGGCCGGCTTTAGCATGTGGGTGGCCGGCGGCGGCTTCAAAGCGGGTTACGCCCACGGGTCGACCGACGAATTTGGCCACAAGGCCCTGGAAGGTCGCGTGAGCCATGCCGACTATCACGCCACGCTGTTGCACCTGTTTGGGCTCGATCACGAGCGGCTCACGTTCTTGCGGAATGCCCGCGAGCAAACGCTGACCGACGGTCAGACGGCGCGGGTGGTCACCGAACTGCTGGCCTGAGCCCCCGGCCCCCCTTCACTCTGCTTTCGAATCGCGCGTCCTCCCCTCCCCCCATCCATGACTTGGACCTCACCATGAAGACCTGTTGGCTGATGCCGTGCGTTGCCCTGTTTGTCGCGCTCAACGCTGGCCCCGCAATGAGCCAGGCGGCCAAGGCAGGCGATGCTGAAAAGGACTTCACGCCCATGTTCAACGGCAAGGACTTCACCGGCTGGCGCTTCAGCGACGGCAGCGAAGCTCCCGCGAATTGGAAGGTGCAAGACGGCGTGATCCAAGTCACCGGCGGCGGCAAACCGCACCTGATCACGGCCGCCGAGTATGGCGACTATGAAATGGCCTTCGAATGGCGGTCGCTCAAAGACAAGTACAACAGCGGCTACTTCATTCGCACCGGGCCAGGGGGTGGCAAGAATCAGATCAACCTGGCCAAGGGGAGCGAAGGGGCCTTCATTGGCGGCAAGTTGGAAGGGGCCACCAAGGTGCCTGAGCTGCAAAACCCGCCCGGCGAATGGAACCAGTGGCGGGTGCGCGTGGCCGGCGACAAAGTAACCTTTTGGTGCAACGGCAAGCCTGCCTGGGAAGGCGTCGGCCTGACCCCCGCCCAGGGGCACATTGGTTTGCAAGCCGAGGGAGCGGCGCTGGAGTTTCGCAACTTGCGAATCAAGGCCAACTGAGCCGTTGGCAGTGGCTTCGTTGTCTATTTCACGCCGGGCCGGTTCGGCACGATTTGAATGATAAACAGCGCCTCCACATTGCGCCCCGGCTGCTTCCCCTCGCCGCTATCTAGCTTGAGGTCGGCCCCGCTCCGCTGATCGGCCATGAAGGCTTGGGCCGGATCGGCGCCGGGGGGCGATTCCAGCTTGCTGAAGTTTTGCAAATTGTCACTTTGCAAGCGAATCGCCAGGCCTTCGGGGGCCGTCGAGGCTTTCTTGGCGGCGAGCTCCGCCTCCGTTCGCTTGCCTAGGGCCAGTTCCGAATCGAAAGGGCTTTCCAGGGGCGCGATTTCGTCGGCATCGACGTCGCGCATGGAGCCCGGCGCGCTGCCGTAGGACTCCCGCGGCGTTTGCTTGCCCAACGCTTGGACAGCTGGCAATTTACCCGCGTGATCGCCCGACTCTGCCTTTTCCGCTGTCAGCCCCTCACCTTTGCCCGCACCCGCTGTTGGCGCGCCCGGGATCCCGGCCGCTTGTTGGGGACGGGGCTGATTGTGTTTGAGCCGCTCGGCTTCCTGGCGTTGCGCCACCCGATTCAGTTCGGCCAGATGGCGAACCTGCGCCGACGCGGCCGCATCATCGGCCGGGGGCTCATTGGCGTAGCTTTGATTCGAGCCAAGGTGCTTCGCCCAATCGGAATCCACCTGGGGCGACGTGGCCAGCATTTGCTCCTCGGCCGCTTTGAACTGCCGTTTCAGAACCGAAGGCGTGGTCACCGACAGCGACGCGATACTCTCGTTGCGGTCGGCCGCCGATCGGAGGTCGCCCAGCAAGGCTTGCAGTTGTTCTTCGGGGGCGTCGAGGTACAGGAGCTGGATATCGTTCTGGGCGGCGAGGTTTTCATTCGCGCCACGGGGTCCTCCATCGCCGCGACGCATGGTGTCTCGTTTTTCTGTCGCGGAGTTTGCCGCGCTGCCCCGGACGACTTCAAGCGGGGGAGCACCCGGCGCTCTGGGTTTTGCCGCCAGCGGCTCCACGGGAGGCGCGGCGGAGCTGCCAGCTGTGGGTGGGGGGACCGCGTCCGCCATGGCCGCGGCTTCCGGGGCGATGGACGAATTCTTGCGGAAGGCGTGCTCCGTGCTACGCGCCTTGGAATCTCGCCAGGAAATCTGCCGCGCGGAGAGCAGCTCTTGGAATCGGCCATCGTGCCAGCCCTGTTCGGTAACCTGCACGTGGACCACCATCGTTTGGGCCGACGGATTCTCCAGCCGGGCCAAACCTGGCCGTGGATCGGCCAAGGGTGAAGCCGTCGCCACGACCGGATTTTGGGGCAAGGCTCCGCCACCGCCAAACGCCGAGCTCGCCTCGCCTTCGCGCGTGGCCATCCTTCTCGCGTCTACCGCATCTCGCGATCCGCTCACTCCCAACGGCGGAACCCCGTTGCCAGGCAAAGCGGGACGGGCGGCCACACCATCCCGCGTTGATTGCCGCAAATGGGAACCTTGTGCGTCAACCGGCGAGGCAACCGCCCCGGCAGGCTCGCCACTATGCTTGGCCAGCGGTGGACTGGCGGCGGGGATCGCGTATCCCATGGCCGGTCCAGTGGTGTGCGACGGGGAATTGGGCGTCTCGGCGGTCGGAGCGATGGCCGCTTCGACAGCACTAAATTGCGCCGTTTTATCGTGCGGCAACGCGGAAGATTTGGCCAGGCGATCCACGTTGTGGGGCGGCGCTGCGTGCTGCCGTTCTGCCGTGCCTTGCCGTTCTGCCGTGCCGGGATCTCCCTCGCTGAGGTCGCGCACGCTGGTGGGCAGTTGAGGGCCTGGCGAATGCCAGACCACCGGATCGGTCGCCTGCCAGTCGCCGGGCTGCGCCAGCACCATCAGCGCCACCGATGCCGCCAACACCATGGCCGCCGCCAGCAATCGTTTCCAGCCGCCGCCATGCTCGGCGGTGCGACGGGGCAAAACCGCGGCCGACCGCGCGGAAGGGCTCGCCATCGAAGAGGGAGCCGTGGGCGGGGTCGTTCTTGGCGGGATCGCGTTGGCCACGGTCGCCGGCTCGTCGGTCGTTGCCTCGCTTGCATTTGCCGGGTGGTGGCTCGCGGCAACCGTTTCGGTATGGGCCGATGGCTGCAACAGCATTTCGCGCTCAGCCCTCCGCAGCACGTCTTCGGCAAAACCGCGTTGCGGCAGCGAGGGGCAGAGCTTGTATTGGGGGAGCGATCGAATGGTTTCGCGCAGCGCGCGCAGTTCATCGAGCAATTGGCGCGCATGGGCGTTCACGCGCAACATGCGCTCCACGACCGCGCGCTCCGACGGCTCGAGTTCGCCGTCGAGATAGCCGGATAGCAGTTCTTCGTGAGGCAATTCTTTCATCGTCAAAATCTCGCCGACGAAACGGGACGAGGTTCGCAAAAACAAACACGGAATCGGCAGCCGCCGGGTGCGAGTGGGAGGAGGCACATCGTTTCCCCCCCCGCGCTACTTGAAAGGGTCTTGCAAACCCTCCTTCAGCACTTCTCACTAGCCCCCAACTACCAGCTACTAGCCACCCGCTACTTGAAATCTTCTTGCAGAACCTCTTTCAGCTGTTCGCGCAGTTGCATCCGTGCCCGATTCAAACGGCTGCGCACCGTGCCAAGGGGCACGCCGAGCAGGTCCGCGATCTCCTCGTACGAAAAATCTTCCATTTCGCGCATGATCAATATGGCCCGGTGCTCTTCACTGAGAGCCGCCAGGCCGCGCTGCACCTGCCGGGCACGTTCTTCTCGCTGGAGCGGTTCATCGGGACTGATCAGTTCCAGCGGTTCTTTGCCCGTGACCTCACGAGTTTGCTCGATCGAAAGGGTAGGACGCTTGCGACGCTGCCTGCTGACCGCCAAGTTGAAGGCAATGCGATACAACCAGGTGTAAAAGGCCGAAGCGCCTTCAAACGAGGCCAGCTTGACAAAAGCTTGCACAAACGCGTCTTGCACAACGTCGTAAGCTTCATCGCACGAGCCAACGAGATGCACGATGGCGTTGTACAACCGGTCCTGATAGCGGCAGACCAGTTGCCCAAACGCCTCGGTGTTCCCGCGGAGGGCATCGGTGATGAGCGTGGCGTCGTCGTTCACGGTAGGTAGTTTTATAGACGCGAAACTCGACACGAAAGTTCCGTGATTTACAGATAGACGAATCAACCCCCCGTCCGTGTTCCCAGGACAGCTGGGTTTGGTCAGGCGAACCTACCCGATGTTGTTCCAAATCGGTCTGGCGAGACCGCGGGGGGCAGTTGCGATTAACTCTCTGCTCAGAAAAGACTTGAGTGATTCGGGGTGACGTCCGTCTCACCGCATTCCGGGCGAACCACAAAACTATTGTATCCTAGTTCCTTGGCACTCCATAGCGCCTGCCTAACATAATTGGGGGGCCGGCCGCGCTCCGCCCGCCCAACCCGCTCAGGCCGCATATCCCACGGAACTTGGCCCGCCTTCTCCCGCGGGCGAACGGCGGGCGTTCCGCGCGCCAGCAACAAACCGCCCCTATCGGGCCGGGCAATATTTGGCGGCCATCGGTCGCCGTGGTACGCTAAGGCCCACAGCTGCGGGGGCTGCGTCCTATTCCTTTCTGGCTGACGGAGTGCTGCCATGTCGTCGAAGTGGTTGCTGGGAACGCTGGTCATGGTGCTGGGTCTTGCTGCGGGAGGCGCCGCCATACCGTGGGCGGCCGCTGCCGACGAAGAGCCCGCCGCCGCGGCCGAAGTCGCCAACGAAGGCCCCCCCGGCAATCCCTACGCCGCGCCGGCCGGAGCCACGGTCGAGCCGTTGGCCCAGTACCTGGAGCGCATGCAGCAAAAGCCCGAGGCCATTCGCAAACGGGCGGCATTCCAGGCCGCCATGGTCGATGCCGCGGAGCGAATCCTGGCCGCCAAGGCCAACGAAGCCCAGCGCTTGCAAGCGGCCAAAATCTTATTCCAAAGCCTCCATCAACAAGCCGTGCTCGGCGATGCCGCCGCCAACAAGCAGCTTATGATCTGGGCTCATAAACTGGCCAAGGACGACCAACCGGAGATCAGCCGCGCGGCAGGTTTGCACGTGCTGGAAGAGCGGTTGATGGCTGCCCGAGCCGCGAAGGCCGATACCGAGTTGCGGCAAAGCCTGTTCGAAGAAGTTAAAGCCCTGCTGGGCAGCGAGCCCCCGGCCACTCGCCACTTGCGGCTGGTTTCGGAAACGGTGGGCCTGATCAACGAAATCAAAGACTCCAAGCTCAAAGACGAAATGTTCGACCAGTTGGGCGAGCTGATCGTCAAGAGCGAAGACCGCGACGTGGCCAAGTACGGCAAGCAAATTCTCAAGAAGCCCGACGCCCCCTCAGGCCCCAAATTGGGCGAACTGGTCGGCAAGCCTTTGGAGTTGGAAGGGACGAACGCGGACGGTCTGCCCTTCGATTGGGCCAGCTACCGGGGCAAGGTGGTGCTGGTCGACTTCTGGGCCACGTGGTGCGGACCCTGCCGGGCGGAACTCCCCAACCTCAAGGCCAACTACGAGAAGTACCACGACCAGGGTTTTGAGGTCGTCGGCATCAGCCTCGACAAAGATCGCGATGCCCTGCTCGAATTCATCAAAGAAGAAAACCTGGCCTGGGCCAACCTCTTCGACGACGCCAACCAAGGCTGGGGCAATCCGATGGCCAAAAAGTACAACATCCGCGCCATCCCCGCCGCCATTCTGGTGGATAAAGATGGCAAGGTGATTGCCGTCGATGCCCGCGGGGATGCGCTCGCCGTTCATCTTGAAAAGCTGCTGGCCAAGTGAAGGGACCGCCCGCCAATGCTCGGAAGAACAGGGGGGAGGCGTGTATGCTCACGCGAGTCGTTGCGTCAGGTATGTGAACACATTCCCTTGACTGCAGTTGTGTTTGTTGTACAATAATCACAACGACCTCAACTGCTTACGTCACAAGGGAGCCCCGCCATGCCCTCGACCCCATTTTCCTTACTGCTCCGAAAGCTTCGTGCCGCCACCGGTCTGACGATGCGCGAGTTTTGCCTGAAGAATGGATTTGACCCGGGGAATTTTAGCCGTTTGGAGAGAGGACTTTACCCGCCGCCGAATCGCGAAGATTTGCTTGAACGATATGCAACTGCTCTCGGGCTAGCCGAGGGCGGTGATTCGTGGATTGAGTTCTTCGATGTCGCCGCGGCTTCGAAAGGCCAAATTCCAAAGGATTTGCTCTCGGATGTTGAACTGCTCGAAAAACTTCCGGCTCTGTTCAGAACGCTTCGCGGACGGCCAATGCCGCCGGAAAAGCTAGATGAATTTATAGAGGACGTGAGGAGATCGTAGCATGGAAATAAAGGCGCCTTGCTATTCCGAATCGGATATTCGGCGGCGTGCAATGGAGTTTCTCGCAAAACATCACGCGAGTGACACAATCCCAGTGCCTATCGAAAAGATCGTAGACTTGGATTTTGGAATGGAAATTGTTCCTGTCCCCGGACTGCATAAGAATTTCGATGTCGATGCATACATCACGAGTGATTTGCAGGAAATTCGCGTTGATGAGTACGTTTACGAGTCACGCGAAAACCGTTAGTATCACACGAAAAATAACTTCCGGTTTTGGCGTTAATGTTTTACCCTGGAA